>NZ_JAJATX010000024.1 GCF_020866965.1 Microvirga roseola
ATACACTGGTGTCATTTCTACTTTGCACGCTGAGTGCCATTTCTACCTTGCAATGACATTATCTATGGGGCTTCGCGTCTCGCCCCCCTCGCAACGGTGCCTTCGCACACCATCTCTGTCACCTACTCCTCAAAGCGGCTCGTGGCTTCACGATTACGCTCGTACCGTCTCATAAGCGGAAACAGCGGCAGCCAAGACTCGCGGCGGACGGTCCAGAGTTCGTAGGTTGGCATCAGTTGGTCAGGGGCGTCCAAGGATCCCAGGCTCACTTCGATTTCGTCCGCGGTGCGTGCGAAAACGGATGAGCCGCAACGGGGACAGAAATGACGCCCGGCATAGTCGCGTGTTTCGCCGTCGATCGTCACCGCATCCTGAGGGAAAATCGCAGAAGCGTGAAATACGGCCCCATGATGCTTGCGGCAGTCGAGACAATGACAAAGGCCGACCCTGTATGGGCGTCCCAAGGCCACAATTCGGACGCTGCCGCACAGGCAACCACCAGTGAATCGGTCCATGCTGCGTCTCCTCAGAAATCCCGCTCGTAGTAAGGTACCGTCGTTCGCCTCGTCCGAACTCACTCGGCCGCATTCGCCCTGAAGGCCTGGATGAAGGTCGGTGCGGCTTCGGCGACAGCGGCCAGCGAATAGCCGCCTTCCTGTACGATCAGGGTCGGTAGGCCGGTCTTGCCCCAGATCTCGCCGATCCGCGCAAAGGCGTCCGACGTGACCTTGAGCTTGGAGAGCGGGTCGTCCTGATGCGCATCCCAGCCCGCCGATAGGACGAGCGCCTCGGCTCCATGGCCCTGGACAGCCAGCGCCAGGCGCTGGTTGGCATCGATGAAGGCTTCGTCGGTCGCGCCCTGCGCCAACGGGAGGTTGATGTTGGCGCCCTCGCCCGGCCCGGCGCCGGTTTCGTCCGCATAGCCGGCGAAATGCGGGTAATAGGCCGAAGGGTCCGTGTGGACCGAGCCGTAGAAAACGTCATCGCGCGTATAAAAGATCGCCTGGGTGCCGTCTCCGTGATGGGTGTCGAAGTCGACGATGGCGACACGGTTGAAATGACGGCGGAACACCTCCGCAGCGATGGCGGCATTGTTGAAGAAGCAGAAGCCCGAGGCACGGTCCGCATAGGCATGGTGGCCAGGCGGTCGGCACAGGGCAAAGGCAGCTCGCTCTCCGGCCAGCACCGCCTCGGCCCCCGCGATGGCGGTCTGTGCCGAGGCGTACGCGGCCCCGTAGGTTCCATCCATGATGGCGCAGGACATGTCGCCGATATACCAGCCCGCGCGTCCGAGAATGCCTGTTGTCCGCGGCATGCCGCGTTCCACGAAAGCGCTGCTGGCCCCCTGGTAAGGATGGACGTTCGGCAGGACTTCCGGACCGTGGTTCGGCAGTTCCATGAAGCGGTCGTAGGCCTCTTCCAGGAACGCGACGTAATGATCGGCATGCACCTTGAGGATGGCGTCCCGGCCGAAATCCTGAGGCTCCGTTCTGGTCAGCCCCAGCGCGGTCAGGGCGTCGACGAGCGTCGTTGCCCGGTTCGGGTTTTCGAACGGCTCGACGATCCGGCCGTGGACCATGTACTGCTTGGGCTGATGGGAGAGCTGGGCTTCTGTGAAGAAGAGCTTCATCATTGTCTCCTGGGCCATGAGCCGGGTCAGGACGGGTGAACTTAGGCTGGCCTGCGCTCTTTAGGTAGTCGCTTCTAGCGCGGAATCCTCATCGACTGCCGTCCAGCTGTGGGTAATCTTGGCCACTGCTCCCAGCATGATCGAGGCGGAGCAATACTTTTCCTTGGACAGCTCGATGGCGCGCTCGACCTTGGCCGGTGCAAGGTCCCTGCCCTTCACACGGTAATCGACATGAATTGCGGTGAAGACCTTCGGGTCTGTCTCGGCCCGCTCGGCGGTGACCTCGACCTCGCAGTCCGTCACGTCCTCGCGGCCTTTGCGCAGGATCTGGACCACGTCGAAGGCCGTGCAGCCTCCCAGCCCGATGAGCAGCATCTCCATCGGGCGGATTCCGACATTGCGCCCGCCATATTCCGGCGCTCCGTCCATGACCACCGCGTGACCGCTGCCGGATTCGCCAACAAACATCATTCCATCGACCAGCTTCACCCGCGCTTTCATGTGCTCTCCATCCTTCTGGGTTCGAATTCTGTAGGCCTTCATAGCCTGATTCCGCAGATTATGGGGCAATTCCCGCTGGCTTGGGTGAGCGGGCCCGGGCTATGAAGCGCCGTGACGACCAGGGAGCCCCTCATGAAGCCTTCTTCCGATATCGCGCGGCTCTTGGAGATCATGGCGGCCCTTCGCACGCCTGACACAGGCTGCCCGTGGGATCTGGAGCAGAACTTCGCGTCCATCGTGCCTTATACGATCGAGGAAGCCTATGAGGTGGCGGATGCCGTCGAGCGCGGCGATCTGGCCGATCTCAAGGACGAACTCGGCGACCTGCTGCTCCAGGTCGTCTTCCATGCCCGGATGGCCGAGGAACAGGGGGCATTCGCCTTCCCGGATGTGGTGGAGGCCATCACGCGCAAGCTCATTCGGCGTCACCCCCATATCTTTGGAAGCGCGAAGGATTTGTCTCCGGCAGAGGTGAAAAGCCTCTGGGACTCGATCAAGCGCGAAGAAAAGCAGGAACGCCGCGCCGCTAGGGAGAAGATGGGTCTCGAGCCGGAAGCGCATGAAGCCGGCTTCCTTGGAGGTATTCCAGCCACCCTACCCGCGCTGACCCGCGCCCAGAAGCTCACCGCCAAGGCCGCTAAGGTCGGCTTCGACTGGCCGGATCCGGTTCAGGTAATCGACAAGATTCACGAGGAACTTGAGGAGGTTAAAGAAGCCTCTTCATCTGGCGAAAGAGATAGGATTGAGGACGAAATCGGGGATCTGCTCTTCTCGGTGACGAACCTCGCCCGCCATTTCGGCATCGATCCTGAACATGCCCTGAGGCGGACAAACGCCAAGTTCGAGCGGCGTTTCGGGGCCGTCGAGCAGGCCCTGAAGACACAAGGCAGAAGTCTTGAGGAAGCATCCCTGGAGGAAATGGAATCGCTGTGGGTCCAGGCCAAGCACGCCGAGCGGGAGCCCGGCGCATCCTCATAGGACCCGGGCCTGCGGGAACCGGTTAAGGAAACGCGGCTCCTTGCCGGAGACCAGCCGGACGTGCAGCACGGAATGTCCGTTCTCCTTCGTCTCGCGGCTCAGGATTTCCGTATTCTCATGGAGCCAAGCAAGCCCCTGCCCGTCCTCCGGAGCCACGTCGACCTCATAGGTCAGGCGTCCGAGGGCCAAATGCTGCTCGATGGTCGAGAGCAGTTCCGGCACACCTTCACCCGTCAGGGCCGAGATGAGGATAGGCCGCCTCTCCTCGCCTGTCCGCTCGGAGGTCGCCGCGAGCCTGTCATGATCCGCAGGCGGAAGGAGATCGGCCTTGTTCCAGACCTCGATGATCCGCCTCGTATCGTCGGGATCGATTCCGAGCTCCCGCAGAACGACGGCGACATCGCCGGCCTGGGCCTCTGTCTCTCCATGGGAGACGTCGCGAACATGGAGCAGGATATCGGCCTCGACCACATCCTCCAGCGTCGCGCGGAAGGCAGCGACGAGCATGGTCGGCAGGTCTGAGATGAACCCGACCGTATCCGACAGGATCGCCTTCTCGCCATGCGGCAGCTCGATGGCGCGGGATGTGGGATCGAGGGTGGCGAACAACATGTTCTCGGCCAGCACCTCGGCCTGGGTCATGCGGTTGAAGAGGGTCGACTTGCCGGCATTAGTGTAGCCGACGAGTGCAATGATCGGATAAGGCACCCTCCTCCGGCTGACCCGGTGCAGATTGCGGGTCTTCACGACGCCTTCGAGGTCTCGCTCGATCCGGTTCATGCGCTCTTGGATCAGCCGCCGGTCCGCCTCGATCTGCGTCTCGCCGGGACCGCCGAGAAAGCCGAAGCCGCCGCGCTGGCGTTCGAGATGGGTCCAGGAGCGCACCAGACGCCCCTTTTGGTAGGACAGATGCGCCAGTTCGACTTGGAGTGTTCCCTCCTTGGTCCGGGCACGTCGGCCGAAGATTTCAAGAATGAGGCCAGTGCGGTCGATGACCTTGGCGCCCCAGGCCTTCTCCAGATTGCGTTGCTGCACGGGGCTGAGCGCGCAGTCCATGACGACTAGGCCGATCTCCTCTGCCCTGATGAAGGCGGCGAGTTCGTCGACCTTGCCGCTGCCGATATAGGTGGCCGGGCGGGGTGACGACAAAGGCGCAATCAAAGATGTGACGATCGTGAGATCGATGGCTCCGGCCAGGCCCGTCGCCTCGTCGAGGCGCGCCTCAGGAGGACGCGGGTTGGCATCCTCGCCATCGCTGGCGACGGAAGCCCGCCGCCTGCGCGTCAGGTAAGGGCCGACGACAAGCGTCCGCGTACCAGCCGCAACCTCTTTCTCAGGTTCGGCCAATTGTGCGAGACGATGTTCCCCCGGAGTTTTCGGTTCCGTCACCTCAGGCCTTTTCGCCAGCCTCGTCGATCTGGTCGAACAATTGGACGGGCTGTCCTGGCATGATGGTGGAAATGGCGTGTTTGTAAACCAGCTGGGAGTGACCATCCCTGCGCAGAAGGACGCAGAAGTTGTCGAACCATGTGACGACTCCCTGCAGCTTGACGCCGTTTACAAGGAAGATCGTGAGGGGAATCTTATTCTTTCGGACGTAGTTGAGAAACGTGTCCTGGAGGTTCTGCGCGCGATCGCCCGCCATTGAAGTTGCCTCGCCAACCCATCGCCGCCGGTCTTGGCTATTGGGCCGCCTGTATATGGTTGTCCGCTTTCGTGCGGTCGCTGACCGGCACGCTTATTACAGGGCGAAGCCCACGGGAAGACAAGGGGGACATGGCTATTCTACCCCCTCCGAGCTGATTTTCCCGTGGATGGAGGAGAGGACCGTTATTCCTATGGATGGGAATCGACGCTTCAACCCGTGGACGAACGCCGCCTCCCTGCTTCGGACTGGCCGTTCAGCCGCCGATTCCCAGGGATTTCAACTTTCTATGGAGGGCCGAGCGCTCCATGCCGATGAATTCCGCCGTGCGTGAGATGTTGCCGCTGAACCGGGCGATCTGTGCTAGCAGGTATTCGCGCTCAAAGATCTCGCGAGCCTCGCGAAGAGGCAGACTCATGAGCTTCTCGCCCCCCGAGCCTCCAGGGGTCGTCGGGACGAGTGCGCCGATCTCGGAGGGTAGCATGTCGGCCGTGACCTCCGCATCCGGATCGCCAGATGTGAGGATCATGAGCCGCTCCACGTTGTTGCGGAGCTGACGTACATTGCCGGGCCAATCATGCGACTGGAGCACCGCCATCGCGTCCTCGGCAATCCGGCGCTTGGGCAGGCCCGTGGTGGACGAGATCTGCTCCATGAAGAACTCGATCAGCTCCGGAACGTCCTCCCGCCGCTCGGCCAGGGACGGCACACGGATCGGAATGACCCCGAGCCTGTGGAAGAGATCCTCGCGGAAGCGCCCGGCCGCGATCTCCGCCGGCAGATCGCGGCTCGAGGAAGAGATGATCCGCACATCCACATGAACCCGGGTGGTGCCGCCCACGCGCTGGAAGTTCTGATCCACCAGAACGCGCAGGATCCGGTTCTGCGTCTCGCGCGGCATGTCCGCGATTTCGTCGATATAGAGTGTCCCGCCGTGGGCCTCTTCGAGAGCGCCGATCCTGCGCCCCCTGCCCTCCTCGCCTTCGGTCCCGAAGAGTTCCGCCTCCATGACCTCTGGCGTGATCGTCGCAGCCGACAGGACCACGAAGGGCCCGTTGGCCCTGGCCGACAGGCCATGGATCGTCCGCGCAGTCAGCTCCTTGCCCGAGCCCGGGGCGCCGGTGATGAGGATGCGCGCGTTCGTCGGCGCAGCCCGCTCGACCGCTTGGCGCAGCTGGTTGATGACGATGGACTTTCCGGCAATGCGGGTCGCCTGCACGGAGCGAGCCCGCAGGTCGCGGACCTCGCGCTTGAGCCGGGAGGCCTCCAGCGCCCGTTCGGCCACGAGAACTAGCCGGTCCGCCTTGAATGGCTTCTCGATGAAGTCGTAGGCTCCCGCCTTGATGGCCGATACGGCCGTCTCGATATTGCCGTGGCCGGAGATCATGACGACAGGCAGATCCGGATGCTGGGCCTTGACGATGTCGAGGACCTGGAGTCCGTCGAGGCGGCTGCCCTGCAGCCAGATATCCAGAAAGACCAGATGCGGACGGCGTGATTCGATCGCGGCCAGAGCCTCGTCCGAGGTGCCCGCCGTGCGTGTGCGGTGCCCTTCATCCTCCAGGATGCCCGCTACGAGTTCACGGATGTCGGCTTCGTCGTCGACGACGAGAATGTCAGCACTCATTGGCTTGCCCTACGTGCGTCGTTGCGGATGGTGGATGCAACGGATGCCTCCTCCAGCGCAACCTGTTTCGTCTTCGGTATCCACATGCGAACCTGCCCGCCCCGTCCGTTCGGATTATCCACCAGCTCCATTCCCCCCCCATGGTCCTCCAGGATCTTCGCGACAATCGGAAGACCAAGGCCAGTGCCGCCTTCGCGGGTCGTCATGTAAGGCTCGAGCAGGCGCTGCCGGCCCTCGACCGGGAAGCCCTTGCCGTTATCGGTCACGGCAATGATCAGGTAGTCGGGATGGGTATTGTCCAGGATCACCGAAATCTCCCCCTGCCCCCGCTCGGCCTCGGGCACCGCCTCGATCGCCTCGGTGGCGTTCTTGACGATGTTCGTAAAGGCCTGTGACAGAAGGCGACGGTCGAACGGCGCGACGACCGCTCCTTGCGGGAGTTGATCGGTGAACCGGATCTCGGAATGGGCGATCCGCATCATGAAGACAACCTGTCGGATTGTCTCGGCAAGATCCTCATTCCCGATGGTCGGCTTCGGCATGCGGGCGAAGGAGGAGAACTCGTCCACCATGCGCTTGATGTCGTCTACCTGCCGCACGATGGTGTCAGTGCACTGGTCGAAGACCTCCCTGTCCGTGGTGATGACCTTGCCGTATTTCCGGCGGATGCGCTCTGCGGAGAGCTGGATCGGGGTGAGCGGATTCTTGATCTCGTGGGCGATACGGCGGGCCACATCCGCCCAGGCGGAGGTTCGTTGAGCCGTGACGAGATCGGTAATGTCGTCGAGCGTGATCACCAGGTCCCGCTCTTTGCTGCGCGCCTGCTCGCTGGTGACGCGGACATTGATGGTCCGCTCCTTGCCGTGTCGCGAGAGTTGAATCTGCTGCTGCATCAGACGCTGTCGGCCCTGGCTCATCTCTTCCACGAGACTGGCGACCTCGGGCAGGATCATCGTGATCGGCCGTCCGAGAAGTTCCTCCCGTGAGGTGCCGAGCAGGGCTTCGGTGGACGGATTGACGATTGTGATCTGGCCTCGGACGTTGATGCCGATGACGCCGGCCGAGACGCCGGCGAGAACCGCTTCGGTGAAGCGGCGGCGGCGGTCGATGAGATCGCTGGCGGCGGTCAGCCCGTCATGCTGGCGGCGTAGCTCCGAGGTCATCTTGTTGAAGGTCTCGCCCAGATGGCCGAGATCCCCCTCACCGCGCCGGATCGGCACCTGGACATAGAAGTTGCCCGTCGCCACCTGGTCGGTCGCATGGATCAGGCGGCGGATCGGCGCGACGAGCCGGTTTGCGAAATTGAGCCCGAACCAGATGGCCGAGAGAAGGACGATCAGAGCGATCAGGGTGAACATCGACGCAAAGGCGACCTGAATGCCCGCCTTCTTCTGATCGAGAGCCTCGTAGAACGCGACGCCGGCCTCCGCTACCGCAGGAAACTCGACCGCGCGGGGATCGACCTCGCGGGCAACATAGAGCACGCGCCCCCCATGCGCCTCCAGCTTCAGGGCGGATCGGAAAATGTTGCCGGTTCGCGGAAAAAGGCAGAGGGCTTCCTGAGTGCTTGCCTCCGCCAGGTCCTCCTGGGTCGGCTGCGGCACGCCTTCCAGGGGCTTCGCCTCGAACTTCTCGACGACTGTGCCGTTAGGCTCCAGGATCATGGCGAGCGGGAAGCCGAGGAAAGTGGCCCGGGAATTCACGAAATCCCGGAAGAGCTTGCGGTCGGCGTCGTACAGGACCTTTGCCCGGTTGAGGTCGGCCGCCATGAGCCGCGTTTCGCGGGCGAGGGATCTGCACTGTGTCTCGCGGTAGGAATGGGCGATGGCCACCGTGTTGGACACCAGTTCCTTCAGGGAGCCCGTGAACCAGGGATCGAGGCCACGCTCAAGGGTCACCGTCGCCACAGCGGCTACGAGGATAGCCGGCAGAACCGCCACGAGGCTGAAGAGGCCGACGATTCTGACATGGAGGCCGGCGGCTGCCGCCCCCGCCCGCCTTTCACGAACCAGCTTGCGCGCCTTCCAGGCGACAATGCCGATCAGGAGGAGAATGAGAACGCCGTTGAGGATGAAGACCCACATGACGACGTTGTGGGTCGGCAGGATCGGCGTCGCGCCTGCCAAAATCAGGAAGGTGGCAAGCGCCGAGGCAAGGGCCGTGAGCACGGCTGCATAGCCGATCCAGGTAAGGCTGCTCTGCGTCGGCTCAGAGGTCTGGCGATGTGAGTGAATGTCCTGGTTGATCAAGACGGGCCCCGCAAGATTGGGCACCGTCGTTTCCAGCACCCTCTAAAGGGTGATGCACCAACACAACACTGTGGTCAAATTATTACAGCGCCGCAGCCTGTCACCTGTTTGTCCGCATAACCGTCAGTTCCAGGTCTCGGACCTTCTTCCGCAGGGTGTTGCGATTGACGCCGAGAAGCTCCGCAGCGCGGATCTGATTGCCCCTCGTTGCCGCCAGCGCCGCCCCGATCAGCGGCCCCTCGATCTCTCGCAAAATCCGGTGATAAAGGCCCGGTGGCGGCAGCGTGTCCCTGAAGCCAGAGAAATATTCCGCCAGATGCCGCTCGACGGCGTCCGACAGTCCCTCGGAAGTCTGCGGAGCGGGAGCCGTCTTGCCGGCAGCAACCGCCGGCTGGGTGGGCAGCAGGGGCTGGGCATCCAGCTCAGCCTCGATGATGGCGCCGGTGATCGTGTCCTGCGGATAGAGCGCCGCGAGCCGGCGCACGAGGTTCTCCAGCTCGCGGACATTGCCGGGCCAGCGATAACGCTTGAGCCGGTCCATGGCCTCGACATCAAGCTGCTTGCGGGAAAGGCCTTCCTTCTCCACCAGGACGAAGAAGTGACGCACGAGGTCGGGAATGTCCTCGACCCTCTCGCGCAGGGGCGGAAGGCGCAGGGGAACGACATTGAGCCTGAAATACAGGTCTTCCCGGAAGAGGCCCTGCTGAATGAGGACGCGGAGATCCTTGTTCGTCGCAGCCACGATGCGGACATTGGTCTTGATCGGCACCCGACCGCCGACGGTCGTGTACTCGCCCTGCTGGAGAACGCGCAGAAGGCGAGTCTGCGCCTCCATAGGCATGTCGCCGATCTCGTCGAGGAAGAGCGTGCCGCCCTCGGCCTGCTCGAAGCGGCCGGTGTTGCGCGCCGTCGCCCCGGTGAACGCCCCTTTCTCGTGACCGAAGAGCTCGGATTCGATCAGTTCTCGCGGAATTGCCGCCATGTTCACGGCGACGAACGGTCCCTGCCGCCGCTTGCCGTAGTCGTGCAAAGCCTTGGCCACCAGCTCCTTACCCGTACCGGACTCGCCCGTGATCATCACGGTGAGATCAGTCGGCATGAGGCGGGCCAGGGCCCGGTAGATCTCCTGCATGGCCTGCGAACGGCCAACGAGGGGAATGTCCTCGTTCTCGGGCGCGGCATTCGCATTGGAAAGAGTGCGGGGACGCGAAAGCGCCCGCCCGACCACGGCGACAAGCTCCTTCAGGTCGAAGGGTTTCGGCAGGTATTCGTAGGCCCCGCGTTCGGAAGCCTTGATCGCCGTCATGAAGGTGTTCTGCGCGCTCATGACGATGATCGGCAGCTCCGGCCGCATCTTCTTGATGCGAGGCAGGAGATCGAAGGCGTTCTCGTCCGGCATCATTACGTCAGTGATGACCAGATCACCCTCCCCCTGAGAGACCCAGCGCCAGAGAATGGCGGCATTGCTCGTGGAGCGGACCTCATAACCCGCCCGCGACAAGGCCTGGTTCAGGACGGTCCGGATGGCGGCATCGTCATCGGCGAGAAGAATCTGTCCGCTGGGCATGGGTCTTTGAGCCTCACAAATCAGCTTCGCGCCCGTCATTGGCGCGGTGCATCGGCAGGAGAATTCGGAAGGTTGTCCGTCTGGGAGCCGGCTCGCACTCGATGATGCCGCCGTGGTCGCCGACGATCTTGGCGACAAGCGCAAGCCCCAGCCCGCTTCCAGAAACCTTCGTGGTGACGAAGGGGTCGAAGAGATCGCTCAACAGGTCGGACGGAATGCCGGGACCATTGTCGCTGATGCTGAGCTCGATGGGCAGACTTAGCCGCTCCTGCGAGCCAGGAACCTGGAGGCGCACCCCGGTCCGGAAAGCGGTCGAGAGCGTGATCTCGCCGTCCATGGCATCGATCCCGATGGCTTCGGCTGCGTTCTTGACGAGGTTCAGGATAACCTGGATCAGCTGATCCCGGCTGCCGAGGACCGGCGGCAGGGACGGATCGTAGTTTTCGACGAAGCGGATGTGGCGGGCAAACCCCGACTGCGCGAGGCGCTTTACGTGATCGAGCACGCCATGGACGTTCACCGGACCTCGCTCGACCGGACGTTCTTCGCCGAAGAGCTCCATGCGCTCGACGAGTTTGACGATGCGATCAGTCTCGTCGCAGATCAGACGCGTCAGGAGCCGGTCGTTCTCATCCGCCGACTGCTCAAGGAGTTGCGCGGCGCCCCTGATTCCGGAAAGCGGGTTCTTGATCTCGTGCGCCAGAAGCGCGCCGAGGGCCGTGATCGATCGGGCGGCTCCGCGATGGGTGAGCTGGCGGTTCATCTTATCGGCGATGGTCCGCTCCTGGAGCATGACGATGACATTCTCGCTGTCGTCACCTAATGGCGTCGCAAAGACGTCGACGATCCGCTCCGGCCCAAGCCGCGGACTGCCGATGTCCACCCGGTGCTCGCTGACGCTGGAGCCCCTCTGCCGGACATCCTCGACCAGCGCCATGACCGGCGAGCCGAAGGGTAGAATGTCGCTGAGCTTCTGACGCTGCATCATGCGCAGGCTCATCTCGAAGAAGGACTCGGCCGCCGCATTGGCGTGAACGACCCGGTGCTCTGGTCCCACCGTGAGAACGGGAAGCGGCAGAGCATTCATGATGAGATCATTGATGCCCATCATCATCAGGCAGCCTCCCGCTTCCGTTCGGTATAGACGTGCCGCAACAGCGCAATGACGGTCTCGGACTCCTCGGATGTTACGAGCCCCGTCCGGACGGTGGGTGGGACATGGAAGCCGGAAGCTGCGGCGACATCCGCATAGGCCGCGAGGTGCTTGCGGGCATGGCGGATGCCGGTCTTCTCGCCATAGAGCGACAGGAGACCTTCGTAGTGCTCAATGGCGAGAGCCGTCATTTCGCTGGGCGTGGGATCGGGCATGACGCTCCCCTGCAGGGCCGCGCCGATCTGACCGACAAGCCACGGCCGGCCGACAGCCGAGCGGCCGATCATGACGGCCACTGCGCCGGAGGCCGAGAGGCAGGCCCTCGCATCGTCGAGAGTGCCGATATCGCCGTTGGCGATCACAGGAATGCTGACGGCCCGGACAACCGGTGCAATAGCGCTCCAGTCAGCTTGGCCTTTGTAGAACTGCTGGCGCGTGCGGCCATGGACCGTCACGGCCTTCACGCCGAGCGTTTCGGCCCGCCGAGCGAGCTCGGGGGCGTTGATCGTGGCTTGATCCCAACCGAGCCGCATCTTCACGGTGACCGGTACATTCGCCGCCTGCACCGTCGCCTGGATGAGGCGGCAGGCATGGTCGAGATCGCGCATCAGGGCGGAGCCGGCATAACCCCCGATCACGCGCTTCGCGGGACAGCCCATGTTGATGTCGATGATGCGTGCCCCCGCCCCTTCCGCGACGCGGGCCGCCTCCGCCATCCAGCGCGGCTCGCAGCCGGCGAGCTGGACTACATGAGGCTCGATTCCCGTCCCCTCCGCTCTGAGCTGCGCCTCTTCCGAGCCCTGGACGAGTTCGTCGGAGGCCACCATTTCGGATACGACGAGGCCTGCCCCTAGACGTTTGGCGATGCGGCGGAAAGCGACATCGGTCACGCCGGAAAGAGGTGCGAGGACGGCAGCAGCGGCGACCTCGACCGAGCCGATGTGAAATCCTGACGCGCCTAATTTTTGATCAATTTTCATTGTGCCTAATGGATAGCCATTTCAGGCCGCAACGCAAGCCCTTCCGAGGCGAGATTTGCCTTCTCCCGGGCTCGCGCTTAGGAGAGCAGGCACAGGAGAGCGTTCCCCAATGTCAGTTGCCGCCCTCATCGTTGCCGCAGGTCGAGGATCCCGAGCCGGCGAAGGGGTTCCCAAGCAGTTCCGCCCCCTGGATGGCAAAACGGTTCTCGCCCGGACGCTCGAAGTTTTCCTCAAGCCCCCCCGTATCGACCGTACGATCGTGGTGATTCACCCGGATGACGAGGAACTGTACCGGGAAGCCATCCACGATATTTCGGGCGAGTTGCTCACAGGTCTTCTACCTCATGCCTATGGCGGCGAAACCCGGCAGGATTCGGTCCGGCATGGGCTTGAGGCTCTGGCCAGCACCGCGCCGGAGATCGTCCTTATCCATGACGCAGCCCGTCCCTTCTCAGGCGCGGACCTCCTCGACCGCGCCATTGAGGCCGGACGGCGCTGGCAGGCGGCCGTTCCGGGTATTGCAGTCACGGACACCATCAAGGTCATCGGTGAAGAGAGCGCGGTCGTCGTTACGCCCGACCGGGCGAGCCTGCGCGCGGTTCAGACACCCCAGGCCTTCGGGTTTGCAGCGCTCCTCAATGCACACCGGAAAGCTGCCCTCTCCCGCCTTAACGACTTTACCGACGACGGAGCCTTGGCCGAGTGGGCCGGGATGCCTGTCCATGTATTCGAGGGCGAGCCCGGCAATATCAAGCTCACCCATGCCGCCGATTTCGATGAGGCCGAGCGGCGGCTGAAAGGTTCTCCCATGGCTTACGTGACCCGTCTCGGCACCGGCTTCGACGTCCATGCCTTCGGCGATGGCGACCATGTATGGCTCGGCGGGATCAGGATTCCTCACGACCGGGGCGTCATCGCCCACTCGGACGGGGACGTGATCCTCCACGCCCTGACGGATGCGATTCTGGGCGCCCTCGCCGACGGCGATATCGGCACTCATTTTCCGCCGAGCGATCCGCAATGGCGCGGCGCGTCCTCTGATCGCTTCCTGGTTCATGCGATCGCTCTCGTGCGCCGCCGCGGCGGCTTGGTCGACCATCTCGACACGACGCTTCTGTGCGAGAAGCCGCGCCTGGGTCCTCATCGCGAGGCCATGCGCCACCGCATCGCGGAGATCTGCGGGCTTCGGATCGATCAGGTTTCGCTCAAAGCGACGACCACGGAAAAGCTCGGCTTCACGGGCCGCAGCGAAGGCCTCGCGGCGCAGGCCGCGGCGACCATCCGCCTGCCGGAGACAAGCCCATGACGCCCGAAATGAAGGACCGCGCGGCCGCCCTTCTGAAGGCCTATGCCGGGAAGGGCCTGAAAATTGCGACTGTCGAGTCCTGCACCGGGGGCCTCGTGGCCGCCCTGCTGACGGAGATCGCCGGGTCATCGGCCGTGGTGGAGCGGGGGTTCATCACCTATTCCAACGAGGCTAAGACCGAGCTCGTCGGCGTCCCGGCCGACCTCATCGTGGCCCATGGCGCCGTCAGTGAGCCGGTGGCGCGGGCAATGGCGGAGGGGGCACTGGCCCACTCCTACGCCGATGTGGCGGTCGGAATCACAGGAATCGCAGGGCCGAGCGGCGCGACGGCATCCAAGCCCGTTGGGCTGGTGCACTTCGGCTTAGCGAAGAAAGGCTCACCGACAATCCACCTGGAGCGCCGCTATGGCGATCTCGGACGCGAGACCGTACGTCGCCGGGCGGTGGAGGATGCGCTCACGCTTCTGGAGCAGGCCGTCCGCTGATCTCAGGCCTGGGCCCGTGACGGCTCGCCATAGACGATATCAGCCCTTTCCTCGAAGGCCTCCGCAAATTTGCGAAAGGCGCGGTCGAAGACGCTGCCCATCAGGATGCCGAGCGCAAAGCTCTTGAACTCGTAGTTGATGTAGAACTCCACCTCGCAGCCGCCGCCCGGCGCATCGCGGAAAGTCCAACGGTTCTCGAGGTACTTGAACGGCCCGTCCACATATTCGACCTGGATCTTCCGGCGCGGGTCGTCGAGGGTCACCCGGCTGGTGAAGCTCTCCCGGATAGCCTTGTAGCCGACCGTCATGTTCGCGACGAGGATCTCGATCCCCTCCCCACTCTGGACCCGGCGTATGATGCGCAGGTCCTCGCAGAGGGGCAGGAATTCGGGATAGCGCTCCACATCCGCGACCAGCGCGAACATCTGGGCCGGCGTGTGCTTCACGATCCGCGTCGTGCGAAAGGTCGGCATGAGCTAGGCGGCCTCCTGGCGGGATGCGAGTTCGGCCTCGAGGGCCGGGATCTCGGAATGGGATCGAACGATAAATGCGCGCTGGTCCGGACGCAGGCGCTGGAGCATGCGAGCGGTCTTGGGCCGCATCTTGTAGGGGTAGGACCAAATCCAGCGCATGAAAGACCAGTCGAACTTCTCGACGCAGTCGGGCCCGAGATCGGCGCGGGTCCGGCCGTAATTCTCCGCGACCCTGCGGACCACGCCGGTCATGCAGCGCCAGCGTGGCATGTCCAGCCATACGATGGCGGTGGCCCGGGGCACACGAATATCGAAGGTGCTCGAATAATTGCCGTCCATGACCCATGCCGGGTGCGCGGCGAGTTCCGCCACCCGCTGCCGCCACTCCTCCCGAGAGGGCATCGCCCAGCCGGGGCCGAAATACTCACGGTCGAGATGAATGAGGGGCAGGCCGAGGCGCTCCGCCAAGCGGCGCGACAGGGTGCTCTTGCCCGCTCCGGGGCTGCCGATAACGAGAATGCGCTGCATGCCCCATCCGGTGGTTCAGCCGATCTTGCCCAAGCGGGCCGCCTTCAGGCGGGCGAAATCCTCGCCCGCATGGTGCGAGGAGCGCGTCAGCGGCGTCGCAGAGACCAGGAGAAAACCCTTGGCATAGGCGGTGGTTTCATAAGCCTTGAACTCGTCCGGCGTCACGAAGCGGATCACCTGGTGGTGCTTCTTCGTCGGCTGGAGGTACTGGCCGATGGTCATGAAATCCACGTCCGCCGAGCGCAGGTCGTCCATAAGCTGGAGCACCTCGTTCCGCTCCTCGCCCAGCCCCACCATGATGCCTGACTTGGTGAAGATGGTCGGGTCCATCTCCTTGACCTGCTGCAGCAGGCGGATGGAGTGGAAATAGCGCGCTCCGGGACGGACCTTCAGGTACTTGGACGGCACGGTTTCTAGATTGTGGTTGAACACGTCGGGCTTGGCGGCCACGACAACCTCAAGCGCGCCAGGCTTCCTCAGGAAGTCGGGGGTGAGAATCTCGATCGTAGTCTTTGGGCTGTGCGCCCGGATGGCTTGAATCACGTCGGCGAAGTGCTGCGCGCCGCCATCAGCAAGGTCGTCGCGGTCGACCGAGGTGATCACCACATGCTCGAGGCCGAGCTTCTCCACCGCCTTGGCGACGTTTTCCGGCTCATTCGGGTCGAGAGCCTCGGGTAGGCCCGTCTTCACGTTGCAGAAGGCGCAGGCCCGTGTGCAGGTGTCGCCCATGATCATGAAGGTGGCGTGCTTCTTTTCCCAGCACTCGCCGATATTCGGGCACCCAGCTTCCTCGCAGACCGTCACGAGCTTGTTCTCGCGCACGATCCGGTTCGTCTCGGCCCATTTGGGCGATCCCGGCGCCTTTACGCGGATCCAGTCGGGCTTTCGCTGCTGAACGGGCTGGTCCGGCCGATGCGCCTTTTCCGGGTGGCGGGGACGGTTGTCCTTGTTCAGGAGGTC
Source organism: Microvirga roseola (assembly GCF_020866965.1). Lineage (GTDB taxonomy): Bacteria > Pseudomonadota > Alphaproteobacteria > Rhizobiales > Beijerinckiaceae > Microvirga > Microvirga roseola. The sequence goes on from NZ_JAJATX010000024.1 coordinate 16,083, forward strand.
GAGAACGACGGCCATGAGGCTGAAATCCTAGCGGCGAAGGGACCTCGTCCCCTCTCGATGTCGAGGCTGATTTAAGGCCTCCCGCGCCCAATCGCAAATGCTCAGATGCGAAGGCCGGGTTGCGTATCCAGGCTAAGCTTAAGCTTTGGCACGCCTCGGTGAAGGAAGGGTCAATTCTGAACCGGGAGGCTAGCTTGCGAGGAGCTGCTCACTTCGGATCGTCCGTACTCCGGCAGCGTTCAGATCGTGCAGTGCGCGAGCAAGGGAGCCGTTGGTGTCGATGGCCCGGGAGGCGTCCTGGATCAGATAGGTCTCGAACCCGGCTGCCTTCGCGTCGAGCGCGGTCCAGGCAACGCAGAAATCGGTGGCGAGTCCGGCGCAGAAGACGCGGCGGAACCCGCGCTCCCTCAGATAGCCCGCCAGCCCTGTCGAAGTCCGTCGGTCCGCCTCCATGAAACCCGAATAGCTGTCGATGGCCGGATTGTATCCCTTCCGGATGAGAAGCTGGGCATGCTGGATGTGAAGATCCCGCGAGATCTCGGCGCCGAGTGTACCCTGAACGCAGTGATCCGGCCATAGCACCTGGGGACCATACGAAAGTTCGACCATCTCGAAGGACTGCTTGCCGGGGTGGCTGGAAGCGAAGGAGGCATGCCCGGCCGGGTGCCAGTCCTGGGTCATCACCACATGGCGGAAGGCCTGCGCCAGACGGTTGATGGGCTCGATCACCGCATCCCCGTCCGGTACGGCGAGTGCGCCGCCGGGAAGGAAGTCGTACTGTACGTCCACGGCGATGAGGACATCACCGGCACCCAGCCCCGCCACGTCCTCTCCAGCCATCCTCTTATCCTCTCCTCAATCCAGCCGTGGATATAGGTCTCCGAACGGAAAGGGCAGCCAATCGCTTGGCCGCCCGATCCATTCTCGAATGAGGTCCGCAGGCTTATTGCGGGATCTTGTCCTCGATGCCCTTCACGTAGAAGTTCATGCCGAGCACCTGCTCATCGGAAAGGGCGCCATTGCCCTTGCACTCGATTTCCTTGCCGTCCTGGCCATAGACCGGACACTTGAACGGGTTGAGCTGGCCGGACCGGATGGCAGCCTCGGTCTCCTGGGCCATCTTCTTCACGTCGTCGGGCATGTTCTTGTAGGGAGTCATGACCACCATGTTGGAGGCCAGTCCGCCCCAGGTGTCCTCCGACTTCCAGGTGCCGTCGAGGACGGCCTTGGTCCGCGCGACGTAGTAGTCAGACCAGTTGTCGACGATGGCCGTGAGCTGGGCCTTCGGAGCGAAGCGCTCCATATCGGAGGCCTGACCGAAGCCGACCTTGCCGCGGGCCTCGGCGGCCTGGATCGGAGCCGGGCTGTCCGTGTGCTGGGCGAGCACGTCGACGCCCTGGTCGAGGAGCGCCTTGGCGGCATCGCCTTCCTTGGCCGGGTCATACCAGGTGTTGGCCCACACGACCTTCAGCTTCACGTTCGGGTTCACCGACTGCGCGCCGAGGAAATACGAATTGATGCCGGCAATCACTTCCGGGATCGGGAAGGCCCCGACATAGCCGATGGTGCCGGTCTTGGTCATCTTTCCGGCGATCTGGCCGATGATGTAGCGGCCCTCGTGGAACTTCGCCGCGTAGGTCGAAAGGTTCGGGGCGCGCTTGAAGCCGGTCGCATGCTCGAACTTCACGTTCGGGTACTTCTTCGCAACCTTGAGGGTCGGCTCCATGAAGCCGAAGGAGGTCGTGAAGATCAGGTCATGGCCCGTGCGTGCGAGCTGCTCGATGGCGCGCTCGGAATCGGCCTCCGGCACACTTTCCACGTAGGTGGTCTCGACCTTGTCACCGAAAGCCTTCTCGATGGCGAGGCGTCCCTGATCGTGCTGGTAGCTCCAGCCATGGTCACCGACCGGGCCAACATAGATGAAGCCGACTTTGACCTTGTCCTTGGGTTGCGCAACAGCGCCGCCGGCTGCAACGGCCAGGGCTGCGGCCCCTGCCAAAACGCCGAAGATGGTCCGTGAAAACATGGGCTCTCCCCTGGTTGATGTTCGGGCTTACGTCGCAGTTCTAAACACTTACCGCAAGAGGCTCACGGCCGCCAACCTGATCACTATTTTGCCAATTTGCCTAACGATCAGGCACGAACGGCGCACCCAAAGATCCCGGTGCGCCGATGGCCCGTCCGTGGCGGAGGGACAGGAGCAGCAGCGCGAGGATCGTGGCGAGATAAGGCACGGCGGATAGGAGCTGGGACGGGACGCCGAACTGGGCGGCTTGCGCGTGGAGTTGGAGCACGGTCGCTGCACCGAAGATGTAGGCTCCGACGAGAACCCAGGCAGGCCGCCAAGCTGCGAAAACGACCAGCGCAAGCGCAATCCATCCGCGGCCCGCGATCATGCCTGGCGACCAGAACCGGGTGTAGACAAGTGCCAGATAGGCTCCTGCCAAGCCGGCGCAGGCCCCTCCAAAAATGATTGCCAGAAAGCGGATTCTCCGCACGGGCAGGCCTAGGGCATGGGCCGAGCCATGGTTCTCGCCGACGGACCGCAGCCTCAGGCCGGAACGGGTCCGTACAAGGTAGAGAGCGACCACGATCGTGAGCGCGATTGACGCATAGACGAAAAGGTCCTGCCCAAAAAAAAGGCGGCCGAAATAGGGAAGATCGCTTAGTCCCGGGACTTCTATGGGGGCCACCGGATCACGACGGGCGCCGACGAAGGGAGCGCCGATGAGACCCGACAATCCCAGCCCGAAAATGGTGAGTGCAAGGCCCGAGCCCACCTGGTTGGCGGCGAAACCTAGAACCACGAGCGCGAAAAGGCTCGCCATCAGGGCCCCGGCCAGAATGCCGGTGAAGACGCCGAGCAGGGTCGAGTCGAAGGTCACGGCGGCTGCGAAGCTGCAGGCCGCACCCATGGCCATCATCCCTTCGACGCCGAGGTTCAGGACGCCCGAGCGCTCCGCCACCAGTTCACCCATGGCGGCGATCAGCAGCGGAGTCGATGCGGTGACGATGGTAAGAAGGATGGCCTCGAAAGTGGTCACTTGCCCCCTCCCCTTGTCACGAAGCGAACGCGGTAGCTCACCAAGGCGTCCGCCGCGAGGACGCACAGCAGCAGGATGCCCTGGAAGGCCTGGGTCAGGTCGAGCGGCAAGCGCAGCAGGATCTGTGCGCTCTCGCCGCCGATGAAGGTGAGCGCCACGACGAGGGCCGCAACCAGAATGCCGATGGGATTGAGCCGTCCCAGGAAGGCAACCGTAATGGCCGTGAAGCCGTATCCGGGAGAAATCGACGGCTGAATCTGCCCGATCTGCCCGGACACCTCGACGATGCCGGCGAGGCCCGCAAGCCCGCCCGAAATGGCGAAGACGGCGAGTGTCGTGCTCCTGGCGCTGAAACCTGCGAACTGCGCGGCCCGGGGAGCATCGCCCGTAAGCTTCAGCCGGTAGCCGAAGAGGGTCCGGCCGAGGATGATGGCGGTAACAAGGATGGCGGTGAGCGCAAAAAGAGCCCCGTAATGGACCCGACCCGTTTCCAAGATGGGCGGCAGGGTCGCCGCCGGGTCGAAGGTGACCGATTGCGGGAAGTTGAAGCCCTTCGGGTCCCGCCAGGGGCCGCGGGCGAGGTAGTCGAGGATCAGCTGCGCCACATAGACCAGCATGAGGCTGGTCAGGATCTCGTTAACGCCGAACCGGGTCTTCAGGAAGGCCGGGATCAGGCCATAAAGGGCGCCGCCGATGATGCCAAGACACAGCATAGCGGGGAGAACCCAGAATCCGGCCTCAGTTCCGTGTGTGGCAAGGGCGAGCCAACTGCCGAAAATGGCGCCCATCACATACTGGCCTTCAGCGCCGATGTTCCAGAGATTGGCCCGGAAACAGTAGGACAGGCCGATGGCAATGAGGGCGAGCGGCGTCGCCTTCACGATGAGTTCCTGCAGCGACCAGGGGTCTGTCAGGGGCTGCGTGACATAAACTTCGAAAGCGGCGATGGGCGAGCGGCCCATCAGCCAGATGACGAGGCCCGCGATCAGGAACGACGTGATGAAGGCGGCGACTGGCGCCAGGGCCCGTGCGACGGGCGAGACATTCGCGCGGGGCGTGAGCTCAAACCGCATGAGCGCCCCCCTGAGCCTGTGCCACGCCCATCATTTCGAGGCCAACGGCCTCCTTGGTCCACTGGGCTGTGGGCTTCAGCGGGCTCATGCGGCCTTGGTGGATGACGGCCATGCGGTCCGCAATTTCGAATAGCTCATCAAGGTCCTGGCTGATGACGACGACGGCGCTGCCTTCGCGGGCCAGGTCGACTAGAGCCTGCCGGATAAGGCGGGCGGCCCCCGCATCGACACCCCAGGTCGGCTGGTCGACCACGAGGAGGCGCGGCCGCCGGATGATCTCGCGCCCGATCACAAATTTCTGCAGGTTGCCGCCGGAGAGCTTGCGCGCCGGTGGATCGTTCTCCGGCGTTCGCACGTCGAAACCCCTGACGATCGATTGGGCGAGCCGTCTGGCGGCATTGAGCAGGATGAAGCCCGAGCGGCTCACTTCCGCAGCCGCATGGGAGATCAGGGTATTCTCGCTCAGGCGGTGGGTCGGCGCGGCCGCATGGCCCAGCCGCTCCTCCGGGACGAAGGCCGCGCCGAGCCTCCGGCGTGCGTCGATGCCCATGTTGCCGCAGGCCTGACCCGCGATGACAACGGCGTCCGCCCTTCCGGCGGTCCGCTCGCCGGAAAGCGCTGCGAACAGCTCGCTCTGTCCATTGCCTGCAACACCGGCAATGCCCACGACTTCGCCCGCATGGGCGACAAGATCGATGTCCGTCAGGGCCTGGCCATGGAGGCCTGCCGGCGGCATGGAGAGATGCGACACGTTCAGCAGCTCGCCATCCGCGCGATGCGGGGCGTCGGCCCGGATTTCCCCGACCTCCGCGCCCACCATCAGTGCTGCGATCTCCTTGGCGCTGCGCTCACGCGGATCAATGGTGGCCACAACCCGCCCCGCCCGCAGGATCGTCGCGCGGCGGCAGAGGCGGCGCACCTCCTCCAGCTTGTGGGAGATGTAGAGAATGGCGCAGCCATCCGCCGCCAGCTTGTCCAGGGTCTCGAACAGTCGCTCGGCCTCCTGAGGGGTCAGGACGGAGGTCGGCTCGTCGAGGATGAGCAGGCGCGGATTCTGGAGAAGACACCGGACGATCTCGATGCGCTGGCGCTCGCCTGCAGAGAGGGTCCAGACCGCCCGGTCCGCGTCGAGGGCAAGGCCGTAGGTCCGGCTGATCTCGCCGAGGCGGCCGCGCACGGAGGACAGGGACCACTCTTCAGACAGGGCAACAGCGATGTTCTCGGCGACCGTCAATTCGTCGAAGAGGGAGAAATGCTGGAAGACCATCCCGAGGCCGAGCGCCCTCGCCTCCACCGGCGATGCAATCGAAACAGGCCGTCCTTCCCAGAGGATCTCGCCTGCGCTCGGCTCTATGACGCCGTAGAGAATTTTGACCAGGGTGGATTTGCCCGCCCCGTTTTCGCCTAGGAGCGCATGGATCTCGCCGGGCTCGATTGCCAGATCGATGCCGTCATTAGCCAGAAGATCGCCGTAGCGCTTGCTGATCCCCCTCAACTCGACGAGAGGCGGCCCCGATGATGAAACGTCTGGCTTCACGCAGTACGACTCTGACTTGAACGTTGAAGACGAATTGGAACGCGGCGTCCTGCGGATCCTCATCCCCCTGTGGAACGATCATAGGGATGCGCGATACAGGTCGGCAATGCCGAATGCATGGTTTATTGTGAGTCTGCAAACCGTCCACAGCCTAACGCTTGAGAAAATCCGTGACCGAGAAACACTATGACATCGCCATCGTCGGTGCGGGAGCCGTGGGCCTGAGCGCTGCCCTTGCGTTCGCCCGCGACGGGTTCCGCACGGCCCTGATCGGCAGTCTTGACGCCCGGCGCGACGGGCGCACGGTTGCCCTTCTCAACGGTTCGGTGCGGTTTCTGGAGGCCCTTGGGGTCTGGCCGTCCCTTGTGCCGGCATCTGCGCCGCTGGAAACCATGCGCATCATTGATGACACAGGGAGCCTTTTCAGGCCGCCACCGGCCTCTTTCGGCGCACGGGAGATCGGCCTCGACGCCTTCGGCTGGAACATCGAGAATGTGACGCTGGTCGAGAAACTGGCGGAGGCTGTCTCCGGCTATCAGGGCCTGACGGTGTTTTCCCAACACGCGAACGGGTTCGAGGCTGGCGAGACCGCCGCCTCCATCACACTGGCGGATGGTACGATCATCAGTGCCGGTCTCGTCATTGCGGCGGACGGGCGGAACTCCAGGCTACGCCAGAGCGCCGGCATCGGTGTTCGGACCTGGTCTTATCCCCAATCGGCGCTCACCGTGATCCTGGCCCATGACCGGGATCACCGCGAGACCTCTACAGAATTTCATACCCGCCATGGACCTTTCACCCTGGTCCCCCTGCCAGGCCGCCGCTCCAGCCTCGTCTGGGTGACGAGTCCCGAGGAGGCGCAGGATTTGGTTTCTCTGGACGACGAGGCGCTTGCCCGCGCCATCGAGAAACAGGCGCATTCGCATCTCGGTGGAATGCGGATCGACAGCCCGCGCGGTGTTGTGCCCATGAGCGGGTTGTCTGTAAACCGCTACTGGTCTCGGCGTCTCGCCCTCGTCGGCGAGGCCGCTCACGTCTTTCCGCCCATTGGAGCGCAGGGTCTGAACCTGGGTTTCCGGGACGTCGCCTCCTTGCGGGACGCAGTGGTCGACGCACACGACGACGGCCGCGAGCCGGGGTCTGACGCAGCCTTCCAGCAGTATCAGAGCGGACGGGATCTCGATGTCCGCATGCGCACGGCGGCCGTAGACGGGCTCAACCGTACCCTTCTGACGGGACTTCTGCCGGCTGATTTCCTGCGGGGAGCCGGCCTTCTGGCGCTGAGCAACATCGCCCCCTTGCGCCGGGCCATCATGCGCGAGGGCGTGCTGCCCCGAGTGGGCGTGCCGAGGCTGATGCAGGACAGGTCGGCGGCTTAAGGAAAGAGGTCGTAGGGCAGAACGCCTGTGCTGATCAGGAAAAGCACACCCGTCAGGGTGAGCATTGAGACGAGGGTTCCGATCAGCACACAGGCCGAGGCGCGCTCGACCCCGACATTGTACTGGGTCGAGATGACAAAAATGTTCAGCGCCGGCGGGAGAGCCGCCATGACAATAGCCGCGTAGGTCCAGGTCTCTCCGAAACCGCCCAGGGCCGACAGCACGATCCAGACCAGCGCCGGATGCAGGATCAGCTTGATGAAGACGAGCGCCGGCACCTCGCCGGGCACGCGCCGCAGGGGGCGTATGGCGACGGTCACGCCCAGCAGGAACAGGGCACAGGGCGCGGCGGCCCCGGCGAGCCAGGTCACGATCTGGGCGGCCGCCGCCGGCAGCTCGAGATGCAGATAGCTGGCGGTGACGCCAAGGGCGGTCGCCACATTGAACGGGTGCGTCGCCACTCGCCAGACGATCCTCCGGATCGTCGCTGGAAGGCTGAGTTTCTCCACTCCCGCGACCGACATCAGAAGCGGCACGAGGGAGAACAGGAGCAGGTTGTCGAAAACGAAGATCAGGACGACCGGCGCGCTTGCGGCCGCGCCTAAAGCGGAGAGAATAAGCGGAGGCCCCATATAGCCGATGTTCGAATAGGACCCGGCGACGCCCTGCATGACAGATTGCGGCAGGTCCTTGGTATGCCGCCAGCCGGCCGAGAACGATAGTGCGAAGGCGCAGAAGGTTGAAAGCGTCGTCGCCGCGACGAATGGCCAGTTCGTCAGCTGGTCCAGGGATTTGTCTGCGATCAGGCGGTAGAACAGGCAGGGCAGCGCCACATAGATCAGGAAGAACTGCATCCAGGCGAGCCCAGCCTCGGGCTGCTTGACGGTCTTGCCACAAAAGAAACCGAGGCCGATCAGACCGAAAAAAGGCGCAAGCAGGTTGAACAGGCCGGTCAACTCGGACATCGAAGGCTCCAGGCGGGGTCCGAGGTCGGTCTCGGCAGCGGATGCGGAGCCTCTTCTGGCAAGGTTCCAACCTTACGACAATCCCAACTTCGGGAAAGCTTGCAGACCGAGAATGCAGAGCTCGGGCACGGGCGCACCCATACCGGCGCTCTCCGGATCGTGACGGGCGGCGGTTTTGACATCCCGATCCGCATCTCTATATGCGGATCAAGGAGTTAAGCGATTCATGAAAGCGAGTTCAGCCAAATTCGCAATCGGCCAGGTTGTCAGGCATCGGGTCTTCGATTTCAGGGGACTGATCTTCGATGTCGATCCCGAATTCGACAACACGGAGGAATGGTGGCTGTCCATTCCCGAAGAGGTGCGGCCCCGCAAGGACCAGCCGTTCTACCATCTCTTCGCCGAAAACGCGGAAACCGAATACATCGCCTACGTGTCCGAGCAGAACCTGCTGCTCGATGATTCGAGCGAGCCCCTGCGCAACCCGATGATCCCCGAATTGTTCGTTCGGGACCCGAGTGGGGGCTACCGGGCCAAGCCGATCCTCTCGCATTGAGGGCAAAAAGAAAACGCCGGGCCAAGAGCCCGGCGTTTCCATTCGGTATTCTGAGGCCCTACGGCTTGGGAGCCACCGGGGCAGCGGGAGCCGCAGCGCCGCCGCTGCTCTGGAGCATCTTCTGGCGCATCTCTTCGCTGCGCTTCTGGAGCTCTTCCTGAAGCTTTCTCTGCTGCTCTTCCAGAACCTTCGGGTCGATCGGAGCACCGTCGAAGGCCTTGGCGAAGCCGGCAGCCGGAACGGCGAAGGTGATCTCGCGGCCCATCTGGTTCTGGACGCTGACGTTCAGATTCGCGCCCTTCTTGAGGGAGGCAATGAAGTCGTCCTTCACCTGAGCCTCGGCGAAGCAGCCGTTGGGCAGGCACATGACGTAACGGCCGGGAGTCGCCTGACCCTGGTCGACGGCGAAGCGCAGGCCCGGCTGCAGGAGCAGGCCGAGCGGCATCACGAAGCGCACTACCTTCTGGGGCTGCTTGCCCTTCACGTCGTAGACGGCCATGGCCAGGACCGGCTGGCCCTGGTCAGACACGAAGTCGCGGGTGGTGTAGCAGATCTCGGTCTGGGTATTCTGATCCTTGCCGCAAACCTTGGTCCATTCCGGCTGTGAAGGCTCGGCCTTCACCTGGACGACCATGGGGCCGGCCGGCTGCTGCGGCTGGGCCTGTTGAGCAGGCTGGGCAGCAGGTTTCTGGGCCGGGGCGGTCTGGGCAAGAACGGGTGCGCTCACCAGAAGGGCCATAGCGGTCGCAAGGCCACGGCTCCCCCCCAGGCTCGCGAGGCGTGTCGCGAATGACATATGTTACTTCCTCTTCACTCGAAAGGCCGGCTTTTGAATGGGCCGTATGGTTCGGCGTTCGCAACCTGCAATGGGATGGTCATTCTTTGCCGATTGAGGCGAAGACATGACATGCGGCGCTCCTTTAACCTTTAACGGGGTAGGTTTCCAGTCGCACGGGGCCACTTTCTTTATAATATTTCCCCAGGAACTGCCATTACGCACCGGTATGCCATGGTTAGCAGGTTTGGACGAATCCTTGTCTTCTTAAGCGCGATCGTCTTCACAGGCGTGGGCCTGAGTGCCGCACCCGTGGCCGAGGCGCTGCGGCATGGCATCGCCATGCATGGGGAGCCCGCCTTGCCGCCCGACTTCGGGCACCTGCCTTATGCCGATCCCGGCGCCCGGAAAGGCGGCCGAATCACCCTCGCCCTCCAGGGCTCCTTCGACAGCCTGAACCCGCTGATCGTGCTTGGCGTCGCCCCGGACGTAGTCCCCCGATACGTGCTCCAGAGCCTGATGATGCGCTCGACCGACGAGCCGTTCACGATGTACGGCCTCGTGGCCCGCTCGGTAGAGATGCCGGATGACCGGAGCTCCATCACCTTCAACCTCGATCCGAGGGCTCGCTTTTCCGACGGCCATCCCCTGACCGCCGAGGACGTCCACTTCACCTTCGAACTCCTGAAAAAGCACGGGAAGCCCTTCTACCGTTCGAGCTTCGGGCAGGTGAAGGCCGTCGAGATCCTCGATCCCCATCGTATCGGCTTCGACCTGTCAGGCTCCAATGACAGGGAACTGCCGCTCATCATCGCTATGATGTCGATTTTCCCAGCTCATGCCACGGATAAGGAGGCCTTCGACAAGACCACCCTCACCCCTCCCATTGGCTCGGGTCCCTACGTCATTACGGAGGTCAAGCCGGGCGAGCGTGTCGTTCTCAAACGCCGCTCCGACTTCTGGGCCGAGGACCTGCCGATCACACGCGGGCTCTATAATTTCGACGAGATCCGGTACGACTTCTACCGCGACGCCAACACCTTGTTTGAGGCCTTCAAGGCCGGACTCTACGACTTCAGGCTTGAAGGCGATCCCAGCCGCTGGGCGACTGGATACGACATTCCATCCGTCCGCGATGGACGCATCGTCCGCGAAACCATGCCGATCCGCATGCCAAAGGGCATGAACGGCTTTGTCTTCAATACCCGCCGTCCGATCTTCAGCGATTCCCGGGTGCGGGAGGCGTTGGGCTATATGTTCGATTTCGAGTGGGTGAACCGCAACCTCTTCTTCGACCTGCTCACCCGTTCCGACAGCTACTTTGCCGGGTCTGACCTCTCGTCTGCCGGCAAACCCGCCGACGAGCGAGAGCGAAAGCTCCTGGCCGCCTTCCCCGGTGCGGTTCGGGAGGACATTCTCGAGGGGCGCTGGTCGCCACCCTCGCCCGACGGATCCGGTCGCGACCGAGACATGGCCCACCGGGCGCTCGAACTTCTCGGCCAGGCGGGCTGGCAGATCGAGAACGGCGTTCTTCGCAAGTCGGAAACTGGGGAGCCTTTCGCTTTCGAGATGCTGGTGAATTCCCGTCAGCAGGAACGGCTTGCCCTGAACCTCGCCCAGTCCCTCTCAAGGATCGGAATCCGGGCCAACGTCCGGCTGGTGGACGATGTGCAGTATTGGCGGCGCCTGGCGGAATTCGACTTCGACATGATCCAGTGGGCCTGGTCTGCGACGGCCTCGCCCGGCAACGAGCAGCGCAACCGCTGGGGCTCGAAGGCTGCACAGCAAAGCGGTTCCTTCAACCGTGCCGGCGTCCAATCCCCAGCCATCGACCGGATGATCGATGCGCTGCTCAAGGCAAGAAGCCGGAAGGATTTCGTCTCCGCAGTGAGGGCGCTGGACCGGATTCTGCTATCCGGACTTTATGTCATTCCGCTGTTCCATGTGGGAGATCAGTGGCTTGCCTATGACAGCAGCGTTCAGAGGCCGGCCGCCACGCCTCTCTTCGGAGCCAATATCGACACGTGGTGGCGTAAGCAGGAGTGAGTCATCCTGCAACATTGCTGCGGCTCCCGTTGCGCTGCCGTTCATGTAGCCGATGAAACAAAAGCCCTGCTTGAGCGTTGAGGTGAGTGTCTCCTCGTCTCGAGTGCCGCGTTTCAACGCAAGGTATTGCCATGAACGGAATGCAGAAGGTTATCGTCGTCGACAACGGCGAGCGCGCCCCTGACTGTGCTCTGTCTGCGGAACTCGCTGGCATGGGCTATGCCAGCGTCACAGCCCCTTACGAGACCGCCGAGGATGTTCTTGCGCTCATTCCGCGCCCGGCGGCCGTCGTGGTTCAGATGCCACGGGAGGCCGACTGGTCGGAGCGGCGGCGGTTCCTGGAGCTTGCAAGCCGCCTGCGCCGAAACCTTGCGGCCAGCCGCACACCCGTGATCATTACGGGCGGCGTGAACGGAGCGGCCACGATGCTCCAGAACCAGCTCGGCGTCCGGGCCGTTGCTGCACCCGAACTCTGATCCGCTACCTGTCCAGGAGCTCGAAAGCTCTTCCTTCCGTCCTAGACTGATCCTCGCTTGTGGCGAAATAGACTGCTGTCCGCGCCGGCTGTGCCGATGATGCCTGATAGACGGCAATGGTGCTGCCCGGCCCGCCTCCTGTGTGGCCTGCCACATGCATTCCACCGGTGGCTTCGCCCGTCATCACGCCCAACCCGTATCCTGGCTTCATCCAGGGCCGATTCCCGATCGGCCCCGGCAAGGTGTAGGGCATCAGCATGTCCTTCAACTGTTCCGGGTGCAGGAGGCTTCCTGCGAGGAAACGGTCGAGGAGGAGCGCCGCATCTTGAACCGGACCGACCAACAGCCCGTGATAGACCCAGCCCGGATGATAGGCCTCTGCGCTGCCCATCTCCACACCGTCGAGATCGGACCTTTCCAGCGCAACGCTCGCCCCCTCGATGCCGAGGGGAAGGAAAACCAGGCGATGCAGGGCAGCGTTCAGGTTGCCGTCGCCCACGGTTTCGATCAACTGCCGCACAAAGAGATAGCCGACATTGGAGTATTCCCACCCCTTGCCCGTCGGGAAGCGCAATCTGTCGATGTCGGTGCGCTTGAGCAGGTCGGGCACGCTCCAGGGATCTTCGTGACGCGCAACCGCCTCGTGATAGCTCTTGAGCCAGCCGTAATCCGCCAGCCCTGAACGGTGCTGGAGCAGGTGCCTCAAGGTGTAGGGCCGGTCCGGCAGCGGCTCATCGAGCGCCAGTACGCCATCGCGGACGAGCACCAGGGCGGCAGCGGCGAGGACGGTCTTTGTAAAGCTCCACCAGGGTACGGCGCGATCCGTTCCACCTGAGTCGATGACGACGCCCTTCTCCACGACGGCCCAGGCTTCGGTCATGCCTCTTCCCCGATCAGGCGGCTTTCTTTTCGGCGATGCGCACGAGGCTGCGCAGGATCGTCGTCGAGGCCTTGATGCGCTCGTCCGGCGTTTCGACGTCGCGAATGAAGACGACCTTCATGTCCGGGCGCACCTTCGCGAAGGAGGCCTGCTCCGTCACGTAGGAAATGAGCCCCGTCGGATTGGCGAAAGCATTGTCGCGGAAGGAGATGATGATGCCCTTCGGCCCACCATCCACCTTCTCCACATTGGCGCGACGGCAGAGCACCTTGATCGCCATGATCTTGAGAAGCTGGTCCACCTCGGACGGCACCGGCCCGAACCGGTCGATGAGTTCCGCCCGGAAGGCGTCGATCTCCTGGTCGGTCTCGAAGGTCGATAGACGGCGATAAAGCCCTAGCCGAAGCTGCAGGTCGGCAATGTAACTCTCGGGGATCATCACCGGCGCGCCGACTGCGATGGTGGGCGACCACTGGTCCTCCGTCGGCTCCTCGATGCCGGCCTTGAGCTGTGCCACGGCCTCCTCCAGCATCTGCTGGTAGAGCTCGTACCCGACTTCCTTGATGTGGCCGGACTGCTCCTCGCCCAACAGATTGCCCGCGCCGCGAATGTCGAGGTCGTGGGAGGCGAGCTGGAAGCCTGCGCCCAAAGTATCGAGAGTCTGCAGAACCTTCAGGCGGCGCTCTGCCTGCACCGTCAGCGACTTGTTGGCCGGTACCGAGAATAGAGCATAGGCTCGGGTTTTGGAGCGTCCGACGCGTCCGCGGAGCTGATAGAGCTGGGACAGGCCGAACATATCGGCTCGGTGGACGATGAGCGTATTGGCGGTGGGAATATCGAGACCCGACTCGACGATGGTGGTCGACAGCAGGATATCGTACTGGCCCTCATAGAAGGCCGTCATGACATCCTCGAGCTGGCCCGCCGCCATCTGGCCGTGCGCCACCGCGACCTTCGCTTCCGGCACCTCCTTGTCGAGGAACGCCTTCACCTCCCCGAGATCATCGAGACGCGGCACCACGTAGAAGGCCTGCCCGCCCCTGTAGCGTTCCCGCAGCAGCGCCTCGCGGATGAGGAGCGGATCGAACGGCGTAATGAAGGTGCGCACCGCCAGGCGGTCTACAGGCGGCGTCGTAATGAGCGAGAGTTCGCGCACGCCGGTCAGAGCCAGCTGCAGGGTGCGCGGGATCGGCGTCGCTGAGAGGGTCAGCACATGGACCTCTGCGCGCAGCTCCTTCAGACGTTCTTTATGGGTCACGCCGAAATGCTGCTCTTCGTCCACGATGATGAGGCCGAGATCCTTGAAAGCGATGGATTTTCCGAGCAGCGCATGGGTGCCCACGACGATATCGACAGTGCCGTCCGTAAGCCCCTCCTTCACCTTCTTCATCTCTGCCGCAGGGACGAAGCGGGAAGCCTGGGCGACATTGAGCGGGAAACCGCGGAAGCGCTCGGAAAAGGTCTTGAAGTGCTGGCGCGCGAGCAGGGTCGTGGGCACGACGACGGCGACCTGCTTGCCGCTCATCGCGGCGACGAAAGCCGCGCGCAGCGCCACCTCTGTCTTGCCGAAGCCCACATCGCCACAGACGAGCCGGTCCATGGGGCGGCCGGAGCCCATATCATCCAGCACCGCCTCGATGGCGTTCAGCTGGTCTTCCGTCTCATCATAGGGGAAGCGGGCGGCGAATTCGTCATAAAGCCCTTCCGGCGGGGCGAGCCGCGGCGCTTCCTTCAGGATGCGGGCGGCGGCGATCTTCATGAGGGCGCCCGCGATTTCGCGGATGCGCTGCTTCATGCGCGCCTTGCGGGCCTGCCAGGCTCCGCCGCCGAGCTTGTCGAGTTGAACCTCGGTTTCCTCCGACCCGTAGCGGGTCAGGAGTTCGATGTTCTCGACAGGCAGGAAGAGGCGGTCGCCGCCGGCATAATGCAGCTCGAGGCAGTCATGGGGAGCGCCCGCCGCCTCGATGGTCTTCAGCCCCTCGAAGCGACCGATGCCGTGGTCCACGTGGACGACGAGATCGCCCGGTGTCAGAGCCGCGACCTCCGTCAGAAAGTCCTGCGGACGCTTGGACTTGCGCTTCTGGCGCACGAGGCGGTCGCCGAGGATGTCCTGCTCGCTGATGACGGCGAGGTCCGCCGCCTCGAAGCCGGATTCCAGGCTCCAGATGCCGACCGGGATTCCGTTTCGTGGATAGGCCATCGCCTCGGAGAGGCGGCTGATCGGCTTGGTCTGCCTCAGGTCGTGATCCTGGAGAACGTGGCATAGGCGCTCCCGTGAGCCTTCCGACCAAGCCCCCAGGATCACCCGGCGCTTGGAGGCCTGAAGATCGCGGATGTGCTTGACCACCGCCTCGAACACGTTTGCGCTCTCGTCGGCGCGCTCCGCGATGAAGTTGCGTCCCCGGCGCGCCTCGCAATCGATGACGAGACGTCCTTCCGTTTCCGGAATGGCGAAAGGCGTCAGGCGCGCAAGAGGAAGATGCGAGGTGCGCTCGGACCATTCGGAGGGCGAGAAATAGAGCGCATCCGGCGGCAGCGGGCGATAAGGCGCAACGCCGGGCTGGTTCTGCCCCATGCCCTCGCGTCGTGCGTCGTAATAGTCCTTTACCTGCGCGAGGCGTTCGGCGGCTGCGTCGTCCGCCAGGGCATCGAACACCACAGGAACCCCTGGAAGGTAATCGAACAGCGTATCGAGATGCTCGTGGAACAGCGGCATCCAGTGCTCGAGCCCCGGATAACGCCGGCCTTCGCTGATCGTCTCATAGAGCCGATCGTCGCGGGTCGGTGCGCCGAAGGCCGCCACGTAGCTCTGCCGGAAGCGCTTGATGCTCTCTGTGGTCAGCTGGACCTCGCTCATGGGAACGAGGTCGAGGGAGCGCAGGGTGCCGACGGTGCGCTGGGTTTCCGGATCGAAGGAGCGGATCGATTCCAGGGCGTCGCCGAAGAAGTCCAGCCGAACCGGGTTCGGCAGGCCTGCGGGATAGAGATCGATGATGCCGCCGCGGACGGCATATTCGCCCGTATCGCGCACCGTTCCCGTACGCAGGAAGCCGTTGCTCTCCAGCCAATGGATGAGCTGGTTCGTATCGACCACATTGCCAGGCGCTGCGGAAAAGGTCTCCGCTGAGATGCGGGCCTTCGGCGGCACGCGCTGAACGAAAGCATTAACGGTGGTCGAGAGAATGCGCGGCTTGTCCTCGGAGGTCTTGGACCGGGCGAGCCGCGCCAGGGTCGTCATGCGCTGCGCGGTGATGGCGGCATTGGGCGATACCCGGTCGTATGGCTGGCAGTCCCAGGCCGGAAACGTCAGGATCTCGATCTCCGGTGCGATGAAACCAAGACCATTGGCGAAGTTCTGCTGGCGCTGCCCGTCGCGGGCGACGTGCACGAGAACCGCTGGCCCCTCCACCTGTCCCGACAGGCCCCGCGCCAGATCGGCGACCGCCATGGCATCGAAACCGTCCGGGACGCTCGACAGCGTCAGGCTTTGACCCTTCTTCAGGGCATCCAAGGCACGGATCAATGCAGGCTTCATGGCTAATGTCGGGTCAATGGAAGAAGAACGCGGACCTCACAGCCCGGTTCGTATGGTGGGAAGCTCTTTCGCGGCGTCAGACGTGAATTGGCGATGTGTGGGAATGAAAGCCCTTCAGGCGCCGGAACAGGGAAGTATCGTAGTTCGAGGGTGTCTCGATCTCACCGGTGATCCAGCCCAGAAGGTCCCGGTCGGGCACTTCGATCAGGCGCTCGAACTCGGTGAGGTCCTCGTCGGACAGGGCCCCGATCTCCGCATCCGCGAATCGGCCCATGATGAGGTCCATCTCCCGCATGCCTCGGTGCCAGGCGCGAAAGAGGATCTGCTTGCGGCGAACGTCGAGATCGGCGCTGCTGCGTGTCGTTCCGCTCATGAAGATGCTCCGGGTCCTGGAAAGTTAGCGTCGCCTCGGGTCGGCTAGGCCGCTATATAACCATCTCCACCCGACTTACCACCCACTTGAATGTCCCTGCGCCCCTCCATCCTCGATCCGCTCTTCGCCCCGGCCGATACCCTGCCTGGCGTCGGCCCCAAGATCGCCCTCCTCCTCGACCGCCTGCTGGGTGAGCCGGGCCGTCCGGCGCGGGTGATGGATCTGCTGTTCCACGTGCCGAGCAGCGGCATTTCCCGGGAGATGAAGGGGGCTATCGCCGACGCGCCTGTCGGGGAGCCTGTCACGCTGTCCGTCACCGTGGTCGCCCACCGCGCGCCTCCTCCGGGACGGCGTGCGCCTTACCGGATCCTGGCGGAGGACGAGACCGGGGACGTTACGCTCATCTTCTTCAACGGGCAGAAGGCCCGGCTCGAAAAGCTCCTGCCCATGGGCGAGCGCCGTTATGTCTCGGGCAAGATCGAGCTTTGGGATGGACGCCGCCAGATGGTCCACCCGGACCGGATCCTGGACGAGCGGGGGCTCGAGAACCTGCCGGCCGTCGAGGCGGTCTATGGGCTGACCGAGGGGCTTTCCTCGCGCATGGTCGGACGGTACATCGGCGCGGCCCTTGAGAAAGTGCCGTCCCTGCCCGAATGGCAGGATCCTGCCTGGCTCGACCGGAACGCCCTGCCAGATCTCCGGCAGGCGCTTTTCGCCCTCCACAGGCCCGACAATGCGGCAGCTCTTTCGGAGGAAGCCCTTGCCAAGTCCGCGCCGCGCCGGCGACTGGCCTACGACGAGCTGCTGGCCTCGCAGCTTGCCCTGGCGCTCGTCAGAAGCCGCATGCGTCGGCTGCCGGGGCGGGTAAATGCGGGAGACGGCCACCTGGTCGAGCAACTGAAAAGCGCCCTGCCCTTCGGACTGACAGGATCCCAGGCCCAAGCAGTGGAGGACATCCGCCGCGATCTGGTGTCGGACAAGAAAATGTTGCGCCTCCTCCAGGGCGATGTCGGCTCGGGCAAGACCGTGGTCGGGCTGCTCGCCATGGCAAGCGCGATCGTGGTGGGCCGGCAGGCGGCCATGATGGCCCCAACAGAGATCCTGGCCCGCCAGCATTATGAGCGCCTCGCCCCCATGGCCGAACAGGCAGGCCTCACCACTGCTCTCCTGACCGGGCGCGAGAAAGGCGCGGCGCGCAAAGCCGTGCTTGCCGGGCTTGCGGATGGCAGCATCCAGATCGCGGTTGGAACGCACGCCCTCTTCCAGGAAGGAGTCGCATTCCAGGATCTCGGCATTGCAGTCGTGGACGAGCAGCACCGTTTCGGCGTCCACCAGCGCCTTGCACTCGGCTCCAAAGGCGAGGCGGTGGACATTCTCGTCATGACCGCAACGCCTATCCCACGCACCCTGGCGCTCACCTATTTCGGCGACATGGACGTGTCCGTGCTGAGCGAAAAGCCGGCGGGCCGCAAACCCATCGCGACGAAGCTGATTTCCATCGAGCGTCTCGACGAGGTGATCGGCGGAATCGGGCGCGCCATCGCCAATGGCGATCAGGTCTATTGGGTCTGTCCTCTCGTGGGGGAATCGGAGACGGTCGACCTCGCCGCCGCCGAGGAGCGTTTCGAGACTCTCAAGAGCCTCTTCGGAGAGCAGGTCGGCCTCGTCCACGGCAAGATGGCCGGCAAGGACAAGGATGCCGCCATGGAGCGGTTCTCGCGCGCCGAGACCAAGATCCTCGTTTCCACGACCGTGATCGAGGTCGGCGTCGACGTCCCGAATGCCACCATCATGGTGGTGGAGCATGCGGAGCGTTTCGGTCTCGCGCAGCTACACCAGTTGCGCGGGCGCATCGGCCGGGGCTCGAAACCCTCGACCTGTCTTCTGATATACAAGGGCCCGCTCGGGCAGGTCGCCCAGGCGCGGCTCGAGATGATGCGGCAGACCGAGGACGGGTTTCGCATCGCGGAGGAGGACCTACGCCTTCGCGGGGAAGGCGAGGTGCTGGGCACCCGCCAGTCCGGCACGCCCGGCTTCAAGCTGGCGCGACTGGAGGTCGATGGTGATCTGCTCGCCGCCGCCCGTGACGACGCCCGCCTGATCGTGGACCGGGACCCGGAGCTTATGACCGAACGCGGGCAGGCCTTGCGGGTGCTGCTCTACCTGTTCGAGCGGGATTCCGCGATCAGACTGCTCAGGGCGGGATAGCTACGTACACCCGGCAGCTTCCCAGCCGCCGGGATGCCAAGAAGAGCGTTACTCCACCGTCACGGATTTCGCGAGGTTGCGCGGCTGGTCCACGTCCTTCCCCATGAAGACCGCCGTGTGATAGGCGAGCAGCTGAACCGGAATGGCGTGGAGGATCGGCGCGACGATCGGATGGACGGACGGCATCACGATGGTCGCCATGGTTTCGAGGCCGGTTTCCTGGGCTCCCCTCTCGTCCGTGATGAGGATGATGCGTCCGCCGCGAGCGGCCACCTCCTGCATGTTCGACACGGTCTTCTCGAAGATGTGGTCGTGGGGCGCGATGACGATGACCGGCATGGTCTCGTCGATCAGCGCGATCGGCCCGTGCTTCAGTTCGCCTGCCGCATAGCCTTCCGCATGGATGTAGGAAATTTCCTTGAGCTTGAGGGCGCCTTCCAGTGCCAGCGGGTAAGCGGTGCCACGCCCGAGATAGAGCACGTCCTTCGCCTTCGAGAGTTCGCGGCACAGAAGCTCGATCTCGTGTTCGCGCTTCATCGCCTCGGACATGATTCTCGGGATCGCGATAAGCGCGTCGACCAGTTCCTTCTCCTCCTCCACACTCAGGGTTCCGCGGGCTCGTCCGGCGGCTATGGCAAGAGAAAGGAGGACCGTGAGCTGGCAGGTGAAGGCCTTGGTGGAGGCGACGCCCACCTCGACGCCTGCGAGCGTCTGCGCGACGACAGCGCTTTCCCGCGCCATGGTGGAGGTCGGAACATTCACCACAGAGAGCGTGTGCTGCTTTTCCGCGGTCGCATACCGAAGCGAGGCCAGGGTGTCGGCCGTCTCGCCCGATTGCGAGACGAACAACGCAAGGCTACCCGGCTCGAGCGGAGCCTCCCGGTACCGGAACTCGGAAGCCACGTCGATCTCGACCGGAATGCGGGCGAGGCGCTCGAACCAGTATTTCGAGATGAGCCCGGCGAGGTAGGCCGTGCCGCAGGCGGAGATGGAAAGCCGCTTCAGATCCTTGAAGTCGAAGGGCAGCTCGAAGGGCAACTCCACGCGGCCTGCGGTGAAATTGACGTAATGGGCGAGCGTGCGCCCCACGACCTCCGGCTGCTCGTGGATCTCCTTCGCCATGAAGTGGCGGTAATTGCCCTTGTCGGCCATGAAGGAGCCGGCGAGAATCTTGTGGCGGGTCCGCTGAACCGGCTTTCCGGCCTCGTCCCGGATATCCGAGCCCTGGCTGCTCAGGATCGCCCAATCGCCATCGTCGAGATAGGCGACCTCGTCCGTGAAGGGGGCGAGCGCAAGAGCGTCGGAGCCCAGATACATCTCGCCGTCGCCATACCCGATGGCCAGCGGCGCACCGTGACGGGCGCCGATGAGGAGATTCTCCTGATCCGCGAAGAGGAAGCCCAGTGCGAAGGCTCCACGCAGCTTGGGCAGGGTCACGGCCACGGCCTCAATGGGCGGGCGCCCCTGGCGCATCTCTTCGGTGACGAGTTGGGCCACGACCTCGGTGTCCGTCTCCGTCTCGAACCGGACGCCCTTGGCCTCGAGGCTCGCCTTCAGCTCGCGGAAATTCTCGATGATGCCGTTATGGACGACCGCGAGCTTCTCGGTGGCATGGGGATGGGCGTTGGTCTCGTTCGGTCTCCCATGGGTAGCCCAACGGGTGTGGCCGATCCCGATGAGGCCCGAGAGCGGCGATTGCGTCAGCTTGGCCTCGAGGTTGCGGAGTTTTCCTTCCGCCCGGCGGCGGTCGAGCCGGCCCTGCTCCAGGGTCGCCACGCCAGCGGAATCGTAGCCCCGGTATTCAAGGCGCTTAAGGGCCTCGACAATTTGCGGCGCGACAGGCGTTTTGCCAATGATACCAACGATTCCACACATGCTGCGGAGCGTCCTTTGTGAAATTCCAACGTGCTTAAGCTTGGACTCTGCTACAGAGGCCGTTCGGAAGGCTCAAATCAACTTGCGTGACGGATTGTGACACCATCCATCACTTCTTCCTTGCGTTCTTGGCGGCGAGCGCCTGTTCCCTAAATCCGACGGCCCAGCCCTCCTTGACGGTCTGCCGGCCGCGCCCGAGGCCAAGCGCATCATCAGGAATGTTCTCGGTGATGACCGAACCGGAGCCGACGAAGGCTCCCTTCCCGATCGTGACTGGCGCGACAAGAGCCGAGTTCGAGCCGACGAAGGCGCCGGCACCGATCTCCGTGCGGTACTTGTTGAAGCCGTCGTAATTGCAGGTGATGGTGCCCGCGCCGATATTCGCCTCTGCCCCGACGCTCGCGTCGCCGAGATAGGTCAGGTGGCTTACCTTGGCTCTGGCCCCAAGATCGGTGTTCTTGATCTCGACGAAATTGCCGACCTTCGCCTTCGGGCCAATGGCAGCCCCCGGACGCAGGCGGGCGAAGGGGCCGATGCCTGCGCCGGCGGCGATCCGCGCCCCTTCCAGATGGCTGAAGCCATGGATCACGACACCTTGCTCGACCACGACCCCGGGCCCGAAGACCACGTGAGGCTCGACCACCACATCCCGCCCGAGCTTGGTGTCATGGCTGAAAAAGACCGTCTCGGGGGCAATAAGCGTCACGCCGGACAGCATTGCAGCCCGGCGCAGGCGGTCCTGCATCATCCGCTCGGCGGCGGCGAGCTGCATCCGGTCGTTGATACCGTGAACCTCCTCCTCCGGCACGACGACAAAGGCGGTCGGGTGGCCAAGCTCGCGGGCGATGGCAACTGCGTCGGTCAGGTAATACTCGCCCTGCGCATTGGCGTTTCCGATCTTCTCCAGAACGGCCCGGGCCGTATCACCACGAAGAGCCATGAGGCCACCGTTGCACAGGGTGATCGCGCGCTCCGTCTCGCTGGCGTCCTTGTGCTCGCGGATAGCGAGGATCCGGTCGCCCTCTGTGATGAAGCGCCCATAGCCGGTCGGGTTCTCCGCCTCGAAGCCCAAGGCCACCACGGCCGCCCCTTCGGAAAGCGGAGCACGCAGTCTGGCGAAGGTTTCGGCGGTGACCAGCGGCGTATCGGCGAAGGCGACGATGACGTCATCCGCCCCCTGCTCCAGGGCCTCCCTGGCGCTCAGGACCGCATGGGCGGTGCCGAGCCTCTCCCGCTGCACGAAGATACGGGCCCCGGCCAGGGTCTTTTGCGTCTCATTTGCCACATCCTCCCGGTCGGAGCCGATTACGACCGCGACATTTGATGCGCCCGCCGCCGTCACGGCCGCCAGGACATGCCCGAGCATAGAGCGGCCGGCGACCTGGTGAAGCACCTTGGGCCGGTCGGACTTCATCCGCGTGCCCTCCCCTGCCGCCAGGACGATGGCCAGGCAGGTTCGGGAGGAGGAGGTCAGGGGAGCCTCTGTGGACGTCATAGGATTTCAATTCCGGTGGCGATTTGGGGTGCTGCTAACCCAAAGTCGGTATTTCGGCAAATCTCCATGCCGGAGTGGCCGATCTGCGATGCAAACTGCCTCGTTTACTTCACAGTTGTGATTGACGATATGTATGGGGATTCCCACATCGTCTGGCTCAACAAGCCTCGTCATATTCAAGAGTATCGCAGTGCCGGTTTCGTCGGGGGACTTTCCCCCCTTTCATCTTCGCCGGCGCGACGTGCTGGCTTATATCGGTTTTTCCGTCGCCGGCCTTGCAGTCGCGCCTGCCGTTCGGGCTCAGACGCCCCAGGCCAACATCCATGGGCGGATGGGGGACAAGCAGCGGTTCGATCCATCGGTCGTGACCGATATCGCCCGGCAGCTCGCCACCAAGCCGTTTGTGCCGCCGCCGAACGATCTTCCGGCCGCGTTCGCAAACCTGAACTACGATCAGTACATCTCGATCAGGTCGCTCCAGAACCCGATCTGGCGCTCGGAGGGGCGCGGAATCGCCGTTGAACCTCTTCATCGCGGTTTTGTGTTCACCAATGCGGTCGACCTCTACCTCGTCGAGGACGGCACAATCCGACGGGTCGGCTATAACCCGGCCCAGTTCGACTTCGGCGACCTCGACCTGCCAAACGGAAACGCGGATATCGGGTTCTCCGGCTTCCGCCTGTATTCCGTCCCTGGAGAAGGCGAGCCATGGGACTTTGCCATCGTCCAGGGCGCGACCTTTTTCCGCGCCATCGCCCGGGGCCAGAATTACGGCGCCATCGCGAGGGCGATCACCTTGCGCCCGGCCGAGGCCAAGGGGGAGGAGTTCCCGATTTTCCGCGCCTTCTGGCTCGAGCGTCCGGCCGTGGGCAGCAACAGCATCACCATCCACGCGGTGATCGACTCCGAATCGGCCACGGGCGCGACCCGGATGACCCTGCGCCCCGGCGACATGACCATCGTCGATCTGGAAACGACGCTCTTTCCTCGCGTCGCCCTGGAGCATGTGGGTCTCGGAGCCATCGCCTCGACCTACTTCTATGGACCCAACGACCGCCCGAGCACCGAGGATATCCGTGTCGGCGTTTACGAATCGTCCGGTCTGCAGATATGGAACGGACAGGGGGAGTGGCTCTGGCGTCCCCTGCACAACCCCGAAACCCTCCAGATTTCCGCGTTCGTCGACAGTTCACCGCGCGGGTTTGGGCTTCTCCAGCGCGACCGCTCCTATGAGGCGTTCCAAGCGGACGAGCAGCGTTACGAACGCCGTCCCAGCCTCTGGATCGAGCCACTGAGCGATTGGGGCCCGGGAAGCGTGCAGCTCCTCGAGATCCCGAGCAATGCCGAGATCAACGACAACATCCTGGCCTACTGGCGCCCCAAGGCTCCCATGGCGGCGGGATCGGAGGTCTCCTTCGCATACCGGCAATACTGGTGCTGGACGGCGCCCGAGCGGCCGCCTCTCGCGACCGTCACCTCGACCCGTGTAGGCCAGGGGTCGAGCGGACGCCTCCGGCGCTTCGCCGTCGATTTCTCGGGCGACATGCTGGGTGATAATTGGCCCGCGGACCTTAAATCAACCCTAACCGTCGGACCGGGGACGTTCCAGAATCTAAGGATCTGGCCCTACCCGGAACGCAAGACGGCGCGCGTCACTTTCGAGCTTGACCCGGGCAACGAAAACGCGTGTGAGATGCGTCTCATCCTCGAAGCAGGCGGGAAACCGATTAGCGAGACATGGCTGTATCGTTGGACACCCTAAGTCCCGGTTCGAACGCGAAGGTCACCCCTCTCGGGCGGGGCGAAGCCTTCATGCCGCCTGAAAAGCACCTTGAGATGCCGACCCAGTCGCTGCGGCGCTGGTCGGCCGATCAGGAGCGCCGGCGCGTCGTGCAACATCCCCGCCTGGGAACCTGGCTCGCCCGACTCTTCGTCTTTGGCGGCGGGCTTCTGCTGACAGCCTACGGCACCTACGAAATGTATCAGGTGGTGTCGGTTAGCCGCACCACGGTGCTCCAGTGGGTGCTGGTGGCGCTCTTTACGATTAATTTTTCGTGGATCGCCGTCGCGTTCACCAGTGCGCTTCTGGGGTTCTTTGCGCTGCTCCGCCGCCGGCAATCGGCTGCCCTACCCTCCTCGTTGTCGGAGCGCACCGCTATCGTCATGCCCGTCTACAACGAGCAGACCGCGCGGACCTATGCGGCCCTGGAGGCCATTTGGGAATCCGTCGAGGCGACGGGGCTCGGTTCATCCTTCGACTACTTTATTCTCTCCGACACGACTCAGCCGGACGCCTGGATCGCCGAGGAGCGGGCCTTCCTCGCCTTGCGGGAGCGGCTCGGACCGAATGCCCGCTTCTATTATCGTCATCGGCCGAAGAACTATCATCGCAAAGCGGGCAACATCGCCGATTTCGTCTCCCGCTGGGGCGGACATTACGAGCATATGCTGGTTCTCGATGCGGACAGCCTGATGACGGGCGAGTGCATCGTACGGCTTGCGGCGGCCATGGAGGCCGATCCGGACGCAGGCATCATCCAGTCGCTTCCGCTCATCATCAACCGCAACACGCTCTTCGCCCGCCTCCAGCAATATGCGGCCCGCGTAACCGGACCGGTGATCGCGATGGGGCTCGCCGTGTGGATGGGGCGCGACGGCAATTACTGGGGCCACAATGCGATTATCCGCACAAAGGCCTTCGCCGCCCATGGCGGTCTGCCGGACCTGAAAGGCAGGCCGCCTTTCGGGGGGCATATCCTGAGCCACGATTTCGTGGAGGCAGCCCTTCTCCGGCGCGCGGGGTGGGACGTCTATATGCTTGCGGACCTGCAAGGGTCCTACGAGGAAAGCCCGCCCTCCCTCATTGATCTGTCGGCCCGCGATCGGCGCTGGTGTCAGGGCAACCTACAGCACATGCGGGTGGTCACCGCCCGTGGTCTGAAGCTACCCACCCGCCAGCATTTCGCCACCGGCATCATGTCCTATCTGGCATCGCCTTTCTGGCTCTTCCAGCTCATTGTCGGTATCGCGCTCGTCCTCCAGACGACTTATATCCGGCCGGAATACTTCGCCAGAGACTTCCGTCTTTATCCCATCTGGCCGCGCTTCGACCCCGAGCGAGCCCTGGCGCTGTTTGCGCTGACCATGGGTATCCTGCTCGCGCCCAAGATCTTCGGCCTGATCCTGATGCTCCTGCGGGGCAGTGACCGCCGTGCCTCCGGCGGCGGGCTTCGCCTGATCGTCTCCTCCCTGATCGAGATGATCCTTTCCGCTCTCCTGGCGCCGATCCTCATGCTGATTCAGTCTGGTTCGGTATTCCAGATCCTGCTGGGACGCGACACCGGCTGGCAGCCCCAACGCCGCGATGACGGCTCGATTCCTTTCAAGGACATCGTGCGTCGCCACCGGGCGCATACGGTTCTCGGCGTCCTTGCCGGACTCTCCGCCTTCATGATTGCAACATCCCTGTTCCTCTGGATGTCGCCCACGATCCTGGGTCTCCTGCTGGCAATTCCCTTGTCCTGGCTCAGCGGTCAGCTCGCGGCTGGCCTCGCCCTGAAACGCATGGGCCTCCTCATGACGCCCGAAGAGCATGAGCCCCCTGCCATTGCCCTGCGCGCCAACGAACTGCAGCTCCGCAACGCCAATCTCGGGTTTGACGACGAGGACAGCCTGAGGGCGATCTATGCCGATGCGGCGCTGAGGGAGCGGCATGTCGAGACGTTGCCTCCCGCCCCGCCCCGCAAGCGCGGCACCATCGAGACGGAGCGGGCCCTGGCGGAGGCCAAGCTTGCAGACGCTGAGTCCCTTGAGGATGCTCTGACTTGGCTGCATCAAAAGGAACGCATGGTCGTGCTGCACGACCGTGCCCTTCTCAACAGGCTCGTGGGCCTGAAGGCAAAACCGGCCGAGGCTCAGGCCGCCGAGTAATCTCCAGTTGGGCTTCAGGCTGCGCCAGCCTTCACGGCTTATGACGTGAGGCGGCTCGGCTTGAGCTGGCCGCTCTGCTCCAGGAGCGAATGGCCCGTCGACGCAATATGAGCCTCGATTCGCTTCAGGTCGCGGACAATGTCGAGCTGGAGGGCGCTGGTGTCACCCATCGCCTTGCCCGAGCGCAGTTGCTCAAGATGCCTCTGCGTGACCGTACGCTCCAGATCGCGGAAGCGCTCTTTCTCTGAGACGAGCCTGCGTGCCGAGCTGATATCCTGGAACATGAGCACGGAAGCCGCGAGCCGCAGGTGCTCGAGCAGCTTGACATGCATGTTGGTGATATCGTCGAGACTGTCTTTCGGCAGGCGCAGATGGTTCTTGATGCGCTTGGCGGCAAGTTCCATCAGGTTTTTGTCGATGATGTCGCCCACATGTTCCAGATTGATGGCGAAGGCCAGGATATCTGACAGGCGCTTGGCCTCCGCCTCATTCAGGGATTCATGGTTGATGGAGCTCAAGTAGCGGCGGATCGCGCTGAAGAGGCGGTCCAGCACGTCGTCCGTACGGCTGACCGCATCAACGCGGCTGATATCGTCCTCCCGAAACAGGTCCTGGGAATTGCGCAGCATCGTTTCGACCGTGTCCACCATCCGCAGGACCTCGCGGGCTGCGTTGGACAGGGCCACGGAAGGTGTATCGAGAGCATCCTTATCCAGATATTGCGGCATGCCGGGATCCGAGGCTCGGACCTTCTCTGGGAAGAGCTTGAGGAGGAGCTTCGCGATCCAGGGCAGCGGCAGGATGAAGACCGCAGCCAGAACGACGTTGAAGATCGTGTGGAAATTGGCAGCGAGGCGCGCCGGATTCGGGTCGATCAGCGCCACGAGGTTCAGGATCGGATCGATCAGCGGCAACGCCACAGCACAACCGATCACGCGCGTCGCAAGGTTTCCAAACGGCACCCGGATCTTGGCCGGATCGCCACCCATTGCCTCAAGGAACGGATTGAACGAGCTGCCCAGGTTGGCTCCTAGCACCATCGCCAGGGCTGCAGGAGCGCCGATGACGCCAACAGACGTCAGGGACATGATCAGCAGCAGCGCTGCGACGCTGGAATGGGCAAGCCAGGCGAACAGAGCCGCAAGCCCTACGAGAATCAGGGGATCGGAGGCGATCGCCCTCAGCACATCCCGGAGCACTACCGAGGATTCGATCTGATGGATGGTCTCGCTCAAGAGATGGAGCGACAACAGCATGAGGCCTAGCCCGATGGCCACGCGCCCGAGATCCTTGACGCGGCTCGATTTGCCCCTTCGGAAGGCGATATAGCCGCCGAAGATCAGGAACGGGAAGATCAGGGTGATGTCGAAGGACAGGACCTGTACGATAAGGGTCGTGCCCACATTGGCCCCGAGCATCACGGCAAGTGCCGGAACGAGATCGACAGCTCCGCCTGCCGTGAATGACGCCACCATCAGGGCCGTGGCCGTGCTGCTCTGGAGCACGGTGGTGACGCCGAGCCCCGCAAGGAAGGCTCTGAAGCGCGTCTTCAGGCCCATGCCGAGAAACCAGCGCAGATCGCTGCCGAAGGCACGCTGCACCCCACTGTTGACCATGTTTATGCCCCACAGAAGCAGGGCAATCTCGCCAAGGAGATGGATCAGGACAGCGGTGGCAGACATTCATTCCTCAAGGTTGGTGTGGGGCGCAAACCTCCTGCTTAGTTCTCTTGGAGCGATCCGGCAATAAGGTTGCCGGCTAATCATACAAAAAGCCAGACAATTTAGTCCTCCAACCGTCGCAGTCTCTCCACGAAACCTTCGAGAAAGCTTGGTGAGCGAGACAGGAGTTAACGAACAGTTAACGCACGTGGTGCCAAAGAGATGTCATTACCCGTCCATGGAGATCAGCAGTCAGATGGGGCTGGGCCGACGCCTCACATGCTGGGGCGCCCTCTCCTGTTCGAGATTGCGGAACTGGACCGCCCTGAGCCTGACGTCGTCTATCGCTGGATCGTGTCCTTTTCCATTGCCGACGCTGCACGCCTCATCTTCGAGCTGAAAGAGAGTTCGGAACGGCTTCCAGCAGGATTTCACGCCGAGGGCAGTTGCTACGAACTTTTGGAGAACGGCGCACCCTGCGAGTTCTGCCGCTGGCACTTCGGCCCGGATACGGCCCGGAACACAATTGTCGCTATTGTGGAAGGCTACGTGCAGAGAAACCTACGGCTCCGGCCTGCCCGCCAGTTTCTCGAACGTGCGGGTAGTGTAAATCCACGTTACACAACAACTTCTCTGTGCTCTCTTTCGTCCTTCGGGCAAGAAATTCTGAATCTCTTCCGGCCGCACTAGGATTTAAGGCACAGTTGAAGATTGGATACACCTGTCGCCGATTTGACTACTCCTTACGCATGTCTCAATCCCCTTAATGACGTCTGCTCTTTTGCAGATACGGGATAGAGGATGGAGGGAACTTTCAAACCTCAACAAAAACACTCTCTCAAATCAAAGCAGAGTACTTAACCCCAAGGGCAGCGAGGACGCGCGAGATGGGTTTGGACGATCCATTTCCTATCGAAAAATGCTCTGGTCGTGTACGAGGCGCGATTCTGGCGGAGTTCCATGGACGCTGCCCGACCATTCGAGAAGTCGCCAGCATCTCCGACGCGCAATGGCTGACCGTGCCGAATATCGGGCCGACTACTCTGGAGGAGTTGCGTAATATCGTGCTGCATCCACCGAATGGGCATGATCCCCAGCCGCAGGCCGGTATGCAGGACAACGAATTACTGTCCAGGCTCAACCGTCTGCAGCGGGAGTTCAATCTCGTCGCAGCCGAAATTCGCTCGCGGCTGAATCCGGAAGCCATAAGGAGGCGTACCCGGAAGCCGTTGGACTGAGCCTCAGACAGTAAAGGACAGTACGGCGCGGGTCCCGGCATGCAGTGGGTCGAACGCGATTTCCGATTGCAGGTTGGATGCCATTGCCCGTACGATCCTGCTGCCGAGCCCGCTTCCCTGCACGGGGCCATCCCCCTTCCAGCCGATACCGTCGTCCTCGACGATCAGGAATACGCGCTCGCTCGAAGCGGACAGTTCCACCCTAATTTCGCCCGATGCGCCCTCCGGATAGGCGTACTTGAATGCATTCGTCACGAGTTCAGTCACGATCACGCCGAGGGAAACGGCCTTGTCCGTGGGAATGGGGACTGCCTGGGCCTTCAGGATGATGCGATGTCCTCGCCCCGCAGCCTGCATGGCGCCTTCGAGCTCCTCGACAAGGCCCTCAAGGTAGGTTTCCATCTCAACGAATCGGACATCGTTGGAGGTGTAAAGGCGCCGGTGAATCTGGGCGATGGCGGCGATGCGGCTCTGCGTCTCCGACAGGGCATCCTGGGCTGCTGGATCGGACGTGATCGCGCGCTGCTGCATCGCGACGAGAGAACCGACGAGTTGCAGGCTGTTCGCCACACGGTGATTGACCTCGCGAAGCAGCATCTCGGCGCGCTCACGCGCCTCGCGCATTTCGCGCTCCGCCTCCTCCTTCTCGCGACGGAGTTTCGCCGCAGCGAGAGCCTGCTCGGCTGCCGTCTTCAGCAGGTCGAGAAAGACCCCGCCCACATCCTTGATGACATAGTCAGCTGCGCCTGCCTTTAGGGCCGCAACAGCGATCCTTCCCTCGTCCGCTCCCGTGACATAGATGACGGGCGGCGGTTCGGCGAATGCCTGGAGTTCGGCCAAAACCTGCAGCCCCTCCTTGCCGGGCATGAAGTGGTCCAGGGCCACGACATCGAACCGATCCGATGCGAGCTGCGCGAGCCCCTCGTCCCCGCTCAAGGCATGACTGACGACAAAGCCATGGCGCGACAGGGTGCGTTCCACAAGACGCCCAAGGCCTGGATCATCGTCGATATAGAGAAGCCGGATCGGCTGGGTCGCGGACACGTCCTCGCTCACGTCGTTTGGGGTATCTGAATGACCGAGAGGAAGAGCCCAAGCTGGCGGATGGCCTGCGAAAACGGTTCGTACTCCACGGGCTTGGTGATGTAGACATTGGCGCCGAGGTCGTAGCAGCGCTGCACCTCACGCTGATCGTCCGTGGTTGTGAGCACCACCACGGGTGCGCGTTTGAGCTTTTCGTCGCCCTTCAGCCGGATCAGGATATCGACGCCGCTCATGTCCGGCAGGTTGAGATCAAGGAGAACCAGGAAAGGGCCGGCATTGCGCACATCCTCGCTGAACAGGTGCTCGATGGCGCTGGTCCCGCTGGCGAAGGTTCTGATCTCATTGCAGACGCCGGCGCGCCGGATGTTCTTCTTGATCAGGCGAGCATGCCCTTCGTCGTCTTCGACCATAATGATGGTCACGGGCTGTTGTTGGGGCATTATGCGGCCTCCGAACTCATACTGACATACTTGGGAAGAGTGACGGTGAAGACTGAGCCTTCCCCCAATTTCGAAGAAACCGTAATTGTTCCGCCGAGCCGTCGCACGAGAGCTCGGACGTGGGCAAGTCCGATGCCTTCTCCCGGCTGATCCTGCGCGCCGGAGCGCCGGAACAGATCGAAGATCCTGTCGAAGTCCTTTGGATCGATGCCCCGGCCATTGTCCTCGACCTCGTAGCGGACAAACGGACCGGCTTCGCTCCCTCGCACGAAGATGCGGCCCGGTCGGTCAGGGCCGAGATACTTGACGGCATTATCGAGGAGATTGCCGAACACCTGCTCTATGGCGAGACGATCGCTGACAAGGTCCGGAACATCCTCGATCATCAGCTCCACACCGCGCTCGCTCAGCTGATGGGCGAGACTCTGGCGTTGTGCCTCAAGCACCTGCCGCATCGAAAGGTTCTCGGGAGCGAGGACGCGTCGCCCCTCTCGCGAGAGCCTGAGAATGGCGTTGATGAGCTTGTCCATCTTCACCGTCGATGTTCGGATGAAGCCTATGGCCTCGGCGAGGTCGGTTTCAACCACGTTTCGGGTCTCGGACGATATGAGCTCGGGATGGCTCTGGGCGACCTTTCGGTAGAAACTCTCGATTTCCGCCTGGGCAGTCTCGAGTTCGCTCGTGAAACCCATGACGTTGACGAGCGGAGCGCGCAGGTCATGGCTGACGATATAGGCGAAGCGCTGGATTTCCTCATTGGCCTCGTCGAGCTCCCCCACCCTCTCCGCAAGAACGGCGGCAAGCCGGCGGGTCTCCGATTCCGTGCGAAGGGCGTGCTCGCGGCTCGCCCTCAACTCCTCCTGGACCTGTTTCAGGTCATGAATATCGGTGCAGGTCCCGAACCAGCGGGTGATCCGGCCCTGCTCATCCCGCACAGGCTGGGCGCGCCCGAGTACCCAGCGGTATTCCCCGGAGCGGTGCCGCAGTCGGTATTCGATATGATACGGCTCGCCTGTCGCGAGGGAATGCAGCCACATGCTCCGGGCCCGGTCTCTGTCGTCTGGATGAAGAATGCCATTCCAAGCCTGCCCATCTGTAGAGCCTTCCGGTGCACCGGTAAATTCGTACCAGCGCTGATTGAAGTAGTCATGGAAGCCGTCCGGCCGGGTAGCCCAGATCAGCTGATCGATGGAATTCGCGATCGCCCGGAACCGCTCCTCGCTTTCCCGCAAGGCGGCTTCGACGCGACGCCGCTCCTCCAGTTCGCGTTGGGCCGCCTGGAACAGGCGGGCATTATCGACCGCAATGGCGGCCTGTGCAGCGATACCCAGCAGCAGCGTCTCGTGCTCGGGCCGGAACACCCCGGGCTCCGCATGCCCGAAGAAAAGTCCGCCGATCACCTCCCCAGAGCGCGAGGTTACGGGCACCGCCAGATAGCTGCGGACCGGCAGGTGGCCCTCGGGCATTCCGTTATAGGGCCCGCTCCTACCATAGCGAGGATCCTGCAGGATATCATCGGAGCGTATGACCCCCTCTCCCCGGAAGGTCGGCTGGAAGACGGCTGTCGCCCGCGGCATCGGGAACCGGGAAAATGCCTCCCGCGGCACGCCCGACAGCGAATAGAGCATGTAGCTCTCTCCTCTGTCGTTGAGCGTGTTGTAGAAGAAAGCCCCGAATTGGGCGCCGGTCAGCTCAACCCCGGCATCGGTCACCGCCTGCACAATCCGGTCGAGATCGAGTTCGGCGGCAATGGAGGCGCCTGTGCGGTTGAGAACCGCGAGATTGCGCGTTTCGGTGCGCAGCGCCTCCTCGGCCCGGCGCGTCTCGGTAATGTCGACATTCACACCGATCATCCCAAGAAATTCACCACTGGGCCCGAAGCGAGGCTGCGCATTTGTCTGGACGATCCGGTACTCCCCGTCGGAGCGCCGGAACCGGGCCTCGACAGTGAAGCCCGTCTGAGTCTGCATGGCGTGGCTGAGCGCATCGTAGAGCACTGCTTGATCATCCGGGTAGATGGTCGTGCCCCAGTCGAAGCCGGCCACATCCTCAGACTCGACGCCCCAGAATTCGCGTTGAGCCCGGTTAAGGTAGACGCACTTTCCGTTCTGGTCGCCCATCCACAGCATGACAGGAGCGCGCTCGGCCACCAGTCGGAAGCGCTCCTCACTCTCACGCAAAGCTTCCTCGGTTGTCTTCCGGTCCGTGATGTCGATGACGACACCGACGGCCTTGGTTGGGGCGCCCTCCGAATTGAGCTGCAGCTCGGCCCTCAGCAGGAGCCACCGGATCGAGCCGTCCGGCCAGACGTAGCGGAATTCCTGCTCGATATACCGCTCACCGCGAGCGACTGCCTTCTGGGCGGCCGTCAACAGACGATCTCGCTCCCCCGGATAGTACCCCGCCCGGATCTCCGCGGTGCTGGGTTGGGAAGCCGCCGGAAAACCGAGCAGCTGGTTCAGTTCCGGCGAGCTAACGATGGTATCCGTGGCCGCATCGATTTCCCAGGTGGCCATGCGTCCGGCCTCAACCGCGAGACGGAGGCGGGCCTCGCTAGCCCGGAAAGCCTCTACAGCGCGCCTTTGCTCGGTCACGTCGTGGCCCTGGACAAAGATTCCGGACACCGTTCCATCGTTCGCCCGGATCGGCTGGTAGACAAAATCGACGTAGTGCTCGTCCGAAGCGGATTCCTGTTCCTGCCCGAGAAGAATACGGATGCCCCGACCGACGAAGGGCTGACCGGAGCTGTAGACGCGGTCGAGCAGTTCGATAAAGCCTTGTCCAACCACCTCCGGCAGTGCCTCCCGGACAGTCTTGCCGATGATATCTTGACGGCCGACCAGCCGGAAATAGGCGGCATTGGCCATGGTGAAGACATGTTGCGGGCCACTAAGGGCGGCCATGAAGCCGGGCGCCTGTTCGAAAAGTCCTCTTAGGTGTTCCTGCTCCTCCTTCAGAGCCTCGTTCGCCTCCTGAACGGCCTTGGCCCGGCGCAGCACGTCGGTTTCGATCAAGGCGACATGACCGGAGGGATACGAGCTTTGAGCCAGAACACGCAGACGCTGCAGCTCGGTGACATCGACCGTATGCTGAAGAATGAAGACGAACTCCCCGGATCTATTGAAAAGCGGCGTGTGGGTAGTGCTCCAATAGCGCTCCTCAAAGCCCTGCCCTCCGGGCAGAGGGATATCGTATTGAATGAGAGGCAGATGATCGCTCGTCTTTTCTCGGACGACCCGCTCGAGCGATGCCCGCAACTTCCGGTAGCTGGCAGAGTCCGGATCGCTCGGAAAAGCGTCAAACATGTTGCGTCCGACAAGCTCAGAACGCTCCCTCATAGTCGCCCGGAGATAGGCGTCGTTCATTCCGACGATGACGAAGAACGGGTCCAGAAGGACATATGGATTGGGTGATGAGCTAAAGAGGGCTTCAAAGTCTATGATCTTCAATGCTTTACGCCGACCGCCAGCCGGCCCCTCTCTCACGTGGAAGGTATAGCTTGCCGATAATTAGGTCACTCTGGACCCGCCGCCATGGCCTGTGCATAAGGAGGCTAAGATGTAGCACAAGTGCCACAGCTCCTCCGAGCCGGAACATGAGGCATTGTTGCGGAGTTGGCAGGTGCAGCCAGCTTGACCCATGACCGACTTGTCCTTCATCGCCGGCGATACGAGCCCTGGGCCGCACTGCCCAAGCAATTCCGATCCGACGGACCGGCTTCGCTTGCCTATCATCCGACCGGGCCTGAACTGCTGGCGGATTTCACAGGCCGACAGGGCGGCTGTTCTCATCGATGGGGCGGAGTACTTCGCTAGATTGGAAGCCGCTCTGCGGTCTGCACAGGACTCGATCATGATTATCGGGTGGGATTTTGACGGCAGCATCCGCCTTCGCCCGGATGAGGACCCCGAGATATCGCCTCCCTTGGGACCGCTCCTCCGCTCGCTCGTCGAGGAGCGGCCTCACCTCGAAATCCGCATTCTCGTCTGGAGTATCGCTGTGGTGCATGCTCCCGGAGCCACTAGGCCGCTCATCTTTGGCGCCGATTGGCAGAACCATCCGCGCGTTCACGTCAAGCTCGACACCCATCACCCGATTTACGCCGCCCACCATCAGAAAATTGTCTGTATCGACGATACGCTGGCCTTCGTGGGCGGCATGGACCTGACGGTGGAGCGCTGGGATACCCCACACCACGCGGCAGCCGCCCCTCTCAGGCGTAGGGACAACGGCAGCCCCTATGAGCCCGTTCACGATGTTCAGATGGTCGTTGACGGGCTGGCGGCACGCGCCATTGCCGAACTGGCCTGGACCCGCTGGAAAGCTGCTACCGGAGAAGAGCGTCTGCCGGTGGAATCCTCTGCCAGCGCACCCTGGCCCTGCGATCTGACACCGGACTTTGCTCCGGTCCCGATCGGGATCGCCCGCACGTTCCCTGCCTGGGGCGATCAGCGGGCCGTCAGAGAGGTCGCCGCCCTGACCGCCGACGCGCTCGCCGCAGCACGGCGGTCCATCTACATCGAGGCCCAATACATGACGACGAATTTCGTGGGGGATATCCTGGCGCGGCACCTCGCCGATCCCGGTGGTCCGGAAATCATCGTCCTGATGACCCTCGAGTCGCATGGCATGGTCGAGCAACTCGTCATGGGCAGCAATCGCGACCGGCTGATCCGCCGGCTCAGGATGGAGGACCGCTTCGACAGGCTACGTGTCTATTATCCGGTCGTCCCGCGGTCGGATGGCGGCGAATGTCAGGTTCTGATCCATTCCAAGGTTATTATCGTGGACGATACGTTCCTGCGGGTCGGCTCCTCGAACCTCAACAACCGCTCGATGGGACTCGACACTGAATGCGACCTCGCCATTGAGGGAGAGGACGACCGAACGCGCCGCGCCATTCTGAAACTGCGGGACAGGCTGTTGGCCGAGCATCTCGACGCAAGCCCAGAAAGGGTTGCGGAGATCATCGCGGAAGAGGACGGCTCCCTCATTCACGCGATCGAGCGCCTAAACAACCATCCGCGCGGCCTGCGCACTTTTCAAGCCATGTCCGACGATGGGCCGACGCAGCCGGCCTTCGGGACGCGCCTCCTTGACCCACAGGAACCCTTCGAGCCGTTCTGGTTCCTGCGACGGGACCACCGTAAATAGTTCACGCCTTCGCGCCTTCTCCGTCCAGAGCCGGGTGAGCTTGGCCTCTCCCCCCGGTAGACCAGTTCGGACGTCAGGAGCAGAAGACTGCCGAGCACAAGGGGGAAGAGGAAGTAGACGAAGCGGAACACGAGCAGAGGGCCGATCAGGTCCTGCTGCGGCAGCAGGTACATGACCACGCTCTCGATAACTCCGAGGCCTCCCGGCACGTGGCTGACGAGGGCCGTAGCATTGGCGATGACATAGACGGACGCCACGCCGCCATAAGGAACATCCGCCACCGCCGCGAGCGTCTGGTGCAGGCAGGCCGCCACGAAGGCGAAATTGAATGAGCCGATAACCACCTGCCCTATAGCAAGCCGCAAAGGCGGAGGCTCAAGCGTCCAGCGCCGGATCCGGAGCGGCCTGTTTACGAATGCAGCCATGAGAAGATAGAGCGCTGGCAGCGCAAGGCAGAGGCTGCCCAGTGTAAGGATCACAGGCCGCGTGAGGCCTGTGATCTCCTGGGCGAGACCGGAGCGGAACAGGAGCGCCGTCCCTCCGAGAACCATGAGGCCGAGCCCCACGGTGATCCCGCAGAACACGATCAACTTGGCAACTTGCCCGGCCCCCAAACCCCAACGGCTGTAGAAACGGTAGCGCACCGCGCCGCTGCTCAAGGCTGCGAACCCGATATTGTGGCCGAGTGACAGGGCCGTGAAAGACGCCAGGGCAGCCTTGCGGTAGGCCAGAGGATTGCCGACATAGTGCAAGGCCAGATAGTCGAAGCCGGTCAGGCAGAGATAGCTCGCAGCGGCGAAGCCAACGGCGCCGAGAAGGTTCGAGACCGGGACAGCCATCACGGCCTGGACAAGCTGGTCGAAGTTGTAGCCGCTCAGGGTGCGATAGAGCAGAAATCCTGCGAGTCCGATGACCGCAACGGCGATCATTGATCTCCAGATCTTCCGCATGAACGCTCCTCTTTCGCCGACCGCGTCAGGTTGCCAGGGCCGTCAGAGGGATAAACGCCCGAACGTGGCCGTCGGTCCCAGCGGCGGCCTGCTCAGTGCCTGTTTGAGAATGTCGCAGAGGGTCGGATTGGGGTAA
>NZ_JAJATX010000025.1 GCF_020866965.1 Microvirga roseola
CCTCGACCGGCTCGCCCGTTCCCAGCTTCACCTGCTCCAGATCGTGGAGGAGGTCGAGGCCAAGGGCGCAAAGTTAGTTTCCGTGATGGACAACATCGATACGAGCACAGCCACCGGCAAAATGGTCGTCGGTGTGCTGGCTGTCCTCGCAGAGTTCGAACGTAACCTTCTGCTCGAACGCAGTGCAGCAGGCCGAGCCATCGCCCGGCAACGCCAAATTCGCTTTGGCCGTCCTCCCAAGATCACCGAGGCCCTGATCCGGCAGGTGATGCTGGCCCATGACGATCCGAACACCACGGTTCCGGAGACCTGCCGGGTCCTGGGGATCAGCAAATCGAGCTACTATGCAGCCCTTCGGGCAGGACAACGCAGTGCCATGGAGGCTGTCGAGGCTGCCGCCTGAGCCCAAACTAAGTTTGGACGACCTGGGGATCACCCCCAGATCGTCATGATCATCAGCATCATCGCGTCCAAGACGCCGTCGAAGCCGTGATCACGTCTTCTTTCGCCTCGCCTCAGCGGCTTCACGTTCGCGGATGGCGTACAGGTCTTCCTTCCACTCATAGCGGTTCTTCTTCGCCTGTGGGCTCAGCCCATACCGAGTGCTCTCCCGGTAGGCTCGTGCCTGTCGGGAAAGTGACTTTTTCGCCTTCGGTCGCCCGCGTGGCCGCAGCGTCCCAGCCTTGCGCTTCGCCTCACGATCAGCGGCACGATCCCGTGCCTTCCTGGCCTTATCCGCTTCGAGACGACGCTTCTTGCGCTCGGCCTTGCTGCTCTCGTCCAACTCGACCCGCTTCCTTCCAGGCTTCTCACGCACCTCGTCCATGATCCCGGCCTCTTCGACAGCGATGAGTTCAGCCATGGCGATGCCCTCCTGCTCCAGGTAGGAGGCGAGCGCCTCGGCTTGATGCTGGTCGTAGAGGTACACCCGGCACTCTCCGCTGAAGTCGGGCTTTCGGAGGGCTCCGCGAAGCGTGAACTGGATGATGTCCTCGATCTGGCGAGCACGCTCGACATCTTCCTTCTTGAGCCCGAACACCTCCAGCGAGGGACCATCCGCTGGAACGGCCTTCGCGGAGTAGATGAGCGCACAGGAGGTGTGGTGCATCAGCGTGTTCGTTCCCTCCTGCCGGGGTGAGACCATCTCGCCTGAGAGGCGGGCTCCCACGAAGTACGGGCTGATGGCGGTGTTGGTGGCCCAATAGCCGAGATCGGGAACCTGCTTCAGGTAGTCGAGGACATGGAGCAGGCAGGACAACCCTTTGTCCGTCTTCCAGAAGTTCGTCGATCCCTGGTGCCGAGTGAAGTAGTGGATCAGGACGCGGGGACAGGCGCGTTCGGGTGCAACCACCTCTTCAGCCTCAAAAGTCACTTTGTCCGAGAACCATGCCTGCGTGGCCTTGTAGCCGAGGCTGTGGAAGTAGCCCGCGCCCGCGATGGTCACACTCTCGAAGGCTGCCAATTCGGCAGGCGTCCAGGCCGACCACCACTTCAGGGGACGAGCGCTTCCCTTCACCTTCGACCAATCGTCGATGTCCACGTAGACACCCTGCGTGGAACGAGCCCGCTTGTCGAAGGTGGCGAGCTTGCTCAGGAACTCGTCGTTGATGATGTCGGCGGGGTTCGGAGCCTCGGACTTGAGGATGAGCCGAGACCACTTGGTTCCCTTGAGAGGATTGAGGTCATAGGCCGCTTCGAGGTAGGTGGCCGTTGCAGGCACCCGGAACACATTGGAGCAAACCGCTGCCGGGTTCTCGTCGATGTAGATGTGCCATCCTGTAAAGCCATCAAGATCGGCTCCCATCATTCCCTCGTGGGTGATGAACACGACAACGTGCTCCTCATGTTGATGAAGGCTGGCGGCATCCTCGATCTGGGCGAGGACAGGGCCGCTACTACGGTCGCCGGTCTCGCCATGGATCGCGTGGATTGTGGGGTTCGTTCCGGCAGCCTTGGCCTGCCGCTGGAGGTCCTGGATACGCTCCTTGATGAGTTCAATCCGGCTTGTCGCGAAGAGATGCTTTCCTTTGCGCTCTGCCATTTCCTGGATCATCTTCCATGTTTTGCCAGAACCGGGCGCACCAACCATAACTCTTGGGTAAATCATTCAAGTAAATTCCTGTAACAATGAATGTCATCATTATAGGTCCACTGCGTATCTGATATCTATATATTTAGTGCGGACGCAATTTACTTAGGTATACATCATGGGACTTGCCTGAAGCGATTGGGGTGAGGAGCGAAGGTGAGGACACGAGCCCATCGGGCGAGGCCCGCAGCCGCACGGCTCCTCACCCCAATCATCGGGGCGACGCAAGGCGTCGCGCCGGGCATGTCATCCAGAAGGAAAGCTCCCCGACCGAGCGCGAGCCTGCGACCCGCGCTCGGTCATGAACCGGCTATCTCCCGCCCGAGGCCAAAGGCCCCGGCTCCCGATAGGCCGGTTCGCGATGCAACTCGATGGAGGGGACTAGATCAGGGCCAGCCAATCACAAGGGCGCTGTCTTTCCCTCGGCTCGTCGGCACCCCTACCTTCTTCTGGCGCGGGAACCGCGCCTATCAGATACGCAGCGGACGCAGGTCGCCGGGCGCAAGTTGCATTCCGAGGTCCGTTTCGGTGGTTCGAATGCTCCTGGCCACCCGCTCAAAGTAACTTTGTCTGGAGCCGAGCGATCATTGGCGGAACTTGGCTTGCGCAGCAGCCCTCTGATCACACCGCCAGAAGGCAGGCGAAAGCCAGCGAAACCTCTCAGTTCCACCAAGGGACGAATCGGTAGGGTCGAACCTGAGAGCTTGGATCGCGGAAGACGGGAGAGAACCACGGCAACAAGCTGACCGGCGTCGATCAGGACGGTCCGAAAACCGTGTCCTAACGTACCCCACGAGAGGGTCCTAAAACCGGAAATGTGCGAGGAATATCAAGGAATGGCGCGCCCGAAAGGATTCGAACCTCTGACCCCCAGATTCGTAGTCTGGTGCTCTATCCAGCTGAGCTACGGGCGCTGATTGGCGGATGGTTGCGGGAAGCAACGTCGGCCGAGGCGGGTGACTTAAAGGGTTCTGGCGCGGTTGGCAAGCCCGATTGTGCAGAACCCGTCCCTTAAATCTCCGCCGAGGTGCGATCCGGGATCGTGATCCGGAAACGGGTGCCGGTAGCCGTATCGTCGAGGTCGATTGCTCCGCCATGGCGCTGGACCAGTTCCGCCGCGATGGGCAGGCCGAGGCCTGCGCCTCCCTGGCGGGCGGAGCCCTGGAAGGGCGTGAAGAGATTGCCGCGGACGCGCTCGGGGATGCCGGGGCCGTTGTCCTCGACCAGGATGACCACGGCCCTACCCTCCCTGGCCGCCGCCACATGGATCCGGGGCGCTCCGTCGGAGGACCCCGCCTGGCTCAGGGCCTGGACCGCGTTGCGGACGAGATTGACCAGGGCGCGCGAGAGCTGGTCCGGATCCGCATCCACCATAAGATCCTCGGGAACGTCCGCCTCGAAGGCGATGCCGACCTCGGGCGCGAGATCCGTCAGGTTCGAGAGATCCTCCACCAGCGGCCTGAGGGGAATGAGCCTGCGCTGCGGCAGGGGCTCCGACGCGCGGCCATAGGCGAGCGTCGTCTCGCAGAACGCGATGGCGCGGTCGAGGGTGCTCACGAGGCGCGGCGCGATGCGCTGAACTGCCTCGTCGCTGACCCGGTCGAGACGGTCCGTCAGAAGCTGGGCCGTGGTCAGCATGTTGCGCAGTTCGTGGTTGATCTTGCTGACCGCCAGGCCGAGTTGCGCCAGGCGCCGCTTCTGGCGCAACTCGTCCGCGAGCGTGGTCTCCATGCGCGCGAGCGCCTGCTCGGCCATGCCGATCTCGTCGGCGCGGTCCGTGGGGCGGATGACGCGGGAGGCGTCCTCCGGGTTGCTGGAAAATTCCGCGATGTTGCCCGTGAGCCTCTGCACGGGACGCACGATCACCCATTGCAGGGTGAGATAGACGAGGCCCGCCGTCAGTGCAGAGATGAAGAGGGAGAGGAAGAGGATGTTGCGCGAGAAATCGAGCATGGCCGCGCGCAGAGGACGCTGATCGAGAACCAGCTCCACGAAATCGACGCCCATGCCGTGTCCGACAACGCGGATCGGCCTGTCCGCCGGGTCGAACAGCGTCTCGAAGGCATCCACGACCAGATCGATCCGGTCCACCTCGCGCAGGTCGATGGTCTTGGCGACCTCAGGCGGCATGTCGCCGGTGGTGAGCAGGCTGCGCCGCCCTCCGCCCCGGATCGCGATCGCCCGGGCGCCGACGCCCTGGAGGAGGCGCAGTTCCAGCTCCTCCGACAGGTTCTCTTCGGGCGCTGCATCGAGGACCATGGCCGCGATCTTCGCCGCGGCCAAGCGGTCGCCCAGCCATGTCATGCGGAAATTGGCGATGGAGGGGACATAGATCAGCACTTCCGCGATCATGATGAACACGATCGTCAGCAGGAGCAGGCGCGCGGAGAGCCCGAATCGGCCCGACAGGCGCTCTCTTAAGGAAGGCGGCCGCTCCGCATCCATATCCGTCTCATCCCAGCCGGCGAACCAGGCCC
Organism: Microvirga roseola; assembly: GCF_020866965.1. Taxonomy (GTDB): domain Bacteria; phylum Pseudomonadota; class Alphaproteobacteria; order Rhizobiales; family Beijerinckiaceae; genus Microvirga; species Microvirga roseola. The sequence continues at coordinate 4,567 of NZ_JAJATX010000025.1, forward strand.
ATCAATCGCCGCAGCCAGGGATTCTGAGCCGAAGGCCTGAGAAACTCCACCGCCGCGCCCTTCGTCACTTCGGAGAAGGTCGGATAGGGATAGACCAAGCCTGCGAGATCCGAAACCTTGAGCCCCTTGTTCAGGGCCAGAACCCACGGGACGATCAGCTCGCCCGCCCGTGCTCCGACGATGGAGCAGCCGAGAATCCGCCCACGCCGGGTGACGATGGCCTTCACATGGCCCGTTGTCGCCCTCTCGGCGCGCGCCCGGTCGGTGTCGGCAAAGGACCAGCGCAGGATGCGGAAGGCCCCATGCCGGGCCCTGGCCTCCTCCTCGCTCAGGCCGACGGCGGCGAATTCCGGATCCGTGTAGAGGACCCGGGGGACCGGCGCGCTGCCATAGCGGACGGGGAGGCCGAACAGGGCGCAGCGGATCACGAGCCCGGCTTGGTGATTCGCCGCATGGGTGAAACGGGCTCCCGCCCCTGCCCCGCCGACGCAGTCGCCGATGGCAAAGACCCGTCGGTTCGATGTTTTCAGGCTCCTGCCGACGACGATGCCCGACTTGTCCGTTTCGATCCCGGCCGCCTCCAGGTCCAGGCCGTCGAAGACCGGCTGGCGTCCCGCGGCCACGAGCAGATGGCTTCCCTCGATCCGCTCTCCGCCTTCGAGATCCACGGCGAAGCGCCCTTCCGGCCCTGGCGCGACCTGCTCGACGCCCCGTCCGGCCCTGATGGCGACGCCTTCCGCCCGCAGGGCGCGCTCCACGACGGCGGCCATTTCGGGATCCTCCTTGGCCAGGATGCGCTCCCCGGCCTCGAGGATGGTGACGGCGGAGCCGAGGCGGCGATAGGCCTGGGCCATCTCGACGCCGACGGCTCCGCCACCGATCACGACCAGATGCTCCGGCGTCTCGCCCAGGTCGAAGAGGGTGTCGTTGGTCAGGTACGGAACCTGATCGAGGCCCGGGATCGGGGGAATCGCCGGGCGGGAGCCGATTGCGATGACGAACCGGCGGGCCTGGATGATCTGCCCTCCCGCCATCGCCGTTCCGGTGCCGGTAAAGCGCGCCTCCCCCTCGATGACGTGGACGCCCATGGCCCGGTACCGCTCGGCGGAATCCATGGGCGCGATGGCGGCAACGGCATTCCGCACGTGGTCGCGGACCTTGGCGGGGTCGATGGCAGGCTCCCCTGCCCCGACGCCGAAGGGCTCGGACCTACGGATCTCATGCGCCCTGTGGGCCGCGGCCAGCAGCGCCTTGGAGGGGACGCAGCCGACATTCAGGCACTCCCCGCCCATCCGGTGCCGTTCGACAAGCACGACGGAGGCCCCGAGGGAGGCTGCGATGGACGCGACCGACAGTCCGGCGGACCCGGCTCCGATGACGCAGAGATCGGGGGTGAGAGATGCCCGATCACCCTTAGCCGTTGTCTTCAATCCCGCCCCCTTGATGCCTCGCCCGCCAGAACCTGACCACAATCGGCGCCAATGCCAATATTCCTAACACTCCCAGGGCGGCTATCAATTCGGGAGTCATCAGGCTTCCGGCATTGAAATCGAAAACACAGCCGGTCCGCCCGGACGCCAGGCATTGCGCGCGAATTCTCTCGTGGCTGGCGATGAGGTCGTCGAGCCCGGATCCGGCGACGGCAAAGGCGAAGGAGGCCGGCAGCATGCCGATCTGGGTGGCCAGGACGAAGGTCCTCAGGCGCATCCCGAAGAAGGCGGCCGCCAGGTTCGTCAGCCAGAAGGGCATGACCGGCATGAGCCGCAGAAAAAGCAGATAGGAAAAGGACTGTCTCCGGAAGCCGGTGGCAAGGCTCTGGATCCGCTCGCCAGCCCGCCTCAGGAGAGGCTGGCCGAGGGACGTCCGGGCGATGAGGAAGATGCAGGTGGCGCCGATGGTCGCGGACATGGAGGCCACCGCGCCACCGATCACCCAGCCGAAAAGATAGCCGCCGATGGCCGTCAGAAAGGCCGAGACCGGAAGGGACAGGGTGACGGCGATCACGTAAGTCAGAATGTAGATGCCCAGCATCCTCAGAAAGTTGGCCGCGACGAGCTCCTGCAGGCGGGTCTGGTACTGGACGAAGGTTTCGAAGGTGAGAGAGCGGTGAATGCCGGTCAGGAAGACCGCCGCGATGGCGCCCAGAACAAGGACGAGGGGCAGATAGCGCCAGAGAGGACTGCGCCCTCCCGATCCAAGCTGTTGCTGCTCCGCTGCCACGCCATCCCCCTGAGAAGGGTGTTCTATGGCGCACTCGGGAAGGTCAAGCCCAAGGACCGTCACACCCTCGTGAAATCGGGCCTCACGGCCTCATGAAGGGCCCGAGCGGCGTTGACTTTGCCCTCCCATTCCGTCATAAGCCCGCGAGCTGACAGCGCTCTTCGTAGGGCGCTGATCGTTTTTTCGAGACAGTTTCGGGGGAAACCCCACCATTCCAGACGGGCGCGAGCCTTCGAGCACCGCTGCCCCATTCGACCGGAGAAGTGCCGTGAAGAGGACGTATCAACCGAGCAAGCTGGTTCGCAAGCGCCGCCACGGCTTCCGTGCGCGAATGGCGACCAAGGGCGGCCGCAAGGTCATTGCTGCTCGCCGCGCCCATGGTCGCAAGCGCCTGTCGGCCTAAGACCTTAAGGACGCCCCGGTGCGCGAGCCTCGCGCAGACCCAAAGCTTGGGCGCCTGACGAAAAGACCTGACTTCGTCGCGGCGGCCTCGGGCCGCCGCTTTCATACCGAACGGATGACGGTCCAGGCCCGCCTGCGCGAGGATCTGGGCCTTGGATTGCGCTTCGGCCTGACCGTCACAAAACGGGTCGGCCATGCGACGGAGCGCAACCGGATCAAACGCCGGCTCCGGGCCGCCACCCAGGCGGCAGGCCAGGACTACGCCGGCATCGATGCGGATGTCGTGATCATCGGGCGGCGCGACATTCTGACCGCCGAGTACGACCTGCTCATCGACGATCTTCGGCGCGCCCTGCGGGTTGTGACCAAACCGAAGACTGCGCGGCCGGCGGACCGTTCCCTATCCTCCTCACCTCCCTCCAAGGGCGAGCGTCGCGGACAATCCCATGCGTGAAGAAAACAGGAACCTCATCGTCGCCGTCGCGCTGTCGGTGGCGGTTTTGATCGGCTGGCAATACTTTTTCGCGGCTCCCCAGGCCGAGCGGCAGCGCCAGCTCGCCGAGCAGCAGCAGGCGACGCAGACCGTCCCCGCCGCGCCGACGCCCAGCCAGGCCGGCGGCCCCTCGGCTCCGGTTCCGGGAACGGTCCCGAGCACGCCGACGGCACCCGTCGTCGAGACCCGCGAAGCGGCCCTGGCCCGCTCGCCGCGGATCGCCATCGATACCCCGGCCCTGGCCGGCTCGATCAATCTGCGCGGCGGACGGATCGACGACGTGGCGCTGAAGAACTACCGCGAGACGGTGAGCCCCGCGAGCCCGAACATCGTGCTCCTGTCGCCCTCCGGCACCCAGAACCCCTATTATGCGGAGTTCGGCTGGGTCGGCACACAGGCCGGCAACCTTCCCGGGCCGGCGACGGTCTGGACGGCTGACCGGAACGTCCTGACCCCCGGCAATCCCGTCACGCTGACCTGGCAGAACGAGCAGGGCCTCGTCTTCCGCCGCACAATCGCGGTCGACGACAAGTTCATGTTCACGGTTCGGGACGCGGTTGAGAACCGGGGCGCCGCGCCGGTGACGCTCCACCCCTACGGCCTCGTCTCGCGCCACGGCCGGCCGACGACTCTCGGCTACTACGTTCTGCACGAAGGCCTCATCGGCGTTCTGGGCGAGAACGGCCTGCAGGAATACACCTACGCCAATCTCGATGACGAAGAGACGGCAACCGGCCCGAACACGACCGGGAAAGTCTGGAACGCCGTCACCGGCGGCTTCGTCGGCATCACCGACAAGTACTGGGCCGCGGCGGTCATCCCGGATCAGACCCAGGTCTTCCAGGGCTCGTTCACCGTGCGACAGGGCCCCACGGGCCAGGTCTACCAATCGAACGTCCTCGGCGACGCCCGGACGCTCGAGCCCGGCGCGACGACGGAAGCAACCCAGCGCCTCTTCGCCGGGGCGAAGGAAGTGGCCACCGTTGATGCTTATGACGAGGCGCTCAACATCCGGAACTTCGACCTGCTGATCGACTGGGGATGGTTCTACTTCATCACCAAGCCGCTCTTCATGGTGCTCGACTTCTTCTATCGGCTCTTCGGCAATTTCGGCATCGCGATCCTGCTGGTGACGGTGGTCCTGAAGATCTTCTTCTTCCCGCTCGCCAACAAGTCCTACGCCTCCATGGCGAAGATGAAGGCGGTGCAGCCGGAGATGACGGCGATCCGCGAGCGCTATGCCGACGACAAGATGAAGCAGCAGCAGGCGCTGATGGAGCTCTACAAGAAGGAGAAGATCAATCCGGTCGCCGGCTGCTGGCCGGTCCTGATCCAGATCCCGGTCTTCTTCGCACTCTACAAGGTGCTCTTCGTCACCATCGAAATGCGCCATGCGCCGTTCTTCGGCTGGATCCAGGACCTCGCGGCTCCCGACCCGACCTCGATCTTCAATCTCTTCGGCCTCCTGCCCTACAACCCGGGCGCGCTGCCGGTGCTCGGCCCGTTCCTCATGATCGGCGTGTGGCCGATCATCATGGGCATCACCATGTGGCTGCAGATGAAGATGAACCCGGAGCCGCCGGACCCGGTGCAGAAGCAGGTCTTCGCCTGGATGCCGGTGATCTTCACCTTCATGCTGGGCTCCTTCCCGGCGGGTCTCGTGATCTACTGGGCCTGGAACAACCTGCTCTCGGTCACGCAACAGGGCTTCATCATGCGGCGCAACGGCGTGAAGATCGAGTTATGGGACAACCTGCGCAAGACCTTCAACCGCAAGAGCCCCGCCAAGGGCTAAGCGACGAAAGCTTCGACGCGATCATCCCCGGGCCGGTCCCGGGGGTTTTCATTTGTCTTCAGGAGGAGCGGCATGCCAGGCCCCGATCCCCAGATCCCCTACCCGATGCCGGCGCATCCGCGCGTCGGTTTTCTCAAGCCACTGGTGAACCGGCCGAACATCGAAGTCGGCGACTTCACCTATTACGACGACCCGCGCGGTCCAGAGGGCTTCGTCGAACGGTGCGTGCTGCATCATTACGACTTCATGGGCGACAGGCTCGTGATCGGGAAGTTCTGCGCCATCGCGACCGGCGTCACCTTCATCATGAACGGCGCCAATCACGCCATGACCGGGTTCTCGACCTTCCCGTTCAACATCTTCGGTCACGGCTGGGAGGAAGGCTTCGACTGGGCGACGATCCAAGCGGGCTTCAAGGGCGACACGATGGTGGGCAACGATGTCTGGATCGGCCACGAGGCCACGCTCCTGCCGGGCGTCACCATTGGCGACGGAGCGATTGTGGCCACGAAGGCGGTGGTGGGCGCCGACGTGCCTCCCTATTCCATCGTCGGCGGCAACCCTGCCAGAATCATCCGCATGCGCTTTCCCGACGAGGTCGTTGCAGAACTCCTGCAGATCCGCTGGTGGGATTGGAGCGTCGACAGAATCTCCCGCAACCTCGACGCGATCCGGGGAGCCGATCTTTCTGCCCTGCGGAAGGCCATCTGAGACATGCCCGCTGCACCTCGCGGCGGAGTCATTTTCTCCTTGGGTTCGGCATCTATATGATCCGGCCGTAGCAACAAACCGGTGGACCCTCATGAGCGATCCCAAAGGACGGCCGAAACGGACATTGAGCCCGAATGAGCGGCCCCGCGAGATCGAGCTAAAGCTGGAAATCGCTTCGGGCGAAGCCGATGCGCTGCTTGCCCATCCCGTTCTCGTCGAGGCTCGTTCCAAGAACAGCCAGGGGGGCGCGCTTCACGCCGTCTATTTCGACACGGACGATCACGCCCTGCGCAGAAAAGGGATAAGCCTGCGCATCCGCCGGGAGAACGGCAAGTCGGTCCAGACCATCAAGGCCGAGGGCTCCCACCGTGGCGTCGCCATGGATCGCGGCGAGTGGGAAACCCTCGTCGACGGCGAGCTCGACCTGGCCGCGGCAACCGGAACCCCTCTCGAAGCCTTCGTCTCGGATGCGTCCGTACGCGGAAACATCAAGCCCGTTTTCACCGTCGAGACCGAGCGACGGGCCTTCGAGGCCGAACTCGACGGGGCGCTCATCGAAGTGGCGCTCGACCGGGCCAAGGCTTCCGCCGACGAGCAGGCCGTCGCCTTTTCCGAAATCGAGCTGGAGCTGCGGGAGGGAGCCCCCGCCGCCCTCTTCGCCCTCGCCCGGCATCTGAGCGAGGCTGCTCCCCTGCGGCTCTCGACGGTCGCGAAGTCGGAACGCGGCTACCGTCTCCTGGAGAACGGCGCCGTTCGCCCGTTCCGCGCCGAAAAGGTCGAGCTGGACAGGAATGCGACCTGCGCCGAGGCCTTCCAGGTCATCGCCCGGTCCTGCCTGTCCCAGATGGTGCGGAACGAGGACCTCGTGCGGCAGACGCAGGAGTCTGCGGCCCTGCACCAGATGCGCGTCGGCCTGCGGCGGCTGAGGGCCGCCATGTCCCTGTTCAAGAACCAGCTGCTGACGGACCCGGAAAGCGCGGCGATCAAGGACAACCTCCGCTGGGCGGGACAGGCGCTGGGGACTGCTCGCGACCTCGACGTCTTCCTCGAACGGCTTCGCTCTATGGACGATGCCGGCCATGACGGGACACAGGTCGAGGAGGTCGAGCAGCGTCGCGCCCAGGCCTACAGGGAGCTGCTGGAGACGCTCGAATCCCGCCGTTTCATGGATGTCGTTCTCCAGGCCGCCGCCTGGATCGAGGCCGGAGCCTGGGCGGTTTCCGACGATCCGGGTCTTGAGGAGGCGCGTGAGCGTCCCGCCCGGGATTTCGCGGCAGGCGAGCTCTCCCGCCGCTTCAAGCGCATCTGCAAGCTGGGCAGGAACCTGCGGGAGCTCAGCGACGAAGAGCGCCACGAACTGCGCATCCGCATCAAGAAGCTGCGCTACGGAGCCGAGTTCTTCGCCTCGCTCTTCCCATCCGGAAAAGCGCAGAAGCGCCGTAAGAAGCTCTCCGGCGTTCTGGAGGACCTCCAGGAGATGCTGGGCGAGCTGAACGACCTCGCGGTCGGAGGCTCCCTTGCCCCGTCCCTGCCCGGCCCGTCGCCCGAGCACACGGAACGGCGGCGGGAGAAGCTGCTCGACAAGAGCGAGGCCGCTCTGGGCAAGCTCGCCAGGACCGAGCCCTTCTGGCTCTGAGAAGGCCGGCCTTGAAGAAAGCGGCCCGAACGCCGATAAGGAACCCATGACCGAACCGGCACCTGACACCGATCCCTTTCTCGAAACCGGCCGCAAGCTCTTTGCTGGCCCGGCCGATTTCATCTGGGCCGCCAATTCCCTGAAGGGCCTGCCGCCCATGAGCAAGGTGGAGATCGCCTTCGCCGGGCGCTCCAATGTGGGGAAATCGAGCCTCGTTAATGCGCTCACCGGGCGCAATACGCTCGCCCGCACCTCGCACACGCCAGGGCGCACCCAGCAGCTCAACTTCTTCAACATCAACGACCGCTTCCATCTCGTCGACATGCCCGGCTACGGCTATGCGGCGGTCGAAAAGGACAAGGTGCAGGCCTGGACCCAGCTGATCCACGACTACCTGCGCGGCCGGGCGAGCCTCGCCCGGGTCTATGTGCTGATCGACGCCCGGCACGGCATCAAGCCCGTCGATGAGGGCGTGCTGGAGACCCTCGGCACGGCGGCCGTCTCCTACCAGATCGTCCTGACCAAGGCGGACGAGCTGAAGCCGGGCGAGCTGGACAAGCGCATCGCCGAGACGCAGCAGAAGATCGCCAAGCGCGCCGCCGCCTTCCCCGAGATCCTGGCGACGTCGAGCCGGTCCGGCTTCGGCATTCCCGAGCTTCGGGCCGGGATCGCCCGGCTCCTGAGCGAGAGAGGCGTGGAATGAACCTCGCCGCCCGGATCCTCCTCGTCCTGGCCTCCCTCTCAGGGCTCCTCGGCGTCGGCCTGTCGGCCGCCGCGGCCCATATCACCGGCGGCAATCTCGCGACAGCAGCGCAGTTCCTTCTCTTTCATGCGCCTGCGCTCCTCGCCCTCGTCGCCCTGATGGCGGCCGGCGCCGTGAACCCGATGCTGGCGCAGATCGCGGGCTATGTGTTGGTTCTGGGCCTCGTCCTGTTCTGCGGCGATCTCTCCCGCCGCGCCTTTCACGGCGTGGCCCTGTTCCCCAGGGCTGCGCCCTCGGGAGGCATCCTCCTGATGGTCGGCTGGCTCATGGTGGGGATTTCCGCCCTCTTGCGTCTTCGCACCTGAAGTCCCTGTTTGCAGCGGCCCAACCTTCAGCTAGAAGGCTGGCCGTTTGGTCCTGATCCACCCGCCGGAGCCGTTCATGTCCGATCCGTCCACGTCCCTCCCCGACGTCCATGTCCAGGCCGAGGTGCTTGTGCAGGCGCTGCCGCACATGCAGCGCTACGATCAGGAAATCGTGGTGATCAAGTATGGCGGCCACGCCATGGGCGACCGGGCGGCCGCCGAGGATTTCGCCGAGGATGTGGTCCTGCTGGAACAGTCGGGCATCAAGCCCATCGTCGTCCATGGCGGCGGGCCGCAGATCGGCAAGATGCTGGACAAGCTCGGGATCAAGTCCGAGTTCAAGGCGGGGCTGCGCGTGACCGATGCGGCGACCGTCGAGATCGTCGAGATGGTGCTCGCCGGCTCCATCAACAAGCAGATCGTCGGCTGGATCGGCGCCGAGGGCGGCAAGGCCGTGGGCCTGTGCGGCAAGGACGGCAACATGGTCACCGCCCGAAAGGTGACCCGCACGACCGTTGACCCGGACTCGAACATCGAGAAGATCGTCGATCTCGGTTTCGTCGGCGAGCCGGAGCATGTGAACCGCGCCGTTCTGGACCAGGTGCTGAGCGCCGAGCTCATTCCGGTCCTCGCTCCCGTTGCCGTCGGCAAGGACGGGCACACCTACAACGTCAACGCCGACACCTTTGCCGGCGCCATTGCAGGCGCGATGACGGCGAAGCGCCTCCTGCTCCTGACCGACGTGCCGGGCGTTCTCGACAAGAACAAGAACCTGATTCCGGAAATGACCATCGAGGATTGCCGCCGCCTGATCGCGGACGGCACCATCACCGACGGCATGATCCCGAAGATCGAGACCTGCATCTACGCCCTGGAGCGGGGCGTGGAGGCCGTGGTCATCCTCGACGGCAAGGTGCCCCATTCGGTGCTGTTGGAGCTGTTCACCGACCACGGCGCGGGCACCCTGATCCGCCGAGGCTGATGCACCCCCTTCCCGCGAGAGACGAGATGCCTATATATTTGTCAGTGGGGCCGCTCGGCCCCATTGTCGTCTAGGGACTCATGAACGCGAAGCCATCTATCGAAAATCACCTGTCCACGCCCGAATCGCGCGCCTTCTCGCATGTGGAGACGTGGATCTTCGATCTCGACAATACGCTCTATCCGCACACCTCCCGGGTCTGGCCGCAGATCGACGATCGGATCACCCTCTACATCGCGGAACTCTTCGGGCTCGACGGGCTCTCGGCCCGGGCACTGCAGAAATTCTTCTATCACCGCCACGGCACGACCCTGCGCGCGCTGATCGAGGAATACGACGTCGACCCGCACGACTTCCTCGACTTCGCGCACGACATCGACCATTCCGACATCGAGCTCAACGCCAGTTTGGGCGAAGCCATCGAGCGGCTGCCGGGCCGCAAGCTCATCCTCACCAACGGCTCGCGCAAGCATGCGGAGAACGTGGCGCGCAAGATCGGCATCCTCGACCATTTCGAGGACGTCTTCGACATCGCCGCCTCGAACTTCGTGCCCAAGCCCGACCGGCGCGCCTATGAGGTCTTCCTCGAAAAGCATGCGGTCGAGCCGGCGAAGGCCGCCATGTTCGAGGACATCGCCAAGAATCTGGCCGTGCCGCACCAGCTCGGCATGACGACGACGCTCATCATCCCGAAGACGATCGATCCCTTCCGGGAGGATTTCGAGCAGGAAGCGGTGAAGACGCCGGACATCGACTACATCACTAACGATCTCGCGGATTTCCTGCGCTCGCACGCGCTGCCGGCGAAGTGATCGTTCAAACCTCCCGCCAAACGAAAATGGCCTCCTTGCGGAGGCCACTTCCATTCTCGAACGAAGAAAGCCCTTAAGCAGCCTTCGTGTTGATCTTGCTCTCGGCGATCCGGGTGAGCTTCTGGTCGGTGGCGCGCTCCTGCTCCAGGATCTGGTGCAGGATGGTGGCGCAATCGTCGCGGCCGAGCTGCTTGGCCCAGGCGGAAAGGGTGCCGTAGCGGGTGATCTCGTAGTGCTCGACGGCCTGCGCGGCGGCGAGCAGCGCCGCATCGAGAACGTCCTTGTCCTCGACGTCGCCGGCGATGTCCTGGGCCTCGTCGATGATGCCGTCGATGGCCGGGCAGGTCACGCCCTTCGGATCATGACCGTGCAGGCGGAACACCTGCTCCACCATCTGGATCTGCTGCTGGGTTTCGCCCAGGTGCGTCTGGAAGGCCTGCTTCAGCTGCGGGTCGGTGGCCTTCTCGATCATCTCCGGCAGAGACTTCGCGATCTGCTGCTCGGCGTAATAGATGTCCTGCAAGGTATGGATGAAGAGGTCATCCAACGTCTTGATGTCCTTTGAGAAAAGGCCCATGGCGCAAATCCTTCCCGAGTTGTGGTGCAAACGCCCAAAGAGCGCCGGCGTTCGGCTCCGGCGCGTTGCGTAACAACGGGGAAACGTTGCGATGCTCAGGCAGTTCCCGGCTTATTCCGCGGCGCGCAGGCTGCGTCCCTGCAGGCGCAGCAACTCGGCTTTGGCTCCTGCCTCACCGTCTTCGAATTCGAGGGCCTCGATCCGCTCGCCGCGCTTCACGATCTTGTCCGTCGAGACCCTGATCTGCGCCACGTCCTCCTGCGCCTGGCGGAAATGGGCGTCGAGCTTCGCGACGCGGCCGTCGAGCCGCACTACGTCCTCCAGAAGCTTCTGCACCTCGACCTGGATCACGCGCGCCTCCTCACGGATGCGGGCGTCGCGCACGAGCGCCTGCATGACCTGGATGGCGAGGTTGAGAAGCGACGGCGAGACGATGACGACACGCGCCCGGTGGGCTTTCTGCACCACGTCGTCGAAATGCTCGGCGAGATCCGCATAGATCGATTCCGCCGGCACGAACAGCATGGCGATATCCTGCGTCTCGCCGGGGATCAGGTATTTCTCGGAAATGTCCTTCACATGGACGAGCATGTCGTTGCGCACCCGCGCCGCCGCGCGAAGCCGCGCCTCGTCGCCCCTGGCCTCGCGGAACAGGGTGAAGCCCTCCAGCGGGAACTTGGCGTCGATCACGAGGCCGCGCCCGTCGCCCGGCAGGCGCACGAGGCAGTCGGGCCGCGTGCGGTTGGAGAGCGTCGCCTGGAACTCGAAGGACCCCGCCGGCAGCCCGTCGCGGACGATCGCCTCCATCCGACCCTGCCCGTAGGCGCCCCGGCTCTGCTTGTTGGAGAGGATTTCCTTCAGCCCCACGATCTCGCCGGTGAGATTGCTGAGGTTCTGTTGGGCCGCATCGATGACGGCCAGCCGCTCGTTGAGCTTCGACAGGTTCTCGGTCTGGTGGCGCGTCGAAGCCTCCAGCCCCTGGCCGACCCGGTGCTGGAGCCCGTCGATCCGCTCGGAGATCATGCGCACGAAATCGCTCTGGCGGGAGCCGAAGACCTCGGCGATGGTCTGCATCCGGCCGGTCATCTCGGCCTGGATCCGGGTCAGTTCGGCGACCTTGTCGTCCATCTCCCGCGCCCGCTCGGCGGCCATGGCCGCCTCGAGCGCCCTCTCCCGGCGCGAGCGGGCCAAAAGACCTGCCACGAGGAGCAGGAGCGCGAGGCAGGCAGCGGCCGTGCCGACGGCCAAATGCCCCAGGGTGAGCGGATACTGGCCTAGGGTCAGGACGACGTCGTTCATGGGCGCTCAAGCTTCCGGTTGACGGGCGCATCCGAACATAAGACGAACGATTTGACCATCCTCCTGGAAGCCCTTATCTCCCGCGATCATGAGCATCAGACCCCTTGTCATCCTCCCCGATTCCAAGCTGCGCCTCGTTTCCGAGCCCGTGCCGTCGATCACGGACGAGATCCGGAAACTCGCCGACGACATGCTGGAGACCATGTACGACGCGCCGGGCGTCGGGCTTGCCGCCATCCAGATCGGCGTGCCTGTCCGCATGGTGACCATGGACGTGTCGAAGACCGAGGCGGAGCGTCAGCCCCTGGTGCTCGTCAATCCGGAGATCACCTGGGCCTCCGAGGAAAAGCGCACCTATGAGGAGGGCTGCCTGTCGATCCCCGAATACTACGAGGAGGTCGAGCGGCCGGACCGGGTGCGCTTCCGCTACATGAACCTTCAGGGCGAGACCGTGGAGCAGGAGGCCGACGGCCTTCTGGCCACGTGCGTGCAGCACGAGATCGATCACCTGAACGGCGTGCTCTTCATCGACTACCTCTCGAAGCTGAAGCGCGACCGGGTGATGACCAAGTTCAAGAAGGCCGCCAAGCGCGAGGGGGGCCACCCATGAGCCTGCGCGTCGTCTTCATGGGAACGCCCGACTTCTCGGTGCCGACCCTTTCGGAGATCGTGGGCCAGGGCCACGAGGTGGTGGCCGTCTATACCCGGCCGCCCGCCGCCGCCGGGCGCGGGATGGAGCTGAAGCCCTCCCCCGTCCACAAGATGGCGGAGCGGTTCGGGCTACCCGTGCTGACCCCGACAACCCTGCGGACCGAGGAGGCCGCGGAGACCTTCCGCTCCCATCAGGCGGATGTGGCGGTGGTGGTGGCCTATGGCATGCTCCTGCCGAAGGCGATCCTCGAGGCACCCGAACTCGGCTGCCTCAATCTCCATGCCTCGCTTCTGCCGCGCTGGCGCGGCGCGGCCCCGATCCAGCGGGCCGTCATGGCGGGCGACAGGGAAACCGGCGTCGCCGTGATGAAGATGGAAGAGGGCCTGGATACGGGCCCCGTCGCCATGGCGGAGCGCGTCGCCATCGGCCCCGACATGAATGCGGGCGAGCTGCACGACCGGCTCATGGTGCTGGGAGCCGATCTCATGGTGCGGGCGCTCGCCGCCCTCTCCCGCGGCGGACTGAGCATCACGCCCCAGCCGGAAGAGGGCGTGACCTATGCCCATAAGCTCAAGAACGAGGAAGCGCGCATCGACTGGTCGAAGCCGGCTCAGGCCGTGCACGACCATGTGCGCGGCCTCTCCCCCTTCCCCGGGGCCTTCTTCACCGCCGATTTCGGCAAGGGTCCGGAGCGGGTGAAGGTGCTGCGCACGACGCTGGGGAAAGGTTCGGGCGACCCTGGGACACTCGCCGACGCCGATGGTACAGTATCCTGTGGCGACGGCGCCATTCGCCTGGTCCAGGTTCAGCGGGCCGGCAAGAGCCCGGTGGCAGCCGACGAGTTTCTGCGCGGCGTGAGGCTTGGACCGGGCGCCCACTTGGGGTGAGGTCCGGCATGAATATCCGCCTGGAGGAAACGGCCGACTGGACGGCGGTCTACACCATCTATGCAGCGGCTTTCGGGCAATCCGCGGAGGCCGATCTCGTCCAGCGCATCCATAAGGATGGCGATCTCATCCTGTCCCTGGCCGCCTATGACGGGTCTGCCGGGCCCGTGGGACACATCGTCTTCTCGCGCCTCATCCTGAATGCGGCGCCGGGGGTGAAGGGCGCAGTCCTGGCTCCCCTGGCGGTCGTCCCGTCACATCAGAAGCATGGCATCGGCTCCGCTCTCGTCGCCGAGGGGCTGGAGCGCCTGAAGCAAGCAGGAACGGACCTCGTCGTCGTTCTGGGGGATCCGAACTTCTACGGCCGTTTCGGGTTCTCCCCGAAGCTGGCGAAGAAGCTCAGGACGCCTTATGACGGCCCCTATGTCCAATCCCTCGCCCTCTCCGAGAGGGGGAACGAGGCGCATGGCCCGGTCTCCTATGCCCGCGCCTTCGCAGAATTGAAGTAGCATGCCCCGTTACAAGCTGGTCGTCGAATACGACGGCACGCCATTCACCGGCTGGCAGCACCAGGCGAACAGCCTGTCGGTGCAGCAGGCGGTCGAGGAGGCCATCGCGCGGTTCAACGGCGCAGCCGTGCGCAGTCATTGCGCGGGTCGCACGGATTCGGGGGTCCACGCCACCCATCAGGTGGTGCATGTGGACCTCGAGAAGGAGTGGCGGGCCGACACGGTGCGCGACGCCACCAACGCCCACCTGAAGCCGCATCCCGTCGCAATCCTCTCGGCAGCGATCGTGCCCGACACCTTTCACGCCCGCCTTTCGGCGGTGAAGCGCCACTACGTCTATCGCATCCTCAACCGCCGCGCGCCGCCGTCGCTCGATGCCAACCGCGTCTGGCATGTGGCGTGGCCTCTCGATGCGGCGGCTATGCACGAGGCCGCCCAGCTGCTGACAGGCCGGCACGACTTCACCACCTTCCGTGCGGCCGAGTGCCAGGCGAATTCGCCTCTGCGCACCCTCGACCGGCTGGATGTGGAGCGGATCGGGGACGAGATCCGCATCTACGCATCCGCCCGCTCCTTCCTGCACCATCAGGTGCGCTCGATGACCGGAACCCTGGAGCGGGCCGGCGCCGGACGCTGGTCGGTGGAGGATGTGCGCGCGGCGCTCGATGCGCGCGATCGCACCCGCTGCGGCCCCATGGCGCCGCCGACGGGGCTCTACCTGATCGGCGTGGATTACTCCGACTAGAGCCATTTCAGGAAAAGTGGGAACCGGTTTTCCGTCCGAAATGGCGACAGACCAAAGACCTTTAGAGCGGGTTGCGATTCCACCGGAACGCAAACCGCTCTAAAGCATCGGACCCAAAAGTGGACTTGCACTTTTGGGATCCCATCCGATGCTTTCTCTTATGATGAGAGCATCGCCCGCATGGCCGTGCCGATGAGCGAGTTGAGCACGAGACCGAGCATGACGATACCGAAGGCGGCGAGACTCGAGAGGCTGAGTGTCGCCTTGGTCGCGAACCATTGCAGCCGGAGCACGATCACTGCGAAGGCGAAGTTGAAGAGCACCGCGAGCCCCGGCGTCGCCCAGCCGAGCAGAAGCAGCATGGCGGGCACGGAGAGCACCAGCAGGCCGATGGCGGTGATCCAGTTGGTGACGATCACGAAGGGCACGTAGGCGTGGGTCAGGCGAAAGGCCCGGGCGACGAAGATCATCACCAGGGGCAGCGCGACGAAGCTCGCCACATGAGCGAGCCCCACGACGAAATCGAGCCACATGTTGTCGAGGAGCGACCGCTCGGGATCGAGAATGCCGAGCCGCAGGCGCTCGAAGGCGAGGGACACCACATAGGCCGGCAAGGTCAGCCAGATCGCCGTGAAGGAGCGCCAGAAACCCTGCTCGCTGATGTCGAAGGATTTCAACCCCTCGGCCCGACTGTGCAGCAGATCGAGCGTTCCCTTGAACGAGCGGTTGACCTCATCGGCGGTGACGATCATGAGCAGCCTCTTGCGGACCGGGTTGCTCACGAGAAACAGGCGGACGATTCAAAACGTTCCACACATCCCTAGACTTTAGTCTAACGAGTCTGTGTGCAGGAGCGTCAGGCTGTCTGGGAGAAATAGGCGTCGAGCACCTTGCGATAGATCGCGGCGAGCCGGTCGAGATCGGCGACCGCTACCCGCTCGTCGGTCTGATGCATGGTCTGCCCGACGAGGCCGAACTCGACAACCGGGCAGTGCTTCACGATGAAGCGCGCATCCGACGTGCCGCCCGTGGTGGAGAGCTTCGGACGCCCGCCCGTTTCCGCCTCGATGGCGTCGCTGATGAAGCCGACGAAGGCGTTGGGCGGGGTGATAAAGGCGATGGCGTTGCTTGGTTCCATGGTCAGCCGGTAGCGGACCGAATTGCCGGCGGCCTCGTCGAGGCGGCGGACGAGTTCCGCCTCCAGGCCCTCGGGCGTCCAGAGGTCGTTGAAGCGGATGTTGAAGGTGGCGCGCGCCTCCGCCGGGATCACGTTGGAGACGGGATTGCCCACATCGACCGTCGTGACTTCGAGCTTCGATGCGTCGAAATGCTCGGTGCCGTGGTCCAGCGGCTCGGCAAGAAGTCCGTTTAGCAGGCGCATCATGCCGGGAATGGGATTATCCGCGAGATGCGGATAGGCCACGTGACCCTGCTTGCCCTCGACCGCAATCTTTCCGGTCAGCGACCCGCGCCGGCCGATCTTGATCATGTCGCCGAGGCGGTTGGGATTTGTGGGCTCGCCCAGGATGCAATGGTCGAAGCACTCGCCGCGCGCCGTCGCCCAGTCCAGCAGCTTCACCGTGCCGTTGACGGCCGGTCCCTCCTCGTCCCCCGTGATCAGGAAGCCGATGGAGCCCTTGAAGCCGGGATTGTCGCGGATGAAGGCGAGCGCCGCCGCCATCATGCAGGCGATGCCGCCCTTCATGTCCACCGCGCCGCGCCCGTAGAGCTCGCCCTCGTGAATCTCGGCCCCGAACGGATCGTGCGTCCAGCGGCCCGGATCGCCCGGCGGCACCACATCGGTGTGGCCGGCGAAGAGAAGATACGGCTCGCCCTCACCATAGCGGGCGTAGAGGTTCTCCACATCCGGCGTGCCGGGCTCGGAGAAGACCGGCCGGTGCACCTCGAACCCCGCCTCCTTCAACACGCTCTCGATGAAGGCGAGCGCCCCGCCCTCCTCCGGCGTCACGGAGGGGCAGCGGAGGAGTGATCGGGCGAGGGAGAGGGGGGATGTGTCGTGCGTCATGTCTCCCATGATGCATTTCTGGTCAGGAAATCAATTCCTGAATGTCAGACTTGGGCAGATGTTGGATTGAGATTGGGCTCAAGTGGATCGGGACCGAACCTGTTGGGACCAACCGTTCCACGCAAGAATCCGACTTGTATGAATAGCCAAATAAAAGATCCGAAGGTGGCGAGCCTGCAGAGAATAAAAATCACGGTTACTTCGAGCAAAGAAAAGTCGGCATAAACAAGAAGCAAAAATCCCAATGGCAGGGAGGCATAGCCGACAAGCATCCACCATGCGCTCAGGTCACGGTCCTGAAGTCTTTTTGCAGTGATAGCAAAGCTCGGAAAAATTTGAGCGAGAGTAAACAACACTGCAAATGGGAAAGCCACATGAGCGCCGAATGCACGGGCAAGACCGGTCTCTAGCAGTGAGGCAAGAGCACCAATGATGATAAGAGCGATTGTTGATGATAAGAGCGATTGTCGCTGCCCAATATCGGGCGCGATTGATCCGTCCTTCAAAACTGAAGAAAAGCTGCTGAACCGACATCATCCCCCTCACTGATACAATATATCAAAGAGGGAGATGAATTTAGTCAGTCGTCAGTTTAGTCTCTCAACAGCTCATTGATCCCCGTCTTTGCCCGGGTCTGCGCATCGACGCGCTTGACGATGACGGCGCAGTAGAGGGACGGGCCGGGGGAGCCGTCGGGCAGCGGCTTGCCGGGGAGAGAGCCGGGGACGACCACGGAATAGGGCGGCACGCGGCCGACGAAGATCTCGCCGGTGTTGCGGTCGATGATCTTGGTGGAAGCCGAGAGGAAGACGCCCATGGAGAGCACCGAGCCCTCGCCCACCACGACGCCCTCCACCACCTCGGAGCGCGCGCCGATGAAGCAGTTGTCCTCGATGATGGTGGGATTGGCCTGGAGCGGCTCCAGCACGCCGCCGATGCCAACGCCGCCGGAGAGATGCACGTTCTTACCGATGTGGGCGCAGGAGCCGACGGTCGCCCAGGTATCCACCATCGTGCCCTCGTCCACATAGGCGCCGAGATTGACGAAGGAGGGCATGAGCACCACGCCGGGCGCGATATAGGCGCCGCGGCGCACGGTGCAGTTCGGCACGGCGCGGAAGCCTGCGTCACGGAAGCGGTTTTCGCCCCAGCCGGCGAATTTGGAGGGCACCTTGTCCCACCAGGTGGCCTCGCCCGGCCCGCCCCTGACGACTTCCATGTCGTTGAGGCGGAAGGACAGCAGGACCGCCTTTTTTAGCCATTGATGCACCTGCCACGTATCGCCGGTCTTCTCGGCCACCCGCGCTTTACCTGAGTCGAGCAGCTGGATCGCCTCCTCCACGGCGTCGCGGACGGCGCCTTGCGTGGTGAGGCTCACATTGGCCCGGTCTTCCCAGGCGGCATCGATGGTTCGAGAGAGATCGGCGGTGGACATGGCAAACCCGGACAAGAATTGCGGTGCGGCCTGATTAGCAACGGCGCCGGGACCTGTCACCTGCAAGACGTCCCGTCATTGGTCGCATCGTCAGCTCTCGTTCCTTCCCTCGGGCTTGCCCGAGACCTGCTTTCGCCTGGCGCAAGTCGGAATGCGGGCGCAACGCGAACCCTCCTCCCCCTTGTGGGGAGGAGTTGGAGGTGGGAGTCGGAATGTCAGGCGCCCTGCTCAAAGGAGAAGCGCGAGGCCGCTACAGCCATACCTCTCCCCGGCGGGGAGAGGTCGAGCGCAGCGAGGGTGAGGGGGAGAGCTGTTTCCGGAGAGGACACTAACCCCTCACCCGCCGCGCTGACGCGCGGCGACCTCTCCCTCTAGGAGAGGTGAACCAGCGCCACATCCGGCTATTGCTCGCCCGGTCCAGCCCCCACCCCTGCCCCTCCCCGCAAGGGGGAGGGAATTTCAGAGCGACAACCTCAGAAACTCGTGCGCTGGCGGATAGCCGCCGAGAGCGTCCCCTCGTCGAGGTAGTCGAGTTCGCCGCCCACCGGGACGCCGTGGGCGAGCTTCGTCACCTTCACCGGCAGATGGGCCAGGAGCTCGGTGATGTAATGGGCCGTGGTCTGGCCGTCGACGGTGGCGTTGAGCGCCAGGATCACCTCTAAGACGCCGGGCTCCGAGGCGCGGGCCACGAGCCGATCCAGGTTCAGGTGCTCGGGCCTCACGCCGTCGAGCGGCGAGAGCACGCCGCCGAGCACGTGGTACTTGGCGTTGACCGCGCCCGAGCGCTCCAGCGCCCAGAGATCGGACACGTCCTCCACCACCACGAGGATGGAGGGATCGCGCTTGGCGTCCCGGCAGATGGTGCAGGGATCGGAGGTATCGACATTGCCGCAGGACGAGCACACGACGATGCGCTCGGTGGCGACGCGCATGGCGTCGCTCAACGGGTTGAGCAGCGTGTCCCGCTTCTTGATGAGATGAAGCGCCGCGCGCCGCGCCGAACGGGGACCTAAGCCCGGCAGACGGGCGAGCAGCTGGATCAGGCGCTCGATCTCAGGGCCTGCGACATGCTGGGCCATTCAAGTTCTCTTTTGCTTTCATCGCATCGCTTGATCCGAAGAACCGGTATCCGCTTCTTCGTGCGACGCTTTGCTCAGAACAGCTTCAGGCCCGGAGGCAGCGGCAGCCCCTTGGTCAGACTCTCCATACGCTCCTGAGTGACGCGATCCGCCTTGCCGCGCGCGTCGTTCATGGCGGCGACGATGAGATCCTCGAGAATCTCCTTCTCGTCCGGGTTCATGAGCGTGGGATCGATGCTGATCGCCTTGAGGTTGCCCTTGCCGGACACCTTCACGGTCACGACGCCGCCGCCTGCCGTGCCTTCGACTTCGAGATTGTCGAGCTCGGCCTGGACGTCCTGCATCTTCTGCTGCATGGCCTGCGCCTGCTTCATCAGTCCCATGATGTCCTTCATGGCTCTCTCCCTTAATCCAGATCGTCGTCGGCTTCGGTCTCGAGCGCATCGGCCGCATCGGCCTCGCCCAGGATCTCCGTTTCTGCGTCGGCGCCGTCCTCGCCCGGCTTCTCCGCGCGCTCGATCACGTTCACGATCTGCGCGCCGGGAAACTTCGCGAGCACCGCCTGCACGAGGGGATGGTTCGCGGCACCCTCCTTGCGCTCGCGCTCGGCGGCGACGGCCTTCTCATGCAGTGTCCGCTGTCCCTCTTGCGAGGAGAGCGCCACCATCCAGCGCTCGCCGGTCCATTGCTGGAGGGCGCGCGTCAGGTCGTTGGCGATGGTGCGGCTGCCAGTCTCCGTGAGGCTGAGCTCGATGCGGCCCTCCTCGAAACGGACGAGGCGCACGTCGCGCTCGAGCTGCGACTTCAGCACGATCTCGCGCTTCTCGCCGGCGAGCGCCACCACGTCCTCGAAACGGCGAAGGCGCATGGTCGGCTGGGGCGAGGATGCCTGAGGCCGCTGCTGCGGCATGGGCTGCGAGGTTGCCAGCGCCATATTGCCGGAGGTGGCGGGGCCGGAGGGCCCCACTGCGGGCGCGGGCGAACCGCCGCCAGCGGGCAGCGGCGCGCCGTCCTTGAGCGCGCGCAGGGCCTCGTCCGGCGTCGGCAGGTCGGCCGCATAGGCCAGGCGCACGATCACCATTTCGGCGGCGGCGATGGGACGGTTCGAGGCCTGAATCTCGGGGATGCCCTTGAGCAGAATCTGCCAGGTGCGGGAGAGCGTGCGCACCGAAAGCTTCTCGGCGAATTCCCTGCCGCGCACCCGCTCGATCTCGGACAAAGCCGGGTCCTTGGCAGCTTCGGGGATCAGCTTGAGGCGCGTGACCACATGGGAGAAGGCGGCGAGATCGGAGAGGATCACGCCCGGGTCCGCGCCCGCATCGTACTGGGAGCGGAGCCCGGCGAAGGCGGCCGGCACGTCGCCCTTCATCACCGCCTCGAAGAGGTCGATGACCTGGGTGCGGTCGGCGAGCCCCAGCATGTCGCGCACGGTATCGGGCGTCACGACGCCTGCGCCGTGGGCGATGGCCTGGTCCAGGAGCGAGAGCGAGTCGCGCGCGGATCCCTCCGCCGCGCGGGCAATGGCCGCGAGCGCTTCCGCCTCGGCCCTCACCCCTTCCTCGTCGCAGATGCGCCCGAGATGGGCCACGAGCTTGTCGGCCTCGATGCGGCGCAGGTCGAAGCGCTGGCAGCGGGACAGGATCGTGACGGGGACCTTGCGGATTTCGGTGGTGGCGAAGATGAACTTCGCGTGGGGCGGTGGCTCCTCCAGCGTCTTCAGGAAGGCGTTGAACGCCTTCTCCGAGAGCATGTGGACCTCGTCGATGATGTAGACCTTGTAGCGGGCCGAGACCGGCGAATAGCGGATGCCGTCGATGATCTGGCGAACGTCGTCGATGCCGGTATGCGAGGCCGCGTCCATCTCCAGCACGTCCACGTGCCGCGATTCCATGATGGCTTCGCAATGCACGCCGAGTTCCGGCATGTGGATGGTGGGCGCGCCGGCGCCGTCGGGCTTCTGGTAGTTGAGGCCGCGGGCGAGAATGCGTGCGGTGGTGGTCTTGCCGACGCCGCGGACGCCCGTGAGCATCCAGGCCTGCGGAATGCGCCCCGTCTCGAAGGCGTTCGAGAGGGTGCGGACCATCGCCTCCTGGCCGATCAGGTCGTCGAAGGTGCGCGGGCGGTATTTGCGGGCAAGGACGCGATAGGGCAAGGACGGCGCGGCCGCGGCGGGGAAGCCCGGCAGGGCCGGCTCGTCGTTCAGGGGCGTGCCGGCTGTGGTATCGTCCATCGACTGCAAGGCTTTGGGAAAATCAAAGGTGGGAGGCTGGACGAAGACCCGTTCGGTCTCGTTAGGGCTGCTTCCTTCCGGACCTGACCCGGTTGGCGAGTGAGACGTCCCTCGCCAACCTCCCAATCGCTATATGGGCGTTTCAGGCCAGGAACGCAAGTTGGAAACGAGCTGCCTTCCCTGTCATCCCCGCTCTCCACCATGCACCGCGTGTCACCCCCGGCGGCCTGCAGGATCGGGAAGAGGATCATGGGGGCACTGTGCATGAACATGGATTCCCTTCCCCTCCGCTTTTCCCCTCCGCTTCGCTGCGGCCGGGAATGACACTCAGGGCCTGTAAGGACGAAGGAGACAGGCTGACACAAGGCCGCAGGCTCGGCTAGATAGGTCCATGACCTTCCAGCTCGATTCTAGGCTCGACGCCGACACGATCCCCATCGGCGACCTCGCCCTCTCCTCGGTCCTTCTCCTGAACGACGCCCGGTTCCCCTGGTTCGTGCTGGTTCCCCGCATCCCGGGGGCAGGCGAGCTGACGGACCTCTCGGACGAGCAGTCGGCCCTGCTGATGCAGGAGATCCGCATCGCCACGAAGGTCATGCTGGAGCTGTCCAGGCCCGACAAGGTGAATGTGGGGGCGCTCGGCAACATCGTGACGCAGCTTCATGTCCACGTGATCGGCCGCTTCCGCTCCGATCCCGCCTGGCCCGGCCCCGTCTGGGGGCACGGGACCCGGACACCCTATCCCGACCACGCGGCGACGGCCCTGATCGAGCGCGCCGCTGCCCTTTTCGCGGCGTCCTGACCATGACCAAACCCATCGGCTACATCATCAACCCCCTCGTGCGGCACAGCGCCGAACGGGACCCGGAGGCTCTCGCCAAGGCGGTCCACGATCCGCAGACCGCCATGGTGGTCCTGGCCGGCGACCTGCCGATCCTGCAGGCGGGCGAGCCCGGAACGGGGCTCCTCCCCGCCGCGATCCTCGACCGGATCACGAGCCGCCGGGAACAGGTTCTCCTCGGCACTCTCGAAGGCCGTCCCGTGGTCGCCACCCTCGCGCTGCCGGAAGCCGCCGGTCTGTTCCAGGACGATCCGGCTTTCGCGGTCGCGGACCTGCGCGCGATCGCCGTGCGCGACCTCGTGCCCCAGGAGGAGCTCGGCATCCTCGCCATGGCCAAGTCGATGCTCGACTGGCATGCCCGCCACCGCTTCTGCGCCAATTGCGGCGCGGCCACGCAGGCCGGTCAGGCCGGCTTCCGGCGCGACTGCGCGAATTGCGGCGCGCAGCATTTCCCCCGCACCGATCCGGTCGTGATCATGCTGATCGCCCACGGCGACAGGTGCCTCATGGGCCGTCAGGCGCGCTTTCCGGAAAAGATGTATTCCTGCCTCGCAGGCTTCCTGGAGCCCGGCGAAACCGTCGAGGCGGCGGTGCGGCGCGAGACCTTCGAGGAAGCCGGCATCCGCGTGGGTGCGGTCCGCTATCTCGCCTCCCAGCCCTGGCCCTTCCCCTCCTCCCTCATGATCGGCTGCATCGGCGAGGCGCTCACCGACGAGATCGCCTTCGACGGCGAGGAGCTGGAGGATGCCCGCTGGTTCACGAAGGAGGACGTCCGGCTCATGCTGGAGGGCGCGCACGAGACCTTCCAGGCTCCCGCCCGGATCGCAATTGCGAACCACCTGCTGCGGGAGTGGGTGAAGGAGTAGGGATCAGTGCGGGATCGGCTCGAAACGATAGACGATCTCGGCCAGCCTCTGTCCACGCACGTCGAATGACTGCTCCGGCCCGGCTTGGCCGCCAAGGGCCTCATAGAAGCGACGGGCCGGCAGGTTGTCCTTCAGCACCCACAAGCCTGCTGAGCGGAAGCCTTGGCCGGCCAAGTGGCTGAAGACCCCAGCCATGAGCCTGCGGCCGAGCCCCTGCCGCTTGACCCTGTCCAGCAGATAGATTGCGAAAAACTCGGCCTCGGTGGCGAGCAGCTCCGCCCCTTCCGCCCGAGCTGGCCCGGCACATACGAAGCCGACGATCTCCCTACAATCCATCTCCGCGACAAGCAGCTTCGACCGGGGATCAGGCTTGGCCAGAGTGCTCCGCCACATCGACAGGCGCTCCTCGACGGACAGGCCTGCCAGCGCATCGGGAGACATGAAATCCTTGTAGGATTCCCGCCAGCCCTGGACATGGACCCTTGCGATGCCTTCCGCGTCCGACTCCAAGCCATCGCGGACGGCCACCGTCACTCCGCCGCTTCCCTGATCTTCTCCCGGAAGGGATCGGCCGGGTAGACGCCGAGGATGCGCAGCTCGCGGGAGAAGAAGTCGAGCTCCTCCAGGGCGCGCTTGAGGTTGGCATCCTCCGGGTGGCCGTCCACCTCGGCGTAGAACTGGGTCGCCAGGAATTCGCCTTCGAGCATGTAGCTCTCGAGCTTGGTCATGTTGATGCCGTTGGTCGCGAAGCCGCCCAGCGCCTTATAGAGGGCCGCGGGCAGGTTGCGGACGCGGAAGACGAAGGAGGTGACCGTCGGCCCGTTGCCGGCAGGCGCCCATTGCGGCGTCTTGGAGAGGATCACGAAGCGCGTGGTGTTGTGCGCCTCGTCCTCCACGTCCTCGGCCAGGATCTTGAGGCCGTAGATGTCGGCGGCCATGCGCGGGGCGAGGGAGGCCTTGGTCGGGTCCTTCCACTCGGACACCTCGCGGGCCGAGCCCGCCGTGTCGCCCGCCACATGCGCCTTCAGCCCGAGCTTGCGGATGATCTTGCGGCACTGGCCCAGCGCATGGACATGGCTGTGCACGCTCTTGATGGTGCCGAGATTGGCGTCCGGGACCGCCATGAGCTGGAAATGGATCGGCAGGAAATGCTCGCCGACGATGTGGAGGCCCGAGGTCGGCAGGAGGTGGTGAATGTCGGCCACGCGCCCCGCAATCGAGTTCTCGATGGGGATCATGCCGAGCCCCGCCGTTCCCTCGTTCACGGCCGCGAACGCGTCCTCGAAGGTCGGGCACGGCAAGACCTGCCAGTCGGGGTGCACCTCCGAACAGGCGATGTGAGAGTTGGCTCCCGGCTCACCCTGAAACGAAATGATCTTGTTCATGGCTTCCTCCGAGCCGCGATGATCTCGCGCGCCCTTTCCAGATCGTGAGGGGTGTCGACGCCGAGCGGCACATCGTCGACGACGACGGCGTCGATCCGCATGCCGGCCTCCAGCGCCCGCAGCTGCTCCAGCTTCTCGCGGGTTTCCAGGACCGAGGCCGGAAGCCCGACGCAACGCTGCAAAGCTTTGCGGCGGTAGGCGTAGAGACCGATGTGATGATAGAGCGGCCCGTCCCCGTAGGGCGCGGTCGCGCGGGTGAAGTAGAGGGCGCGGAACCGTCCCGGGGAGACAGGGCTCCCGACCATCTTGACCACGTTGGGGTTCGTCCTCTCCTCCTCCCGCTCGATCAAGGCCACGAGGGTCGCAAGATCGACGGAAGCGTCGGCAAGGGGAGCCACGGAGGCGGCGATGACCGCCGGGTCGATGGTGGGAAGATCCCCCTGGACGTTCACGACCACGTCGTGCCGCCCCTCCGGGTCGAGCTTTTCCACAGCCTCGAAGATGCGGTCGGAGCCGGAGGCGTGGTCGGATCGGGTCATGACCGCCTGACCTCCGACCTTTGTCACGGCCTCGGCGATCTCGGGCGCGTCGGTGGTGACCGCCACCGGGCCGATTCCGGCCTCGACCGACCGGCGCCAGACATGGACGATCATGGGCTCGCCCGCGATGTCGGCCAGGGGCTTGTTGGGCAGGCGGGTCGCGGCGAGGCGGGCGGGGATCAGGACGAGCGGGTCGGACATGGGGATCTTTGCAGAGGAGGCTTGCGCGTCCTTAGCAAGGCGGGCCTCGTTTGTCATGGCCCGCGGGAGAGCCGCGCCCGAGGAGAATAGGCCTGTCGTTGGCCTTTTATCCGCCCCACTGCGACCATGAGACTGACGAAAAGCCCTTAGACCCCATTGTCAAAACCCCATCTCTACGGCTAAGCAACGCGCGGTCGCGGGCACCCTGCCTGCGAATGAGTTCCGTTGCGCTGATTTCGCCGGTGTCGAGGCGAGGAGAGCCTAATCCATGAATATCGAGACCAATAAGATCGCGGGCGCCGTTTTCGGTACGCTTCTCTTCGTGGTCGGCATCAACGTCATCGCCGGCGGGCTGTTCTCGCCGGAGACGCCCGCGGTCCCGGGCTACGATCTCCCGGCTCCCGAGGAAGCCGCTGCAGGCGCAGGCGCCCCGGCCGTTCAGGAGGAGCCGCTTCCCGTGCTCCTCGCCAGCGCCGATATCGCCAAGGGCCAGGCCTCGGCCAAGAAGTGCGCCTCCTGCCACACCTTCGAGGAGGGCGGCGCGAACAAGGTCGGCCCGAACCTCCACGGCATCGTCGGACGTCCTCTCGCCGCGCATCCCGGCTTCAACTACTCGGCAGCGCTCAAGGAGAAGGGCGGCGAGTGGACCTATGAGGCGCTGTTCGAGTTCATCCATACCCCCAAGACCTGGGCTCCCGGCACCATCATGGCCTTCGCCGGCATCGGCCAGGCCAAGGAGCGGGCGGATCTGATCGCCTATCTGAAGTCGATCTCCCCCAATGCTCCTCCGCTTCCTGAGGCCGCCGCCGCTGCTCCGGCCGACGCCGCCGCTCCCGCGGCTCCTGCCACTGCCGGAGCTCCTGCTGCTCCCGCCGCCCCGGCGGCCCCTGTGGCTCCCGCGGCCCCTGTGGCCCAGTAACGCGCACCGAACTCTCGTATTCGTGAAGCCGGGCTGAAAGGCCCGGCTTTTTGTTTTGCCCCGTCTCCCTTGCGCTCGTCCCTCGATGGACAAAAATGTAGCTGACGAGAAACAGCCCTCGTCCCCGGGAGATTGTGTGTGATCCGTACCCTGTTGCTGAGCGTCCTGGCCGCTGGTCTTGCCTTTACCCCCCTCTCGGCTCAGGAAACGTTGTGGCGGCACGGCTCGGCGCTTCTGGGCGAGCCGAAATACGCCCCGGGCTTCAAGCATTTCGATTATGTGAACCCCAACGCCCCCAAGGGCGGGCTGGTGCGCCTCGGGGCGCAGGGCACTTTCGACAGCTTCAACATCGTCGTCGCCGGCGTGAAGGGCGCCCCCGAACAGGGCCTCGGGCTCATCTACGAGACCCTGACCACGCCCTCGGCGGACGAGACGAACACATCCTACGGGCTCCTGGCCGAATCCTTCTCCTATCCGGAGGATTATTCCTCCGTCACCTTCCGCCTGCGCCCGGAGGCCCGCTGGCACGACGGCCGGCCGGTCACGGCGGAGGACGTGATCTATTCCTTCGAGACCCTGAAGAAGCACAGCCCGACTTACGCCTTCTACGCCAACGTGGCGAAGGCGGAGAAGGTGGGCGAGCGCGAGGTGAAGTTCACCTTCAACGAGACCGGCAACCGCGAACTGCCGCAGATCATGGGCCAGCTGATCGTCCTGCCGAAGCACTGGTGGGAGGGCACGGGCCCGGGCGGCCGCAAGCGCGACGTGACCCAGACGACCCTTGAGCCGCCGCTGGGATCCGGCCCCTATCGCCTCAAGAGCTTCGATGCGGGCCGCAGCGCCACCTATGAGCGCGTGCCCGACTATTGGGGCAAGGATCTCAACGTGAATGTCGGCCAGTACAATTTCGACGAGATCCGCAACGAGTACTACCGCGACGCGACGGTGCTGCTGGAGGCCTTCAAGGGCGACCGCATCGACTTCCGGTCGGAGAACAGCGCCCGCAACTGGGCGACGGGCTACGATTTCCCGGCCCGGCAGCAGGGACGCGTGGTGCTGGAGGAGTTTCCCGTCCGCGCCAGCGGCAGGATGCAAGCCTTCGTGCTCAACCTCAGGCGCGACAAGTTCAAGGACGAGCGCGTGCGCCGGGCCTTCAACCTCGCCTTCCCCTTCGAGGAGCTCAAGAGAACGCTGTTCTACGGCCTCTACGAGCGCCCCTCGAGCTATTTCTACGGGCTCGACCTCGCCTCCTCCGGCCTGCCCGAAGGGCACGAGCTGGAGATCCTCGAATCCCTGCGCGACAAGATTCCGCCGGAGGTCTTCACGACGCCCTACAAGAACCCGGTCAACGACTCGCCCGAAGCGATCCGCCGCAACCTGCGCGAGGCCGACCGGCTGCTCAAGGAAGCCGGCTGGGAGATCAAGAACGGCCGCCGCGTGAATGCGAAAGGCGAGGTCCTGAGCGCAGAACTGCTTGGCAACAGCCCCAACGACGAGCGCGTCTTCCTGCCCTATGCCGAGGCTCTCAAGCGTCTCGGGATCGATGCGACCGTGCGAACCGTGGACGAAGTCCAGTACGTCAACCGCACCCGATCCTTCGATTTCGACATCACCACCGGTCTCTGGGCCCAATCGTCCTCGCCGGGCAACGAGCAGCGCGAATACTGGGGCTCGCAGGCGGCGAACCGCGAAGGCTCGCAGAACCTCGCGGGCATTTCGGATCCGGCCATCGACGCCCTGATCGAGATGGTGATCTTCGCGAAGAACCGCGAAGAGCTGGTGGCGGCCACGAAAGCTCTCGATCGCGTTCTGCTGGCGCATGACTATGTCGTTCCGCAATGGACGAGTCTGAAGCAGCGCACCGCGCGCTGGGACCGCTTCAGCCATCCGGAGAACATGCCGCGTTATGGCGCAGCCGCCTTCCCCAGCATCTGGTGGTATGACGAGGCCAAAGCCGCCAAGACGGGAGCGCCGCGATGAATGTGTTCAGCCGCAGAAGTCTGCTCAAGAGCGGGGCCGCAACTGCGGCCCTGTCCTTTATGCCGAAATTCGCTTTCGCGCAGGAGAACGGCGGACCTGAGACCCATGGTCTCTCAAGCTTCGGGGACCTGAAATACGGCCCCGACTTCAAGCATTTCGACTATGTGAATCCCGCAGCGCCCAAGGGCGGCCTGCTTTCGATCCAGATCAGGCAGGCGTCCGGCAACCAGAACTTCGACACCTTCAACACCCTCAACATCTTCGTGCTGCAGGGCGACGGCGCCGCCGGCATGGGCAGCACCTTCGACACGCTGATGGCGGGCTCCGGCGACGAGCCGGATGCGCTCTACGGGCTTGTGGCCAAGTCGGTGCGGATCTCGGACGACAAGCTCACCTATCGGTTCGTCCTTCGCCCCGAGGCCCGCTTCCACGACGGCTCGCCTGTCACGGCGAAGGATGCGGCCTTTTCCCTGAACATCCTGAAGACGAAGGGGCACCCGGTCTTCCGTTCCATCCTCACGCAGATGGTCGCGGCGGAAGCGGAAGCTGACGATGTGCTGCGCGTGCAGCTCTCGCCCGAGCGCAGCCGCGACCTGCATCTGGTGATCGCCGGCATGCCGATCTTCTCCGAGCGCTGGTGGCGGGGCCGCGACTTCGAGGCTTCGACATTGGAAGCGCCCCTCGGCTCCGGCCCCTACAAGGTCGGCTCCTTCGAGCAGGGACGCTTCATCGAGTTCGAGCGCGTGCCCGATTACTGGGCCAAGGACCTGCCCGTGAATGTGGGCCAGAACAATTTCGACCGCGTCCGCTACGAGTATTTCCGCGACCGCACCGTTGCCTTCGAGGCTTTCAAGAACGGGACGCTCAACTTCAACGAGGAATACACCTCGCGGATCTGGGCGACGGGATACGATTTTCCCGCCGTGAAGGACGGACGCGTGAAGCGGGAGGAGATCCCCGACGACACGCCCGCGCCCATCCAGGGCTGGTATTTCAACACCCGCAGGGATTCGTTCAAGGATCAGCGCATCCGCGAGGCCATCGGGCTCGCCTTCGACTTCGAGTGGACGAACGCAAACATCATGTACGGCGCCTACAAGCGCCTGACATCGTATTTCGAGAACTCGGACATGAAGGCGGTGGGCAAGCCCTCGGCGGAGGAGCTCGCCCTGCTGGAACCGTTCCGGGACACATTGCCCACCGCGGCCTTCGGCGAGCCCGTCATGCCGCCAGTTTCCGACGGGTCCGGCCAGGACCGGCAATTGCTGCGCCGGGCGAACACTCTCCTGCGGGAGGCCGGCTGCAAGCTCGAGGGCAGCGTCTTGAGGCTGCCGAACGGGCAGCCCTTCACCATCGAGTTCCTCGATTCCTCATCCTTTCTGCAGCCTCACACCCAGCCATTCCAGGCCAACCTGAAGCGTCTCGGGATCGAGACCCGCTCGCGCATCGTGGATGCGGCCCAGTATCAGCGGCGCCTGGACGAATACGATTTCGACATGACGAGCCGGGCCCTAGTCGGCGCCACGACGCCGGGCGACAGCCTGCGCGTGGTCTATGGCTCGCAGGCCGCCAAGACGAACGGAACGCGCAACATTGCGGGCATCAGCCATCCCGCCATCGATGCGCTCATCGAGCGGATCGGCAACGCCAAGTCGCGCGAGGAGCTGAACATCACGTGCCGGGCCCTGGACCGGGTGCTCCGGGCGGGCCATTATTGGGTTCCCATGTGGTTCAAGGCCACGGACTGGATTGCCTATTGGGACCAGTTCTCCAGGCCCGAGAGGAAGCCCCGCTTCGGCTCGGGCGCGCCGGGAACCTGGTGGTACGATGCCGAGAAGGCGAAGCGAATCGGGCGAGGCTGACATTTGGACGGACTTCTAAGAATACCGGCTGTCGCGGGTGCGCCCCGCCTTCTCCTGCGCCTGGAGGGGGCAGCCCTGCTGGCTCTCGCAACAGCAGGCTTTGCCCTCACGGGCCTGTCCTGGTGGCTTTATGCCCTGCTGTTCTTCCTGCCCGACCTGAGCTTTGCCGCCTACATGGCTGGCCCCCGGCCCGGAGCCGCGGTCTATAATGCCTTGCACTCCACCATCGGGCCGGCCGTCCTGGCAGGTGTTGGACTGCTCCTGAACAGTCCTATGTTCCTAGGACTGGCCGCGATCTGGGCGGCTCATATCGGGTTCGACCGCATGCTGGGATACGGATTGAAATACGCCTCCGCCTTTGGCGACACCCATCTCGGCCGCATCGGCCGCGCATCAGCGGGCGCTTGATGCTGGCTTACATCGCGCGCCGCCTCCTGCTCATGATCCCGACGATTCTGGGGATCATGCTCATCTCCTTCGTCATCATCCAGTTCGCCCCCGGCGGCCCCGTCGAGCGCATCATCGCGCAGCTCCAGGGACAGGATACCGGCGCGACCTCGCGCATTTCGGGCGGGGGCGGCGACTTTTCGGGCGGAGGACAGGGCCAGCCCGGCGGTGGCGGCGGAGCCGACGCCACATCCTCCCGCTATCGCGGCGCGCAGGGGCTCGACCCGCAATTCATCCAGCAGCTCGAGACGCAGTTCGGCTTCGACAGGCCCGCCCACGAGCGCTTCCTCAAGATGATCTGGGACTACGCGCGCTTCGATTTCGGCAAGAGCTACTTTCGCGACATCTCGGTGCTGGAGCTGATCCAGGAGAAACTTCCCGTCTCGATCAGCTTAGGGTTGTGGATGACGCTCCTCTCCTACGCCATCTCGGTGCCGCTCGGCATCAGGAAGGCGGTGAGGGACGGCTCCTCCTTCGACACCTGGACTTCGGCCGTGGTCATCATCGGCTATGCGATCCCGGGCTTTCTCTTCGCGATCCTGCTGATCGTGCTGTTCGCCGGCGGATCCTTCTGGCAGTTCTTCCCCCTGCGGGGACTGACCTCCGACAACTGGGAGCAGTTGTCGCTCTTCGGCAAGATCGTCGATTATTTCTGGCATCTGGCCCTGCCGATCACGGCCATGGCGCTCGGGGCCTTCGCCACCTCGACGCTGCTCACGAAGAACTCCTTCCTCGACGAGATCCGCAAGCAATACGTGATCACCGCACGCATGAAGGGGCTCTCCGAGGGCCAGGTTCTCTACGGCCATGTCTTCCGCAATGCAATGCTGATCGTGGTCGCCGGATTTCCCGGAGCCTTCATCGGCGCGTTCTTCGCGGGCTCGCTCCTGATCGAGACGATCTTTTCGCTCGACGGCCTCGGCCTTCTCTCCTTCGAGTCGATCGTGAACCGCGACTATCCCGTGGTCTTCGCCAATCTCTACATCTTTTCGCTCCTCGGGCTCGTGGTGAACTTGGTCTCCGATCTCACCTATACCTGGATCGATCCGCGGATTGATTTCGAAACGCGGGAGGCATGAGATGAGCGCTCAGGCACACTTCAATGTCATTCCCGGCCGGAGCGCAGCGGGGGGGAAGGGAATCCACCATCACGTCCACCGCGATGGATCCCCTTTCCTCGCCTTCGGCTCGCCGGGGATGACAGGCGTCAGGGGGGCGTGAGATGAACGAGAACGTTCCCGTCGCCTCGCCCGCCGCGTCTCCCCTGCCGAGAGAGGGCTACATCAAGCTCTCGCCGCTCAACCGGCGCAGGCTCGACAACTTCAAGGCGAACCGCCGCGGCTACTGGTCCTTCTGGATCTTCCTCGTCCTGTTCGTGCTCAGCATGTTCGCCGAGTTCATCGCCAACGACCGGCCGATCCTCGCCTATTACAAGGGCGAGCTGCTCTACCCCGCCTTCGTGGATTATCCGGAGGAGAAGTTCGGCGGCTTCCTGGCGCAGACCGATTACCGCGATCCGGTCATCGCCAATGAGATCGAGGAGAACGGCTGGCTGCTCTGGGCGCCGATCCGCTTCTCCTACAACACGCACAACCTCGACCTGCCGGTCCCCGCCCCCGCGCCGCCGACCTGGATGCTGGACGACGAACAGTGCCGCCCCATCGCGGAGCGTACGGGCGGCACGGGCTGCGACGCAATCGAGTGGAACTGGCTCGGCACCGACGACCAGGGCCGAGACGTGGTGGCCCGCCTCATCTACGGCTTCCGCATCTCGGTCCTCTTCGGGCTGACGCTTGCGGGCATCTCCTCCATCATCGGCATCCTGGCAGGCGCCGTGCAGGGCTATTACGGCGGCTGGGTCGATCTGCTCTTCCAGCGTTTCATCGAGGTCTGGACGGCGATCCCCTCGCTCTATCTCCTCATCATCATCTCGGCCGTGATCACGCCGAGCTTCTTCGTGCTCCTCGGCATCCTCCTGCTCTTCTCCTGGGTGTCGCTGGTGGGCGTCGTGCGCGCCGAGTTCCTGCGCGCGCGAAACTTCGAATACGTGCGCGCCGCGCGCGCCTTGGGCCTCTCCAACGGCACCATCATGTTCCGGCACCTGCTGCCGAATGCGATGGTGGCGACGCTCACCTTCATGCCCTTCATCATCAACGGCTCGATCACGACGCTCACCTCCCTCGACTTCCTCGGCTTCGGCCTGCCGCCCGGCTCGCCATCGCTCGGCGAATTGCTGGCGCAGGGCAAGGCGAACCTTCAGGCTCCCTGGCTCGGGCTCGCGGGCTTCTTCGTGATCGCCATCATGCTCAGCCTTCTCATCTTCATCGGCGAAGCCGTGCGCGACGCCTTCGATCCGCGGAAGGCGTTCAAATGACAGAACCCCTCCTCTCCGTCCAAGATCTCTCCGTCGCCTTCCGCCAGGGCGGGCGCGACATGCTGGCCGTGGATCGCGTGTCCTTCGACATCATGCCCGGCGAGACGGTGGCGCTCGTGGGCGAGTCGGGATCGGGCAAGTCGGTCTCGGCGCTCTCGATCCTCAAGCTCCTCCCCTACCCCTCCGCGCATCATCCGTCGGGCAAGGTCCTGTTCAAGGGGCGCGACCTGATCGGGCTGGACGAGAACCAGATGCGCAAGGTTCGCGGCGACGACATCACCATGGTGTTCCAGGAGCCGATGACCTCGCTCAATCCGCTCCACACCATCGACCGGCAGATCGGCGAGATTCTGAAACTGCATCGCGGCCTCGCCGACAAGGAGGCACGCGCCCGCACCCTCGAGCTTCTGGAGCTCGTCGGCATCCGCGATGCGGAGAGCCGCCTCACCGCCTATCCGCACCAGCTCTCCGGCGGTCAGCGCCAGCGCGTGATGATCGCCATGGCGCTCGCCAACGAGCCTGATCTCTTCATCGCCGACGAGCCGACCACCGCGCTCGACGTGACGGTGCAGGCGCAGATCCTGAAACTCCTGGCAGAGCTCAAGGCCAGGCTCGGCATGTCGATGCTGTTCATCACGCACGACCTCGGCATCGTGCGGAAGATCGCCGACCGCGTCTGCGTGATGCTGAAAGGGGAGATCGTCGAGCACGGCACGGTCGAGGAGGTGTTCGGTAACCCGCGGCACGCCTATACGCAGCGCCTCCTTGCGGCGGAGCCGAAGGGCCGTGCCAATCCGGTGCCGGCGAATGCGCCCACCATCGTGGAGGCAGGCCCCATCAAGGTCTGGTTCCCCATCAAGCGCGGCTTCCTGCAGAAAACCGTCGGGCATGTGAAGGCGGTCGACGGCGTGTCGATCCGCGTCCGCCAGGGCGAAACCGTCGGCGTCGTCGGTGAATCCGGCTCCGGCAAGACGACGCTCGGCCTCGCGATCCTGCGCCTCGTGCAGTCGGAAGGCCCCATCGTTTTCCTAGGCAACCGCATCGACAATCTTCGCGCGAAGGGCATCCGCCCGATGCGCAAGGATCTGCAGGTGGTGTTCCAGGACCCCTACGGCTCCCTCTCGCCGCGCATGTCGGTGGCGGAAATCGTGGCCGAGGGCCTCGAGGTCCAGAACAAGGACCTGTCCTATGCCGAGCGCCGCGACATCGTCGCCCGCGCGCTGCACGATGTGGGCCTCGACCCTTCCACCATGGACCGCTACCCGCACGAATTCTCAGGCGGCCAGCGCCAGCGCATTGCGATTGCGCGCGCCATGGCGCTGGAGCCGCGCTTCATCATGCTGGACGAGCCGACCTCGGCCCTCGACATGTCGGTGCAGGCGCAGATCGTGGAGCTGCTGCGCGATCTCCAGAGGCGGCGCGACCTCGCCTACATGTTCATCAGCCACGACCTGAAGGTGGTGCGCGCGCTCGCGAACCATGTGCTGGTGATGCAGAATGGCAGGATCGTGGAGGAAGGCTCGGCGGAGAACATCTTTGCCGCCCCGCAGACGGATTATACCTGCGCGCTCTTCGCAGCCGCCTTCAATCTGGAAACGGCGGAATCGAGCGTCGTCCGGGATTGACGGACAGCGGACGGATCATGAGCGCACATCATCATTCCGCCGGCCATTCCCACCACGGGCACCATCACGCCCGGGCGCCGCAGGCTGGGCACGGCCGCGCCTTCGCCATCGGCATCGCCCTCAATCTCGCCTTCGTCATCATCGAGGCGGGTTACGGCATCTGGGCGGATTCCATGGCGCTGCTCTCGGATGCGGGCCATAACCTGAGCGACGTGCTTGGCCTCGCCATCGCGTGGGGCGCGGCGGTGCTTGCAAGGCGCAGCCCGACGGAGCGCTTCACCTATGGCCTGCGCTCCAGCTCGATCCTAGCGGCCTTGTCCAATGCGGTGCTCCTGCTCGTGGCTGTCGGCGTCATCATCTGGGAATCCGTGCAGCGCCTGATCGAGCCCGAGCCCGTCGCAGCCCTCACCGTGATGATCGTGGCCGGCATCGGCATCGTCATCAACGGCTTCACCGCCTTCCTCTTCATGCGCGGCAGCCATGAGGACCTGAACATCCGCGGCGCGTTCCTCCACATGGTCGCGGACGCCGCCGTATCGCTCGGCGTCGTGCTGGCGGGCCTCGCGATCCTCTGGACCGGCGCGACCTGGATCGACCCCGTTCTCGGCCTCGTGATCGCCGTGGTCATCATCTGGGGCACCTGGGGCTTGCTGCGGCAGTCTCTGACGCTTTCGCTCCACGGCGTGCCCAGCGGCATCTCGCTTCCCGAGGTGCGGCAGGCGCTGGAGGCGCTGCCCGGCGTGGCGCGCATCCATCACCTCCATGTCTGGGCCATGAGCACGACGGAAACCGCTCTGACCGCGCATCTCGTCATGCCGCAGGGGCATCCGGGCGACCGCTTTCTCGCCGAGACCCAGCAGGCGTTGAGACACCGCTTCGGCATCGGCCATGCGACCCTGCAGATCGAGATCCACGAGCCGCGAGGCGACGGCCGCGAGTGCCCTCTCGATCACGACCACAGCCATGAGCACCACGATCATGAGGGGCACCGCCATGGCGAGGGGGAATCGCCACGCGCGCCGTGATGGCGTATCAGTATCGATTCTGTAGTTTCGAAGGATTCCAAGATGCCGCGTTCCCTCCTCATCGTCCTCGATTCCGTCGGTATCGGCGGCGCGGAAGATGCCGAGTCTTACGGGGATGCCGGCTCCGATACGCTCGGGCACATCGCGCAAGCCTGCGCAGAAGGCCGGGGAGATCGCGAGGGACTGCGCCAAGGGCCGCTGCGGCTGCCCCACATGGTGGAGCTCGGTCTGGGGCTGGCCTGCGAGGCCTCCACGGAGCGCATGCCGCCGAACCTTGCTCCGCAGGGCGCGGTGCGCGGCGCCTGGGGCTACGGCGTCGAGACCTCGAAGGGCAAGGACACGCCCTCGGGCCATTGGGAGATCGCCGGTGTTCCGGTCTCCTTCGACTGGGGCTATTTCCCGAATACGATGCCCGCCTTTCCAGAGAAGCTGACGACCGAGCTGATCGCGCGCGCGAAGCTGCCCGGCATTCTGGGCAACAAGCACGCCTCCGGCACCAGCATCGTCGAGGAATTCGGCGCGGAGCACCTGCGCACCGGCAAGGCGATCTGCTACACCTCCATCGACAGCGTGCTGCAGATCGCGGCGCACGAGGAGTTCTTCGGGCTCGAGCGGCTCTACGAGGTGTGCAGGATCGGGCGCGAGCTCTGCGACGAGTACAAGATCGGCCGCGTGATCGCCCGCCCCTTCTTCGGCACGCCGGAGACCGGCTTCAAGCGCACGGGCAACCGCAAGGACTTTTCGACCCCGCCCCCGTCCGACACGATTCTGGACGTGCTGGCGCAGGCAGGACGTCCCATCGTCACCGTCGGCAAGATCGGCGACATCTTCGCCCATCGCAGCACCGGGCGGGAGATCAAGCCCAACGGCAACGACGCCTGTCTCTCCGCCGCCATCGATGCGATGCGCGACCTTCCCGACGGCGGCTTCGTCTTCGCGAACCTCGTCGATTTCGACAGCGAGTTCGGCCACCGCCGCGACATTCCCGGCTATGCCTCCGCCCTCGAAGCCTTCGACCGGCGCATGCCGGAGATCCAGGCGGCTCTGCAGCCGGGCGACCTCGTCATCATCACCGCCGACCACGGCAACGACCCGTCCTGGCACGGCACCGACCACACCCGTGAGCACGTCCCGATCCTCGGCTTCGGGCCCCAGGTCGAACCGGGCAGCATCGGACGTCGGGAAAGCTTCGCCGATATCGGCGCTACAATATTGCGCCACCTAGGAGTTGCAGGTTACAGTGTAGGGAGATCCTGGCTAACGAACTGAGCTCCTGCATGAGAAAATCGGCGGTTTTCCTGATTTCGGCTACTGCAGCCTTCTTCGGAGCAGTGCAAACCCAGGCAGCAACACAGCGCGAGTGCCTCAACGAGATTAATCTCGGCAAGCGCTATGCCGATGAGCGCCAGCAGGCATTCGCGCTCTTTCAGAAAGATAAGTCCGAGAGCCTCAGATGCGAGTTTCTCGCTAAATCCAGAATGTATATCTCCCAGGCCGAGAAGGCGGCCGATGCCTGCCACGAGCACGAGCCGGGGTTGGCGGATAAGCTGAGAGCCGATGCAGCTTCAATCTTGAAGGAATCGGATTCACCCAAGTACCAGTGCAAGTCCAAGGCTCAGCTGCAGGCGGAGAAGCTTTGCCTAGCTGCAAGAGAAGCGACCAATGCCAGGGATGCCGTCTTCAAGAAGACGCTTGCTGAGTACAACGGCAGCAAAACGAAGCTAACTCAATGCGCTTTCTTGAAAGCATCAATCGAATATCTCACTGAAGCGGACAAGATGCTGAAGCTTTGTGAGCCCATCCATGCTCCCAATGGCCCTTCTCTGGTAGCAAAAAACAGAGACTCGCTTCAGAGGAGCAGCGATGCGCAGAGGAAATTCTGCGGTTAATTTCATGTACTTGATTGCGCCAGCCAGTCTCCAGCGATTGATAGAGACGATCACATTCTAAGCCGTTGACGTGCCCGCTACTTTGGATCAGTCTTCCAAGGATCGTAAGGAGGCTCTCCGGACGATCGTTGGGGGAGTCTTCCCGTTCTCGCGTGGAAGCTCATATGAACTCGCCCAATCGCTCGACCCATATCCGGCTGACCTCCCATCCCGAACCGAACGCGGCCACCATCCGCCGACCCATCAAGTGGGGAGCCCAGGATCCGAAGGAGCGTGGGCCCGTCGTCGGCACCGTCACCAACCCGGCCGACCGCAACGTGATCGGGGCCCATGGCGGCTCCTATTCCCTCTACCGGGCGCTGGCCATCTCCGCCCGGGCGCTGAACCCGCTCGCGCGGCCGGACCTCCACAACACGCACCCGACCGCCGAGATCGGGCCCTATCCGCAATGGTTCGAGTCGGGCAGGATCGTCTCCCTCGATCCCTTCGGCCACATGGTCGGCCAGGTGTTCCGGGACGAGATCGCCGCGGGCCTCGACATCCGCCCGAGCATCGCCGTCACCAAGGCGCGGCTCAACATGCCGGAGATCCTCGCGGCCATGGGCGCGACCCGGCTGAAGGCCGATGGCGGCGTGCTGCACGAGTCCGGCGACATCTCGGTGACGAAGATCGCAGTGGATCCGGTGTGGTACCTGCCCGGCATCGCGGAGCGCTTCGGCTGTTCCGAGGGCGAGCTGCGCCGCACCCTGTTCGAGCAGACCGGCGGCATGTTCCCGGAACTCGTCACGCGTCCCGACATGAGCGTCTTCCTGCCGCCCATCGGCAACACGACGGTTTACATCATGGGCGACGTGGCGCGGCTGAGCGATCCGAAGACGCGCATCGCCTGCCGGGTTCATGACGAGTGCAACGGCTCCGACGTGTTCGGCTCCGATATCTGCACCTGCAGGCCCTACCTCGTGCACGGCATCGAGGAATGCGTGCGCGAGGCGCAGGGCGGAGGCGTCGGCGTGATTGCGTATAACCGCAAGGAGGGCCGGGCGCTGGGCGAGGTCACCAAGTTCCTCGTCTACAATGCGCGCAAGCGCCAGGAGGGCGGCGACTCGGCGGCGACCTATTTCGAGCGCACCGAATGCGTGGCGGGCGTGCAGGATGCGCGTTTCCAGCAGCTCATGCCCGACGTGCTCAACTGGCTCGGCATCCGCCGCATCGACCGGCTCATGTCCATGTCGAACATGAAGTACGACGCCATCACCGCGTCGGGCATTGAGGTGGTCGAGCGCGTGCCCATTCCGCCGGAGCTGGTGCCGCAGGACGCGCAGGTAGAGCTGGAGGCGAAGAAGGCCGCAGGCTACTACTACACCCCCGACGGCGCGCCGGACCCGTCCGATCTGAACCAGGTGAAGGGCCGCGACCTGGAGCGCTTTTGAGCCTTAACCCTGTTGGCAAAGAGCCGGGCGCAGCGGTGCTGGGCCCACGGCAGACTATGCTATCGCTTCTCGTCAGAGAGCATCGGAGCCCCTTTGTGACGGATCAGCCTCATTCATCGTCCGAGAGACAAGCTGCCCTGAACCTCCTGTCGGCGGCGGCGGTGCGGGAGCGCTCGCATCAGCTCCTCCAGCAAGGCCTCGAGGGCAGGCTCGACCATTTCACCGTCGATCTGAGCCGCATCGAGGCCTGCGCCGACGAGGTGGTGGCCACCATCCGCGAGGCCTATCCGTCCCTCGAGATTCCCTTCCATGCCCGCTGGCGGCATTTCTCGGCCGGAGGGCACGACCGCTGGGATGCGGTGATGCACGGCGCACCCTGGCAGAACGCCGCCGAGATGGCCCGCGCCGCCTTCGACCTCGCCATCGTCTCCGTGCTCCTCGATGCGGGCGCGGGCGCTCAGTGGCGCTACGAGGAAGGCCGCACCGGCGAGACCTATGCCCGCTCCGAGGGGCTTGCTGTGGCGAGCTTCGACATGTTCGTGAGCGGCGCGTTTTCGAGCCGCCCGGAGGACCCTTTCCGCGTCGATGCGGACGTGCTGCTCGCGCTCAACGGCGAGGATCTCGCATCGGGTTTCCAGGTCTCGCCCGACAACCCGCTCGTGGGGCTGGAGGGCCGCGCATCCCTGCTCAACCGCCTCGGGCGCGTGGTGGCGACGAACCCGGACATCTTCGGGCAGGCGGACGATCCGCGGCCCGGCGGGCTCTTCGACGTGATCGCAGGAACGGCCGAGGACGACCGCATCCGCGCGCCTGCGATCCTGGAGGCGCTGCTCACCCATTTGGGGCCCATCTGGCCAGGCCGCATCACGTCGGGCGGCGTCGATCTCGGCGACACCTGGCGCCATCCCTTGGTCGAGGCCCCGGACGAAACGAAGAGGCTCATCCCCTTCCACAAGCTCTCCCAATGGCTCTCCTATTCGCTGATCGAGCCCCTCGAATGGGCGGGCTACACGGTGACGGATGTGGACGGGCTCACGGGCCTGCCCGAATACCGCAATGGCGGGCTTTTCCTCGACACCGGCGTGATCGCGCTCAAGGACCCCGCCGATGCGGATCGCGCGCATGCGGTGGATTCCCGGCTTGTGGTCGAGTGGCGGGCCTTGACGGTCGCGCTTCTGGACCGCATTGCCGATCCCATACGACAGAAGCTGGGATTGCGGCCTGAGAACTTTCCCCTCGCCAAGGTGCTCGAAGGCGGCACCTGGGCCACGGGGCGCAGGCTCGCAAGAGCCAAGCGCGGCGACGGCTCTCCTCCTCTCAGCGTGATCAGCGACGGAACGGTATTTTGAAAATGAATCAGCACATGACGGCAAAGGGGGGACAGAGCATGCAGG
The DNA here is from genome assembly GCF_020866965.1 of Microvirga roseola. Lineage (GTDB taxonomy): Bacteria > Pseudomonadota > Alphaproteobacteria > Rhizobiales > Beijerinckiaceae > Microvirga > Microvirga roseola. Next base: position 44,902 of record NZ_JAJATX010000025.1, read on the forward strand.
GCGTCACGGTGGTCGATCATCCACTGGTGCAGCACAAGCTGACCCTGATGCGGGACAAGGAGCGCTCCACGAAGGGCTTCCGCCAGCTCCTCAACGAGATCGGCATGCTGCTCTGCTACGAGGTCACCCGCGACCTGCCGATGGAGCGCATCCAGATCGACACGCCGCTCACCACCATGGAGGGTGCGCAGATCGCCGGCAAGAAGCTCGTCTTCGCCCCGATTCTCCGCGCAGGCGTGGGCTTTCTCGACGGCATGCTCACCCTCGTCCCCGCCGCCCGCGTGGCGCATATCGGCCTCTACCGCGATCCGGAATCGCTCCAGGCGGTGGAATACTACTTCAAGGCCCCCTCCGATCTCGCCGACCGCATGGTGCTGGTGCTCGACCCGATGCTCGCCACCGCCAATTCCGCGGTGGCCGCCATCGACCGGCTGAAGGAGCGCGGCGCGAAGGACCTTCGCTTCGTCTGCCTGCTGGCGGCGCCCGAGGGCATCGAGAAGCTGCGCGGCGCGCACCCCGACGTGCATATCTGGACCGCCTCCATCGACGAGCGCCTCAACGACCACGGCTACATCGTGCCGGGCCTGGGCGACGCCGGCGACCGGATGTATGGAACGCGCTAGAGACCGGGCCGGTTAATCACACTGCGGTTGCCGACCTCGAAGACCTCATCCTGAGGAGCCTGCGCAGCAGGCATCTCGAAGGATGATCCAGGGAGCACTGGAGACGCCCTCGTCCTTCGAGACGGTGCTTACGCACCTCCTCAGGATGAGGACTGCGAAGCGTAGTCGAGAAGGATGGAGAGCTTGCGCGTCATCGTCGCCGACTGGGGAACCACCCGCTTTCGTGGCTATCTGATCGAGAACGAGACCGTTCTCGATCAGGTCGCGTCGGACGAGGGCGTCTCGGCCCTTCAGAAGGGCCAGCATCGTGAAATCTTCCTGCGCCGATGCGGGCACTGGCTCAACGCCCATCCCGACGCGCCCGTGCTGCTGGTCGGCATGGCGGGAAGCCGCGAGGGCTGGGTGGAGGCTCCCTACGCCGCCTGCCCCGCCGGTCCCGCCGACATCGCGGCGGCGCTCGTCTCCGTCGACCTCGAGGGCGGGCGTCAGGCGCGCATCGTGCCGGGCCTGTTCTGCGAGCCGATCCCGGGCGCGTCCGACGTGATGCGCGGCGAGGAGACCCTGGCGCTGGGCGCAGGCGTCGAGGACGGGCTCATCTGCTCCGCCGGCACCCATCCCAAGTGGATCGAGATGCGCGGCGGCCGCCTCACGCGCTTCGCCACCTACATGACCGGCGAGATGTACGCGCTCCTGCGCGAGCATTCCATGATCAGCCGCCCGGCCACGGAGCCGGAGGACCCGGCGGGCTTCGCCCTCGGGCTCGACGCCGCCCACCGCAACCACGGGGAGCACGGGGTCGGCCTGCTCCACCTTCTCTTCGGAGCGCGGGCGGCGGTGGTCTCGGGCCGCATGGGCACGGGGCTGCTCGCCCCCTATCTCTCGGGGCTCCTGACCGGCGACGAGATCAACGGGGCGCTGGCCCAGTTCGGCCGCCCCGCCTCGGTCACGATCCTGGCGAGCGAGGACCGCGCCGGGCTCTACGTCCAGGCGCTCGCCCGCCACGGCATCGCAACGCAGGTGAAGTCCCCGAAAGCGGCGCTGATCGCAGGCCTCGCCCGCATTGCCCGCCACCAGGTCCGCCCTGACGGATGAGGCGCTGCCCGAAAGGGGAATCCCGCCTCCGGGCCGGGAGCCGTAAAGTGGACGGCGGATTCGGCCCGGGAGCGGGAATCGATGGGCGAGGCGCTGTCGCATTGCGCATTGTCGGCCTTGATCGGCGAGATCTATGACTGCGCGCTCGATCCCGGCCGCTGGGAGGCGACGCTGGCGAAGATAGCCGAGACCCTCGACTGCGCCTTCGTGTCCCTGACCCTCAACGATGTCCGGCACAACCGCTTCCTGATCAACAAGGCCGCCGGTTGGGAGCCCGAGCTGCTGCGGCTCAAGTCGGAGCGGCACGTCGCCGAGATCAACGCGCGCCTGACCGAGTGGCTGGCCGCGCAGCCCTCCGCCAACGAGATGTTCGTCACCTCGCGGCACCTGCCTCCCGAATACATCGCGACGTCGCTCTACGTTGAGGAATGCCTGAAGCCGCAGGGCATCGTGGACATCATGCACATGTTCCTGATGTACACGCACCGGCAATTCGCGGAGATCGGATTGGGGCGGCACGCGCGGCAGGGCGTGATCACGGCGCGCGAGATCGAACTCGGCCGCCTGCTGCTGCCGCATCTGCGCAAGGCGGTGACGATCAGCGACATCCTGGACGTGCGCACCATCGAGCGCGCGCGCATGGCCGAGGCCCTCGACGCGCTGCGCTGCGGCGTCGTGCTCACCGACGGGCGCGGCACCATCCTGCACGCCAACCGCTCCGCCGAGCGCATGATGCGCAAGGGCGGCCCGATCAGGAGCGCGAACCGCGTCGTGGCGGCGAGCGCGCCCCGTGCGAACCGGGAGCTTCGCAGCGCGATCGCGCGCGCCGCCCGCGAGGAGACGCCGCAGGGCGGGATGAGCGCCGCCATCCGCCTCACGGAATCCGACACGCCGCCCGCCTACGCCCATGTGCTTCCCATGCAGGCGGGCGACCTGCGCACGCGGCTCATGCCCCGCGCCGTGGCCGCGCTCTTCATCGGCCTGCCCGACGAGCAGAGCGGCGTCGGGCTCGTGGCCCGCGCCTTCGACCTCACCGCCGCCGAGACGCGCATCCTGGAGAGCCTGCTCGCAGGCCATACGCTCGCCGAGGCCGCCGCCCATTGCGGCGTCGCTCCCTCGACCGCGAAAACGCATCTCGACCACATCTTCGCCAAGACCGGCGTGTCCCGCCAGACGGAGCTGATCCGCCTGACCATGCGGATGACCCAGCCCGTCCTCCCGGCTGCGCCCGACAGGCTTCCCTAAAGCATCGGACCCAAAAGTGGACTTGCACTTTTGGGATCCCATCCGATGCTTTCTCTTATACTTTTGGGATCCCATCCGATGCTTTCTCTTATGATGAGAGCATCGTTGAGTGCGGAAAAACCGAATCCACTTTTCCGCACGATGCTCTAGGGCCCCGTGCGGAGCCGGAGGGCCGCGCGCGGCGATGCGCTCGTCCGATGCCTTAAAACCGCAGCCCATAGGTCTGCACCGCCATNACCGAATCCACTTTTCCGCACGATGCTCTAGGGCCCCGTGCGGAGCCGGAGGGCCGCGCGCGGCGATGCGCTCGTCCGATGCCTTAAAACCGCAGCCCATAGGTCTGCACCGCCATCATCAGGCCGAGCGCGCCGAGCGCCAGGCCCGACGCCTTGTTGATGAGGTTGAGCAAAGCCACGCTCACCCGCGAGCGCAGGGCGGCGACGCCGCCGCTCACCAGCATCCACCAGGTCACGGAAGCGGCGAAGACGCCCGCGATCATGGTGGAGGCGGCCGCCGGCTCCGGCGCCGCGACGGCGGGCAGCACCGCCGCGAGAAGCACCGGCGTCAGCGGGTTGAGGAGCGCGCAGGCTACCGCGCTGCCATAGGAGGACAGGACGCCCCGCCCCTCCGCGACGGCCCCCGCCAGGGACACGCTGCGGCTCAGGATCCGCGCGCTGAACCAGAGCAGGAGACAGGCCGAGACCGCGGAGACGAAAGCCTCGCAGCCGTCGAGCGCCGGGAGCATGGCGGAGCCCGGCCCCATCACCGCGCAGGCCGTATAGACCGCGAGTACCGTCGCGGCCCCGAGCCCCGTGGCGAAGCCCGCCGCCGCACCGAAACTCAGCGCCCGCTGGATGCACAGGACGCTCATCGGCCCGACCGGCACCGTGATGGCGAGCCCGACCGTTGCCCCCGAGAGAAATGCCGACATGCCGTTCATGACGAATAGGCCTCGCGCCGCAGCCCCTGCCCGCCCCGGACCGGGCGGGCGTTCGGGACAGGACATCGAGGCTAGCGCCGCGCGGGCCGCGCCGCGTCCACCGTTCAGGGGAGGCGAAAGCCGCAGCCGGGGCTCATAAAGGCTTCCATGCCCCGCGCGCCGCGGGGCCGAGGGGAGACCGACCATGGGCGCCGAGATCGTTGCGACCGCCAGGAGGGACAGCTTCGTTCAGTTGAACGGCTTCGCCGATACGGAGCTCGTCAAGCTGATGCTGAGATTGGGCGACTGGGCGCTCTTCGGCCGCGTCCTCGTCTACAATCACGACGGGGACAACCAGTTCGTGAACGCCAAGATCCTGCATCACCAGAACGTCCCGCTCGACGCGGTGACCGTCTGGGCGACGCAATCCTGGCGCGGCTGCATCGCCCTCCAGGCGACGCTTCCTGTCAAGGACGTCGAGCCGGTCACCCTCGAGTGCAACACCTATAAGGGCATCGCCGAATTCGCCTCGCTCTTCGCCCTGCGGGTCGACGGCATCGACCCGCAATAGAGCCCCTTTCTTGGCGACGAGGACCGGCCCGCCCGCGCGGCCCTCAGCCCCTGCCCTGCCGCTTTCTCACCGCACGCCGAGGAGCGTGCGGAGCCCCTGGCCGATCATGCCGAAGAGGGTGGTCTCGCAGGCGATCCCGTCGCCGTCCCGGTCGAGATGCGGCCAGTAGCCGGGCTCGCCCCGGAAGGCTGGCGCGAGGCCCGCCGCGCGGGCGGGCCGCCTCGTGCCGCGCCTTCACCGCAAAAGTCCAGGCGCTCGGATGGACCGGCCGCGCGCGCTCGTTCAGCCGCCCGACGCCCCAGGCCGCCGCCAGGATTCCGGCAGGCAGCAGCGCCAGCAGCGCGGCGCGGACGAGAACCCGCCGCCGGAAGGCCGCGCGCCTGCGCCGCCCCTCCGCCTCCCGGTGCCGCGCCACGAAGGCCCTGTAGCGCCGGAACTCAGCGTATTCCGGGCCTTCGGTTTCGAGCCGCTCGTCGGGTGTTTTGGTCATGGCTGGTATGCCACCACTCGCTCTATATTGCTTCGGGTAGCGGAGTTAACTCGGCTGTATTCGCAGGACTCAATGCGGCCTGTCTGCGAGCGAGCGTCTCCTGATACTCCTGCGCTTCAATGTCTCGGAAGAATGGTGCCTCTGGTGCCAATCGTTTAACTGCAACCTCAACATCGCTGATTGAAACTCTAAAAAAGTTCTTTGCGATAGTTGCCCGCGTTCACGCGATATTTTTCAAACTCATTGTGCAGAGCTCGCTCAAGAGCAGGCGCATCATCGCTGTAAATGATGGCATGTGTATCGAAAGTGAAAGGCACGCTTGCATCGCCCAACTCTCTTATCCGGTCCGCAGGATCGAGGCGCCGAGTGAGGCCAATCTTCACCACATCGTCACCGAATGAACCGATATTCGATACGATGTAGACATATCCTGATCGCGTCTTCTCAGCCGTGGCTTGCGCTCGCTCAACCCTTGCGTGCGCATCCGCAAGATCGCGTTCCAACTTTTTGGTCGGTTCAGTAACCGCCTCTAGTTGCAGGTCTGTAGCCTTGGCCGCCTCTGCTTTGGCCTTAGAAAGTAGCTTTTGATAGTAAGCTTCCTCGTCCTGTGCTTTTTCCATATTACGAAGAAGCTTCTGCTCCTCCTTGGCTAGACGCGCCGCTTCGGCGCGCTCCTCACGCTCTTGCTTGAGCTTCTCTCGATACTCATGGGTGAGGAACAACTCCTTCAGCTTCAGGGAAAGATATTCTTTGGTGATGAAGATCCAATTGGAGGCATTCAGCTTGTCTATCTGCTCCTGAGCGCGAACAATCCGTTTCTCCATGGCATTGACATTGTTCCATCGAGTGTTCGCGATAGCTGCATCGCATTCATTGTTAAAAGCTCTTAGCGTCAGCCGAATGTTGCGATTGGTCATGGTCTTGCCCTTTGCGGCGCTGCCATCAATGGACCATTGCTTGGTGCAGAGAACGGCCTGTCCGAGAGAGACCAGTTGTTTCTGCTCCTCGCGAACATTCTGGATAGCATCTTTGTATGCCTCGCTATCCCGTGAAGTCGAAATGAGGTTCATAGATACCCATTTCCGCGAAGGCGAGCTTCTCATCGAATATCGCGACCTCTTTCGCCAGTTGATTGTACGTCGCTCGCTTGGACGCATAATCGGCACGAATTTTTTCGATTTCCTGGCGCAGTTCTGAAGCCTGCTTTCCTAGGCTCTGCACCTCAGCATCTGCATCAATAACGCCTTTGAATCGCGTTTCGAGGGCCCGCCTTTGGCCTCTCTCCTTCCATAACCTGTAGAGAGCGAAAACAAGTGCGAATGGGAGAAAAAGAAAGATAATGCCGAGAATGGCTGATGCAGACATTTTTACCCCCTGCTCAGTCGTCTGAGTGGACCCCCTTTTTGAAATTTTGCAACACATAACCCCTGGTTGCGACTGTACATTCCGCTTTATGAACAGTTTGTTGCAACGGCTATTATCGCCTGGCTCTACCCCCCCTTTTCGTTCCGGCAGAGACCGAGTTCAGAACTACCGGCGTTGCAAGATAAAACGGGCAATGGCTGCTGCGCTCCGGCCTGGAATGATAGTGCCTGATGCGCCCCCCTCCCCGTCATCCCTGGCCTTTCTCGTTTCCCACAGCCCTCATCCTGAGGAGGTGAGGGCTTTGACGGTTCGTTCTGAAGCCCCCCACTCCCCACTCCTCCTCACAAGGGGGAGGGCTGTCGCGCCATAGGAGCCGAACTCTCAGAATGAGAGTGAGGACATGGGCAGGCAAGTGTGTTCTCTATTTGTTCTTGATTGCTGTCCTAAGCTGAGCTATATCTGTGCTCGT
>NZ_JAJATX010000026.1 GCF_020866965.1 Microvirga roseola
CGGCGGCGCGACCGAGGTCGAGGTGAAGGAGAAGAAGGACCGCGTGGACGATGCGCTCAACGCCACCCGCGCGGCGGTCGAGGAGGGCATCGTTCCCGGCGGCGGTACGGCTCTGCTCCGCGCCAAGGCTGCGGTTGCGAAGCTCACCACTGACAACCCGGACGTGAAGGCCGGCATCAACATCGTGCTGCGCGCCCTTGAGGCTCCGATCCGCCAGATCGCCGAGAATGCCGGCGTGGAAGGCTCGATCGTTGTCGGCAAGATCAACGACAACACGAAGTCCGACACCTTTGGCTTCAACGCCCAGACGGAAGAGTTCGTGGACCTGCTCAAGGCCGGCATCGTCGACCCGGCGAAGGTCGTCCGCACGGCTCTGCAGGATGCTGCTTCGGTCGCCGGCCTCCTGGTCACCACCGAGGCCATGGTCGCCGAGACCCCCAAGCGCGAATCCGCTCCGGCCATGCCGGGCGGCGGCATGGGTGGCATGGGCGGCATGGACTTCTAAGAAGTCCTGGCGTCACAGCCTCAGAATAAAGAAGCCCCGGAGCGATCCGGGGCTTTTTGTTTGCTTCGCCGCTATGAGATGTCTTACGCGGCCTTGGTCAATCCCTCGGCCTCAAGCGCTGCTTGCACCTTGGGCCTCGAGGCGATGCGGTTCTGGAAGGCACTGAGATGCTTGAAGGGCGAGATGTCGATCTGGTGGAAATTCGCCCAATTCATGACCGTGAACAGATAGGCGTCCGCAACCGTGAAAGTCTCACCCATCAGGAAGGATTGCTTGCCGAGTGTTCCGTCCAGATAGGCGAAGCGGCTGACGAGGCGTTCCTTCGCCGCCGTCTTCACGGCGTCCGGCGTTGCGGGATTCCAGAATGGGCCAAAGCCTTTGTGGATCTCGGTGCTGATGAAGCCGAGCCACTCCAGCAGCCGATAGCGCTCCATAGTGCCGTGGGCCGGAGCAAGGTCTGTCCTCTGCTGGCTGTCCGCCAGATACTGGAGAAGAGCGCTGACCTCCGTCAGCACGGAGCCGTCCGGAAGGCCAAGCGCCGGAACATAGCCCTTCGGGTTGATGGCAGCGAAGTTTGCGCCGGTCTCGGTGGTACGATTGGCGAGATCGACCCTCTCGAGCGTAAGGGAAAGGTCGGCTTCACGCGCAACGATATGGGGTGCGAGCGAGCACGCGCCCGGATAGTAGAAGAGTTTCATGAGATTTCTCCAGAGGGGGGGAATCAGGCCGCAGTCTTGAGCGAAGCGGATGCGGAGGCAGGGGCGAGGGAGCGGGAAGGACTCAAGGCGTAGGCTCCATCCCCCAGCAAGGCCTGTGCGACCGACAGGACGATGAGATACAGCGGATACTCCCAGCCGCCGCCTTGAGCGGAGAAGACCCAGCCGTTGCCCGCATGGACCCACGTGGCGCCGACGAGAACCGGCAGGAGGGCCAGCGCCACCCGCCGACTCTGGACGCCGAGGATCAACAGAACGCCGCCGCCGAACTCGGCGAAGAACGTGGCATAGGCCAGGAAAGCAGGCAATCCAAGGGATTCGAAATATAGCGCCGTGCCGGCAAGCCCAAACGTCATCCACTTCAGGACCACGCTGTGGGCGACGTACATGACGCCGAGGGAGACGCGGAGGAGGAGGGCTCCGTAGGCAGTGCTCGATGGACCAGTGTGCTTCATTGGACGACTCCATGCAGATGCATATACATGCTTATGCACTTGCATATAAATGTCAAACATGATGCAATTGCATAGAAAACGGAGGAGGCATTGCCCCAATGCAAAGCGCATCCAACAAAGCACCGCAGGAGCCGTCTCCCGCCGTCATCAAGGCCTGGGGCCGTCTGATCCGGACACAGCGGGAACTGGTGGCGCGCATCGAGGCTGAGCTGAAGAAGGCCGGCTTTCCCTCCCTCTACTGGTACGACCTGCTGCTCGAACTGAAGCGCGGGCCGGAGGGACGCCTCACGCCAAAGGAAATCGAGGAGGCGGTCCTCTTCGAGCAATACAACCTGTCCCGGCTTCTGGATCGCATGGAGGGCGAGGGCCTGGTGCGCCGCATTCCCTATCCCGGCGACAGGCGGCGTCAGCTGATCGAGATCACGGATGAGGGAAGGGCGCTGCAATGGCGGATGTGGGCCGTCTATGGCAACGCCATCAACCAGTTTATCGGGGCGAAGCTGACCGACAAGGAGGCGGGACAGCTCTCGGCGCTCCTGCTGAAGCTGCTGCAGGAACAGGCCGCTCGCCCGGACAAAATTTTCAGCCGTGTGGAGTAATGCGCGCGGAAGACGTGTCTTCTGTGTCGTGGTCACGATAGACCGCAGGAGGACCCTCATGAAACTGCTTTCCCGCACCACTATCCTGGCCGGCGCTCTCGTTCTCGCGACCGGCGCATTTGCGCAATCCGCCGCTCCGGCGAAGGTCGCCGATACGAGCAAGGGCAAGGCGCTGGTCGATGCCAAGGGCATGACGCTCTACACCTTTGATCGCGATGCCGCCGGCAAGTCGAACTGCAACGGCCCGTGCGCCCAGAACTGGCCGCCGCTGATGGCTTCTGCAAATGCCAGCGCTTCCAGCGACTGGAGCGTAATCACCCGGGACGACGGCTCGAAGCAGTGGGCCTACAAGGGCAAGCCGCTCTACACCTGGGTGAAGGACATGAAGGCCGGCGACGCGACGGGCGACGGCGTCAACAATGTCTGGCGCGTCGCCGCGCCTTGACATCAGCCTCGGCGGGTCGATCCATGATCGGTCGACGCCCGAACGTTTGAAAGTTTGACCTTGGACGAGATCGCCGCCCTTCTCGAACCGCAGATACCCGGCCTCAGGCGCTACGCCTGGGCGCTGCTGCGGGATGACGAGGCGGCCGACGATCTCGTCCAGGACACCTTGGAGCGCGCCATCAGCCGCTGGAATCAGCGTCGTCGGGACGGCGACCTGAAGGCCTAGCTCTTCGCCATCCAGCGCAACCTCATCCTCAACAATCTGCGCCAGCAGAAGGCCCGCGGCGTGCGGGTGGGCTCGGAGGTGCTGGGGGAGGTGCCGGCAAAGGATGCAGGGCCGGACGGGCCTGCAGGAATGCGCGACATCCTGGCGGGGCTCGATGCCCTGCCGGAGGAACAGCGCTCGGTCCTGCTTCTGGTCGGCGTCGAGGATCTCTCCTACGACGAGGCCGCGCGGGTCCTGGACCTGCCCGTCGGCACCGTTATGTCGCGCCCCAGCCGGGCGCGGGGCAAGTTGAGAGAATTCATGGAGAACGGCCGCAGCGCCGTCTTGAGGAGAGTGAGGTGACGGGCGAGCGACCCATCGGAGAGGACGATCTGCAGGCCTTCATCGACGGCAGGCTCGCGCTCGGGCGGCTGGAGAAGGTCAAGGCTTACCTCGTCGGCAATCCGGAGGCCGCCGCCCGCGCCCAGCGCGAGATCGAGCAGCGGGAAGCCCTGAGGGCAAGACTCGCCTTCAAGGCGCAGGAGCCGATTCCCGCACGCCTTCGCATAGCCAATCTCACTGCGACTCACCGGCGGCGGCAATTTCTCCGCCCCGCAATGGTGGCGGCGTCCTTGGCGTGGCTTGCCCTCGGCATTGCGGTCGGGGCTGTGGGAGGAGCTTGGTGGGCGGACGGCTCGGGCGTTCCCTCCGCTCAAGTCGCCAGCGTTGCGGGCGACGCCATCGCTGCGCACCGCATCTATGTGGGCGAGAAACTGCACCCGGTCGAAGTCGCCGCCGATCAGGAGGCGCATCTCGTGCAGTGGCTGTCGCGCCGCGTCGGCAAACCGCTCGCCGCTCCGGATCTCACGGCTCGGGGCTATCGCTTGATGGGGGGCAGGCTGCTCCCTGCCGGCGCTGAGCCGGCGGCGCTCTTCATGTATGAGGATGCAAGCGGCAGCCGACTGACACTTTATGCCAGAACAGGCGGCAGAGAGGATGAAACCTCCTTCCGCTTCGAGACCCAGGACGGCGTTTCCGCCTTTTCATGGATCGATAACGGCCTGTCCTACGTGGTCACGGCCCGCACGGACCGCGACCGGCTTCTGCCGGTGGCGGAGACCATCTACCGCCAGTTCGACAACCAGCCGGGCGCAGTCGGCGGCCGCCTGTAAGGACGCCCCGCTCAGGCGAAGACGTCGGGATCCGGCCCGATGCGGCCGCCCTTGTTATCGAAGGTTTCGATGGCGCTCATATCCTCGGCATCGAGGGTGAAATCGAAGATGTCGATGTTCTCCCGGATGCGCGACGGGGTTGACGATTTCGGAATCGCGAGCAGCCCCTTCTCCATGTGCCAGCGCAGAATGACCTGAGCGGGCGTCTTGCCGTATTTGCGTCCGATCTCGGCCAGCCCTTCGTCCCGGATGAGCGTGCCCTGGCCGAGGGGACTCCAGGCCTCCGTCGCGATGCCGTTCCGCTCGTGGAAGACCCGCAATTCCCGCTGCTGGAAGCGGGGATGCAGCTCGATCTGGTTGAGCACAGGCGTGACGCCGGTCTCGTCGATGATCTGCTTCAGGTGCGGGATGGTGAAGTTGGAGACGCCGATGGACTTCACGCGTCCGCTCTCCTTCAGCGCAATCAGCGTGCGCCAGGCTTCGCGATAGGTTTCGCTGCGCGCGACCGGCCAATGGATCAGGTAGAGATCGACGAAATCGATCCTCAGCCGCGCCATGCTCTCGTCGAAAGCGCGCAGGGCGTCGTCCCGGCGGTGATGGGTGTTCCAGAGTTTGGTGGTGATAAAGAGTTCGTCGCGCGGGATGGACGAGGCGCGGATGGCCTCGCCGACGCCTTCCTCGTTGCCGTAGATGGCGGCCGTGTCGATGGAGCGGTAGCCCGCCTCGATCGCCTCGGTCACGATGGAGCGGGCTTCGTGGTTGGGCACCTGCCAGACACCGAATCCGAGCTGGGGAATGCGGCGGCCATCGTTCAGGTCGAGAGAGGGAGTCGTCGGCACTGTTCGCTCCTTGGTGTTCCGGTGGCGGGGGAAGTAGGGCCGGGGAGGGCGCAGGCAAACGGTCTGACTGCTTCAGGCAGTGAAAGCCGACGAATCGTTGCAAGGCTTTCCATCCCAAGGCCTGCCTTCGCACGAAGCAATGCGGCTCAGGACGCGCCGGAGCCAACCTTCGCCAATAGGGTCAGTACTTGGCCCGATATATCTATTGCCAGACCTTGGCAGTGGTGGAATACTCGTGAAGGTTACTCGGCAAATCATATCGAAATGCACGCTCTGAGCTTTACGGAACGTCAAATGACGCCGTGATACTGGGGGACCGTATGCGCATGCGGGATGCTCGTGGCTGTGAACGACAGACCGCTGCCGGCGTTTTCTCCGGGCCGGGCGATCAGAATTACCGCACACTCATCGAGCTTTGCCCCGACGCCCTGATTGTCCATGACGGACATTCGGTGATTCTGGCCAACCCGGCCATGGCCCGCCTCGTGGGGGCGGAGTCCATCGACAGCATCGTCGGCCATCCTCTCCTCGACTTCGTTGCGCCATCGTCCCGGGCACTCGTGGAGGAGCGCATCGCCCATATGAGCGAAACGGATCCCGCGCCCGTGGTGGACGAGACCTGGCGTCGCGCCGACGGCACCGAGGTTCAGGTCGAGGTGGCGGCCGCGCCCATGCCCTGGGTCGGTCCTCACGCGGCCATGGTGATCGTCCGCGACGTGACCGAGCGCCGCCGCCTGGAGGCCGAGCGCGAGACGCTGCTTGCGGAAAAGGAGCTGCTGGTGCGGGAGGTCCATCATCGGGTCGCCAACAGCCTGCAGCTCGCTCAAGGGCTCCTCAATCTCCAGGCCCGCGGCTCCGTCAGCGAAGCCGTCCGCGCCCATCTGCGCGAGGCTTCGGCCCGGATCGGAACCATCGGCACGCTCCATTCACGCCTGCACAAGGAGAGCTCCGCCGTCGATGGCGGCGCTCAGGCCTATATGGAAGGCGTCATCGCCGATCTGCGCGTGGCCCTGGGCGAGACGCCCGAGAGGCAGATCGTGCTGGATGCGAGCGAGGCGGGAGAGGTGGTGCTGGAGGCGGACATGCTCGTCGCCCTGGGTCTCATCGCCGCCGAGGCCGTGACGAATTCGATCAAGCACGGGGCGGGCCATATCCGCGTGCGGCTGGCCTGTGACGGCGCTCGCCTCGAGCTTCTCGTCCATGACGAGGGACCTGGCTTCCCGGGCGGCTTCGATGTCGAGAAGGACGGTCGTGGTCTCGGCATGCGCATGATCGCGTCGCTCGTCCGCGCCCGCGGCGGCAAGCTTGCGATCGGCGCGGGCAAGACGCGGCCCAATGCGCCTCCGAGCCTCATCGCGGCAACGATTCCATTGTCGTGACGGTGGATCTTCGCTGCTCGCAATGTCTCGAAATTAAAAAAGCCGGGCGCGAGGCCCGGCTTCGAGTTTGGGAGGAAATCGGTCGGGTCGAACTGATTACCAGCTGGTGAGAACCGCGCCCTTGAACTGCTCTTCCACGAACTTCTTCACTTCCGGCGTGCGGTAAGCCTCGACGAGGGTTTTCACCCAGGGCTTGTCCTTGTCTTCCGAGCGCACGGCGATGATGTTCACGTAGGGGCCCTTCGGGTTCTCGCGGGTTAGCGCATCCTTCACCGGGTCGAGGCCGGCCTGGGTCGCGTAGTTGGTGTTGATGACGGCGGCGTCCACGTCGTCTAGCACTCGGGGAGCCTGGGCCGCGTCGATCTCGACGAACTTCAGGTTCTTGGTGTTCTCCGTGATGTCGAGGATCGTCGGCTTGAAGCCCACGCCGTCCTTCAGCTTGATCAGGCCCTTGTCCTGCAGGAGCAGCAGGGCGCGGCCGCCATTGGTCGGATCGTTCGGGAAGGCGACGGTCGCGCCGCTCGGAATGGCGTCGAAGGCCTTGTGCTTCTTCGAGTAGATGCCGATCGGGAAGTTCACCGTCTGGGCCACGCTCTCGATCTTGTAGCCGCGGTTTTCCTTCTGGTTGTCGAGATAGGGCTGGTGTTGGAAGGAGTTGGCTTCCAGTTCGCCGGAGGACAGGGCCTCGTTCGGAACCACGTAGTCCGAGAACTCGACGATCTTCAGGTCGAGGCCCTTCTTGGCCGCAATCGGCTTCACAGCTTCGAGGATCTGCGCATGAGGACCCGGTGTCGCGCCGATGCGGATCGTCTGGTTCTGCGCCGCGGCGGGGAGGGCGGCGAGCGTCAGCAGGGCGGCAAGGCCCAGTTTCTTCAGGGACATCGGTTTTCTCCTTGTATCGACGTCTTGGAGTAAAGGATCAGGCGTGGCGGACGCGCTTGTTGAGACGGCGCGCGAGGCGGTCGCCGATGCTCTGCACGGCCTGCACGAGGACGATGAGCACCACCACGACGGCAAGCATCATCTCGGGCATGAAGCGCTGGTAGCCATAGCGGATGCCGAGGTCGCCGAGGCCGCCGCCGCCCACCGCGCCGACCATGGCCGAGAAGCCGAGCAGCGACACGATGGCGAGCGTCAGGCCCAGCACAATGCCGGGCAGCGCCTCGGGGATCAGGACTTTCAGCACGATCTGGAGCGGGCTGGCGCCGAAGGCGCGCGCCGCCTCGATCAGTCCCTGGTCCACCTCCCGGATCGCGCCCTCGATGAGACGCGCGATGAAGGGAATGGCGGCAATCGTCAGCGGCACGATGGCCGCATTGGTGCCGATGGAGGTGCCGGCGATGAGCCGGGTGAAGGGAATGATCGCGACGACGAGGATGATGAAGGGCGTCGAGCGCGTGGCGTTGACCACGACGCCAAGCACGCGGTTGACCCAGGGAGCCGCGAAGAGCTCGCCCTTGCCGCTGGTGGCGAGAAACACGCCGAGGGGCAGGCCGAGAAGCGTGGCGATCAGCGCCGAGACGCCGACCATGTAGAGGGTTTCGCCGGTGGAGGCGGCAATCAGGCGGATCATCTCAGGCGACATGGCCGAGGACCTCCGTATCGAGATCGAGTTGGCTCAGGAAGGCGACGGTCTGCTGCACGGAGGCCACCGGCACGCCGACGACGAGGGTGCCCCAGGGGCGGCCTGCGATCTCGTCCACGGAGCCAGCGAGGATGTTGGCCTCGATGCCGTGCTCGCGGGCGAGGCGCGCCAGGACGGGGTCGGTGGCGTGTGGTCCGCGGAAGCCGATGCGGATGACGGCCTGGGAGCCGGGCGTGGCCTCCGACCGCAGGCGGCTCGCCACATAGGGGGGCAGGGCGCGGCCCGACTCGTCCGCCAGGAAGGAGCGGGTGACCTCGTGCTGCGGACGGGTGAATACCTCGAACACATCGCCCTGCTCGACGATGCGGCCGCCCTCGATCACCGCGACCTCGCGGGCTATGGTCCGGATCACGGCCATCTCGTGGGTGATGAGGAGGATGGTGAGGCCCAGCTCCGCATTGATCCGGGCGAGAAGGTCGAGGATCGAGCGGGTGGTCTCAGGGTCGAGCGCCGAGGTCGCCTCGTCCGAGAGCAGCACCTTGGGCTTGGTGGCGAGGGCGCGGGCAATGCCGACGCGCTGCTTCTGACCGCCGGAGAGCTCGGACGGGTAGCGGTTGCGCTTGTCGGAGAGGCCGACGAGGGCCAGCAGCTCCTCGACCCGCGCCTTGATGGAAGCCTTGTCATAGCCGGCCACCTCAAGCGGCAGGGCAACGTTTTGGGCCGCCGTGCGCGAGGAAAGCAGGTTGAAGTGCTGGAAGATCATGCCGATGGAGCGGCGGGCATGGCGCAGGGCGTTTCCGGGCAGGGCCGAGATGTCCGCGCCGTCGACGATCACCCGCCCAGTGGTGGGCTTCTCCAAGCCGTTCACGAGACGGATCAGGGTCGACTTGCCGGCGCCCGAGCGGCCGATCACGCCCAGAATGGAGCCCTGGTTCACCGTCAGGTCGATCTCGCCCAGGGCCGTGACCGGCTGTCCGTCGCGGCCGGGGAACACCTTCGAGATCTTTTCCAGGCGAACGATCGGCTGCGCCGGAACGAGGCGCTGCAGCGTCTGATCGCTGATATGTCCGAGGGGCGCGTTCATGGGGTTTGGAAATCCGTCTCGTTAGGGCCCGCGAGACATGGGGCCTTTCGTTCTCTATGTCAACCTATCCGTTCTTTAAACAGGATAAAGTTTGTATGAAGAACGCGCTGAATCGTCCGGGAGTTCACAACCGCGACATCCTGTGCTGGGCATCGCCTTGATCCGGCGGAACTTTCTCCGCGTTTTCGCCATGTGCGCGGTTGATCGCCCCCGAGGCCTCCGACTAAACAGGCCATTCGTGATTTTTGAGGACCATTTTCATGTTGAAGGCCGGCATCGCAGCGGGGCTCGCCAGCCTCGTTCTTTTCGCCATCTGGTTCGGCGGGGCGCCCTTCTCGTCCATGCTGCCGACCGCGCTTCTGGGCCTTGCGGCGGCGCTTATCATGTCGCGGCACATTCCGAAGTTCCTCAAGGTCTTCACCGCCGTCCTGGCCGCGACCGAAGCGCTGATGGTGATCCTTGCGATTGCCGACGCCTACGACGTGCTGTCTCCGGCCTTCATCGGCTACGTGCCGCCGGCCTCCATGCCCATCGGGGCGACGGTCTTCGCCTTCGTGATCTATGCGGTCTCCCGCATTCCGGTGATCCAGACCATCATGGCGATCGCCGACCGGTATTTCGACTCCCGGGCCGCGAGCGAGATCCACCTGCCGTTCATCGGCCGCGTCCGTGCACGGGAGGGGATCATCGGAACGGCGCTGCTGGCGTTCCTCGTCGGCATGAACCTGTTCCAGGTCGCCTTGAGCGTGCGGTTCAACTTCTTTAGCCGCGACATGTTCAACGCCCTCCAGGCGAAGGACGCGTCGGCCTTCTGGTATCAGCTCTTCTGGGTCTTCGTGCCGCTGGCGGCGATCTACATCACGGCCGCGCTCATCGAGATCGTGTCTCAGTACGTGCTGCGGATCCGCTGGCGCGCCTTCCTGAACGGCCTCTACGTGAACGAGTGGCTGAACGAGGGCACCCATTACCGGATGCAGATCGTGGGCCGTGAGGCGGATAACCCCGACCAGCGCATCGCCGAGGACCTGCGCAGCTATGTCGATCAGACCTATTCGCTGACCCTCGGCCTCATGAACCAGTCGGCGACCCTGGTCTCCTTCATCGCCATTCTCTGGGCCCTGTCGCGGGACTTCACCCTTCCGGGAACCGAGTATCCCGTGCCGGGCCTGCTGGTCTGGGTCGCCATTCTCTATGCGCTCGTCGGCACCTGGCTCACCCACCTGATCGGCCGTCCCCTCATCGGCCTCTATTTCGAGCAGGAGAGGGTGGAGGCCGACTACCGCTTCTCCCTGGCGCGCCTGCGCGAATACACCGAGCAGGTCGCTCTCCTGAGCGGCGAGGGGGCCGAGAAGGAGAACCTCCATCGGCGCTTCAGCTGGATCGTGGATAACTTCATGCGGATCGTCAGTCGCGTCATGCGGCTCACGGTTTTCCAGTCGGCCTATTTCCAGGCGAACGTGGTGGTGCCCTATATCCTGACCGCGCCCTACTACTTCGTCGACAGGATCACCCTCGGCCAGATGCAGCAGACCGTCGGCGCCTTCTCGAGCGTCCAGAGCGCGCTGACCTTCTTCATCACGTCCTATTCCAGCATCGCCAACTACAAGGCCGTCGTCGACCGCCTCGTGAGCTTCGAGGGCGCCATCGCCGACGTGCAGCGGGACGAGACCGCGAAGGAGCACATCACTCTCGGCTCCTCGCCTGGCCGCGATCTCCAGGTCGCCGGCCTCAAGGTCGCCTTGCCGGACGGGCGGGTGCTCATGCGGGCGGACGATGTGGCCTTCCGGCATGGCGGGATGACGCTGCTCGCCGGTCCGTCGGGGTCCGGCAAGTCCACCCTGTTCCGGGCGATCTCCGGCATCTGGCCCTTCGGCAAGGGCAAGATCCTCGCGCCGGAGGGGCAGAGCATGATGCTGCTGCCGCAGCGGCCCTACATCCCCATGGGCCCGCTGCGCTTCGCCGTGACCTATCCGGGCCATCGCGGCAGCTACAGCGATGCGGCCATCAAGGAAGCCCTGCGCGCAGCCAGGCTGCCGCAGCTCGCCGACCGGCTCGACGAGGAGCGCGCCTGGGCGCAGACCCTCTCGCTCGGCGAGCAGCAGCGCCTGGCCATCGCCCGCGCTCTCCTCGCAAAGCCCGACTGGCTGTTCCTCGACGAGGCCACCGCCGCCCTCGACGAGCCGACGGAGGCCGAGATCTACGGCATGCTGAAAGAGAAGCTGTCGGACTCGACCATCGTCTCCATCGGCCACCGTTCGACCCTTGCGGCCTTCCACGACCGTCTGGTCGACATGCAGCGTACGGAGGATGGCCTCTATACTCCCGTGGAAAGACGCCAGCCTGCGCCGGCGCAGTGATCCGGGCGAAAGAAAAGGCCGGCGTTTCGCCGGCCTTTTTGCTGGAAAGGGTCGTGACCGCTCAGAGCGTGCGCTGGAAACGCAACTCGCCGTTCTGGGTGCGGATGATCAGGATCGGACCCTGGATGTCCCACTTGGCCGAGGTGCGCAGCGCCACGAGGAAGGCCTGTTCGGCGGCCATGACGGCCTTGTCGCAGGTCTTCTTCGTCAGGGCGAAGGGGCCGACGGCGAGTCCCTGCTCGCGCAGGGGATAGGCCGTCGCCGAATAGGTGTTACAGCCGCTGAAGCCGTGGGCGCGGAGCTGGTCGTCCAGGCGGAAGCTCGGGCGGTCGCCGGTGAAGGGCTTGCCGTTCAGGCTCACTGCGGTCCAGGAGGAGCCGAGCGGGAAAACCCTGCCGCCCTGGTTGGGCTGCGGGACCTTGGGGTCGACCTGACGGGTCGGACCGGCGGGACGGCCGAGCGACGCGGCCGACTGGGCATGAGCTCCCGAGACGGCGGTGAGCGCCGCCAGAAATGCTGCAAGTCGAAGCGCTTTCATCGGAACCTCTTCATCGAAAAAACGCCCGGACCATAAGGGGCCTTGGCCGTTGAGGCAACGCCTCTTGTGACTTTCGTCCCGTCCTGCGTGACGCAGCGCACGGGACTTTCGGTGCAAGGGGGAGAGGCGCCCGGCTGAAGGGCTCAGCCGATCCGCCCGAGAAGCCGCTCGGTGAGGGGATTGGTGGGGCGGAAGAGGTAATCGAAGGTCCGGACGGTGATGTCCTGGGCTCCGATCCCCTGCAGGGCCGCCACGATCTCGAACACCGTCGCCGTCCGGCAATGGAGCACGACCTCGCGGCCGAGCGTATGTCCGTAAGGGAGGGACGCGCCGAACTCCCGCGCAAGCGAGGCCAGGGCCTGCGCGCGGGCAGGGTCGAGACACGCCCGCACCTCGCGGCTCTCCCGCGCTTCCTCCTCCGCTGCGATGCGGGTCAGGACAGCGGTCGCAGCCGCGCGGGCCGTCGCGCTCCAGGGGGCGCGCACGGAGGCGACGAGATTGGCCTCGGAGCGCAGCATCACGCCGTCGTCCAGGATCTTGAGCGCGTTGGCCGCAAGCGTCGCGCCCGTCGTGGTGATGTCCACGATGAGCTCCGCCGAGCCCGCTCCCGGCGCACCCTCCGTCGCGCCCAGGCTCTCCACGATCCGGTAATCCGCCACGCCCTTTTCCGCGAAGAAGCGGCGCGTGAGGTTCACGTATTTCGTAGCCACGCGCATCTTGCGGCCGTAACGGGCGCGAAGATCCGCCGCGACCTCGTCGAGATCCGCCATGGTGCGCACGTCGATCCAGGCCTGCGGCACGGCGACGACCACGTTGGCGTGGCCGAAGCCGAGCGGCGTGAGCATTTCCACCGCCGCGTCCGCGTCGGCGATCTGCTCGCGGATCAGGTCCTCGCCGGTGATGCCGAGATGGGCCGCGCCGGTGGCGAGCTGGTTCACGATCTCGGAGGCCGACAGGAACGCCACCTCCACGCCCGGCACGCCCTTGAGCGTGCCGCGATAATCCCGCGCGCCGCGGGACTGGGTGAAGACGAGGCCGGCCCGGGCGAAGAATGCGGCGGCGTTCTCCTGCAGGCGGCCCTTGGAGGGCACGGCCAGGATGAGAGGGGATTCGGTCATCAGGGCCTCCCCAGGATGCGGTCGAGCCAGAAGGAGCAGCCGACGGCCGGGACCGGGCTCTCGGCTCCCAGATGCTCCAGCAGCCGGTCGTAGCGCCCGCCGCCCACGATGGGCTTGCCGTCGCCGCGGCGCGGGTCCTGCACCTCGAAGATGAAGCCCGTGTAGTAGTCGAGATTGCGGGCGAAGGCGGCGGAGAACGAGAAGGCGGACACGTCGAGCCCGCGCGCCGCCATGAAGCCGGTGCGATCCTCGAAGGCCCGGAGGGCGGCCTCGATGTCGAGGCCCGCGTCCCGCGCCAGCGCCCTGACGGCGGCGGCGGCCTGGTCCGGGTCGCCCGCGATGGAGAGGTAGCGCTCCAGCACTAGTCGCGCCTCGTCCGGCAGACCGGTCCGGTTCGCGGCGCGGGCCAGGAAGCGCTCGGCGATCTCGCCGGCGCTGCGCCCGCCGACGCTGGCGATGCCCGCAATCGAGAGGATGTCCTGAACGAAAGCCTTGGCGGCCTGGGGAGCCTGCCCCTCGATGGCGGCGAGAAGGCCCGCATGCTCCTGGGCTGCCGGACCCTCGGCCTCGGTGAGGCTGGCCAGTCCCTCGCCCGACACGATGGCCCGGATCACGCGCCGTTTGGCGGCGGGCGCGATGCCGAGGGCATCGACTAGGGCGTTGAGCAGGCCCATGTCGCCGAGCTTGACACGCGGGGAGGGCGCGCCGATCCGCTCGAGCCCTTCGAGGGCGAGTCCTAAGATCTCCGCATCCGCCGCGGACAGGTCCGTCCGGCCGATGGATTCGAGACCGGCCTGGAGGAACTCGCCGCTCTCGTTCGGACGCATGCGGAAGACCGGGCCGCCATAGGAATAGCCGGAGGGACGGCCGCCATGGGTGCTCAGATGCTGGAGACAGACGGGGATGGTGTATTCGGGCCTGAGGCACAGCTCCGCGCCCGAGGCGTCCTGCGTCACGAACATGCGTCGCCGGATGTCCTCGCCCGACAGGTCGATGAACACGTCCGCAGGCTGGAGCACCGGCGGCTCGACACGCGCATAGCCCTCGCGCTCGAAGAGCGCGATCAGCGCAACAATGGCATCCGTCTCCGTCACTAGCCCTGCCTAAATCCTTGTATCCGCCTGCTCCCTAGAGCATCGTGCGGAAAAGTGGACCCGGTTTTGCGCCCGAACGATGCTCACATCCCAAGAGAAAGCATCGGATGGGATCCCAAAAGTGCAAATCCACCTTTGGGTCCGATGCTTTAGCAATGCTTCACCGGGAAGGCGACCGTTTTCGGCGGGAAGGGTGAACGGCGCGCGGGCCTTATGACGACGACGGGCCTGTGAGGGGATTCCCTTCCCGCGCTTCGCGCGCCGGGGATGACACGCGCATGGTCTGTCAAAGAGCAGCACCTTCGGGCCCGGAGCCTGTTGGCTCCGAGCCTGAAGGGGTGAAGAGGGGGCGCGAGAGGCGTCCGGCTCAGAAATGGGGGAGAGGAAAAGAGCCGGGTGGCCCCTCGAGCACGGCTTTTTAGGCTGTCCATCACCCGTTGCCGGATGCGACTGGCCTCCAGTCGGGAGCGCGTGCGTGTAGCCCTCCCGCAGGACCGTGCCTTCTCCCACATCTTGCGACGCCTGGCGAGCGCGTCCCTCGTGGAGCAGATCTGATCCGCTTATAGCAAAGCTTGTCCCCACAGTAAAGAACAAATTGAGAACATAAGGTCCAGCCTCCCTCGTCATCTCCCCTCCTGCCCCATCCCTCCGTCCTCAGGATGAGGGCTGTGGGGGTTCAGTGAGAACTATGGGGATTGAAACAGGCCAGACGGATCCCCGGCACACGACCGGGGCTGATGTGAAGGGTGTCGGATCCTGCAGTGTTATTCCCGGCCGAAGCGCAGCGGAGGGGAAGGGAATCCACTCTCACGCGCCGCTATGGATCCCCTTCCCGGCTCTTCGAGCCGCCGGGGATGACACGCGCGTTTCCCTCCCCCTTGCGGGGAGGGGGCAGGGGTGGGGGTGCCTGCTCCACATTCTGAGAGACTGGCGCTCACACCCCCACCTCCAACTCCTCCCCACAAGGGGGAGGAAGGTTCGCGACTTGCGCAAGAGCAAGCAGGTCCCGGGCNTTTCCCTCCCCCTTGCGGGGAGGGGGCAGGGGTGGGGGTGCCTGCTCCACATTCTGAGAGACTGGCGCTCACACCCCCACCTCCAACTCCTCCCCACAAGGGGGAGGAAGGTTCGCGACTTGCGCAAGAGCAAGCAGGTCCCGGGCTTGCCCGGGATCTGTGGGGGAGGGGGGCAAGCCAGACTCTAAGGAAAGACCGGCGCCGTCCATGATCCCGGTTCGCTTCCGGGCCTCAGGGTGAGGCAACGGGAGGCGTGGCCTCAGCGCTTTTCCGCCTTTGCGCCCTTCTCGTCCTTGTTCTTCACCTTCGCGACCTTGCGCTTGCTGTGGTCGCTGGTGCGGTGGAGATACTTGACCTTCTTGCCCGAGGACTTGTCCTGTTCGTCCCCGTCGCCGACGAGGGAGGTGGGGAGGAAGTGGCGGGCGGCTTCCGTCACGATCCCGGCCACCGCGTCGGCGGCATCCAGGGTCTTGTCCTTCGTGACTTCGGCGGCTTCCGCACCCTTCTCGGCCACGGCGGCGCCGGCCTTTCTGACCGTCCGCGTCTTGGTGAGCGCGGCTGCGGCTGCGGCAGCGGCGGCCACCAGGGCGTCGGCGAGGATCTGGCGTCCGAGGGGCGAATCCAGCAGGTCCATGAGCCCGGACTTTCGTGCGGATTTCGACAGGCTCTTGGTCAGACTCGTCTTCTTGCCGGAACTCTTCTTCCCTTTGGCCTTCGCCATGACTCTCTCCTGGTGGTCAAGCTTCGGAGGACAACCCGGACCTAGGGTCCGGGTTCCAGTATGACAGGGCGGCGGATCAGCCGAAATGCCGCCCCAGAACTTCGCGCACGGCCTCGACGAGCTTGTCCTCCGTCACCGAGAACTGGGCGGGACGCGCCGCCTTCCACTCGGCATTCGAGGCGATGGCCGAGGCCGCCTTCGCCCCCTCGATCAGGTCCTTGATCTCGACCTCGCCGCGCTCGCGCTCGTTGGAGCCCTGGATGATCGCGCAGGGGCTCTGCCGCCGGTCGGCATATTTCATCTGGGCCTTCATGCCCGACGAGCCGAGATAGAGCTCGGCGCGGATGCCGGCCTGGCGCAGCGTGGAGACCATGCGCTGATAGGTGGCGATCTGGTCGCGGTCCATCACCAGCACCACCACGGGGCCGGGCTTCTCGGCCCCCGAAACGATGGGGCTCTTGACCATCTGGAGCGCCGAGAGGAGGCGCGACACGCCGATGGAGAAGCCGGTGGCCGGAACGGGCTCGGACCGGAAGCGGCCCACGAGACCGTCATAGCGCCCGCCGCCGCCCACCGAGCCGAAGCGGACGGGACGCCCGTCCTCGTCCTGCACCTGGAAGGTGAGCTCGGCCTCATAGACGGGGCCGGTATAGTATTCGAGCCCGCGCACCACGGAGGGATCGATGGTCACGCGATCCTCGTATCCCGAACCCGCGACGAGGGACGCGATTTCCGCCAGCTCGTTCGCGCCCTCGAGGCCACGTTCCGATGTGCCGACGACCTTGCGCAGGTTCTCGACGGTCGCGGCGTTGTCCGCACCCTTGGCGGCGGTGAAGGCGAGCACCCGCTCGATGGCCTCGGGATTGAGCTCGGCGCCCTTGGTGAAATCGCCGCTCTCGTCCTTGCGGCCCGCGCCGAGGAGCTGGCGCACGCCCTCGGGACCGAGACGGTCCAGTTTGTCGATGGCGCGCAGCACTGTGAGGCGCTGGCCTGCCTTGTCCTCGCCGCCGAGGCCGATGGCTTCCAGCACGCCGTCGAGAACCTTGCGGTTGTTGACCTTGACGAGATAGTCGCTGCGCTTCAGCCCAAGCCGCTCCAGCGTGTCGGCGGCCATCATGCAGATCTCCGCATCCGCCGCGACCGAGGCTGCGCCCACCGTGTCGGCGTCGAACTGCATGAACTGGCGGAAGCGTCCGGGGCCGGGCTTCTCATTGCGAAAGACCCAGCCCGCGCGATAGCTGCGGTAGGGCTTCGGCAGAGCGTCGAAGTTCTCGGCCACGTAGCGGGCGAGCGGCGCGGTGAGATCATAGCGCAGCGACAGCCACTGCTCGTCGTCGTCCTGGAAGGAGAACACGCCCTCGTTCGGACGGTCCTGGTCGGGCAGGAACTTGCCCAGCGCGTCGGTATACTCGACGAAAGGCGTCTCCACCGCCTCGAAGCCGTAAAGCTCATACGTCTCGCGGATCGCCGCGAGCATGCGCTCGGTCGCGGCGAGATCGGCGGGACCCCGGTCGGCGAAGCCGCGCGGCGCGCGGGCCTTGATCGTGTCGGCCTTGGACATGGTTTTGTGCAGCCGTTGTCGTGAAGGAAAAACGTGCTGCGGTCCTAACCCGTGCAAAGGGGAGGGGCAAGGGCTTTGCCCTTTCGTGTCATCCCCGGCGAGCCGCAAGCGAGGGAAGGGGATCCATAGCGCCGAGCGTGCGGGTGGATTCCCTTCCCCTTCGCTGCGCTCCGGCCGGGAATGACACCCTCCTCGCCATCCCCGGACCTGTTCCGAGGATCCACGTCCTCAAGCCTTTAAAACGTGGATGGCCGGGACGAGCCCGGCCATGACGGTGGTGAGGTTTGCTCTTTCCTACGCCACAGCCTTGATCACTTTGGTGAGCTTCTCGACGATCTCGCCGATCTGCTCCTCGGTGACGATGAGGGGCGGAGACAGGGCGATGGTGTCGCCGGTGATGCGCATCATCAGGCCGAATTCCTGGAAGGCGCGGTCCATGGCCTCGAAGGCGCGTGCGCCCACCGCATCGGGACGCGAGGCGAGGTCGATGGCGCCCACGAGGCCGATGGTGCGGATGTCGAGCACGTTCGGCAGGCCCTTCAGCGAATGGATCGCATCGGCCCAGACCGGCTCCAGGGCCTTGGTCCGCTCGAAGAGCTTCTCGTCCCGGTAGATGTCCTGGGCCGCGAGCGCCGCCGCGCAGGCCAGCGGATGGCCGGAATAGGTGTAGCCGTGGAACAGCTCGATCATGTGCTCCGGACCCTTCATGAAGGTGTCGTAGAGCTCCTGGCGGACCATCACGCCGCCCATGGGCACGGTGCCGGAGTTCACGCCCTTGGCGAAGGTGATCATGTCGGGAACGACGTCGTAGCGCTCGGCGGCGAAGGCCGTGCCGAGGCGGCCGAAGCCGGTGATGACCTCGTCGAAGATCAGCAGGATGCCGTGCTTGTCGCAGAGCTGGCGCAGGCGCTGGAGATAGCCCTTGGGCGCGGCGATCACGCCGGTGGAGCCCGCCATCGGCTCCACGATCACGGTGGCGATGGTCGAGGCGTCGTGGAGCGTGACGATGCGCTCGAGCTCGTCGGCCAGATGCGCGCCCCATTCAGGCTCGCCCTTCGAGAAGGCCTGCTGCTCGCGGTTATAGGTGTGGGGCAGGTGGTCGACGCCGGCCAGGAGCGAGCCGAAGAACTGGCGGTTCTTGACGATGCCGCCCACCGAGATGCCGCCGAAGCCGACGCCGTGATAGCCGCGCTCGCGGCCGATCAGGCGCGTCTTGCTGCCCTGGCCCTTCACGTTCCAATAGGCCAGCGCCACCTTCAGGGCCGTGTCCACCGCCTCGGAGCCCGAGTTGCAGAAGAAGACGTGGTTTAGGTCGCCGGGGGCGAGCTGGGCGAGACGCGAGGCGATGGCGAAGCCGCCTGCATGGCCGAACTGAAAGGCGGGGGAGTAGTCGAGCTCGGCGGCTTGGGCCTGGATGGCCTGGGTGATCTCGTCCCGGTTATGGCCCGCGTTGCAGCACCACAGGCCCGCCGCGCCGTCGATCACTTCGCGGCCCTCGGGGGTGTAGTAGTACATGCCCTTGGCGCGGGCGACCATGCGGGGCCGCTGCTTGAAGGAGCGGTTCGCCGTGAACGGAAGCCACCAGGCATCCAGATCGTTGGGCGATGAAAGGTCGTTGGCGGCTCTGGATGTCTGAGCGGTCATGGGCAGTCCCCGGTGGTGGATTTCCGGTTCAGCCTATCAGCCGTTCTTAAGCCCCGCAAAAGGAACTTCGCCGGGAGCCATGCCCAAGGCGCAACCCTCGCTTCAGAGGGTCATGGCGCGCGCCTCGTAGCCCGCAGCGTTGAGTGCCTGGGCGATCTCCAGGCTCTGGGCGCAGGTGCTGACATGCACGCGTCCGTGCTCCAGGTCCACGTCGACTTTTGCGCTGGGATCGAGCCGCTGGATGGCCTTGGTGACAGAGTTGACGCAGCCCTGGCAGGTCATGCCATCGACCTGCATCAGCAGATCTTTTCGAGTTTCTTCCATGGCTCTCTCCTTCAGTCGGGCCGATGATGATGGTCTTTTCGGAAAAAAGGGCCTTGCGGAAAGGGGTGCTTGTCCTTCAAGTCCCAATGATACAACATCATTACGTTTCCGATTCGCTTGTTTCGCCGAGCCAGGGGAGCGGGGGCACCCATGGTGACTATGATAGACAGAGTACAATTCCTAAAAGGAGCGGAGGCGAAATGGTTCGCCTTCGCCCTGGCATCCGTGGCGGCGGCCGTTTCGGCGCTCGCGCCTCTGGAGGCCGGCGTCGCCGTTCCGGTTCTGGTTTTCCTGAGCGTCGCATCCCTGTCTGGTCTCGCCTTCGCAGGCCTGAGCGCCATGGAGGCCTCGAAGGCTGCCCGGCAGGCCGCCGCCGATTGCGAGCGGCTGGCGAACCGGCTGGCGCGCCTCGAGCAGCAATCGCAGGCTCCGACCGCAAGCCCGGTCCTGCGCACGACCATGGCGGAGGTCACCGGCACGGTGGGGCTCCTCGGCGGCGTCGTGCGGGAGCTGGCCAAGAACGTCGCCGCGCAGAACCGCGACGTTGCCAAGATCAAGGACACCCTGAAGGTCGGGCCGAAGGGGCGCAGCGAAACTGAGAAGGACGCGCCGGCCCTCAAGGTCGCGCCGGAGCCGCACCCGGTTCACGAGCCGTCCCGCGAGGCATCCGGGGCCGAGCCCGAGCCGTCCCTGCTGCCGACCGCCTGGAAATCGACGGAGGACGAGCTTCGCCGCATGCGGCTCGTCATGCAGGCCTTCGAGGCCGACCGGATCGAGCTGCACCTCCAGCCCATCGTCGCCCTGCCACAGCGCAAGATCCGCTTCTACGAGGCGCTGGCCCGCCTGCGCCTCGCGGACGGGACGCTGCTGGGCCCCTCCGAATTCCTGATGTTCCTTGAGCGGCTGGGCCGCGCCCCGGAATTCGACCGCCGGATCCTCAACCGCGCCATGACCGTGGCCCGCCACCTCATCTCCCGCGGGAGCGAGGCCATCGTGGGCGTGAACCTGTCCTCCCACTCCATCAAGGCGCCGGATTTTCTCTGGTCCCTGACCGGGCTCGTCGATGCGGCGCCCGAGATTCTCGGCAAGATCGTGCTGGAACTGCCCGCGGGCGATTTTCAGCGCCTCGATGCGGACCGGAGGGCGGCGCTTGCGGCGCTCTCCGAGAGGGGCGTGCCCCTGTCGCTGGACCGGGCCGCCGACCTCGCCTTCGATGCCCGGCTCCTGGCCGATGGCGGCATCCGGTTCCTGAAGGCGCCCGCCGAACTGATGATCGCCGCCGCCGAGCAGGAGCAGCGCGATCCGGGCGCGGAGCGCAGCATTCGCGACGTCGCCTCGGCCCTGCGCCGCGAAGGCATCAGGCTCATCGCGGAGCATGTGGAGCATGAGGAGATGGTGCCGGTGCTCGCCGAGCTGGGCGTTCCCCTGGCACAGGGCTTCATCTTCGCCGCGCCCCGTGCGGTGCGGGGCGAGGTGTTCGGCGAAAAGGGGGAGGCGCACCCTGCCTCCGCCGGGGACGGGCGCTCCCTCCTGCGCCGCGCCGGTTGACTTCCAGGGCGCGAGGGCCTACCCGCCCGGGCTCGCAACCTGTGAGATCCCATGACCGCCCTGTCCCGTCCCGCTCTCGTCGATGGCCTGCAATCCCTGGCCGCTGGCTACGATCTCGTCCTCTGCGACGTCTGGGGCGTGCTGCATAACGGCGTGAAGGCCTACGAGGCCGCAAGCGATGCGCTCACCCGCTTCTGCAACGGGGGAGGGCGGGTGATCCTCGTCTCCAATGCGCCGCGCCCGGGATCGGCGGTCGCCGCCCAGCTCGACGGCTTCGGCGTGCCCCGCACGGCCTATGACGCCATCGTCACCTCCGGCGACCTGACGCGGCTCGCCATTCAGGAGCGCATCGACAAGGTCGTGCATCATATCGGGCCGCCCCGCGACATGCCGATCTACGACGGTCTCGACGTCCGCTTCGGCTCCATCCAGGAGGCCGACTACGTCGTCTGCTCCGGCTTCGACAACGACGAGACGGAGACGGTGGAGGATTATCGCGCGCGTCTTCAGGCGATGCTGGACCGGAAGCTCCTGATGGTCTGCGCCAATCCGGACCTCGTGGTCGAGCGCGGACACCTGATGCTCCCCTGCGCCGGGGCGATCGCGCTCGCCTACGAGGAGATGGGCGGAACGGCCTTCTATGCGGGCAAGCCGCACGGGCCGGTCTATGGCAGGGCTCTGTCGCTCGCCGCCGAGCTGAACGGCCGCCCCGTCGCGAAGGAGCGCGTGCTCGCCATCGGCGACGCGATCCGCACCGACATCGCCGGAGCCGCGGCCTTCGGGATCGACTCCCTTCTCGTCGCCAAGGGCATCCATGCGGAGGAACTCGGCCTCCACCGGGGCGACCTCGTCTCCGACCATGTGCAGGACTGGGTCGACCGGCAGCCGGTCATGCCGACGGCGATCACCGATCTCCTGTCCTGGACGTGATCACTCAGGGGCCGTCGTATCCCGGACGGGCGCCTTCGCACCGTCCCTGCTCGTAATCCCATGCTCCGCCGGCATCGAGACAGTAGTCGACCTTTCCGGATTCGGTCTGGTCCCAGATAAAGAGAGCCACCCAGAGCGCAGCGAAGGTTGCGATGACGGCGACAAAGGCTTTCAGCATGATCCCGCTTCCGTGATGCGGCGTAGCCGTTAGACCGGCGCATCGGAGGAGTCGAGGCTTGACCCAGGGGGTGCTTTTCGACAGGGTCGCGCCCACACCGAACGCCATCATGATGAGCTCCGACGCTTTCTCCCACCGATCCGCCTCTTTCGTCGTCTGCCGGGACGGCGAGCCCGTGCCTGAGAGCCTCGAGGCCGCCATGGCGGCCATCGGCAATTTCGACGGCGTGCATCGGGGACATCGGCACTTGCTGGACATGGCCATGGGGTCGGGCAGGCCCGCCGCGGTCGTGACCTTCGAGCCGCATCCGCGCAGCTTCTTCCAGCCGGACAAGCCCCTCTTTCGCCTGACGCCGGAGCCGGTGAAGCTTCGGATCCTGGAGCGTCTCGGCCTTGCCGGAGCCTTCGTGCGCCGCTTCGACAGGGCGCTTGCCTCCCTCACGGCGGAGCAGTTCGTGGATCTGCTGGCACGGGATCTGCTGCTCTCGGGCGTGGTGATCGGCCACGACTTCCATTTCGGCCGCGGGCGGGAGGGCAATCCCGAGCGGATGCGCGAGTTCTGCCGCGAGCGTGGGCTCGAATGTCTCGTCGCCCCGGCCGTGGTCGAGGGCACGGAGCCTGTCTCCTCGAGCGCCATCCGCGCGGCGCTCGAGGCGGGCGACCTTGCGCTCGCCAACCGGCTCCTCGGCTATCGCTGGTTCGTCCGCGCGGAAGTCCGTCACGGCGAGAAGCGCGGGCGTGTGCTGGGCTATCCCACCGCCAATATGCGCCTTCCCGACGATTGCCGCCTCCGGCACGGCATCTATGCGGTGCGCGCCTCGGTCGGCGGCAGGCTGGTCGACGGTGTGGCGAGCTTCGGCCGCCGCCCGACCTTCGACAACGGCGCGCCGCTTCTGGAAACGCACCTCTTCGACTTTGCGGGCGATCTGTACGGCCAGGTTCTCGATGTGGAGTTCGTCGGCTGGATCAGGGGCGAGGAGCGCTTCGACGGGATCGAGGCGCTGATTGCCCAGATGAACCGGGACTCGGTGGAGGCGAAAAGAATGCTGGTCGAGGACCAAACCGCCTCGATCATCGGGTGAGATCGGTCACACCGCAGGCTTCAAAGCCCGCGCCGCCATGGCGTAGCCGCCCATGGCTCCGTCCACGAAATGAACATGGTCGCTGCGGCTGGGCGAGGGCACGAAGCAGGTCATGAGGGCTGCGTCCTGCCGGTGCAGGCCATAGCGGGCGATGCCGTCCTCCTCCGCCGATGCGAGCAGGGCCTCCATGCGGTCGGCCAGGGCCGGCGTGCAGTCCAGGGTCATCCGCAGGCCGTCGTCGAACTTGCGGAAATCCGTGTTCTCGACGAGCTGGCGCTTGTAGCGCGCCGGGTCGAAACCGCCCATGGGCAGGCCGAACCGGAGCACCATGTAGGAGGTGAGCCGGCGCGCCGCCAAGCGGGCATAGTCCAGAAGGGACAATCCCGATGCCCTGGACGTCGCCATGGCTTCTTCCCGGAACCCTTGGAAGGGGCTGCCGAGCTTCGGGCCGCCTTCCGGCACGGGCCTCCGGGCCTCCGTCCTGTCCTCGGCGAGCGCGAGGACCTTCGCTACGAGGGCATTGAAGGTTGGCATGTCCCCCTTGGGGCCGGGAAGCAGGATGAGGGAGAGAATGATGCCGCGCTCCGGCCTGATCTCGTCGAAGCGGCACGACAGGCCGGCGAGATCCGGCAGCGTCCCGGGCGCAGCCGGAGGAATGGCGAAGGCGCCTTCCTTCAGTTGCCGCTCGGCATAGGCCAGGCCGCCGCCGGAGAACATGGCGTAGGTCACATCCGGCGAGGCGGCGAACCTGGCGAGGCGGACATCGTAACCCTGCGCCCGGACGGCGGAGACCGGCACGAGCCCGATCCGCAGCTCGAACCCGAAGGCGTCCCGCACCCAGGCAGCGACGGCCGCAAGCGCCTCCCTGGCCAGGGGCTCCTGCGTGCCGGGAAGGGCGAAGCTTGCGCCATCGCCGCTGAAGACGAAAGGAAAGTCGCTGTGCCCCAGCCTGTTGGCGACCGCCGCGATCACGGAGGCGGCGCCCGTGTTGACCTCCTTGTAGCGTCCGGCCTCGATGGCGGCGGTGGAGCGGACGATATCGGCAAGGCCCAGCACCCAGCCTTCCGGCAGGGGTCTGTAGAGGTCCGCATCCGTCAGCTGCGAGAAACGGTCGATGACGGGCAGGCCTGTGTAGAACGCCTCGCCCGCGGCCTCGTCTCTCTTCGTCACGCCACCTGCCATGAGGCTGGCTCCATTCAGGCCGGCGTGCCCTCCGGCGCGCCCCGGCCCAGATCGTCCGGCAGGGGATCGCCTTCCGCCACGAAGCGCATGGAGACCGAGTTCATGCAGTAGCGCTCGCCTGTGGGGGGAGGGCCGTCGTCGAAGACGTGGCCCAGATGGCCCTGGCAGCGGGCGCAGCGGATCTCCGTGCGGACCATGCCGTAGCTGGTGTCCCGCACGAAGGCGATGTGGGAGCGGTCGATGGGATCGAAGAAGCTCGGCCAGCCCGTGCCGGATTCGAACTTGGTGCCGGCGTGGAAGAGGGGGAGGCCGCAGAGCCGGCAGCAATAGGTGCCTTTCTCCTTGGCATCGTTGAAGATCCCGCAGAAGGGGCGCTCGGTGCCGTGCTCCAGCAGGACCCGGCGCTCCTCGTCGTCGAGATCGTCCACGAGCCTGCGGTAATCCTTAGGGCTCGGCGGCGTCAGGTCGAAACCGGCCTCGGAGCGCTGTCCTGCCGTGGTGGTCGTATCAGCCATCGTTCGGTCCTTTCTGCCTCTCCGGACAAAGGGCTCTGGAGGTGCTTTCCGCCTTAAATAGGAGGCCTTCGGCGAAATCACCACGCTTTATTATCCGGCCCGGCGCTGCTAAAAGGCTCCCATGTCCATGGCTTTTCAGGCTTTGATAGCGGCCCGCATCCGCGCGGCGCGAATTATCGGCCCGGCCTTCGCGTGACCCGCGAGGGTCCGGGATCTGAGCCGTTCGCCCTGAATAATGCCCCGATGCGACCTGCCTTCCGCAGGCCATCCCAGACCGATTGACCGTCATGTCCGAGAAAACCGAAGCCGCCGCGCGCGACTATTCCGAAACCCTGTTCCTGCCGCAGACCGAGTTCCCCATGCGGGCCGGCCTGCCTCAGCGCGAGCCGGATATCCTCCGGCGCTGGAACGAGATCAGGCTCTACGAGCGCCTGCGCGAGGTCCAGAAGGGTCGTCACCGCTTCGTGCTGCATGACGGGCCTCCCTATGCCAACGGCAACATCCATATCGGCCACGCCCTCAACAAGATCCTGAAGGATCTGGTGGTGCGCTCGCAAGGCATGCTCGGCTTCGATTCCAACTACGTGCCCGGCTGGGACTGCCACGGCCTTCCCATCGAGTGGAAGATCGAGGAGGAGTACCGCGCCAAGGGCAAGAACAAGGACGATGTCGACATCGTCGAGTTCCGCCGCGAGTGCCGGGCCTTCGCCGAGAAATGGATCGACGTGCAGCGCGAGGAGTTCAAGCGTCTCGGCGTCGAGGGCGACTGGACGCATCCCTACCAGACCATGTCCTACGACGCGGAAGCGCAGATCGCCCGCGAGATCATGAAGTTCGCGGTGAGCGATCAGCTCTATCGCGGCTCCAAGCCCGTCATGTGGTCATCCGTCGAGAAGACCGCGCTCGCCGAGGCCGAGGTCGAGTACCACGAGAAGACCTCTACCACGATCTGGGTGAAGTTCGCGATTACAAACACCGTCGACAATG
This sequence comes from Microvirga roseola, assembly GCF_020866965.1. Classification (GTDB taxonomy): domain Bacteria; phylum Pseudomonadota; class Alphaproteobacteria; order Rhizobiales; family Beijerinckiaceae; genus Microvirga; species Microvirga roseola. The sequence continues at coordinate 25,778 of NZ_JAJATX010000026.1, forward strand.
ATCTGACGGACGCCTCCGTCGTCATCTGGACCACCACACCCTGGACGATCCCCGCCAACCGCTCCATCGCCTATGGTGAGACCATCGCTTACGGCCTCTACACGGTCACGGATGCGGCCGAGGACAACTGGGCGAAGGTGGGCGACCGCCTCGTCATCGCCGACAAGCTCGCCGCCGACGTATTCGCAGCGGCGCGCGTCGCCGCTTACGAGCGCGTGAAGGACGTGCTGCCGGCGACGGTCGAGCGTTGCGCCCATCCGTTCCGCGGGCTCGACGGCGCGAACGGCTACTGGGACTTCGCCGTGCCGATGCTTCCGGCAGACTACGTCACCGACGATGCGGGCACGGGCTTCGTGCATACCGCTCCGGGTCACGGCGCGGACGACTACAACACTTATGTGAAGCACCGCGACGTGTTCGCGGCATGCGGCACGAAAGAAGTGCCGCACACGGTTTCCCCGGATTCGTCCTACTTCCCCGACGTGCCGTTCTTCGCGGGCGAGCGCATCTACGACGACAAGGGCAAGGATGCGGGCGCGAACGAGGCCGTCATCAGGAAGCTCGTCGAGGTCGGAGCGCTGATCGCGCGCGGCCGTCTCAAGCACCAGTATCCGCATTCCTGGCGCTCCAAGGGGCCGCTCATCTTCCGCAACACTCCGCAATGGTTCATCGCCATGGACAAGCCGCTGGACGACAAAGGCGACACGCTCCGCCAGCGCGCGCTCCAGGGTATCGAGAACGTGCAGTGGGTGCCGGAATCCGGCGAGAACCGCATCACCGGCATGATCGCGAACCGTCCCGACTGGGTCGTCTCGCGCCAGCGCGCCTGGGGCGTGCCGATCGCCGTCTTCGTCAGGAAGGGCACGAACGAGATCCTCAAGGACGAGAAGGTCAATGCCGCCATCGCGGAAGCCTTCGAGAAGGAGGGCGCCGATGCGTGGTATGCCGATGACGGATCCCGCTTCCTGAAAGCAGGCGGATACGACCTGAGCGACTACGAGAAGGTCAACGACATCCTCGACGTGTGGTTCGATTCCGGCTGCACCCATGCCTTCGCGCTCGAGAAGCGCCCGGACCTGCACGTCCGGCGCAAGGTCGATGGCGGCTCCGACCAGGTGATGTATCTCGAAGGATCGGACCAGCATCGCGGCTGGTTCCACTCCTCGCTTCTGGAAAGCTGCGGCACCCGCGGCCGCGCGCCCTACGACATCGTCGTGACGCACGGCTTCACGCTCGACGAGCAGGGCCGCAAGATGTCGAAGTCGCTCGGCAACACCGTCGCGCCGCAGACGATCATCAAGGATTACGGCGCGGACATCCTGCGTCTCTGGACGGCGTCGGTGGATTATTGGGACGATCAGCGCATCGGCCCCGAGATCATCAAGACGACGGCGGAGACCTACCGCAAGCTGCGCAACACGATCCGCTGGATGCTGGGCTCGCTCGCCCATTTCCGCGAGGCGGACAAGGTGGCCTTTTCCGACATGCCGGAGCTGGAGCGCTTCGTGCTGCATCGCCTCGTCGAACTCGACGGCGAGATGCGCGAGGCCTATGGCAGCTACGACTACAAGCGAGTGGTGGCGCTCCTCAACTCCTTCATGACCACGGACCTGTCGGCCTTCTACTTCGACGTCCGCAAGGACACGCTCTACTGCGATCCGATCTCGAGCGGCATCCGCAAGAGCGCGCTCACGGTGATCGACCAGACCTTCCGCTGCGTGGCGACGTGGATCGCGCCGATCCTCGCCTTCACGGCGGAGGAGGCGTGGCTCGCGCGCTATCCCGACGCCGAGTCGGTGCATATCGAGACCTTCCCGGAAGTGCCTGCGGAATGGCGCAACGATGCGCTGGCCGAGCGCTGGGCGAAGGTCCGCCGCGTCCGCCGCGTGGTGACGGGCGCGCTGGAGATCGAGCGCGCGCAGAAGCGCATCGGCGCGAGCCTGGAGGCCGCTCCGGTGGTCCACATCGCCGACGAGGGACTCTTCCAGGCCGTGCAGGGTCTCGACATGGCCGAGATCTGCATCACGTCCGACATCCGGGTGGTGCAGGGCGAGGGGCCCGCGGATGCCTTCCGCCTCGAGGAGGTCAAGGGCGTGGCCGTGGTGCCGACCCTGGCCGAGGGACGCAAATGCGCCCGCTCGTGGAAGGTCACGCCCGATGTCGGTTCCGATCCGGATTACCCGGACGTGACGCCCCGCGACGCCATGGCGCTGCGGGAGTGGGATCAGGCGAGGGCGGCCGCGTGACGGGGAGCTCCTCTTCCAGACAGGCGCGCCCCGAGGCTTCCCGGAGGCGCGAGACGGCTTCCGCTTACGGCTTCGCCGCCGCCCTGATCACCCTCGTGCTCGATCAGGCGACGAAGCTCTACACGCTGTTCATCTATGACCTGCCCGTGAAGGAGCCGGTCGAGCTGACGCCGTTCATCAACCTGATCGTGGTCTGGAACCGGGGCATTTCCTATGGGCTTTTCCAGCAGAACAGCGATCTGGGCCGCTGGATCCTGATCGTCATCTCGATCCTGGCCTCCATCGGCCTGTCCGTGTGGATCAGTCGCACGACGGGGCGGGCCCTGTCCCTGTCCCTGGGGCTCATCGTCGGCGGGGCCGTCGGCAACGTCATCGACCGGCTCGCCTATGGGGCCGTGTTCGATTTCATCCAGCTCCATATGGGGACCTGGTCCTGGTACGTCTTCAACGTGGCGGATGCCGCCATCGTTGCGGGGGTGGTCGGATTGCTTTATGACTCCTTCGTGCTGGAGGGGAGGCGGGTGCGCCGATCAGACGCCTGAAGCGTCGGGCCGCCTTATGTTCGCCGGAATGTCCGATCAGGCGTTCCAGCCACAACGACAACCGGATGGTGGGTGCCATGAAGGGAATGAAGATTTTGGGTTGCGCGGGCGCTCTCGGGCTGCTGATCGCCGCGACTGGCGCGCAGGCTGAGGAAGGCGAGGCTATCAAGAGCCTTCTCGGCAGCATCGGCATCATTCCCAAGGAAAAGCCGCCCATCGTCTACAACGAGCGCGCTCCGCTCGTGCTGCCGCCGAAGATGGATCTGCGTCCCCCGGCGCCTGGCAGCTCGGAAGCGGCCAACTGGCCGAAGGATCCGGACGTGGCCGCCCGCCGCAAGGCGGCTGCGGAGGCCCGGAAGCCCTATACGGAAACCGAGCTCTACAAGAACAGCAATGCCAAGCCTCTCTCCATCGAGGAGATGCGCGCCGGCCGTAACCCGAACAATTACGTGTCCAGCGTTCCCGGCCCGGTGGGCGGGCAGGCCGAGAAGAGCATCATGACTCCGGACGAGCTTCGCTCCTTCCGGACGACGGACGAGACCGTCCAGCTTTCGGGCGACGGCCTGGAGCGCCGCTATCTCAGCGACCCGCCGGCCGGCCTGCTCAAGGCGGCCAAGGGCGCCCCGCTCAAGGCCTCGCAGGATCCGCAGGGCGTCGGCGATCCCGACAGCCCCTACGCCTTCATCCGCGAACAAGAGCGGCGGCGCTAAGGCTCTCCCATTTCTCCCCTTTTCAGGCGAACGGGTCTCCCCCGGTTCGCCTGAAACCTTTCTAGGGGTCCAAAAGGCCAAGCCTCGCTCGTCTTCAGGCGCAAATCGTGTCGCACCCTGAAGGATTCCTGCCCCGCTTGCGTGCTTTCCCGTTTGGACTATTCCCGTAGGCGAATCCTACGAAACGATTTGATTCCGTTAAGGTTGAAGTGTCATGCAGACTGCCTCCAAGCCCTTACATCGAGCCGACACATCCTCTTTCGGGCGGACGGAGGGCAGCGGTCCGAACCTGTCGTCCTTTACGCTCGACAACGGCCTCGACGTCGTCGTGATCCCGGACCATCGGGTGCCGGTCGTGACGCATATGGTGTGGTACCGCAACGGCTCGGCGGACGATCCGCTGGGTCAGTCCGGCATCGCGCACTTCCTCGAGCACCTGATGTTCAAGGGTACGCAGAAGCATCCGGCCGGCGAGTTCTCGAAGGTCATTTCGGGTCTCGGCGGTCAGGAGAACGCCTTCACCTCCTTCGACTACACGGCTTATTTCCAGCGCGTCGCCCGCGAGCACCTCAAGACCATGATGGAGTTCGAGTCCGACCGCATGACGAACCTCCTGCTCGAGGAATCGGTCATCGCGCCTGAGCGGGACGTGGTGCTGGAGGAGCGGCGCATGCGGGTCGAGACCGATCCCTCCGCCCAGCTCTCCGAGGCCATGGCGGCCTCCCTCTTCGTGCATCATCCCTACGGCATCCCGATCATCGGCTGGATGCACGAGATCGAGACCCTCAACCGTGAGCACGCCCTCGACTACTACCGCCGCTTCTACACCCCCGAGAACGGCATCCTGGTCGTTGCAGGCGACGTGACCGAGGACGAGGTGCGCCGCCTGGCCGAGGGCACCTATGGCCGCATCGCGCCGCAGGGCAAGCGCCCCATGCGCATCCGCCCCCGCGAGCCCGAGCCCGTGGCCGCCCGCCGCATCGCCGTGGCGGATCCCAAGGTCGAGCAGGAGACCCTGCAGCGGCTCTATCTCGTGCCGTCCTGCCGCACGGCCTCGCACCGGGACTGCTATTCCCTCGAGCTGCTGGCCGAGGTGATCGGCGGCGGCCCGACCTCCTACCTCTACCGCAAGCTCGTGCTCGAGCGCGGCATCGCCGTGAATGCGGGCGCCTGGTACATGTCCTCCGCCATGGAGGACACCCGCTTCTCCGTCTATGCGGTTCCGGCCGAGGGCGTCTCCCTGCCTCAGCTTGAGGAGGCTGTGGATCAGGTGCTGAAGACGATTCCGTCGGAGGCGCTGGATTCCGACTCCATCGAGCGCGCCAAGACCCGCCTCGTGGCCGAGACGATCTATTCCACGGACAGCCAATCCTCGCTCGCCCGCATCTACGGTTCGGCGCTCGCCATCGGCGAGACCATCGAGGACGTGCGCCATTGGCCGGTCGGCATCGAGGCCGTCCTCAAGGACGATCTCGCGGCTACTGCCGAGCGCTATCTCGTCCAGCGCCGTTCGGTAACGGGCTATCTGCAGAAATCCGAGGCCTGACGCGCCGCAACGATTCGACGGAGCGCGGCCCTTCGGCCGGACGCTCCGCTCAAAAGCACTGAGGTCACAATGACAGCTTCTGTCGCAACCCGGTCTTCCTCCCCCACCACGGTGAAGGCTCTCACATCCCCCGGCGGCGTGGAGGCCTGGCACGTCGAATCCGACGTGGTGCCGCTGATCGCCGTCTCCTTCATCTTCGAGGGCGGCTCGGCGCACGATCCCGCGGACAAGCCTGGCGTGGCGCAGATGCTCGCCCGCCTGCTCGACGAAGGTGCGGGCGATCTCAACTCCGACGCCTTCCAGGAGCGGCTGGCCGCGCGCGCCATCGAGCTGTCCTTCAATGCCGGCAACGACGCCATCGGCGGCTCGCTGAAGACCCTGGTCAAGCATGCGGACGAAGCCTTCGAACTGCTTCGCATGGCGCTCGCCGAGCCGCGCTTCGATCAGGACGCCATCGAGCGGGTGCGGGCGCAGACCATCGCGGGCCTGCGCTATCAGCAGAACGATCCGGGCGTCATGGCGACCCGCCGCTTCTTCGAGGAGGGTTTTGCCGGCCATCCTTACGGCCGCCCGACCTCCGGCACGCCCGAGAGCGTGGCCGCGATCACGCGGGGCGACATCGTCGACATGCACCGGGCGATGATCGCACGCGGCCGCATCAAGGTCGCGGTCGTCGGCGCCATCGATGCGGACCGCCTCGCGGGACTGCTCGACAGGGTGTTCGGCTCCCTGCCGGAGGCCCAGCCTCTCGGCATCATCGAGCCTGCGGTGCTCCAGAAGATCGGCGAGCGCATCGTGGTTGACCTCGACGTGCCGCAATCCGTGATCCGCTTCGGCATGCACGGCATCGCCTGGCGCGATCCCGGCTTCATCCCGGCCTATGTGCTCAACCACATCCTCGGCGGCGGCGCCTTCACCTCGCGCCTCTTCCAGGAGGTGCGCGAGAAGCGGGGTCTCGCCTACAGCGTCGGCACGTCGCTCGTGAGCTACCGCGCCGCCTCCATGACCTGGGGCTACACCGCCACCAAGAACGAGCGCGTGACCGAGGCGCTCGACGTCATTTCCGGCGAGATGGCGCGCCTGAGGGACGAGGGGCCCTCCGACGAGGAGCTTCAGAAGGCGAAGGATTACCTCATCGGCTCCTACGCGCTGGGCTTCGATACCTCGACCAAGATCGCCCATACCCTGGTGCAGATCGCCTTCGAGGGCCTCGGCATCGACTACATCGCCCGCCGCAATGGTCTTGTCGGCGCCGTGACGCAGGCCGACATCCGCACGGCCGCGGACCGCATCATCGGCGACGGCCGCATGCTGACCGTCATCGCAGGACGACCGACCGGGCTGTGAGCTCCGGCCGCAATTCGCGCACTCACCTTTCAGAGCGGCCCGGAATTCATAGGGATTCCGGGCCGCTCTGGTCTCTGCTCCCACTCTGCCCTAATGTCTCGCTCCACCATTCACGCGTTGGAGCATTCTCTCATGGCCCTGCAGCAATCGATCGATCTTGCCCTGGAAGCCCATATCGGGGGATGCGGTCTGCCGCAGGCGGCGCTCGATGCCGCGCTGGAGAAGGTCGGGGAGGCCATGAAGCGGCTCTCCGAGGACGATTCTTCGGGCCGGCTGCCGCTCCTGCACATGCCGGGCACGACCGAAGACCTCGCCAGCATCTGCGAGGCAGCCGCCTGGCTGCGCCGGGATGCGACGGATGTGGTCTTCCTCGGCACCGGCGGATCGAGCCTCGGCGGCCAGACCCTGGCGCAGCTGCGGGACTATGCGGTGCCGGGCGCGGGCCGCTTTACGGAAAGCCCGCGGGTCCATTTCCTCGACAATCTCGACCCCGTCACCTTCGACCATATCCTGCACAAGCTGCCCCATTCCTCGACGCGCTTCGTCGCGATCTCGAAATCGGGGGGCACGGGCGAGACCCTGATGCAAACCATCGCCGTGCTCTCCGAATTCTCCAAGGCGGGCCTGAGAGCGCAGCCCGGCGACATGATGCTCGGCCTCTCCGAGCCGAGGAAGCAGGGCGGCAGGAATGCGCTTCGCGACCTTCTCGAGCCGGAAGGGGTGCGCTTCCTGGAGCACCACACCGGCATCGGCGGGCGTTACTCGGTGCTCAACAATGTGGGTCTGCTCCCCGCCGCCGTGCTGGGCCTGAACATCGATGCGATCCGCGAGGGCGCGGCGGAGGCCTATGAGCCCTTCCGCTCCGGCCGGAGCGCCAAGGATGCCCCGGCGGCTCTTGGAGCAGCCCTCAATGTTGCCGCGGCAGGCCAGGGCAAGGGCATTGCCGTCGCCATGGCCTATGCGGATCGGCTGGAGCGCTTCACCCGCTGGTGGGTGCAGCTCTGGGCCGAGAGCATCGGCAAGGACGGCCATGGCACCCAGCCGGTGGCCGCCATCGGCCCGGTGGATCAGCACAGTCAGCTCCAGCTCTACCTCGCCGGCCCCAACGACAAGCTCTTCACCGTGATGACCACGGGCGTGGCGGGGAAGGGGCCCCGCATGGACGAGAAGCTGGCGCAGCGCGCCGGCGAGACGGGCTTCGCGGGCAAGAGCATCGGCGACCTCGTGGCGGCCCAGGGCCGCGCCACCGCCGACACGCTCGCCAAGAACGGCCGCCCGACCCGGCGCATCCATGTGGAGACGCTCGACGAGCGGGCGCTGGGCGAGCTGCTCATGCATTTCATGCTGGAGACCATCCTCACCGGCTACGCCCTCGGCGTCGATCCCTTCGACCAGCCGGCGGTGGAGGAGGGCAAGATCCTGGCGAAGCAGTATCTCGCGCAAGGGTGAGCCCGGACAAATCGAAAGCGGATTGCGATTGGGGTGAAATCGCAATCCGCTTTGAGAGAGGTTCTGTCGGCTGTCAGGCGGAGCGATGCTCGCTCCGCCTGAAGCTTTTTTAGCCGAACTGGTTCATCGTGTTGTGGACGCCGCCCGCCTTGAGCGCGGCCTCGCCCGCAAAGTACTCCTTGTGGTCGTCGCCAATGTCGGAGCCGGCCATGTTCTGGTGCTTCACGCAGGCGATGCCCTGGCGGATCTCCTGGCGCTGGACGTTGCGGACGTAACCCAGCATGCCCTGCTCGCCGAAATATTCCTTCGCCAGATTGTCGGTCGACAGAGCCGCCGTGTGGTAGGTCGGCAAGGTGATGAGGTGGTGGAAGATGCCCGCGCGCTTTGCGCCGTCCGCCTGGAAGGTGCGGATGCGCTCGTCGGCTTCCCTGGCGAGATCCGTGTCGTCGTATTCCACGCTCATCAGCTTGGCGCGGTCAAACTTCGACACGTCCTTTCCGGCCTTCTCCCACGCGTCGTAGACCTGCTGACGGAAGTTGATGGTCCAGTTGAAGGAGGGCGAGTTGTTGTAGACGAGCTTCGCGTTCGGGAAGACCTCGCGGACGCGGCCCATCATGCTGGCGATCTGCTCCACATGCGGCTTTTCCGTTTCGATCCAGAGCAGATCCGCGCCGTTCTGGAGCGCGGTGATGCAGTCGAGCACGCAGCGGTCCGCGCCGGTGCCGGGGCGGAACTGGAACAGGTTGCTGGGGAGGCGCTTCGGACGCATCAGCTTACCGTTGCGGTTGATCACCACGTCGCCGTTGACGCAGTTGTCCGGCGTGATCTCTTCGCAGTCGAGGAAGCTGTTGTAGAGGTCGCCGAAATCGCCCGGCTGACGGCTGAAGGCGATCTGCTTGGTGAGGCCTGCGCCCAGCGAGTCGGTGCGGGCGACGATCAGGCCGTCGTCGACGCCCAGCTCCAGGAAGGCATAGCGAATGGCGCGGATCTTGGCGATGAAATCCTCGTGCGGAACGGTGACCTTGCCGTCCTGGTGTCCGCACTGCTTCTCGTCCGAGACCTGGTTCTCGATCTGCAGGCAGCAGGCGCCTGCCTCGATCATCTTCTTGGCGAGCAGATAGGTCGCCTCGGCATTGCCGAAGCCCGCATCGATGTCGGCGATGATCGGAACGACATGGGTCTGGTAATTGTCGATGGCGTTGAGGATCTCACGCTCCTTGATCACGTTGCCGCTTTTGCGCACGGCATCGAGATCACGGAACAGAAGCCCGAGCTCGCGGGCATCGGCCTGGCGCAGGAAGGTGTAGAGCTCCTCGATCAGGGCGGGGACGCTCGTCTTCTCATGCATCGACTGGTCGGGGAGGGGACCGAACTCCGAGCGGAGCGCGGCGACCATCCAGCCCGACAGGTACAGGTAGCGGCGCTTGGTGGAGCCGAAATGCTTCTTGATGGAGATCATCTTCTGCTGGCCGATGAAGCCGTGCCAGCAGCCGAGAGACTGGGTGTAGAGCGCCGGATCGGAATCGTAGGCGGCCATGTCCTCCCGCATGATCTTCGCGGTGTAGCGCGCGATATCGAGCCCTGTCTGGAAGCGGTTCTGCAGGCGCATCCGGGCGACGGATTCCGGATTGATGCCGTTCCAGGTGTCCGGGTAGCTTTCGATCAGCGTCTGGGCCTGTGCGATATGATCCTGATAAGCCATGTCCATGTTCCTCGATCAGATTGAGAGATAGAGACTGAACGCGGCAGTACAGGGTGCGGTGCGGCCCCGTGAAGCCAAGTTAAGGTTCGGATGTAAAGGTTTGCAGGAATGGCCGAGTAAATCTGTAAATTTTCTGACATGTTCCGGGGCGATCCTTTGCCGGGCCAAGGCTTTGATCTCGCTGCAAAACAGCTGCCTGTGACTGGCTCGTGTCCGTTAATGCCTTGGCATATCTCGGTTCTGTCTTAGCCTAAAGGGTAAGCCGGTGGCGCGGCTCGAAGCGGCCGGGTTCGCGCCTGTCACACGCATGGGAGTGTGTTCGCCTTTACAAGAGGACCTGCCTGTGTGGGATTTCTCCAATCGTCTGGCCTTACAGGGGAGGCTGGAACGGGCAGGGGAATAACGCCGCGCCTGCTGGCCTATTCGGGCTGCAATCCCTATGTTTCCGGAAGCGAATCCTTCGAGCCAGAAGCCCTCATGCCCGTCCGCCGCCTCGATCCCATCCTTGTCGACCGCATCGCGGCGGGCGAGGTCGTCGAGCGCCCGGCGGCGGCCGTGAAGGAACTGGTCGAGAATGCGGTCGATGCGGGGGCCTCCTCCATCGACATCACCGTTGAGGCGGGCGGGCGCCGCCTGATCCGCATCGTCGACGACGGGCAGGGCATGAGCCCGGAGGATCTGGAACTGGCGGTCGAGCGCCACGCCACCTCCAAGCTGCCGGACGGCGATCTTTTTTCCATCAACACGCTGGGGTTCCGCGGCGAGGCTCTGCCGTCCATCGGGGCGGTGGCGCGGCTGGCCATCACCACGCGCACGGCTGAGGCCGAGGCGGCTTCCTCCATCGTCGTGGAGGCGGGCGTGAAGGGCTCGGTTCGGCCGGCCTCCGCGCCCAAGGGCACGCGGATCGAGGTCACGGACCTCTTCGCCGCGACGCCCGCGCGCCTGAAATTCCTGAAGAGCGACCGCTCGGAGGCGCAGGCCGTGGCGGAGATCGTCAAGCGTCTCGCCATCGCGCACCCGACCATCCGCTTCACGCTCTCGGGCGAGCACATCACCTCCTTCACCTATCCGCCGGAGGAGCCCGGCGAGCACGGCTTCCTGCGCCGCCTGTCGCGGGTGCTGGGCGCGGAGTTCCACGAGAACTCCATGCCCATCGGCGTCGAGCGCGAAGGCGTGCGGCTTGCCGGTTTCGCCAGCCTTCCGACCTTTCATCGCGGCACGGGCGCCTCGATCCATTTCGTGGTCAATGGACGTCCCGTACGAGACAAGCTGCTGCTCGGCGCGGTGCGCGGCGCCTATGCGGACGTGATGGCCTCCGACCGGCATCCGGTTCTCGCCATCATGATCGATCTCGATCCCCGCGCGGTGGATGTGAACGTGCATCCGGCAAAGACCGAGGTGCGCTTCCGCGATCCCGCTTTCATGCGCGGCTTCGTGGTGGCGGCCTTGAAGGAGGCGATCGCCCGTTTCGGCTTCCGCTCGGCCTCGACTGGCGGCGCGCGCACCCTGGAGAGCCTGCGCCCGCAAGGGACGCTGCCGCCGCGCCTGGCCTCGTCGCCCTATCGCGGGCCCTCGATCCGGCCTGCGAACGCCTTTGCCGGCTGGCAGGCTCCTCTTGACCCGCCGGAGCGCGGCCATGCTCCCGCATCGGGACTCGCGGAAATGCAGGCGAGCCTGCCGGATCTTTCCGCGCCTTCCGCCGACAGCCGCGCAACGCTTGCCGAGATCGAGCCCGAGGCGGAGGAAGCGCCGCTGGGAGCTGCCCGCGCGCAGGTGCACGGCACTTACATCGTCGCGCAGACAAAGGACGGCATCGTGCTCATCGACCAGCATGCGGCCCATGAGCGCCTCGTCTATGAGCGCCTGAAACGGGAGCGCGCCTCCTCCGGCATCGCGCGCCAGATGCTGCTGATTCCGGAAGTGGTCGATCTCGACCCCGTCGATGCGGATCGGGTTCTGGCGGAAGCGGAGGCTCTGGAGAGCCTCGGCCTTGTCGTCGAGCCCTTCGGCCATGGCGCGCTCCTCGTGCGCGAGGTGCCTTCCGCGCTGGCGGGCGGGCGCATCAGGGAGCTGGTGCAGGATGTGGCCGATGCGCTTGCCGAATGGGGGCAGGGGGCCGCGAACCCGCTGGAGGAGCGCCTCGACGCCGTTCTCTCGCGCATATCCTGCCACGGCTCGATCCGCGCCGGCCGCCGCATGCAGCCCGAGGAGATGAATGCACTGCTGCGCGAGATGGAGGCGACGCCCCTTTCAGGCCAGTGCAACCACGGCCGGCCCACTTACGTGGAGCTGAAGCTTTCCGATATCGAGCGGCTGTTCGGACGGCGATGAGCGACGGCGATCCCGAAACCGCCAGCCGCATCGACCTGGCGAATGACCGCACCATGCTGGCGGCCGAGCGCACCTTGTCCGCCTGGTGGCGCACGGCCATGGCGGCATTGGCGGGCGCGGTGGGTTTCGTGCGGCTCTTCGGCGATGTCCAGCCGCAATGGCTTATCCGCGGCGGCGCGACGCTTCTCATCGGCCTTGCGGTTCTGATCGTCGGCATCGCCTTCCGGCGCTACCGAAAGACCTCCAAGAAGATCAACAACCTGGAGGTCCGTTCGCTTTCCCTGCCGGCGCTCGCGGCCGGAACGGGCCTGCTCGTGATCGCTGCTGCGGTGGCAGCCGCCGTGACCTGGCTGCTTTAGGCAAGCTACTTCCCCCGCGACGGCCCCTCCCGCTCCGACGAGGCCGCCCAGATGTTGAGGCCGCCTTCCACCGCATGGCTGTCGATCGCAGCCAGCTCCTCCGCCGTGAAGGACAGGTTCTTGAGGGCCGCGACGCAATCGAGGATCTGCTCCTTGCGGCTGGCGCCGATGAGCGCGGTGGTGACGCGCCTGTCGCGCAGCACCCAGGCGAGAGCCATTTGGGCCAGCGTCTGGCCGCGCCGTTCCGCCAGGCTGTTGAGGCCGCGGATGCGGGCGATGTTGTCTTCGTTGATGAAGCTCTCGCGCAGGGACTTTCCGGCGGCGGCGCGGCTGTCGGCGGGAATGCCGTCCAGGTATTTCGTGGTGAGCATGCCTTGAGCCAGGGGCGAGAACACGATGGTGCCCATGCCGCACTCCTCGAGCGTGTCGAGCAGACGATCCTCCTCGATCCAGCGGTTGAGCATGGAATAGCTCGGCTGGTGGATGATGCAGGGCGTCTTCAGCTCGCGCAGGATCGCCACCGCCTCCCGGGTTCTCTGGCTGTTGTAGGAGGAAAGCCCGACATAGAGCGCCTTGCCCTGCCGCACGGCCGTGTCGAGGGCCATCATGGTCTCCTCCAGCGGCGTGTCGGGATCGAAACGGTGCGAGTAGAAGATGTCCACGTAGTCGAGCCCCATGCGCTTGAGGCTCTGGTCGAGGCTGGAGAGAAGATACTTGCGGCTGCCCCATTCCCCGTATGGGCCGGGCCACATGCGGTAGCCCGCCTTGGTCGAGATCACCAGTTCGTCGCGCAAGCCATGGAAGTCGTTGCGCAGGATGTCGCCGAAGAGGGTTTCCGCCGATCCGGGAGGCGGGCCGTAATTGTTGGCGAGGTCGAAATGCGTGATGCCGAGATCGAATGCGGTGCGGCAGAGCTCGCGGGCGTTGGCGGCCGACCGGTCCTCGCCGAAATTGTGCCAGAGCCCGAGCGAGATCGCCGGCAGCAGCAGTCCGCTCCGGCCGCACCGGTTGTAGGTCATCGTCTCATAGCGGTTCTCGGCAGGCTGATAGGCCATCGGTTTCTCCGGACGGGCTGGGACTTCAGGCGATATAGGTCAGGGCCGGCCCGATGATAAGCGTGTCCTGACCCTGCAGATGTCAGGGCTCAGGTTCTGTGAGGCGCAGGCCCCGCTTCCCCGTCCTTCGAATGGCTCCCTTCCTTGGGAGGGCACTATATTCGACAGGTCCGTCAGTCCTGCAGCGCATCCAGCGGAATCGAGAGCAGGACCTGCCCCGAAGCATCCGCGACCTCCATGTGCCAGCCGCTCCATTCGTCAGCGGTCGGGGAGGTCTCCTTCCTCATTTCCCTGATGGCCTCAAGTGCCTGGTAACGCGCAGCTTCCAGATCCGGGACGTCGATGCCCGTTTCATCCGGAATACGGTCATGCGCGTGCACAAAATGAAAAAAGCAACGCATGTCGGGGACCCTTTGAACGCCGCCCCAACTCAATCTCGAATGCATTTATATGTTCTAACGTTAGCTAAGGCATCATTGCGCAATGGCAAGCGTAGCTTTCAAATTTGCCAACAGGTGGTGAGCTTTCGGCATGGCTCTTCCGTGTGGCCGTCCGGATCTCCCGGCAGGCCACACCTAGGGAAGCTGCGGTTCCGCCGGGCCGACAAAGGCCGGTCAGGCAAAACGGGTGATGACGCTGATGCCCGTGCCTTCGAACGAGTCCATCCGCACCAGGGCCTCCGGCGCCTCTTCGAGCGCAAGCCTCTTGCCCACGAGCTTATGCGGCGTGAGCTTGCCCGCCTCGATCATGCCCATCATGGAGGCATAGCGGAACGCCTGCATCCCGTGACTGCCGAGGATCTCGAGTTCCCAGGCGATCACCCGGTCCATCGGGATCGCCGGGCGGGCATGGTCGCCGAGCATGAGACCCACCTGCACATGCTTCCCGCGGCGGCGCAGGTTCGCAATCGAGTTGAAGCAAGTGGTCGGGTGTCCCAGCGCATCGATAGAGACATGCGCGCCGACCTTCGTGATCTCGCGCACCGCCTCGACCACATCCGGCACGTCGCGCGCATTGATCGTCGCGACCGCGCCCATCTGGCGAGCAAAGTCGAGCTTTTCGTTCGTCAGGTCGACGGCCACCACGTTCGCGCCCATGGCGCTCGCGATCATGATTGCGGACAACCCGACTCCGCCGCAGCCATGGACCGCAACCCAGTCGCCCGGCCCGACTCGGCCCTGGTCGACGATGGCGCGGAAGGAGGTGACGAAGCGGCAGCCGAGGCTCGCCGCGGTGGCGAAGTCCAGGCTCTCGGGCAGGGCGACGAGATTCGTGTCGGCGTAGTCGACAGCGACAAATTCCGCAAACGAGCCCCAGGCGGTGAAGCCCGGCTGAAACTGTCGTTCGCAGACCTGGTGGTTGCCCGAATTGCACTCGTGGCAGTGCCCGCAGCCGCCGACGAAGGGCACCGTCACCCGGTCGCCCTTCTTCCAGCGCGTGACCTGCTTGCCGGTCGCCAGAACCGTGCCCGCCAGCTCATGCCCCGGCACATGCGGCAGCACCACGTCGGGATCGTGCCCCATCCAGCCATGCCAGTCGCTCCGGCACAGTCCCGTCGCTTCCACCTTGATGACGACGCCCTCGGGTGAAGGCGTCGGATCCGGTACGTTCTGCAGACGGGGCGGCTGACCGAACTGTTCGAAAACGACGGCTTTCATGACGGGCCTTTCCTACGCCAACGGAGGGAAGGGGCGGTATAGCCTTCGCGTGACGCAGGGGCAAATTGCGCGCGCCGCCGGCGTACTTTCGTGCGTGCCATCCCGTCAGATGATGAAGACGTCGTGGTACTTGAGGGTGGCCTTGTTGGAGAGGGTGGCGATCTTCACCTGCTCCTTCGATCCGGTGCCGTCCGCATCGTAGTAGAGCACGCCCTTCTTCTTGTCGTAGATGATGTGGTCGTTCCGGTCGTCGGCCTCGGAGCCCACCTCGAAAAACGCCTTCTTCAGCTTCTTGGGCTTCTTCTCCGAACCGGAGCCGATCTTCCTGAAGACCTTATCGGCCAAGTAGATACTGTCGTATTTTGAGCTGAAGTCGACGATCCGGCCCACGTTCTTGGTGCTGGCCGGCTTCTTGTCGAAGACGAACACGTCCCGGCCGGACTGGCCGTAGAGCTTGTCGTTGCCCGACCCGCCCCAGATCGTGTCGTCGCCCGAGCCACCGTAGAGCCGATCATTGCCCGAGGAAGCCTTGAGCGCGTCGTCGCCGCCCTGGCCCTTCAGCCTGTTCGTGCCGGCATGCCCGATGATCTCATTGGCAGTATCCGATCCGGTCAGACTGGCCGACTTCTTGGCGGATACGCCGGACAGCTTCAGCACCTCGATGTCGGCATCCGAACGCAGCGTGTAGCTGCCGCGGGCAATTACCGTATCCTGGCCCTCGCCGGCGCTCTCCCGTACACTGTCCCTGCTCCTGACATAGTAGCTGTCGTTGCCGCGGCGCCCCATGAGGATGGCAGAGCCGTTGCCGGTGAGAGCGTCACGGAATGACGATCCAAGCAGGCCCTCGATACCGGTATATACGTCACCCGCCGCATCGCCCCCCGAACCGCTCGAAAGGCCCGCCGTCACGCCGGTTTTGGCGTTGGCGAAGGAAATGAAGTCGATGCCGCTGCCGCCGTTCAGATGATCTGCACCTGAATCGCCGAAGAGCGTGTCGTTGTCTCCTCCACCGTTCAGCATGTCGTTGCCTGCGGCGCCGACGAGAGAGTCGGCTCCATCGCCGCCATTCATCCCGTCATTGAACGACGTGCCGATATACTGGTCGTCTCTTGGTGTACCCGCCAGCGAAACAGCTTTGTCGCGCGGATCGACGATCTGCACCCCCTGCGAGTGACGGACGACGATTCGTCCATCCGCCAGGAGGTGGAGTTCGTGCAGATCGATGGATGCAGTCGTTGCCTCTTGGCTGACACGGAGGTCGTCGCTCACACGTGCGCCGTGCTCGTCAAAGGTCGCAAGATGGACCTCAAATCCCGGCACGCCGCCGACATGTCCTGTTGCCTTCTCGTAAGCCACGGCAAAGCCGCCGCCCGGCAGTGACAGCACATTGGAATGACCGGCGGAGAGAAGGTCTGGAAATCCGAGAGTCGAAACGGGCTTCCCATCGGATAAAGGTGTACCGTCCGGCTTGTAGATTCTGAAGAAGGCATTGAAGTCGGGGCTTCCGTCCGGGCCTTGCTCCATCCACGTCACGACGAAGCCACCGCCTTCGAGGCCGGTGACCTTGATCTCTTCCTTGATGGGGGACGGGCTTGTCGAAATGGAAAAGGGCGTTGACAGAGCTGGACCGCCGACACCAGATGGTGTGAGCACGTAGCCCTTGAGAGACGACGTGTCTTCGCGCACCACCACGGCGACATTGCCATTGGCCAGCGCGGCAACGTCAGTCAGAGCGATTCCCGGCATAGAGCCACCGGCCGAGCCCAAGTCCAATGCAGCCGAGCGCATACCGTCCGGGCTGAAGACGCGCAAATAGGCGTGGCTGTCCTTTTCGTTGCGGGCGCTGATGACCAATGTTCCGTCGTCAAGCGCGACGATGGATTCCGCATAATCCCTAGCGCCAGAGACCGGATCGAAAACCGGTTTCGTGAGGCCGATCGGCGTCAGATCGGCACTGTAGATGCACATCCAAGGGGCCACGTAGGTGTTCCCGGAGCTGGGCGTATTCACGGTCCAGGTGATCGCAATCCGACCGTCAGGCAGCTCCACCGCCATCGGATCGATGGCAGGGATCTCCAAGTCTCCATAGACGCCCGGCACCTCGTGATCCGGAACGTCGAGGTCCTGTCTGGCCTCCAGGGATCCATCCGCATTGTAGATCCAGGCTGTGAGTGTGAAAGCGGGATATGTCCCGGTCTTGCCCAGAACCAGAAAGGTGCCGTTGCTGAGCGGCGTCATGCGCGGGAGGCCGATCACGGACGGAAGTGAGAAGGCGGATCCCCAGAGAGACGGTTCGGCCATGGCGATCTTTCACTGCAGTCGAAAAGAATGGCGCCCTTCGGCGTGGTGACGCAATGTTATGCAGAATCGCCAATAGGACAAGCTTCTTATGAAATGATGACGCGGTCGGACGAAGCGTTCATTCCCTGAACCGCCCGAACACCACCTTGGTCTCTCCGTAATCCCGCCGCTCGATCTCCTCGAAGCGCCCCGGCAGCGTGACCTCGACGTCTTGCGCCTCTTCCACGATCACCAGTGCATCCGGCACGAGCCAGCCGCCATTGGCGCAGGCGCGCAGGGCTTTCGGCGCGAGGTCCTTGCCGTAGGGCGGATCGCAGAAGACGACGGAGAAGGGAGCATTGGGGGCAGCATCGCCCATGCGCGTGGCGTCGCGGCGGAAGAGGCGGGTTGCGCCGCCCGCGCCCAAAGTCTCCACGTTCTCGCGGATGATGCCGCGCGCCTGCGCGCCGTCATCGACGAGGAGCGCGAAGGCGGCTCCGCGCGAGAGCGCCTCCAGCCCCATCGCGCCGGTGCCGGCAAACAGGTCGAGCACGCGCGCGCCCTCGAGGGGATCGTCGTAGCCGTGCTGGAGAATGTTGAAGATCGTCTCGCGCAGGCGGTCCGAGGTCGGGCGGATGGCGTCCGAACTCGGCCCCTTGAGCGAGCGGCCGCGCCAGCGCCCGCCCACGATTCTCATGGTTCAACCCCTGTCAGCGGCGGCCGCGCGGCCCACCCTTGGATCCGCCCTTCGAGCCGCCCTTGAAGCCCCCCTTGGAGGCTCCACGGGGGCCGCCCTTGAACCCGCCGCCGGCGCCGCCTCTCGGCCCGCCGCGCGAGGGACCTTCGCCTCGCGGAGGACCGCGGCGGGGACGATCGTCCTCGCCACGGGCGCGGAACGGGCGATCGCCTCGCGGCTGGAGCGCGCGCTTCTCGCCGCCCTCGCGGGCCCCGAACGGGCGGTCGCCCCCCGGGCGGCGCGGGCGCTCGCCGCCCTCACGCGCATGTCCTGCCGCGGCCCCGCCGCGACCCGCGCCGCGGGGGCGCTCCTCGTTGCGGGATGCGGCGGCTCCACGGCCCCTGCGCGGCGCGGGAGCCTCCTCATCCTTCGGCGCGCTCACGAGGCGCTCCACCCGGACCTTGCGGCCTTCGCCGGACGTGATCGCGCCCACGCGCTCGCGCTGGCGCTCTCCGGTGACCGCGCGGGCGGCCTTGGGATCCGCGCCGCGACGCGGCATCTTCTTGCGCGGCGCGTCCTCGTCGGTTTCCCCGGCGCGCCAGACGCTCTTCTTCACCTCGAGGCGGGAGGGGCGCTTCTTGGACTCCTCCTCCTCGCGTCCGCGACGGTCGTCATCGCGAGAGCGGAAAGGCCTGGCCTCGTCGCCGCGCCTGCGGCGCGGGCGCTCGTCGTCCCGGTCGCGACGGGCGCGGGCAGGGCGCTCGCCCCGATCGCCGCGCTCCTCCTCGGTCGAGCCGAAGGGCGCGATGGGCTCGCGCACGGGGCTCTCGAAATCGACGCCGGCTTCCGCGGCCAGAGCCGCGCCAAGCTGATCCTTGAGAACCTTGGTCCGTACCTCTTCGACGAGGCCGACTTCGAGGTCGCCGAGCTGGAACGGGCCGAAGGACATGCGGATCAGGCGGTTCACCTGCAGGCCCATATGCTCGAGAATGCGCTTGATCTCGCGGTTCTTGCCCTCGCGCAGGCCCATCGTGATCCAGGCGTTGTCGCCCTGCACCCGGTCGAGGCGCGCCTCGATGGGACCGTAATCGATGCCGTCGATGGTGATGCCGTCGCGGAGCCGGTCGAGATCGGCCTGATTGACCTCGCCGTGGGCGCGCACCTTGTAGCGGCGCAGCCAGCCGGTATCCGGATGGGCGATCACGCGGGCCAGGCCACCGTCATTGGTGAGGAGCAGCAGCCCTTCGGTATTGATGTCGAGCCGGCCCACCGCCACCACGCGGGGCAGATCCTCCGGCAGGCTCTCGAACACGGTGGGGCGGCCTTCCGGGTCGCGGGCCGTGGTCACGAGGCCGCGGGGCTTGTGGTAAAGCCACAGGCGCGTGCGCTCCTTGGCGGGCAGGGGCTCCCCGTCCACGGTAATCCTGTCGGCGGCGGTCACGTTGACGGCAGGGGAGTCCAGCACCTTGCCGTTCAGGGTGACGCGGCCCTCCGCGATCATCGCCTCCGCATCGCGGCGGGAGGCAATGCCGGCACGGGCGATGACCTTGGCGATCCGGTCTTCGACCGGCTCCTGAGGCCCTGCCGCGATCTCCACGGTCTCCTCGCGCCGGCGGCGCGGGCGCTCCTCGGCAGAGCGGTCGAAACGCCGGGGACGCTCGTCGCCGCTGCGGCCGCGGAAGGGGCGATCCCCGTCGTCGCGGCGGGCGCGGAAGGGCTTGTCGCCGCCCTCAGGGCGGGGACGGCGGGGGCGGTCATCGTTGTCGCGGCTGCGGAAGGGCCGGTCGCCGCCCTCGGGACGCGGGCGGCGGGGCCGCTCGTCATTGTCGCGGCTGCGGAAAGGCCGATCGCCGCCTTCGCGGGGCTTGCGCGGGCGGTCGTCTCCACCCCGGGCGCGGAAGGGGCGGTCCCCATCCTCGCGGGGCTTGCGGAAGGGCCTGTCACCGGAGGTACGGCCGCGGTCGGAGCGCCCGGGTGGACGGCCCCTTCGATTATCGTCGTTGCTGTCGGTCATGCGAGCCTGATAGCAGAGGACAGGAAGAGAAGCGAGAACAATGGATAACGCCCGTTCCAAGTCGTTCGATCCCGCAAAGGCCGACCCCATGAGCGTGGCCTTCGACGAGGCGCAGTCCGCCGCAGCGAGAGGCGAGGTGCCGGTGGGCGCCGTCATCGTGAAGGACGGGCGCATCGTCGCCTCGGCCGGGAATGCCCCCCGCGCCCTGCGCGACCCCTCCGCCCATGCGGAGCTTCTTGCCATCCGCCGGGCCTGCGAGGCGCTGGAGGACGAGCGGCTCTCCGGCTGCGATCTCTATGTGACGCTGGAGCCCTGCACCATGTGCGCGGCGGCCATCTCCTTCGCCCGCATCCGGCGGGTCTACTACGCGGCTCAGGACCCGAAAGGGGGAGCCGTCGACAACGGCGTCCGCTTCTTCCAGCAGCCGACCTGCCACCATGCGCCCGAGGTCTATGGCGGCATCCGGGAGAGCGAGGCGGCTGCGCTGCTGCGGGAATTCTTCGGGGAGCGGCGGTAAGCCGGGTCTGAAAAGAGAAACGCCCGGAGCGGATGCTCCGGGCGTCGTCTCCTGCTCCGCCGAGCTGGTTACCGGTTGTCGTCCCGGGTGCCGGTCCGGGAGATGCGGTTGCCGCGCTCGTCCTCCACCTCGACCTCGGTCTTGCGGACGGTGTCGGACACGGTCTCCGTGCGCCGGTCGACGTCCTTGCGGGCGACGACCTCCTCGGTCACGCGGGCATCCTTGGAGATGACCGGCTCTTCGGAGTGCTCCTCCATCTCGATGCTGCGCTCGCGGAAGAGATCGTCATTGCTGCCCATGGCGCCGGTGCGGGCCGAGCCTTCGACCGGACGGCGCTCGATATCCACGTGCTCCTGCCTCAAGGTGACCTGCTCCTCGACGGGGCGCTCGACCACGTGGGAGGTGATGCGGACGCGGCCGTGGCCCATTTCGCGCTTGCCCACATGCAGCTCTTCCTCGGCCACGGGGATCACCTCGTCGCGATCCGTGTCGCCCGTCTCGGTCCGCATCTGCGGCACGCCGGAGGTCGTCGTCGCGGAATCGGCCACGCCCGCCATGCCCGCGCCGTATCCCATCCAGCCGTCCGAGCGCCAGGCTTCCTGCTGCTCGTCGATGTCGAGGACGCCTTCGGAGTCGAGAATGCGGACAACCTGATCCACTTCCGCGTCCTCGCAGCGCACGGCGACGAGAGCGTTGCCGCGGCGCACGCCTTCGGCATAAGCCCGGGCGTCGCTGTCCGGGACACCGTTCGCGCGAAGGTAGTTTGCAACGCCCTCATGCATTGCCGAGCTGCCGTCATACATGTCGCTCGTGCCTTCCCAGAGGCGGTGAGACTCGGCATTGGTGAAGAGGCTGATCTTGCCCTGCGACACGCCCGCATCCTCGAGCCGGCGAACGATGGATGCAGCTTCGGCTTCGCTTCCATAGAGACAGGTTACCGTCTTGGCCATTGTCGAAATCTCCATGCTCAAATCGGAAAGGTTTATGCCGCGCTCCAAACGCTCTCGCGGTCACGAGCGCACTGACAACCAATGGCTGCCTGATCACTTCGTTCCCTGAATTCGAAGCTGATAGCCGGAGTTCACGCGGTGTTGTCGCTCTCGTCCCCGTCGATAGGAATCCTTTCGACGACGGCGCGCTGCTTGCGAAGCTCCACGGGAACATCGACGTCTTCCGTCTCGACGCCCCGGCGGATGTGCAATTCTTCCTTCAGGACGAGCCGCTTCTCGACCACGAGGACTTCTTCGAGCACTGGAACGATGGTGACGTCGTTCTCGGTCCGGACCTCGGGGGCTTGCTCCACCACGCGGTTGATCGGAACGCGGGATACGTCGACGCTCTCCGACATGAGCGAAGCGTGAGCGAGTTCGGTCTCCACGTCGGTGACCGTGCGGACGCGAACCTTGTCGGTGACCTCCCGCTTGCCGACCCGCAGCTCCTCTTCCGCCAGCGGGATCGCTTCCTCGTCGGCAGATGTATTACTTCCAGTGAAACGAGAGTCTTGAAGATGCTTCGCCATGACCATGATCCCGCGTGCATCTGTGAACGTGCCGTTTGCCGGACATGTTCCGCGGTTCCCGACGCATCGACCTCTGCCGCCGTACGAAGCAGGCCGTGAGCCGAAACCATTTTTTGATGTCGGAGCTTACGGCGAGAGTAGGAAGACCAAAAAGGAGAGCGCGCGCACTTCGTGTTGCGCGTGCTCTCTCGGCTTGCGGCGATTGATCGTGCTAAATCACGTTGAAATCGTTGTACTTGAGGCCGAGCTTCTTGGAAAGGGAGGCGATCTCTACGGCCTTCTTCGAACCCGATCCGTCGGCGTCGCAATAGAGCGCACCCTTCTTTTTGTTGTAGATCAAGTAGTCGTTTTTGTCCTTGGCCTTCTCGCCGGAGATGAAGAACTTCTTGTTCAGCTTGGACGGTTTCGCTTCCGAACCTTTCTTGCCCAACTTGAACCTTTCTTGCCCAACTTGGTGAAGATCTTGTTGTCGAGCCAGATCGTGTCGTCCTTCACCTTGAAGTCGAGGATCTTGTCGTTGTTGGAGCGAGCCGCCTTCGTGTCGAACACGAACACGTCCTTGCCCGCTCCGCCCTTCAGCGTGTCCTTGCCCTTGCCACCCCAGAGCTTGTCATCGCCTGAGCCGCCATCGAGCTGGTCATTGCCGCCCAGGCCCTTGAAAACTTCGGAGGCGGAGGTTCCTGTGCGTGTGTCGCCGCTGTCCGCCCCGATCCAGACGGTATCAACGGTTGGATCGCCCGTGCCTCCGGTGCCGCCCGTGCCTCCGGTTCCTCCGGTACCACCAGTACCGCCCGACCCTCCTGTCCCGGACACGCCGACAACCTCAACCATGAACTGAGGGTCAGTGCTCGTATCGCTCATCCAACTCACTGCATAGTTGTTCCCAGCAAGAGTGATCAGCGAGGGGTCCCATTGATCTCCGACCGTGCCGGTGCCGACATAGGTGGTGTTCGTTATGGCTGAACCGTCTGCCGCGACGGCGGCAGTATAGATGTTGTCGTCGCCCCCGACACTAACCTTGAAAGCAATGGCGAACCCGCCGCCTGCAAGCTGCTTGACAACCGGTGTGTCCTCGAGCGTGCCGTCCGGCTTGGTGAAGTTCAAAGCGTTGCCGACGGCTTGCCCACTGCTGTCGAACACTTGGGCGCGGATGACGCGTCCGGCCCCTTCGATATCCTCCCAAGCCATGACGAACCTATCGGCTCCAAGAGGACTCACGGCAGGATTGATGCCGCTGGTGACGCCGGGGATTGTGTCGACTGCGAAGGAATGCCAATTCCCGTCATCCTGAAGGACGTGAGCTCCCAGGACCGTATTGCCACTTTCAGATACAGCGCTTGCGACAAGTGCCCTGCCATTCGCTAGGCTCAGGACCTATTAATTTGGGCTGAGGTGTGATT
>NZ_JAJATX010000027.1 GCF_020866965.1 Microvirga roseola
CGGGCAAGGCGG
This sequence comes from Microvirga roseola, assembly GCF_020866965.1. Taxonomy (GTDB): domain Bacteria; phylum Pseudomonadota; class Alphaproteobacteria; order Rhizobiales; family Beijerinckiaceae; genus Microvirga; species Microvirga roseola. The sequence continues at coordinate 13 of NZ_JAJATX010000027.1, forward strand.
GCTATTCCCGAGATCCTCTCCGGCCAGCAGCCTCCGTGACAATCGTGTCTCCGTGGCGGATCGCCGGCACCTTGCCCACGGGGTTGATGGCCAGATAGCCGGACGCCTTCATGTCGGGACCGAAGCCCAGAACCTCCGTGCGATAGGGCTGGCCGAGTTCTTCCAGCATCCAGCGGACGATCCGCCCACGCGACATGGGATTGGTATAGAAGGTCAGCTCATCGGTCATGGATGCCTCTTATGATGCCACACCAGCGCTCATCGACGAAACGTGAGCATAATCCTGTTCCCGTGAAGGCTCAAATTGTATGTGGTGTTTTGATACCACTATAGCGGTATCAAGATACCATCGAACTTCAAAGCCCTGCGTTGCAAGGGTTTTGGCGGTCTCAGGGCGTGCCAAATCTTTGTTGACTTATGCCCTTTCAGTCACTAAACAGCCCTCACTCGCCGCCGCATCTCGCGGCGGTTTGTCGTTTTCAGAACCAGGGCCCTCAAAGGCCCATACGGGAAACAGCGCAATGACTACTACTTCGCTGAAGCCCGCCGAGGTCGAGAAGAAGTGGGTTGTGATCGACGCGAAGGGCCTCGTTGTAGGCCGCCTCGCTTCGGTCGTTGCCATGCGCCTGCGTGGCAAGCACAAGGCAAACTACACGCCCCACGTCGACTGCGGCGACAACGTCATCGTCATCAACGCCGATAAGGTGGTGTTCACCGGCCGCAAGCGCGAGCAGAAGGTGTACTATCATCACACTGGCTATCCGGGCGGCATCAAGGAGCGCACTGCGCGCTACATCCTCGATGGCCGTTTTCCTGAGCGCGTCGTCGAGAAGGCCGTGGAGCGCATGCTCCCTCGCGGCCCGCTCTTCCGCCAGATCATGGGCAACCTCCGCGTCTACGGTGGCGCCGAGCATCCGCATACGGCTCAGCAGCCTGAGGTGCTGGACGTGGCTGCCCTCAACAGCAAGAACGTGAGAGTCTAATCATGGCGACCCTCCAGTCTCTCGCCGATCTGGGCCAGAACGCCCAGACCGCCGCTCCGGAAGCCCCGAAGCATGTCCAGAAGCTTGATGCGCAGGGCCGCGCCTACGCGACCGGCAAGCGCAAGGACGCCGTTGCCCGTGTGTGGATCAAGCCCGGCTCGGGCAAGATCCTCGTGAACGACCGTCCGGTCGAGGTGTACTTCGCCCGTCCCGTGCTCCGCATGATCCTGGCGCAGCCGCTCCAGATCGCCCAGCGCGACGGCCAGTACGACATCGTCGTGAATGTCCACGGCGGCGGCCTTTCCGGCCAGGCCGGCGCGGTCCGTCACGGTGTCGCCAAGGCGCTGACCTACTATGAGCCGGAGCTTCGCGGTCCGCTCAAGAAGGAAGGCTTCCTGACCCGCGATCCGCGCGTCGTCGAGCGCAAGAAGTACGGCAAGAAGAAGGCCCGCCGCAGCTTCCAGTTCTCGAAGCGCTAAGGCTTATTCAGTCAAAGATTTTGAAAAGGGCGGCTTTCGGGCCGCCCTTTTTCTTTAGGAGCTACGCTTGCAAATCCACAAGGCGGCGAGGGACAATCCCGCGAACGCGGAGAGGGGGGCGAGTATCGATCATGAAGACGGCCATCGTATTCGACTGCGAATTTCTCTGCGTCCAGGGCTCGCAAAGCAGGTTCTGGTGCGCGGCTCACGATCCCGATCCGGTGATCGCCCAGATCGGCGCCGTGAAGCTCGGGCTGGAGGATGATTTCCCTCTCTTGGATACGTACAGGGCCTACGTTCAGCCGATAGACCGATTTGGCAACACGTATGCAATCGACCCGTTCTTCACCAAACTGACCGGCATCACCGAAGAAACCATACAAGCTGAGGGAGTTCCGCTGCAGGAGGCCCTTGCCGGGGTTGACCGCTTCTCAGACGGCACCCGTTTCTGGTCCTGGGGCAAGGACGAACTGAATATGGTCGCCATCAGTTGCTATGTCGCAGGCATTCAGCCGTCCATCCCTGCCTACCGGTTCGACAACGCGGTCAAGCTCGTTATCGCGGCGGGGATGTCGATAGAGGACATAGCGAAGACGCCCAGCAACAAGCTTGCGGACTACTATGGTGTCGAGCACCCTCCACTGCAGGGGCATGACGCGCTCGACGATGCCCTCTCCGTGGCATATGCGCTGCAGCATCTATTGAAGGCCGGGATGTTGCAGCCGGACGCCTTCGACCGCACCTAGCCTGTCATTCCAATGGATCCGGACCGGCTCCCCGGCTCGATTCGAGCTTGGTTGGAGTGCATCCTCGTTCTGGGGGCATCCTGAAGCCCAAGCTTGTTGACAGGGCAGGGCTTCGACCTCATACAAGTTCCCATGACCAACAGGCCGCTCATCCTCCGACGCCGAATGACCGCCGCCACGGCGCGCGTGCGATGACGGCTGTCTGAGCCTGACCGCAAGCCGCGCCGATGCGCGGCTTTTTTATTTTCCAAAAACCATATCGGGGTTATCGGCTTTGCCCAAGCGAAGGCGGCCACAGGCGAAAACGGATCGACCATGACGACCATGACCCAGAATTCAGCGGATCTCAGCCAGCGGACGAAGACTGTCTTCATCGACGGGGAGGCGGGCACGACAGGCCTCGGCATCCGGGAGCGCCTGAAGGATGTTTCCGGCGTTTCGATCCACAGCATCGACCCCGAGCGGCGCAAAGACCCGGACGCCAAGCGGGAGATCCTGGCAGACGTCGATCTCGTGGTGCTCTGCCTCCATGATGACGCTGCTCGGGAGACCGTAAGCCTCGTCGAGTCTTTGAGTGGCAAGAAGCCCAAGATCCTGGACGCCAGCACGGCGCACCGGGTGAGCCCCGGCTGGGTCTACGGCTTTGCCGAGCTGGACTCCGCGCAACGGAGCGCAATCGAGGCAGCGGACCGGGTCGCGAATCCCGGCTGCTACCCGACTGGCGCCATCGCCCTCATCCGCCCGCTGGTCGATGCAGGCATCGTTCCTGCCGACTACCCGATCAGCGTGAACGCCGTCAGCGGCTACAGCGGCGGCGGGCGCTCCATGATCGAGGCTTATGAGGCTGGCACTGCGCCCGCCTTCGAGCTCTACGGGCTCGGCTTCGAGCACAAGCACGTGCCGGAGCTGCAGAAATATACGGGCCTCACCCGTCGTCCGATCTTCATTCCCTCCGTGGGCAATTTCCGGCAAGGCATGCTGGTGAGCATTCCGCTCCACCTCGACATGCTTCCCGGCAAGCCGAAGGCGACAGAGATCGAAGCGGCACTGATGCAGTGGTACGGGGAGGGTGGTCTCGTCAGCGTCGTGCCGACAATCTCCGAGGGCAAGAAGATCGAACGTATCGAGCCCGAGGCGTTGAACGATACGGACCGGATGGAGCTTCGCGTCTTCAAGCACGACAGCTATTCCCACACCGTGCTGGTGGCGCGCCTGGACAATCTCGGCAAGGGCGCATCCGGCGCCGCCGTGCAGAACCTTCAGCTCATGCTAGGGCTGATCTAGCATCGGCGTCTCCTGAGGCGAGATCCCTCAAAACTTCTGTCCCAAAAACAAAAACCCGCTCGGCCTGTCCTAAGCCTGGCGGGATTTTGCGTCGTTCGCATGAACCCGAATCCGCCTTCGGGCTTTAGCTCTCTGAGCTGGGGCTTCGTCGACCGCCGACATGCCGGTCGCTGACTGATCCGTTCTGCGGCATGATTGGGATGCGGAGAAGCCAATGAGATGGACCCGTGCGTGCGCTGTTGCGTGGGCTGTTTTCCTCGGGCCGGTGCAGGCCTTTGCCCATTCTTGGTATGATCCCTATTGTTGCAATGGCAGGGACTGCCAGCCAATCCCGACGCAATCCGTCAAAGTGACTCCCAAAGGCTATCTCGTCATCCTCCGGCCGGGAGAGCACACGATGGTGAAAAGGACGGTGCGCCACCTGGTGCCCTTCGCAAAGGTCAAGCCCTCCGCCGACCGCCGCTATCATGCCTGCCTGTTTCCCAACCAGGATCACATACGCTGTTTCTATGCGCCGCCGGTGGGTTTCTGAGCGCCAGTCATAGATGCCGAGGAGCGCCGGCCGCGATATCCCGCGACCGGCGTGAGGGGTGACGCCTACTGTCCCTTGCGGCTGTGGCTGGTGTCCGGCGGGTTGTCCTCGAAGGCAACGAAGCGCTGGCGCTGCTCGCCAAGTCCTTCGATGCCGAGGCTTACCACGTCGCCGGATTTGAGGAAGCGCGGCGGCTTCATGCCCATGCCGACACCGGGCGGGGTGCCGGTCGTGATCACGTCGCCGGGCTCCAGGATCATGAAGTGGGAGACGTACGAGACGATCTTCGCGACGTTGAAGATCATCGTCTTGGTCGATCCGGTCTGCATCCGTTCGCCGTTCACGTCGAGCCACATAGAGAGATTCTGCGGATCCGGAATTTCGTCTCTGGTCACGAGCCAGGGGCCGAGAGGGCCGAAGGTCGGGCAGCCTTTGCCCTTGGTCCAGGTGCCGCCGCGCTCGAGCTGGTATTCGCGCTCGGAGACATCGTTGCAGACGCAGTAGCCCGCCACGAAATCCAGCGCCTCGTTCGCCCCGACATAGGATGCGCGGTCGCCGATGACGATGGCGAGCTCCACTTCCCAGTCGGTCTTCTGGGAGCCGCGGGGGATGATCACGTCGTCATTGGGGCCCACGATGCAGGAGGGGGCCTTGTTGAAGATGATCGGCTCGGCGGGAATGGGCGCGCCGGTCTCGGCGGCGTGATCCGCATAGTTCAGGCCGATGGCGATGAAGTTGCGGACCTGCCCGACACAGGCGCCGAGGCGCTCGCCCGCGGGAGCCGCGGGAAGGGTGCTCGGATCGACGGCCCTGAGCTGGGCCATGGTGTCGGGCGACAGGGTCGCCCCGGTAATATCGGGAACGATCCCCGACAGGTCACGGATCTGCCCGCCGGCATCGATCATTCCAGGTTTCTCCTGGTCGGCAGCCCCAAATCTCACCAGCTTCATCAAGCGCTCCTCTCGTTACGTCAGTCACTAATCTGACGCGGTTTGGCGGTTCTACAATGCACTTTTTGGACGCAAATATGTTGCGGTTTTGCCACGAGGCCGCAGAAAGCGCACCGCTCTCGAATCCGAAACAGGATCGCATCGGCAGCGTATCAATGTGCGAATACGTTCGTTTACATATGAACGATTCAGAATAGGTGCGAGTCGCGAAATGTTTGCCGAATAAAGGCAAGACTTCCAGCAATAAAATAAGTCTTCATTAGCATTCGCTCGGCCATCCCAGGAAAACTCATTAACCGATTGCCGCTAGATTCAAGCATTGGCACAGTGTGGTCCAAGCCGGGATTCGCCCGTGCAGAATGAATGATTTCAAAGGGCAGGAAGCTTCCATGAGCCGTTTCAACAAGTCTTTGACATTGGCTGCCGTTTCGTTTGCAGCTCTCATCGCCGCTCAGGGCGGCGCCCAGGCTGGCGGATTCGCCATCCGTGAGCAGAGCGCCACGGCGCAGGGCTACTCCTTCGCCGGTGCAGCCTCCGGCTCGGGTCTCCTGTCCTCCATGTTCTGGAACCCGGCGACGATCACGATGAATCCGGGCTGGCAGAGCGAAGGGCATCTCTCCCTCATCGTTCCGCGGGTCGAGATCGACCCGATTGCTCCGACCCCGACCCGCGCTCTCGGCGGCTCCGGTGACATCGGACAGGACGCCATTGTCCCGACCAGCTACAACTCTTATCAGATCAACGATATGTTCTGGGTCGGTCTCGCCACCACCGCGCCTTTCGGCCTGGTGACGGATCCGCGTCAGAACTGGGCCGGCCAGGTCTATTCGCGCTCGTCCAGCATCTTCTCGATCAACGTGAACCCGATTCTGGGCGTGAAGGTGAACGAGTGGCTCTCGGTCGGTGTCGGTCCGTCGCTCCAGTATTTCGACATCAGCCTGAAGAGCGCCACCGGCCCGCTGCCGGGCGCTCCCAGCGCGATCATCGAGGGTGATTCTTACGGCTTCGGCTTCACGGCCGGCGTGACCCTCACGCCCTTCGCCGGCACGACCCTCGGTATCGGCTACCGTTCGGCCATCGACCAGGAACTGGAAGGCAACTTCCTGATCCCGGCAGGCGTCGGCGGCGTTCCGGTTTCTCGGACTGTCCCGATCACCGCCGACCTCACCACGCCGGATCAGGTCACGATCGGCCTGTCCCAGGTGATCTCGCCCGCCATGACCATGCATCTGGGCTTCGAATGGACCAATTGGAGCGTTCTCAAGACTCCGATCGTCCGTGGCCCCGGTGGCGTGCCGGTTCGCGATCTGCCGCTCAACTATGATGATGGCTACTTCTACTCGGCCGGTCTCGATTACCGCCTGAACAACCAGTGGGTCCTGCGCGCAGGTCTCGCCTACGAGCAGTCCCCCATCGACACGCAGGTCCGTTCGACCCGTCTGCCCGACAACGACCGCATCTGGGCTTCGATCGGCGCGGGCTACCAGTGGAACGAGAGGCTGTCGTTCGATATCGCCTACACGCACATCTTCACGAAGGAGACGGATATCCGCATCGTCGAAGGCCACGAGGACTACGAGGAGGGTCTGCCCTTCCTGGCCGATGTCGACGCCAGCACGGACATCATCTCGGTCGCCCTGCGCTATCGCTGGGACACCCCGAAGCCCATCGCTCCGGCGCCGATCGTCACGAAGTACTAAGCCTCTTCAAAAGGCTACGAACAGAAAGGCCGGCGCAATGCCGGCCTTTTTCTTTGAGACTTGGTTGTGGGCGAAGACTTAGGACTTCGCCAGCACGTAAGTGCCCGGCGCGTCGCAGAGCGGCTCGAGCTTGCCGCCTCCGGGCTCGCGAGCCGGCACCATCTTCGGCGCCTGCTCCTTGGTCCACGAGAACCAGTAGGGCCACCAGGAGCCTGGCGTCTCCGTCGCCTTGCTCATCCACTCCTCCAACCCGCCCTCAACCGGTCCGCCGGTCCAGTGCTGGTACTTGGGCTTCGCCGGCGCATTGACGACCCCGGCGATGTGGCCGGACCCGGCGAGCACGTACTCCACCGGCCCGCCGAAGAGCTTGGATCCGACGAAGACGGAGCGGGCAGGGGCGATGTGGTCTTCCTTGGTCGCGAGATTGAAGATTGGAACCTTGATCTTCGACAGGTCGAGCCTTACGCCGCCGACCTCCATCTCCCCCTTGGCCAGTTTGTTCTGGAGATAGCAGTTGCGCAGGTAGAAGGCGTGGTTCGCCGCGGGCATGCGCGTGGAATCGGAATTCCAGTAGAGCAGGTCGAACGGCAGGGGCTTGCGGCCCTTCATGTAGACATTGACCACGTTGGACCAGATGAGGTCGTTCGGGCGTAGCATGTTGAACGCGTTCGCCATATTGCGGCCTTCGAGATAGCCGCGCTTCTTCATGCTGGCTTCTACGGTGCGGATCTGCTCCTCGTCCGCGAAGACCTTCAGGTCGCCCGCATGGGTGAAGTCGACCTGGGCCGTGAAGAAGGTGGCGCTTTCGATCCGCTTGTCGCGCTTGGCCGCCATGTAGGCGAGCGTCACGGCGAGCAGGGTGCCGCCGACGCAATAGCCGATGGCGGTGACCTTCTTCTCGCCCGTCGCTTCCTCGATGGCGTCGAGGGCGGCGAAGATGCCCTCGCGCATGTAATGCTCGAATCCCTTCTCCGCATGCTGCGCGTCCGGATTGACCCAGGAGATGCAGAACACGGTCAGCCCCTGCGAGACCGCCCAGCGGATGAAGCTCTTCTCGGGGTTGAGATCGAGGATATAGAACTTGTTGATCCAGGGCGGCACGATGAGGAGCGGGCGCTTGAGAACCTGTTCCGTGGTCGGCGCGTACTGGATCAGCTCCATCAGTTCGTTACGGAAGATAACCTTGCCCGGCGTCGTGGCGATGTTCACCCCGATCTGGAAGTTGCCCGGGTCCGTCTGTCGGATCTTCAATTCACCGCCGCCAGCCTGGATGTCCTCGGCCAGCATCGCCATGCCGCGTACAAGATTAGCGCCGTTCTCCTTCATGGTCTCCCGGATGAGTTCGGGATTGGTCATCAGGAAATTCGAGGGCGAGAGGGCGCTGGAAAGCTGCTTGAGGTAGAATTCCGCCTTGTGCCGGGTCCGCTCGTCGAGCCCCTCCGCGTTCTCCACCAGCCATCCCGCCCAGCGTGTTGTGATCAGATAGGCCTGCTTGATGAAGTCGAAGACCAGGTTCTCCGACCATTCCGGGTCCTGAAAGCGGTTGTCCTTGGGCTCCGGCTTCGCCACGGGTTCGGTCGCCTGCCCCTGCGCCCGCATCAGGGTGGACGACCAGAGATGGATGAAATCCGTTCCGAGGCGGCTTTGGGCCTCGAAGCTCTTCTGGGGGTCTTTCATCCAGGTTTCGGCCACGCGGCCAAGGGATTTGACGATCTCCGCCGCATCATTGGACAGGCCCGGCGGAATCTGCTGCTCCTGCAAGGGCTTGAGATAGGCCGCCGTCGCCTGGCTTGCGCCCTCGATCAGCCGTGCCACGTTCCGCGACAGTTCCTCGAAGTCGGGCGCCGAGGATCGGTCCTTTTCTTCTCCGTAAGGCTTGTCCATAAGGCGCTCTCCCTACGTACCGGCGGCATTGCTCAGAAGCCGTATTTTCGACATCCTAGCGTTCGAGCCGTCGTCCGTGCCAGAGTCATGTTACCATTACTGGATACCAAAATGCGTATTACGCCTTCGTTGATATCCCGCACCGCCGCCATGGCGCTTGCGATCCTGGCCGGGGCCGGCCTTGCCGCGTGCTCGGGCAACGCCAATCCCACCCGGGATCTGTTCACCGCCGTGGGCGCAGGCCCGAAGATGGCGGAAACCCCTGAGTTCGTCGCCGGTTCCCGGCCCCAATCCCTCGAGTATCTGCCTGTCGGCACGACCCAGCCGGACCGTCCGACCCCGGCCCGCACGGCGGACGAGATCAAGGCGGCCGAGGCCGAACTCGATGCCCTTCGCGAACGGAACGAAGCGCGGGGAGCGGCAGCGGCGGAACTCGGCGGTACGCCGCCGCCGGAGCCGGTAAAGCTCCCGGTCAAGAAGTCGAATTCCAAGAAAACCCAATAGAATCTGTAGCGAGGGTGTTGAGCCTTCCCTCGAGGACCATTTCATGACCGATTTCTACCGGATAAAGCGTCTTCCTCCTTACGTCTTCGAGCAGGTCAACCGCATCAAGGCCGCTGCCCGCGCGAATGGGGCCGACATCATCGATCTGGGCATGGGCAACCCGGATCTCCAGGCTCCGCAGCATGTCATCGACAAGCTGGTCGAGACCGTCGGGAAACCCCGCACCGACCGCTATTCGGCCTCCAAGGGCATTTCCGGTCTCCGGCGTGCGCAGGCGGGCTATTACGAGCGCCGGTTCGGCGTGAAGCTCAATCCGGACACGCAGGTGGTGGCGACCTTGGGCTCCAAGGAAGGCTTCGCCAACATGGCGCAGGCCATTACCGAGCCGGGCGACGTGGTTCTCGTGCCCAATCCCAGCTATCCGATTCACGCCTTCGGCTTCCTGATGGCGGGCGGCGTGATCCGCTCGGTCCCTGCGGAGCCGACGCCCGACTTCTTCGTCGCCGCCGAACGGGCCGTAGCGCACTCGATCCCCAAGCCGGTGGCCCTCGTCGTCTGCTACCCCTCGAACCCGACGGCCTATGTGGCCTCCCTCGACTTCTACCGGGACCTCGTGGTCTTTGCGAAGAAGCACGAGCTGATCCTCCTGTCCGACCTTGCCTATTCGGAAGTCTATTTCGACGAGAAGAACCCGCCGCCTTCGATTCTCCAGGTCCCGGGTGCGATCGACGTGGCGGTGGAGTTCACCTCCATGTCCAAGACCTTCTCGATGGCGGGCTGGCGCATCGGATTCGCCGTCGGCAATGAGCGCCTGCTTGCGGCGCTCGCCCGGGTGAAGTCCTACCTCGATTACGGCGCCTTCACGCCGGTCCAGGTGGCGGCCACCGCCGCCCTGAACGGCCCGGACGATTGCATCCGCGAGATGCGGGCCACCTACAAGCGCCGCCGGGACGTGATGATCGACGCCTTCGAGAAGGCCGGATGGCCGATTCCGGCGCCTACCGCCTCCATGTTCGCCTGGGTCCAGATCCCCGAAAAATTCCGGGCCATGGGCAGCCTCGAATTCTCGAAGCTCCTGGTCGAGAAGGCCGATGTGGCTGTCGCCCCGGGTATCGGCTTCGGGGAGCACGGCGACGACTATGTGCGCATCGCCCTTGTGGAAAACGAGCAGCGCATCCGGCAGGCCGCGCGCAACATCCGCAAGTTCTTCGACAACGCGGATCAGACGCTCCACAACGTGGTGCCGATGGCGCGTAGGGGCTGATATCGCGTCCGACTGCGAGGCAGGCCTTCAGGGCCGGATCGGCGTGGCCGCATGGACATCGGACACGCGCAGTCGTAAAGAGCAACGCGTTTTTCAGGGAGCTGTTGTCCGTGACACGTCCTCTTCGGGTCGGTATCGCCGGCCTCGGTACGGTCGGCGCATCGGTCGTCCGAATTCTCGAGCGTCAGAGCGAGGCCGTCGCCCAGCGGGGCGGGCGGCCCATCCAAGTTGTCGCCGTATCGGCCCGCAGCCGGTCAAAGGACCGCGGAATCGACGTTTCCCGGGTGACGTGGTTCGAGAATCCCGTGGAACTGGCCAGCTCGGCTGATGTCGATTGCGTCGTCGAGCTGGTGGGCGGGGCCGATGGCGCGGCCCGCGACACGGTCGAAACCGCTCTGTCGCTCGGCAAGCATGTGGTCACGGCCAACAAGGCCCTGCTGGCGCGGCATGGCCTTTCACTCGCGCGGCTTGCCGAGGAGAAGGGCGTTTCGCTGGCCTTCGAGGCCTCCGTCGCAGGCGGGATCCCGGTCATCAAGACCCTGCGCGAGGCCCTGCCGGGAAATACCGTCTCGCGCCTCTACGGCATTCTCAACGGCACCTGCAATTACATCCTCTCCCGCATGGAGCTGGAAGGGCTGACCTTCCAGGAATGCCTGAAGGACGCGCAGCGCCTCGGCTATGCGGAGGCCGATCCGACCTTCGACGTCGAAGGCTATGACACGGCCCACAAGCTCGCGATCCTGACCAGCATCGCCTTCGGGACCGAAATCGACGCTGAGGCGATCTATGTCGAGGGCATCTCCTCGATCACGCCCCTCGACCTCGCCATGGCCCGGGAGCTCGGCTTCCGGATCAAGCTGCTGGGCGTTGCCGAGCGCACCCAGACTGGCATCGAACAGCGCGTCCACCCGACCATGGTGCCTGTCTCCTCCGCCATCGCCCAGGTGTTGGGCGTCACGAATGCGGTGACCATCGATGCGGACGCCGTGAAGGAGCTGACCCTGATCGGTCCGGGGGCAGGGGGCGACGCCACTGCCTCGGCCGTGGTGGCGGACATTGCGGATGTCGCCTCGGGCAAGGCGCAGCCCCTGTTCGGCCGTCCGGTCGACCAGCTAGAAACGGCTCCCCGCGCGCCCATGCAGCGCCATGAGGGCGGCTACTACATCCGCCTCACCGTCCACGACCGGCCGGGCGTTGCGGCAGGCGTGGCGACGCGCATGGCCGAGGGCGACATCTCCCTGGAGAGCATCCTCCAGAAGCGCTCTGAGCTGGCCGCCACCAAGGACCCGCACGGCCGCTCCGGCGCGCCCGTTCCGCTCGTCCTCATCACCTACGCCGCGACGGAGGCATCGATCCGCTCGGCTCTGGACAAGATCTCAGGGGATGGCCTTATTGCCGAGCCGCCCCAAGTCATTCGTATCGAACGCGAATAGTCGCTGACCAGATCGAGCCGAAGGCTCGCCGAATACCTCAAAAGGGAGACGACACGTCCATGTCGCTAGGCATTACCGTCCAACCGGGCCAAATCATCGAGCGAATTCTGACCCTGGAACTCGTCCGCGTCACCGAGCGCGCTGCGGTCGCTTCCGCCCGGCTGCGCGGCCGCGGCAACGAGAAGGCTGCGGATCAGGCGGCGGTGGATGCCATGCGCCGCGAGCTCAACAAGCTGCCCATCGACGGCACCGTCGTGATCGGCGAGGGCGAGCGCGACGAGGCTCCGATGCTCTTCATCGGCGAGAGGGTCGGCAACAAGCAGGGGCCGAAGGTGGATATCGCCGTCGACCCGCTCGAGGGCACGACCCTCTGCGCCAAGGACATGCCGGGCTCCATCGCCGTCATGGCCATGGCCGAGGCGGGGACCCTGCTCGCCGCCCCGGACGTCTACATGCACAAGATCGCGGTCGGCCCCGGCTATCCCGCGGGCGTCGTCGATCTCGATGCGTCTCCTGAGGAGAATATCCACAATCTTGCCAAGGCGAAGGGCGTAAAGCCCAACGAGATCACGGCTCTCGTGCTCGACCGTCCGCGCCATGCGGACCTGATCGCCGCCATCCGCAAGACCGGCGCGGGCATCCGTCTCATCAGTGATGGCGACGTGGCAGGCGTGATCTTCACGACGAAGCCCGAGGAAACCGGCATCGACATCTATCTCGGCATTGGCGCCGCGCCTGAGGGCGTTCTGGCGGCAGGTGCGCTACGCTGCATCGGCGGCCAGATGCAGGCCCGCTTGATCCTCGACACTGAGGAGAAGCGCTCCCGCGCCTTCCAGATGGGCGTGACCGATCCCAACAAGAAGTACGACATGACCGATCTCGCCCGCGGCGACGTGATCGTGGCGGCGACCGGCGTGACCGACGGCGCGCTCCTCAAGGGCGTCAATTTCGGCAAGGACGTGATCACGACCGAGACGGTGGTCTATCGCTCCGCCACCGGCACGGTGCGCCGAATCTACGGAGAACACCGGGAACTGTCCAAGTTCCACCTGGACTAGCTTTTGTTCAAAACACTATTACCGTCATGGCCGGGCTCGTCCCGGCCATCCACGTTTAAGAGGTGGATAAATACGGGCGGCCGGCCGCGGCTAGGGACGAGAGAAAAGCAGGACAAGAACCTACATGATCAAAATCCGTCCATTCCAGCCCGAGGACCGGGATGCCTGGGAGCCGCTCTGGCAGGGCTACCTGACCTTCTACAAGTCGTCATTGCCCGCCGAGGTCACACAGGCCACCTGGGGACGCCTCCTTGATCCTGCCGAGCCCATGCATGGCCTTGCAGCCGTTCTGGACGGGCGGGTCGTCGGCATCGTCCATTACATCTATCACCGCTCCACCTGGACCACCGGCGACTATTGCTATCTCCAGGACCTGTTCACCTCAGCCCAGGCGCGCCATCGCGGCGTTGGGCGGGCTCTCATCGAGGCGGTCTATGAGCGGGCGCAGGCCCATGGGGCAAGCCGCGTCTATTGGCTGACGCATGAGACCAATACCGCTGCCCAGGCTCTTTACGACAAGGTCGCCTCCCGGTCCGGCTTCATCCAATATCGCCGGGTGTTTTGACCACAATTCGCGGGTAATACTCCCGCCGTGACCGAATCATCTCCTCTTCTCCTGCCCAAGCCGTTCCTGGGCGTCAGTCATTCCGCCCTCGGGCGCACCTGGGTCGAACGTTGCGACGCCAGCCAGAGCACGATTGCGCTCGCCATTGCGCAGACGCATGGCCTTCCCGATGTCCTTTCCCGGGTGCTGGCGGGGAGGGGCGTGGGCATCCATGAGACGGAAGGCTTCCTCAACCCGCGCCTGCGGGACCTGATGCCCGATCCCCACGTGCTCACCGATATGGAGGCTGCCGCCTCCCGTCTCGCCGATGCGGTGATCTGCAAGGAGAAAGTCGCGATCTTCGGCGATTACGACGTGGACGGCGCCTGCAGCGCTTCGCTCCTGGCTGAGTACCTGGGCTCCTGCGGCGTCGAATACGCCATCCACATCCCGGATCGGATCACGGAGGGCTATGGACCCAATGTGGACGCCATCCGCGCCCTGAAGGAGCAGGGCGCGAACCTTCTTGTGACGGTCGATTGCGGCACGGCGAGCATCGAACCTCTGGCGGAGGCCAAACGCCTCGGTCTTGATCCTGTCGTCCTCGATCACCACCAAGCACCGGAGCAACTGCCGGAGGCGCTCGCCATCGTGAACCCGAACCGGCAGGACGATCTGTCGGGCCTCGGTCATCTCTGCGCCGCCGGCGTGGTGTTCCTGACCCTCGTGGCGCTGAACCGCGTCCTGCGGTCATGTGGCTTCTTCCAGGGCAGGCCCGAGCCCGATCTCATCGGGAGCCTCGATCTCGTGGCACTGGCGACGGTTGCTGACGTGGTGCCGCTCATCGGCCTCAACCGCGCCTTCGTGCGCCAGGGCCTGATCATCATGCGCAGCCGCCGCCGGGTGGGGCTCGCCTCTCTGCTCGACACCGCGGGCCTCGCCGGGGCGCCTGAATGCTGGCATCTCGGCTATCTCGTGGGGCCCCGCATCAATGCGGGCGGACGTATCGGCGACGCGGCCCTCGGTTCGAAACTGCTGCTGACCGAGGACCCGTACCAAGCCGGGCAGCTCGCGGCCGAACTCGACCGCCTCAACCGTGAGCGCCAGGCCATCGAAGTCGCTGCCGTTGCCGAGGCGGAGGCCCAGGCCATGCTGGCGCTGGAGCGGACGCCGGACCTTCCTGTGCTCGTGACGGCTTCGGCGGAGTGGCACCCGGGCGTCGTCGGCCTGATTTCCGCCCGCACAAAGGAGCGCTTCCGCCGCCCGGCCTTCGCCTTCACCCTCAACCCCGACGGCACGGCAACGGGCTCCGGCCGGACTGTGCCGGGTGTCGATCTCGGGCACGCCGTACGCGCTGCGGTCGAGGCGGGTCTCGCGATCAAGGGCGGCGGCCATACCATGGCCGCCGGCGTCACTATCCAAGCCGCGGATCTGGAGCGCTTTCTCGGCTTTATCACCGAGAGACTGGACGACCCCGTGGCGCGGGTGCGCCTCAACGATCATTTCGCCATCGATTCGACGCTGACGGCCGGAGGGGCGCAGCCGAGCTTGGTGGCTGCGCTGGAGCGGGCGGGCCCCTTCGGCTCCGGCCAGCCCGAGCCTGTCTTCGTCTTTCCCCAGCACCGGGTTCTCGAGGCGCGGGAGGTGGGAAGCGGTGGCCATATGCGTGTGAAGCTTCGCGGTGGCGATGGCAGCTTCATCGGGGGAATCGCCTTCCGCGCCGCTGGCCAACCGCTGGGCCAGGCGCTGTCCCAGGCCATCGGCAACCCGGTTCACATTGCCGGAACCCTCTCGATCGACCGCTGGGGCGGGAATGAGAAGGTCGAAGTCCGGATCATGGATGTCGCAAGGCCGGAATAATCCCATCCAGGTGCTTGCGGTGGGGAGCGAACCCATCTATATGTCCGCCCACTTCGGCGGCACCTCCCCGAAGCATCGCGCGCCCTTCGTCTATCGGTTAGGACATCTGCCTTTCACGCAGAAAAGAGGGGTTCGACTCCCCTAGGGCGCGCCACTCCTTTTCAGCTTGCCGCATTCGCCGTCCCAAACAATTCGACTGCCCTCGCAGGTTCGACCCGGACGCAGGTTAGAACCAATGCCGCAGGCCTCGTTCTCCAAACATCGCTTCATCGGCCGTGTCCATTTTGTTGGTTCAATCTGCCACGCGATGCTTACGGGACTTCCCGAGGTTTGACTTCGAATGTGAGGGAATAATTGTCGAGCGTGCCTGGCAGGGGCTTGCCTGGATCGAGGGGCGGGTTCTTCAGCACGATCTCGCGTGCGCTCATAAGCGCTGCGATCATGGCGCTGCCCATCATTGGGACGAAGTCCCGTGCCGGACAGATGCCGGGCCCGCCGCTGAACGGGACAAGCGGCCAACCGTTACCGGGCTCATTCTGCAGCCATAGGTCCGGGTTGAACCTGTGGGCGTAGTAAAGGCGCTCGTCGTCCCGGTGGAAGAAGGGCGTGAAGATCAGGATATGGGTGTTCTTCGGCACAGTGCCGCCATCCCATTCGACATCCTCCGTCGTCTCGCGAAAGATGGCGGGCGTTGTCGGCCACAGGCGCAGGCTGTCCAGAAAGCACGCCCGGACGAGAGGCAGGTTCTTGCGCCCTTCCTGGCCTGCGGCATCGATCTCTGCCTGCGCGCGCATGCGGGCGTCGGGATGAGTGGCGAGCAGCGCCATCGTCCGGAATGACGCCATCCCGCCGGGATCGAAGGCGAACAGATAATGCGCAACTTGATCGGACGGCGAGGTCTCCTCGTCCTTCGGTATCTGTGCAATGCGAGCGGCAAGGCTGCCGGGCTCCGCTCGGGCGAGGTGCTGGTTCAAGCGCTTGTGGAACTGGACTGCGAGATCCTCGCGTCCGGGATGGAGGAACGCCCAGTTGCTCACCGCGCGGAGCTTGGCGAGCATGTCGGTCAGTTCGTGGTCGTCCCGCGCCGCGTCGCCAAGCACGACGCGCCGGACAATCTTGTGCCATGCAGTGGCGAAGTGCTCCCAGGCGATCTCTCCACGACTGCGCGCAAGCAGCGTCTCGGCTTCCTCCTGCACAACGGGCATGAAGGCATCGGCCTTCGAGTGCACGGGACACCCTTCCTCCAGCACCTCGCCATTGAACCGGCGTCTGTTTCTCCTCTCGGGAAGTGGGGATATCAGCGAAACGTCCGGCTCGAAGTGTCCGAGGACGGAATTTTTCTCCTTCGTGGCAGGCGTGAACGGTTCCGGCGTTCCGGTGAGCACCCGATGCACATGATCCGGGTTCAGAATGACCGCCTGCCTGCGTCCAGGGACGGGAAACACCAACGGGCCGGCTCCGTACTTTGCCCGGAGCCGCTGCATCCGCTTGACGGCGCGGGAGTCGAGGCCAAGGGCCTCGGCCAGGGCCACGATCATGGGCCGGCGGATGATGATGCCCTTACCCAGCGTGGGAAGCGCAACCTCGGCGAACATGGCGAGCGTGTCGGCAATGCTGGCCGTAACAAGCCGGGTATCAGTCGCAGCTGCTGGTTTTCCCATAGGCTCCTCGATTGTGACTGATGAGCTATGGGGTAACGGAAGTTCTTACGGAGGAGTTCCGGCGTTGCGCTCACGAGAACCGGCTGGGGTCATCAGGTTTCCCTTCCTACCTCGGCAAGCAGACTGATCTTCAGCTCACGGAAGGCGCGCTGGAAGCGGGAGGTCCGTTGCTCCTCGAGCATCAGCTCGAGCGCATGGCCGAGTTCGCGCAGGCGGCGCTCGCCCAGGCGCTGGGCCTCGATGAACATCGAGCTCTCCTCGGAAGAGGCATGGTGATCCACCGCCTCGTGCAGGGCCCGGAGGTATTCGTCGAATTCAGGGCTGGAGGTCGGAAGCTTCAGGGTCGCGGCCAGCAAATCCGCCAGTTGCTGATGCTCCGCATAGGCGATTGAAACGTCCTCGCTGACCGGGCGGACCGCTGGATAGAAGATCTCATCCTCGATGTGCTCATGGATCTCGAGTTCGGATGCGAGCGTCCGCATCAGATCCCTGCGCTGCGGATCGTCCGGCTGCATGTCTTCGATCCGGCGAAACAGGCGGCGCAGCAACTCGTGATGCTCGAAGAGCACTTCGTCGGCCTTGCGGCCGAGGGCGGCCGAATTCTCCTCTGCTGCGTCTTTCGTCCGCGCCGCCTGCTCGATGTCGTCAGGCGTCACCGCTTCGGCGCCAGGCTCCTGCTGTCGTTTGATCTCGATCATCCCCGCACGCAGGCGCACATCGTAGCGGGGCTGCGAACATGTCGATGGACCATCCAACGGCTGACCCGTCTCGAGGTCGTAGCGGGAGCCGTGCCAAGGGCAGACGAGGCCGCCTTTCAGAAGCCAGCCCTCATCCAGGGGACCGCCCATATGCGAGCAGCGCGCTCCCATGGCGAAAATGCGCCCACGGTACCGCACGAGGACGACGGGAATCTTCGCCTGTTCCACCGCATCCCAGACCTCGACCCGCCGGGGCCGCCCCTCGATGAGTTCGGCATTGGACAGGACGGGTTCGAAATCGCGCGGCTCGACGCTGCGGTCGGCCTGATCGACACCCTGGCGGCGGCGGTAGACGAGGTGGCCGCCCAGATATGCTCCCGCGAACATCACGCCCCAGGCCGCGGCGGTCGCAAGACGTCCTTCTCTGCGGCGTCCCCGTCGGCGGAGGGCGATGGAGGCGAGCTGAAGGCCCAGCGCTGTGCTGTTGACCAGCGCATGGGCGAGGCCGACCCGCCGGGAACGACCATGGGTCTGCTGCCAGTCCGCCAGGCCGGCCGCTGCTGCCGCAACTGCGCCCGCAGCTCCCGTCTGGATGGCGATATCGGCCGCCCGGCCGTAATCGCGGCCGTTTTTTGCTCCTAACGCCTCGAGCGTGTCGAGACCAAGGGCTAGGGTCCATGTCCCGATGGGAACCGTGACGAGCATCGGGTGCACGGGGTGGCCGAACCATGTGCCGTGCAGTGCGTTGCGAACTCTTTTTCCCGGTGTCCCGGCGAGGCGCTGGGGCAGGGCGACCGCGTTTGCCAGCGTGAAGGCAGGGCCGTCGAGCCACTCCGCCGCCTCGATCCGGCCGATTGCGGCATCCGTTATGCTGGAGTGGTGCAATGTCATTGGGCCCTCTTGTTCCATGATGCGCTGGACGGCGAGGCTACGCCTCCAAAGCCCAGCTAGTCAGACAATCGGTGCCGGTTGGTTTGGTTCACTTCCCGTTCTGGCGCTTTAGAAGGATGTCCGGATGGACATCCATACTCGCCGCCGGCCGTTTCACTCTCGACGGGCTTCGGGCGGCAACCCCGGCGGGGGCTGGGAGCAGCGTTACTGCGGCTGTCTGTTCGTCGCGAGGTCCTGGTGCTCCTCGAGGTACTTGCGGAGCGACTTGCCGACATCCTCGATATGCGTCTTGAGTAGCGCGCAGGCGGCAGGAACTTTTCCGGCTGCGCACAGGTGCAGGATTTCCGCATGTTCGGTCTCGGCTCGTTCCATGCCGTCCGTCAGTGAAAGCTGGAGGCGGGTGTGCCTGTCGCACTCCTGAAGAAGGTTCGCCACGATGGCGAGGGAGCGCGGCTGAGCGGCATGGCGGTAGAGCAGCATGTGGAACTCGGTATTCAGCTCGCCCCAGCGCCGGATGTGATTTGCCCGGAGCTCCGCACTGTATTCCTGTAGGATCCGGTTGAGTTGGTCGTAGTCGGCCGGCGTGAGGTTGGGAGCTGACGCTTCGAGGAGGCGCGGTTCCAGCAGGGCCCTCAGATCGAACAGTTCCTGGACCTCCTCGGTCGACAGCTCGGACACGATGGCTCCGCGGTGGGGGAGGATCTTGACGAGGCCTTCCGCCTCCAGCTGCATCAGCGCCTCCCGAACCGGAATTCGGCTGACTCCGAACTGGGCCGCGAGAGCGTCCTGCCGGAGCTGGAACCCAGCCTTGAACTCCCCGTCCACGATCCGGCGGCGAAGGTCGTCCGCCACGGCGGCGGAGATCGTCCGGTGCTGCAGCGATTTCTGAGCGGGTCTTTGGGCTGGCTTGGCCGTCATCATGATCATTGGAAAAGGTGAGGGGACAGGGCTGGTTGGCGCTGGGTAAGGCGGCTTGACAGGGTCGATTTTATACAATCTACAATACGAAAGCTCAATGCCTGCCGCAGGAGAATACGACGATGGCGAAGAAGATTGGCTGGGAAGGCGTCTTTCCCGCGGTTACCACGCAGTTCAAGCCGAACTACGACTTGGATATCGAGGCCACAGCCCGCGTCTTGGACAACCTCATCCGGGACGGCGTCTCTGGCCTGATCGTCTGCGGCACGGTGGGCGAGAACACGTCGCTCAGCCGCTCGGAAAAGGTGGCGGTCATGGAAGCCGCCAAGGATGTCGCGCGGGGCAGGGTGCCTGTGATTGCGGGTGTCGCCGAGTTCACCACCGTCTTCGCATCCGAGGTCGCCAAGGAGGCCGAGCGCGTCGGCCTCGACGGCGTCATGGTCATGCCTGCGCTGGTCTATTCCTCGAAGCCGCACGAGACGGCAGAGCACTTCCGCGGGGTCGCCAAGGCGACGGACCTGCCCATCATGGTCTACAACAACCCGCCCATCTACAAGAACGATGTGACCCCGGCCATTCTCGCGTCCCTGGCCGATTGCGAGAACATCGTCTGCTTCAAGGATTCATCCGGGGATACCCGCCGCTTCATCGACACGAAGAACATGGTCGGCGACCGCTTCGTCCTCTTCGCCGGTCTCGATGATGTGGTCGTCGAGAGCGTGATGCTCGGGGCCGTCGGATGGATTTCCGGCATGTCGAATGCCTTTCCGCAGGAAGGCGAAACCCTGTTCCGCCTCGCCAGGGCAGGGCGTTATGAGGAGGCGCGTGCCCTCTATGAATGGTTCATGCCGCTCCTGCACCTCGACGCCCGCCCCGATCTCGTACAGTGCATCAAGCTCTGCGAGCACATCATGGGCCGTGGCTCGGCGCTGACCCGTCCTCCGCGCCTGCCTCTGGGCGCAGAGGAGCGCGCAGAGGTCGAGACGATCATGGACAAGGCGCTCAAGAATCGCCCGAAGCTTCCCGAGGTCGGTTTGAAACCTGCCGCGTGAGCGGGCGAGAGCAAGCGAAACACGACATTCCAGAGCGGTGAGTAAAGCCATGGCGCGCCATACATTTTTTTGCATCGACGGCCATACTTGCGGGAACCCGGTCCGCGTGGTCTCCGGCGGCAGCATCCCTCAGTTGAAGGGGGAGACCATGTTCGACCGCCGCCAGCACTTCCTGGCGGAATACGACTGGATCCGCACCGGCCTGATGTTCGAGCCCCGCGGGCACGACATGATGTCCGGATCCATCCTCTACCCGCCGACGCGGCCCGATTGCGACGTGGGCATTCTCTTCATCGAAACCTCGGGCTGCCTTCCCATGTGCGGCCACGGGACCATCGGCACGGTGACCATCGCCCTTGAGAACGGACTGATCCACCCGAGAACGCCCGGGCTCCTGCGTCTCGACACCCCGGCTGGTGTCGTCGAGGCGCGTTATGAGCAGAACGGTCCCTTCATCGAGAGCGTCCGCATCACCAATATCCCGTCCTTCCTCTATGGGACCGGTTACGAGGTCGAAGTCGAGGGGCTTGGACACCTGGTGGTGGATGTCGCCTATGGCGGCAATTTCTATGCCATCGTTGGACCGCAGGAACTGTATTCCGACCTCTCGGCCGTCAATCCGTCGGATATCCTGCGCTGGAGCCCGAAGCTGAGGGACGCCTTCAATGCGCGCTATCAGATCGCGCATCCTGAAAACCCCGCCATCGACCGCCTGACCCATGTCCTGTGGACCGGAAAACCACAGACAGAGGGCGGCAGCGCACGCAACGCCGTGTTCTATGGCGACAAGGCCATCGACCGTTCGCCGTGCGGGACCGGGACTTCGGCGCGCATGGCGCATCTTGCGGCCCGCAACGAGCTCAAGGAAGGCGACGCCTTCGTCCATGAGAGCATCATCGGCTCCAAGTTCGTCGGTCGCATCGAGGGGCGGGCGAAGGTCGGAGACCGTGACGCCATCATTCCCTCCATTGAGGGGTGGGCTCGGGTGACGGGCTTCAACACGATCGCCATCGACGACAGGGATCCCTTTGCGAAAGGCTTCCAGGTCGTCGACGGCAAATCCTAGCTCGGCCAGACGGCGGCAGCGCCGCCGATCCTCAACGGAAGATATCATGCGGATCACGATTGTCGGTGCGGGAATCGTCGGCCTCGCCACCGCCCACGCGCTCCTCGACAGGGGACATAAGGTCACGCTCGTCGATCCGGGCGATGATCAGGCCCGCCCGACCAACGGCAATGCAGGCTGGATTGCCCACACCGACATCATGCCGCTTGCCTCTCCGAAGGTCTGGCGGAACCTTCCGCAATGGCTGATGGATCCTCTGGGACCTCTCACCATCAGGCCCACCTATCTGCCGGCTCTCGCGCCGTGGCTGATCCGTTTCGTGCTGGCATCCTCCCCGGCGCGCATCAAAACGAGCATCGCCGCGATCCGCTCGATCAACGCCGAGGCTCTCCCGGCCTGGCAGAAACGTCTCTCGTCCCTGGGATTGCGCGACCGGCTGCGGGAGAACGGGATCCTCTCGGTATGGAGAAGCCACAGCGCCTTTCTCCATGCAGGCGACATCATCGACCAGCAGCGCAGCTTCGGCATCGTTGCGGAGGTCCTGGAACCTGAGGATGTGGCTAGACTGGAACCGGCGCTGCGGAACGTCGAGATGGGTTTGCTCTACCCGGACGCCTGTCACGTTTCGGATCCGGCTGATCTTGCCGCCGATCTGATGAGGCTCGCGCGGGAGCGGGGCGCGGAGGTGATCCAGGGGCGTGTGGTTGCCCTGAAAGCGAAAGAGGAGACCATTCACGTCCGGGCGGACGGTGCCTCAGGAGAGGTGGTGTCCGACAGGGTTGTTGTAGCGGCCGGGATATGGTCGCGGGCGCTTGCCAGGACGCTCGGCGACCGGATCCCGCTCGATACGGAGCGTGGCTACAATGCCACCTATCCGAAGGACTCGCTCGGTCTCAACCGTCCGATCATGTTCGAGGGGGAGGGTTTCGTCACCACGCCGCTCGACACGGGCGACCGGATCGGCGGCGCCGTAGAGTTCGGGGGGATCAAGGCCGCGCCGAACCACGAGCGGACCTCCGCCATGATTGCGCGCCTGAAGCGCTTCCTTCCGCATTTCGATGCCGACCAGCCGGCAAAACGCTGGATGGGCTTTCGCCCCTCCATTCCGGACTCCCTGCCCGTGATCGGGCCGGCGGGGAAAGACCGCCGCATAGTCTATGCCTTCGGCCATGGTCATCACGGTCTGACGCAGGCTGCGATCACCTCGCAATTGGTGGCCGATCTGATCGATGAAAGGCCCAGTCAGATCGATCTGAGCCTGTTCTCCGCCCAGCGTTTTTGACGGGCGACGCATTGCCGGTTTCGGATCGGTGGCTACGCCGCCATGGACGGGAGAAAATTCCGTCTCTTGGAGCTACTGTCGGCTGGCTCTGGGATTGCTCATCCTGACGTTGTCGGCCTCCCGGATCTCCGATTCCCGAACGATGCAGTCGATCCCGCTGGTCTCGCCTTGGATCAGATACTGCGGCTCGTAGGATGTGTCGGGAAGCTGCCGGACGACGAGATACTTGTTGGGGTTGGCGCGCTGGCAAGCCGCCGGCATGACGGTTTGTCCGATCTTGAACCTGTGGACCATGGCACTCTCCCAAGTAGAGGTAATGGCCTTCGTGTTACGCCCCCGGACGTCGATTTGTTGGGCACTATAAAACCAGCATTTCGGTCTCTCGCCAAGAAGCTTTGTTGACGTTCCTCGCTCCGCGATGCGGAACCCATGACCATGGCCAAGGTTGTCGACGAGGAGTGCTTGCGAGGAGGCCCCCTTGGGCGAGAAGGGAATATCCGGCTATGCCTGGTGGCAGCGAGGGATCGTGTATCAGGTCTATCCGCGCTCCTTCCAGGATACGAATGGCGACGGAATCGGGGACCTGCCGGGAATTCTGTCCCGCCTCGACCATCTCGTGAAACTTGGCGTCAACGCTGTCTGGCTCTCCCCGGTCTACCCGTCTCCGATGGCCGATTTCGGCTACGACGTCACGGATCATTGCGCCATCGATCCTCTCTTCGGCACGATGGAGGACTTCGACCGCCTGCTGGCGGAAGTCCATGCCAGAGGCCTCAAGCTGATCCTGGATTTCGTGCCGAACCACACCTCGGATCAACACCCCTGGTTTCTGGAGAGTCGCTCCTCGCACAACAATCCGAAACGGGACTGGTATATCTGGCGCGATGCGAAACCCGACGGGTCGCCGCCGAACAACNTCAACACCCCTGGTTTCTGGAGAGTCGCTCCTCGCACAACAATCCGAAACGGGACTGGTATATCTGGCGCGATGCGAAACCCGACGGGTCGCCGCCGAACAACTGGCTCAGCGAATTCGGCGGTTCGGCCTGGGAATGGGACGAGGCCACGGGCCAATATTACTATCATGATTATCTCAAGGAGCAGCCGGATCTGAACTGGCGCAATCCGGAGGTGCGCGAGGCGATGCTCGATGTGCTCCGGTTCTGGCTTGAACGCGGGGTCGACGGCTTTCGGGTCGATGCGATCCATCAACTGTTCGAGGATGAGCAGCTGCGTGACAACCCACCCAATCCGCTCTGGTATGAGGGCATGCCGCCATCACGAAAGCTGATACGGGAACACACGATGGACCAGCCGGAGGTCCACGATGCGGTTGCCGCAATGCGGCGGCTGGCCGATTCCTATGGGAGCCGGCTGCTGATCGGGGAAGCCTATCTGCCGATGGATCGCCTGATGGCCTATTATGGCGAGAACCTCGACGGCTTCCATCTCCCGTTCAATTTCCACCTGATCTTTACGCCCTGGCACCCGGTGGCGGTCTCCACCCTGGTTCAGGCCTACGAAGACGCCCTGCCGGAAGGCGGGTGGCCCAACTGGGTTCTCGGCAACCATGACAGGTCTCGGGTGGCGAGCCGCGTCGGGCCGGAGCAGGCGAGAATCGGCGCCATGCTGCTCCTCACCTTACGCGGAACGCCGACAATCTATCAGGGCGAGGAGATCGGCATGCCGGACGTGCCGATCTCGCCCGAGAGGGCGCAGGATCCTTGGGGGAAGAACGTTCCCGGAATGGGACGCGATCCGGAGCGCACCCCGATGCAGTGGGACTCCACTGCCCGTGCGGGCTTCTCGGGAGTCGAGCCATGGCTGCCCCTCTCGCCTGACCACGCCGAGCTCAATGCGGCTGCCCAGGAGTCCGATCCCACCTCGATGCTGTCGCTCTACCGCGCCCTCATCGACCTGCGCCGTTCGGAGCCGGCTCTTTCCGTCGGGCGCTATGTTCCCGGTGTTTCTGACGAGGCTCTCCTGTCCTACGAGCGGCGGCATGAGGACCGCCGCCTGCTCGTTGCACTCAACATGAGCGATACGGCGGGAAGCCTGCCGAACGTTCCGCCGGGCCGCATCCTGGTTTCGACGTTCCTCGACCGCCGGGACGAGCGGCCGGCCGAGGCGCTGGATCTCAGGCCGAACGAAGGCGTTGTCATCGCTCTCGATTGAAAGCGCCTGCCCGAGCGCTCGGCCTTACCGGGAGCCGACGCCCCAGATTTCCTCTGCATATTCGCGGATGGTGCGGTCCGAGGAGAACCAGGCCGTCCGCGCCGTGTTGAGGATGCTGGCGCGCCACCAGGCGGCCGGGTCCCGCCACAGATCGTCCACCTGGCGCTGCGTCTCCCAGTAGGATTCGAAATCGGCGGCCACCATGAAGGGGTCATCGGTTTCGATGCCGTGGAGCAGGCCGTCGAAGCGGTGGGGGTCTTCCGGCGAGAAGACGCCTGAGCGGATGGCGTCGAACACACCCTTGAGGCGCTCCGACCAATGCTGCGGATCGGGGCGAATGCCCTTCCTGCGGCGGGTCTCCACTTCCTCGGCCGTAAGACCGAAGATGAAGATGTTCTCCGAGCCTACATGCTCGCGGATCTCGACATTCGCACCGTCGAGGGTGCCGATGGTGAGGGCTCCGTTCAGCGCCAGCTTCATGTTGCCGGTACCTGAGGCCTCCATGCCCGCCGTCGAGATCTGCTCGGAGAGGTCGGCAGCCGGGATGATAGCCTCCGCCAGGCTCACGTTGTAGTTCGGCAGGAAAACCACCTTCAGCCGCCCTGCCACGACCGGATCGGAATTGACCATCTTCGCCACGTCGTTGGCGAGCTTGATGATCAGCTTCGCCTGGTGGTAGCTCGGCGCGGCCTTGCCGGCGAAGATCTTCACCCGCGGGGTCCAGTCCCTGTCGGGCTCGGTCTTGATGGCGTTGTAGAGCGCCACGGCCTCGAGGATGTTCAGAAGCTGGCGCTTGTACTCGTGAATGCGCTTGATCTGCACATCGAAGAGGGCGTTCGGGTCGATGCCGATGCCGGTGCGCTCCGCCACGATGGCAGCAAGGTTGGCCTTGGCTGCGGCCCGCTGGTCACGGAAGAGAGCCTGGAAGGCAGGATCGTCCGCAAGCCTCTCGAGGCCGATCAGCGCCTCGGCATCGTCGAGGACACGGGTGCCGAGCTCCATTGTCAGAAGGCGCATCAGCTTCGGATTGGCCTGGTGCAGCCAGCGCCGGAAGGTGATGCCGTTCGTCTTGTTGACGATGCGGGTCGGATAGAGGGCGTTCAGGTCCCGGAACACCGTGTGACGCATGAGGTCGGTATGGAGCGCCGACACGCCATTAACCTTGTGCGCCCCGATGAAAGCGAGGTGCCCCATGCGCACGTAACGGCCGCCGTTCTCATCAATGATGGAGACATCCCGGACGAAATCGCCGTCCGCCCCGCGATGGATCAGCGGCTCCAGATGCAGCCAGTTGATGTGGTAGATGATCTCCAGCTGACGCGGGAGAAGCCGCTCCATCAGGGAGACGGGCCAGCGCTCAAGCGCCTCCGGCATTAGGGTGTGGTTGGTATAGTTCAGAGTGCGGGTCGTGATCGACCACGCCTCGTCCCAGCCCATCCTGTGCTCGTCGACAAGGAGCCGCATCAGTTCGGCGACCGCGATGGCGGGATGCGTATCGTTGAGCTGGAGTGCCGCGTGCTCCGGGAGTGTGGCGAGGCTCCCGTGCGAACGGACGTGGCGCGCGAGAAGGTCCTGCAAAGACGCGGAGGTGAAGAAAAACTCCTGGCGCAGGCGCAGTTCCCGGCCGGCCTCCGACATGTCGCCCGGATACAGGACGCGGGAGATCGCTTCGACCCGCGTGCGGTCGGCGAGTGCGCCGACGTGATCGCCCGCATTGAAGGTGTCGAGCTTCAGGGGCTCGGCGGCCCGGGCCGACCAGAGCCGGAGCGTGTTCACATGCTGCCCGCGCCAGCCCACGATCGGGGTGTCGAAGGCCACGGCCTGAACGGTCTCCGCAGGACGCCAGGCGCGCTGGATCGAACCGTCCGGCGCAGTCACCTCCTCGATGCGGCCGCCGAAGCCAACGGAGAAAGCTACGTCGGAGCGCTCGAACTCCCATGGATTCCCGCGGACTAGCCAGTCCTCGGGCTGCTCCTGCTGGTATCCGTCCTGGATGACCTGTCGGAACAGGCCGTGCTCGTAGCGGATGCCATAGCCGCAGGCCGGGATCGAGAGGCTCGCCAGGCTTTCCATGAAGCAGGCCGCGAGGCGACCCAGGCCGCCGTTCCCGAGAGCTGCGTCCGGCTCGATGGTGCGGAGATCGTCGAGATTGACGCCAAGCCCCTCCAGAGCCGCGCGGGCATTCTCGGTGAGGCCGAGATTGTTCAGAGTGTCCGAAAGAAGCCGGCCGATCAGGAACTCGAGGGAGAGATAGCAGACCTGCTTGCCTTCGGCATGATCGAGAACTGGATTCGAAGACACCCATTTTTCGACGGTACGGTCGCGTACCGCCAGTGCGGTCGCTACGAACCAGTCGCGAGGCTTCGCCTGAGACGGCGTCGTGCCTACCACATAGGTGAGCTTTGCCAGGATTGCGCTGCGGAGGGCGAGGGTGGCTCCATCGGCCAGGGAGCCCGTTTCAACCCGCTCGTCGGCTTGGTCCGAGGAAGACGAGCGGTCAAGAACGAATGAACGCGATGAATCGTGATCGAAATGGTGCATGAGAGAAGCCCCCAAAATTTTCTATGCCAAATACGATAAGCAAATGAATTATTTATCGCTGGCGCTCCTTTTGCTGGAGTTGACTGAGATTTAACATTATCCGGCTTCATAAAAAACTGCACAAAGCCGCGGCGGCCAGCCGCATCCCGGCATGTCCTGCGAGCGGCCTCAGAAGCCCGTGCCGAGGCTCCAGGCGAAGGCCTTTCGCCTTTGTCTCGCCGTAGGAAAGCCGGAGGAACGGCCGGATTTGAGGCAGGCCGCATCCGCTTCCCGGATATCTGCACAACTCAGATGGGCTAGGAACAATCCTAGGAAGGCTCTGTTTCCCGCTAGGGGCTCCGCCGTGCAGGAGAACGAAGATCGCCTGTTGACCGGCTGTGAGGTCGCCACAGATTGAGATGACTGAACAGCAACGGGTCGTATCGTGTCGCCACCAGAAGGTTTCTCCGCCGCTGCCGATCCCTCCGCGATGAATCGTGGCGCTAGTGCGGCGCCGCGGATCTATTACGTGCATCCGCTGCTGGCGGGGCGGCCCGATTCCTGGGACCCGCTCCTCGATCACGCGGCAGGCCTCGGTTTCGATACCATTCTGACAGCCCCGCTTTTCGCCCCGGGCCGTGGCGGCAGTATTTTTCTGCCTCAGGACATGGACAGACTCCACCCGGCGCTCGGCGGCGGCTGGGCGGCCGATGAAGTCGGCCGCCTCGCGGAGAAGGCGCGGAGCCGTGGTCTCGCTCTGATGCTCGATCTTTTGGCGGACCGCGTGGCCGCGGACAGCCGTTTCGCTCAGGAGCTCGGCCTGGGGCCGTCCCAGACCGACATCTTCGACCCGCGCCGCGATCCCTCGGACCGCGAGGCGCTGACGGTCTCCTACGATGGCGGCAACCCCGCCGATCACCCGCTCATCGGCGCTCTCGCCGACAGGCTCCGGCCCCTGGTGTCGGCAGGGCTCTCAGGCTTTCGCTGTCTTCACCTTGACCGTGTTCCTCCTGCCGCCTGGGAGAGGCTGATCGCCACCCTGCGAGGGAATTCACCGGACACCCGTTTCCTCGCTTGGTTCCCAGGGACCGCCTTCGAGACACGCCAGGCGCTCGCTTCGGCGGGATTCGACGGCGGCTTCTCCTCGCTCCGCTGGTGGAACGTCCAGGACGGCTGGATCGTCGACGAGCACGAGGTGAACCGGAGTATCGGCTACGAGATCGCTTTTCCGGAAGCTCCGTTCGAGCGGCGCCTTGTGCATGATGTGGATGCCGAGGAGGTGCTGGAGCACCGCTCGTCCCGCGCCCTATGGCTCTCCGCCGCCTGCACGGATGGCATCCTCGTGCCGATGGGCTTCGAGTTCGGCTGCCGGGAGAGGTTCAATCCCACCGAAGGCGACGGCCGGGGCCTTGCCGGCCTGCGGGAGCAGGGCAGCATCGATCTCACGGCGGAGATCGTGGAAGCGAACCGGCTGCTCTCGCAGAGCGACCGGCGGTTCTCCCGGACGCCCATGCATCTCGTCGTCAGTCATGCCTCCCCGATCGCGGCGATCCTGAAACCCGATGCGGAGGATGTACGGCAAGCCGGATCGGCCCGTCTTGTCCTCGTCAACGGCGACCTGCGCCGGAGTGCGCAGGCGACAGGCTCTTTCCTGGTCTCTGAGGCTGGGTCCCGTTTCGTGCCGTTCCACGAAATCGGGGAGGGCGGGGCCGAGCTCAATCCGGCCGAAACGATCCGGTTGCGTCCCGGTGAGGTACGGATCCTCGAGGGGCGGCCACTCGATGTCATCAAGTCTGGAGTGACAGTGCCAAGCGTTGAAGAGGCCATTGCCGCGCCGCGGCTGATCATCGAGAGCATCACGCCGACGGTGGATGGCGGCGAGTTTCCGGTCAAGCGCATCGTGGGCGAGGTGGTCCACGTGGAAGCTGACATTTTCGGCGACGGTCACGATCCAATCTCCGCGGCTCTGCTCTGGAGAGCGACCGACGAGAGCGAGTGGCGCGAAACACGTATGAAGCTGATCGTCAATGATCGCTGGAGCGCCGAATTCCCGCTGGAACGCATGGGGCGTTACGAATTCGCCGTCGAGACCTGGCGCGATCCCTTCGCAATCTTCCGGTGGGAGCTGGAAAAGAAATATGCTGCCGGCCTCGATGTGACCCTCGAACTGGAGGAGGGACGCAGAATCGTCGACAAGGCGCTCGCGGAAACGCAAGGTGAGATCGCAGACCGCGTCCGGCCGATCGCCGAGCGGCTCGCGGGGGCGGATTACGACGCGCGGCTCGATATCCTGCTGTCCCAGGAAACCTCCAATGTGATGACGGCGGCGGACCGGCGGCCATTCCGCACACGCTCGAGGCCGATCCCGCTCGATGCGGAGCGACCGGCTGCGGGATTTGCGAGCTGGTACGAGCTGTTTCCGCGTTCGCAGAGCGGCCATCCCCATCGGCACGGTACCTTCGACGACGTGATCCGGCGCCTTCCGGCGATCCGCGACATGGGTTTCGACGTGCTCTACCTCACGCCGATCCATCCCATCGGCCGCACTCACCGCAAGGGCAGGAACAACAGTCTGACGGCTGGTCCCGAGGATCCGGGCAGCCCCTATGCGATTGGAGCGGAGGAGGGCGGCCACAACGCCATCCATCCGGAACTCGGCACCTTCGAGGATTTCCGCCGTCTTGTGGCCGCCGCAGCGGATCACGGGATGGAGCTGGCGCTCGACATCGCTGTCCAGGCATCGCCCGATCACCCCTGGCTCAAGGAGCACCCGGACTGGTTTGACTGGCGGCCGGACGGCACGATCAAATATGCCGAGAACCCGCCGAAGAAGTACGAGGACATCGTCAACGTGGATTTCTACGCCGAGGGCGCGATGCCGTCCCTCTGGCTGGAGCTGCGCGACATGATCCTGCTCTGGGTCGATCAGGGTGTGAAGCTCTTCCGCATCGACAATCCGCATACAAAGCCGTTCCCGTTCTGGCAATGGCTGATCGCGGATGTGCGGCGCGACCACCCTGACGTGATCTTCCTGTCGGAAGCCTTCACGCGGCCGAGGATCATGTACCATCTGGCGAAGATCGGCTTCTCCCAGTCCTACACCTACTTCACATGGCGCAATGCCAAGTGGGAGCTGATGGAGTACATGGAGGAGCTGACGAAGACGGCTCCGAAGGATTTCTTCCGCCCGCATTTCTTCGTGAACACGCCCGACATCAACCCGGACTTCCTGCAGGATGCGCCGCGCCCGGCCTATCTCATCCGCGCAGCGCTCGCGACGACGCTTTCCGGCCTTTGGGGCATGTATAACGGCTTCGAGCTCTGCGAAGGCCGACCGGACGCCAAGCGCAAGGAATATGCCGACAGCGAGAAATACGAGATCCGGGCTTGGGACTGGGACCGCCCCGGCAACATCATCGCCGAGATCGGAATTCTCAACCGCATCAGGCGGGACAACCCGGCGCTGCATTCTCATCTCGGCATCAGTTTCCTGAACGCCTGGAACGACAACATCCTCTTTTTCGAAAAGTCGACGCCCGGCCGCGAGAACGTGCTGCTCGTGGCCATCAGCGTCGATCCCCATCACGCCCAGGAGGCGGATGTGGAGATTCCTTTATGGAAGTTCGGGCTGCCTGACGACGGCTCCCTC
Source organism: Microvirga roseola (assembly GCF_020866965.1). Lineage (GTDB taxonomy): Bacteria > Pseudomonadota > Alphaproteobacteria > Rhizobiales > Beijerinckiaceae > Microvirga > Microvirga roseola. The sequence continues at coordinate 31,146 of NZ_JAJATX010000027.1, forward strand.
GCAGTCGAGGATCTCGTCCGCCAGCACCGTTTCACCTGGACCGGAAAGTATCAGCGCGTCCGCTGCGATCCGGGCGAACTTCCCTTCTCGATCTGGCGTATCGCTCCCAAAGGATAGACCGGAATGCTCAAGAAAAACGATGCGGTCCCCACCAAAAGCGGAGAAGCTGCCGGGCGCGACCCCCTCTGGTACAAGGACGCGATCATCTACCAGCTCCATGTGAAATCTTTCTTCGATGCCAATAACGACGGCATCGGCGATTTCGCAGGCCTGCTCGCCAAGCTCGACTACATCGCATCCCTCGGGGTCAACACGATCTGGCTGCTGCCGTTCTATCCCTCGCCGCGCCTGGACGACGGGTACGACATCGCAGAGTACCGCAGTGTCAGTCCCGATTACGGAACCCTGAAGGAGTTCAAGGCCTTTGTCCGCGAGGCCCATGCGCGCGGCTTGCGGGTCATCACCGAGCTTGTCATCAACCACACCTCGGACCAGCACCCCTGGTTCCAGCGGGCCCGCCAGGCCAAGCCCGGCTCGAAGGAGCGCGATTTCTACGTCTGGTCCGATACGGACCAGAAATACAGTGGCACCCGCATCATCTTCCTCGATACGGAGAAGTCAAACTGGACCTGGGATCCGGCGGCGGGAGCCTATTTCTGGCACCGTTTCTACTCGCACCAGCCGGACCTCAACTTCGACAATCCGCGCGTACTCAAGGAAGTGCTGAGCGTCATGCGCTTCTGGCTCGACATGGGCGTGGACGGCCTGCGCCTCGACGCCATTCCCTACCTTGTGGAACGGGAGGGGACGAACAACGAGAACCTGCCGGAGACACATGAGGTCCTGAAGAAGATCCGCACGGCCCTCGACTCGACCTATCCCGACCGGATGCTCCTCGCCGAGGCCAACCAGTGGCCGGAAGACACGCAGGAATATTTCGGCAATGGCGACGAATGCCACATGGCGTTCCATTTCCCGCTCATGCCGCGCATGTACATGGCCATCGCCAAGGAGGACCGGTTCCCGATCACCGACATCCTGCGCCAGACGCCGGAGATCCCGGAGAACTGCCAGTGGGCGATCTTCCTGAGAAACCATGACGAGTTGACACTCGAAATGGTGACGGACGAGGAGCGCGACTATCTCTGGAACACCTATGCGGCCGACCGGCGCGCGCGCATCAATCTCGGTATCCGCCGCAGGCTTGCGCCCCTCATGCAGCGTGACCGCCGGCGCATCGAGCTGATGAACGCGCTTCTGCTCTCGATGCCTGGAACGCCGGTGATCTATTACGGCGACGAGATCGGCATGGGCGACAACATCTATCTCGGCGACCGGGACGGGGTGAGGACGCCGATGCAGTGGTCGCCCGACCGCAACGGCGGCTTTTCGCGGGCGGACCCGGCGGGGCAGGTGCTGCCGCCGATCATGGATCCCCTCTACGGTTTCGAGACCGTGAACGTGGAGGCCCAGAGCCGCGACCCGCATTCGCTCCTCAACTGGATGCGCCGCATGCTGACGCTGCGCGGCCATCACCACGCCTTCGGCCGCGGCACGTTCCGGCTTCTCTATCCCGGCAACCGCAAGGTCCTGGCTTACCTGCGCGAGTTCGATGGCGAGACGATCCTGTGCGTTGCGAACCTGTCGCGGACGCCCCAGCCGGTGGAACTCGATCTTTCCGAGTTCGGCGGTCGGGTCCCCATCGAGATGACGGGGCCGTCGCCGTTCCCGCCCATCGGTCAGCTACCCTATCTGCTGACATTGCCGCCTTATGGCTTCTATTGGTTCCAGCTCATGACCGAGGCCGAAAGCCCCTGGTGGAGGACCGCTCCGCCCGAACAGCTGCGCGAGCTCACCACCCTTGTCCTGCGCAGCAAACTGCAGGAAATCCTCGATACGCGGCACTCGGAGGTGATCGCGCGGGACATCCTGCCGACCTACTTGCCGATCCGGCGCTGGTTCGCCTCCAAGAACGAGCGGCTTGAGGGTGCGCGCATCGCCTGGGCGGTGCCGATGCCCTTCGCCGACGATGTCTTGATGGGCGAGATCGAGGCGGCTGTCGGCGGACGGACCGAGCGGTACTGCATGCCGCTGGCGATCGCCTGGGAAAACGCCAACATGCCGCCGCTGCCGCAGCAGCTCGCGTTGGCGCGCATCCGCAGGGGAGCCCGGGTCGGGGTCCTGACTGACGGATTCGCGGTCGACCGTTGGGCCCAGGGTGTCCTCCAGGCCCTGTGCGAGCGCGCGAGCATCTCGACGCCGGACGGGGATATCCGGTTCATGGGCACCGAACAGCTGGATTGCATGCAGGTGCCGAACGACGAGCCCATCCGTTGGCTTTCGGCTGAGCAGTCGAACAGCTCCCTGATCGTCGGCTCGCTCGCCATGATCAAGCTCGTCCGCCGGGTGCTCGGGGGCATCCACCCTGAAGCGGAGATGACGCAGTACCTGACAAAGGTAGGCTACCAGAACACGGCGCCTCTCCTTGGGCATGTGATGCGCGTATCCGAGGATGGAACGCCGCACACGCTGATCATCGTGCAGGGGGCGATCCAGAACCAGGGCGACGCCTGGAACTGGATGCTCGATAACCTGAATCGGACGCTCGACGAGCACGTGCTGCTCGAAAGCCAGGACCTGCCGGAGGAGGGCATCTTCACGACGCTCGAGAACTTCGCCGGCATTGTCGGCCGCCGGCTCGGCGAACTCCATGTGGCGCTGGCGTCGCCGACCGGTGATGAGGCCTTCGCACCAATCGAGGCCGGGGCGGCGGAAATGGAGGCATGGAGAGCAAGGGCGCAGGGTCAGATCGGATCCGCCTTCGACATCCTTGAGAAGCTCAGGGGCAACCTCGATCCTGAACTGAGCGAAGAGGCCGGAAGTCTCCTGGAGCGGCGCGAAGCGCTTCTCTCGGTGGTCGATACCCTGGTGGAGTCCGGCCGAGGCACGCTCATGACCCGCATTCATGGCGACTTCCATTTCGGACAGGTTCTCGTGGCCCACGGTGATGCCTTCATCATCGACTTCGAGGGCGAGCCGGCCCGCGATCTGGATGAACGGCGCGCCAAGACGAGCCCGCTCCGGGACGTGGCCGGCCTCATGCGGTCCCTCGACTATCTCTCTGTCTCGGCCTCCGGCTTCGACGAGGATACGACCCAGCCTCAATATGGTGAGACCCGCAGGTCGCTGCTCGACCGGTTCCATGCGGGAGCGCAGAAGGCCTTCCTCGACTGCTACTGGGAAGCGGTCGATCAGAGCGAGCATTTGAGGTTCCCAAGCGACACGCGCGATCCGCTGCTCGATCTGTTCCTGCTGGAGAAAGCGGCCTACGAAATCCAATACGAAGCGGCGAACCGCCCGAAGTGGCTCGCCATTCCGCTCCGGGGCCTCTCCAGGATCGTGGAGCGCCTCACGAGAGCCGGAAAGGAAGAAATGCATGGCGCCTAGAAACGACGTTCTCCTCGCCGGTATGGACGAAACCGCCGTCCAGGCCCTGGTTGAAGGACGGCATGGAGACCCGTTTTCGATCCTCGGGCCGCACCCTGCAGGAGGGGGAAGCATCGTCCGTGTCTTCATGCCGGGCGCGACATCCGTCGAGCTCCTTGGCAGGGAGACGGGGCAGCACCTGACAACGCTCGAACGCGTGCATCAGGGCGGTCTCTTCGCAGGCTATGTCGATGACCGGCCCGCCTACAAACTGCGGATCGTCTGGCCCGATGCGGTTCAGGAAATGGAGGATCCCTACAGCTTTGGCCTGCTGCTCGGCGATCTCGATCTGCACCTGATCGGGCAGGGAACCCATTACGAGCTGAGTCACGTGCTCGGGGCCCAGGCCATGAGCGTCGACGGAGTGCCGGGCGTCCGTTTCGCCGTCTGGGCGCCGAATGCACGCCGGGTCTCCGTTGTAGGCGACTTCAACACGTGGGACGGCCGCCGCCACCCCATGCGCATTCGCAGCGGCGGGGTCTGGGAGCTGTTCGTTCCGCGCCTCGGGCCAGGCGACCGCTATAAGTTCGAGCTGATTGGCCCGAATGGGGAGCTGCTGCCTCAGAAGGCCGATCCGGTGGCGCGCTCGAGCGAGCCTGCGCCCGGCAGCGCCTCCGTCGTCGCGCGCCCCGAGCCTTTCCCCTGGACAGACCAGGAGTGGATGCGAACAAGAGGAGAGCGGCAGACGGTCCGGGCGCCGATCTCGGTCTACGAAGTTCATGCAGGCTCCTGGCTGCGCCTTGAGGAGGACGGCAATCGTCACCTCGACTGGACGGAGCTGGCCGACCGGCTCATTCCCTATGTCAGCGGCATGGGCTTCACCCATATCGAGCTCCTGCCGATCATGGAGCATCCCTTTGGCGGTTCATGGGGCTACCAGCCGCTGGGTCTTTTCGCTCCGACTGGGCGCTATGGGACGCCGGAGGACTTCGCCAATTTCGTCAATCGCTGCCACGAGGCGGGGATCGGCGTGATCCTGGACTGGGTACCCGCGCATTTCCCGACCGATGTCTTCGGCCTTGCGCAGTTTGACGGCACTGCGCTCTATGAGCATGCGGATCCGCGGGAGGGCTTCCACCAGGACTGGAATACGCTGATCTACAATCTCGGCCGCCACGAGGTGAAGGGCTTCCTGATCGCCAGCGCCCTCGAATGGCTGGAGCGTTATCACCTCGATGCGCTGCGGGTCGACGCTGTCGCCTCCATGCTCTACCGTGACTACAGCCGCAAGGACGGCGAGTGGATCCCGAACCAATATGGCGGCCGGGAGAACCTGGAGGCCATCGAGTTCTTTAAGCACCTCAACAGCATCGTTGCCCATCGCTGCCCCGGCGTCATCACGATCGCGGAGGAGTCGACCGCGTGGCCCGGCGTGACGAAGTCCACAGAGGAGGGCGGTCTCGGCTTTGATTTCAAATGGAACATGGGCTGGATGCACGACACGCTTCACTACATGGAGCAGGACCCGATCTACCGCAGCTACAATCACGGCTCCTTCACATTCGGCATGGTCTACGCCTACACGGAGAACTTCATTCTCCCGCTCTCGCATGACGAGGTCGTGCACGGGAAGGGATCGCTGATCCGCAAGATGCCCGGCGACGAGTGGCAGCGCTTCGCGAACCTGCGCGCCTATTTCGGCTACATGTGGGCCCATCCCGGCAAGAAGCTGCTCTTCATGGGCGGGGAAATCGCGCAGGTGCAGGAGTGGAACCACGATGCCTCGCTCTCCTGGGGGCTTCTCGACCTTCCACGCCACGCAGGCATGCAGAGGCTGGTGCGCGACCTCAACCGCATCTACATCTCTGAGCCGGCGCTGCACGCAACCGATGCCGACCCGGACGGGTTTGCCTGGGCCGTGGTGGACGATTCGGCCAATTCGGTCTTCGCCATGCTGCGGTCTTCCCCCGACAGGAAGGCGATGATCCTGGCCGTGAGCAACATGACCCCGGTTCCGCGCGTCGGCTATCGGATCGGCGTGCCTGAGGCGGGAATGTGGCGCGAGATCCTGAACACGGATGCGGAAATGTATGGCGGCGGCAATATCGGCAATGGGGGCGCCGTCTCCACCGAGGGGATCGCCTCCCACGGCCACGAGACCTCGCTGTCGCTCACCCTGCCACCGCTCAGCACCATCATGCTGCGGTGGAGCTGAGGGAGCTCCCGGCTAGAACACGTCGTCCTTCTGGAAGCAGGGAATGCCTCCTTCGGCCTGGTGGTAGGAGAAGGTGCAGCGGTGGTCGAGGGCGAAGGCGGAGATGGCCTTGAGGATATCCTGGTCGGCGTAGGAAAGCGTCTCCGTCCCGAACATCCGGGCGAGATCGTCCTCGTCGACGCTCAGGCTCGCTCCAGGGTCGAGATGGTCGAGGTTCTCCGCCAACTGGTCTCTGGTCATGGGCGCCTCCGTCCAGGGCAGTGAGTCTAGATCAAATAGGGCGATTCCGCCACGAGCCAGGGACCGCGGCCTGAGGCCTTCATCCTCCTGAAAAATTTCATGTGTACGCGGCTCTGACAGGCGTTACATTGAACCGGCTGCCTCAAGGCGGTTTTCTTGTTGCCTTCCATCTCTAAGGCTGAGTGCCATGCCCCGCTTTTTCTTCAATATCCGAGATGGCTACGATGTGGACGAGGACGAGGAGGGGATCGAGCTTCCCGATTTCGAGTCAGCCCGCGCCGAGGCATTGGCGACCGTCGAGGAACTCCGCGAGGAACTGACAGACGCAGGCAACATCGAACTCGAAATCGTGGACGAGACGGGGCGGCGGCTGCTGACCGTGCCCTTCTTCCGTGGCGGGAAGAGCGGCAGGCGGCGCTAAGCGCCCCGCAGCGCCTCCCAGGCATCCGCAAAGGTGCGGGCATTGCGGCCGATTTCATCGGCGGACATGGCAGGTGTGAAGAGCGCGGAGCCGAGGCCGAAACCGTTGGCGCCGGCCTCCACATAGGCCCGCATCGTATCGGGCTTTATTCCGCCGACAGGGAGCAGGATGGCGTCCTTCGGCAATACGGCCCGCCACGCCTTCACCACATGAGGCGGCATGGCCTCCGCGGGAAAGATCTTGATGGCGTCCGCACCCGCCTTCAGCGCCGCGAAGGCCTCTGTGGGGGTCGCGACCCCGGGGGTACAGATCAGATTGAGGTCTTTGGCCCGTCGGATGACCTCCGTATCCGCATGCGGCATGACGATCAGCCTGCCGCCGACATCGTGAATGCCGTTCACATTGTCCGGATCGAGAACCGTGCCGGCCCCGACGAGCACGTTCTTCGGCAGCGACTTGGCGAGAATCTCGATGCTTCGGAACGGTTCGGGCGAGTTGAGGGGGACCTCAATGATGCGGAACCCAGCCTCGACGAGGGCAAAGCCCACATCCCTGGCATTCTCAGGCTTCAGGCCCCTTAGGATCGCGACCAGGGGAAGGTCGACCATATAGTCGCGCAGCAAGACGGCACCTCATCGATGGCATGGCGTGCGGTATCAACGCATGAGAGACGAGAGCTTTCCCGGGCCTTCCGGAGACCCGAAGGGGCGACAGCCCTCATCCGGTGAGGGCAGGCCTCTGGAATTGCTTCGCTCCCTATGAGTACGATAGAGACGGCCCAAACTGAGCCGTAAGCGCCGTCAGGGCGCTTCCATTCGAGATCTATGATGAAGTCGCCCCCAAATCCAGCCGGCCGCAGCCCCAAGGCGCATCTCGACCGGATCGACCTCGCGATCCTCGAGGCGCTGCGCCAGAACGGACGCATCACCTACCAGGCCCTGTCGGATCGTGTCGGCCTTTCACCGCGTCCGTGTCTGGAGCGCGTAAAGAGACTGGAGCAGAGGGGCGTCATCCGTGGCTACACGGCCTTGGTGGAGCCGGCGGCGCTCGGGCACGATATCATCGCCCTTGCTGGCATCAGCATGCGCGACCCGTCCGCGGCATCCCGGCAGCGACTGGAGCGCGCGCTCATCGCTCATCCCTCGGTGGTCGAGTTGCAGGTCGTGAACGGGGAGTACGATTACGTCGCCCGCATCGTCGCGCCGACCCTGGCGGCCTATGAGGTGCTGACCGACGCCTTCCTCGCCGATCCGGGGTTCGGCATCGGCCGCATTCACACCACCTTTGTCCTGAAAACCCTCAAGGCCTTCGAGAGCTACCCGGTGGCCGACAGCAAGGATTGATCCCAAAACTGCTGCTCACAACAGATTTGGCTGCGGGGGCTGAGAATTTCGGCCCCATCGAGAGGAGAGGTAGCCTTAAGCTTGTCCAGGGAGGAACCTATGGACAGCATCGCCCTCGAAAAGACAGTCACGGCCGCGAATTACGATTCCCTGCCTATCGTCCTTAAAGAGGCGAAGGGCGTCTGGGCGACCGACATACAGGGGCGGCGCTATCTGGACATGATGAGCGCCTACTCGGCCGTCAGCCTTGGCCATGGGCACCCGCGCATCCTCAAGGCCATGGCCGAGCAGGCTTCCCGCCTCGCGGTCACGAGCCGAGCCTATCATACCGAACTCCTCGGCCCGTTCCTGGAGCGTCTTGTGGAGATCACCGGGCTCGACATGGCGCTTCCCATGAATACGGGCGCGGAAGCCGTGGAAACGGCCATCAAGGCGGCCCGCCGCTGGGGCTACCAGACCAAGCGCATCGCGAAGGATTGCGCGGAGATCATCGTCGCGGAGAACAATTTTCATGGGCGGACAACCACAATCGTAGGCTTCTCCTCCGATGAATCCTATCGCGAAGGCTTCGGCCCCTTCGCCGGCGGCTTTAAGCTCGTACCGTTCGGAGATGCCGCAGCCGTCGAGACGGCGATCACCGGCAACACCTGCGCCGTGATGATCGAGCCGATCCAGGGGGAGGCCGGCATTGTGGTGCCGCCCGAGGGCTACCTCAGAGAGTTGCGCGCCATCTGCGATCGGCACAATGTCCTCCTGATCCTGGATGAGGTCCAATCGGGCCTTGGCCGCACCGGTCGCTGGTTCGCGCACCAGCACGAAGACATCCGCCCGGATGGGCTCATTCTCGGCAAGGCGCTGGGGGGCGGCGTCTACCCGGTATCGGCCTTCGTGGGCACCCGTGAACTGATGAACGTCTTCGATCCCGGCTCCCACGGCTCAACCTTCGGCGGCAACGCTTTGGCAGCGCGGATCGGATTGGAGGCGCTGGCCGTTATCGAGGAGGAGCACCTCGTCGAGCGGAGCGCCGAAATGGGCTGGTACCTCCTGGACAGGCTTCGCGCCATGCGCAGCAACATCGTCAAGGACGTACGCGGCCGTGGCCTCTGGGTCGGCGTCGAGGTCGACGCGAACGTCGTCTCCGCAAGGTCCGTCTGCGATGCGCTCCTGGAGGGTGGGGTCCTCTCGAAGGACACGCATGGCACGGTCCTGCGCTTTGCGCCGCCCCTCACCATCACCCGCGAGGAGATCGACTGGGGGATGGAACGGATCGAGCGGGTCTTCGCCCGCGCCATTCATTGAATTCAAGGACGACGAGACATGGCTCAAAACCTGCAGAAGAAAACGGATCCCGCCGCCCGCGAGCAGCGCCTGGATGTCTACCAGCCCCTCTCAGGCATGGTAGTGCCGCGCTTTGCCGGGATCTCGACCTTCATGCGTCTGCCCTATCTCGCGCCCACCCAGGCGCCGGGCGAAATAGACATTGCCCTGGTCGGTATCCCCTTCGACGGCGCGACGACGAACCGTCCCGGCACGCGCTTGGGCCCGCGGCAGGTACGCGAGGCCTCCTCGCTCATGCGCCTCGTCAACTACGGAACGCTGGTTGCTCCCTACGATCTCTGCGCCTGCGCGGATGTGGGCGACGTTCCGGTGAACCCCATCGACGTTCAGGATACGCTACGCCGGATTGAGGCAGAGATCGCCTATCTTCACCAGGGCGGCGTGATGCCTCTCTCCATCGGTGGGGATCATATCATCTCCTATCCGATCCTGCGGGCGCTCGGCGGCGAGAAGCCCCTCGGGCTGATCCATGTGGATGCGCATAGCGACACCGGCGACACCTATTTCGGCGGCCAGAAGCTCACCCATGGCACGCCCTTCCGCCGCGCCATCGAGGATGGCGTGCTCGATCCCAAACGCATGGTGCAGATCGGAATCCGCGGCACGATGTATTCCGCCGACGAGCGCGAATGGGCGCTCAGCCAAGGCATCCGCATCATCGACATGGAAGAGGTGGTGGAGAAGGGCATTCCCTACGCCATTTCCGAGGCCCGCCGCGTCGTCGGCAATGGACCGACCTATTTCACCTTCGACATCGACTCCATCGACCCGGCCTTCGCCCCTGGTACCGGAACGCCCGAGATCGGAGGTTTCACCAGCCGCGAGGCCCTGCAACTCGTGCGTGGCTTCCGTCACCTGAACCTGATCGGGGCCGATATGGTCGAGGTCTCCCCGCCGCTCGACCAATCCGGCGGGACCGCATTGGTCGGCGCTTCCATCGCCTTCGAACTGCTCTGCCTTCTCGCCGAGGCGCGGGCGGAGCGCACCTCGGGCGAGAGCCGTCTGAACGTCGTCTAAGGAGGAGCGTTGCGCAGGCATTGCTGCGCGACCCGGGAGATCCTCGTCCTGTCCTCGGCGGCAATGCTGTTGTCGAGGATTTTCCGCCAGAGGTCGCTCTGGCGAAGGTTGTCGACGGCGCAGGAGCAGACGGAACGGCAGGTCGCCGGCTGGGCATTCTGCAGGCAGGTCGCCTCGCATTGCAGCATGAAGGGCCGCGCCTCCGCCACGGGGTTGGGGCCGGCGATCTGCAGCACGCCGTAAAGCACAGCTAGCAGGACGGGCTGGTGGATCAGGTAGATCGGAAGGCTTTCCCGACCCGCCCAGATCAGGCCTCTGCCGAGAGAGTCCTTTGCGCGCCAGCGGGCCAGACGCATTGTCTGGCGGTGAGGCAGATGCCACAGTCCGGCAGCGAGGCCGGCGAGCACGAGGCCGAACCAGGGAAAGATCGGCACGTAATCGTTCGTCACCGGATCGGCGGCACCGAGCCCCAGCCAGTCCAGCCAAGGCGCATCGAGGGCAGGGCTCGTGAAGACCAAAGGCGCTGCGACACAGATAACCGCTGCGCCCAGGACGACGGAAGGGTGCAGCCGGAGAAAAGGCAGGGCCAACACGCTCGATACGGCAATGGCGTGCAGGATGCCGAAGAAGATATAGCTCTGCGGAAAGGCAAAGAGCGTCACGAGTGTGATGATCGCCGCCGCGCCGCCGACCTTCAGGAGGCGCTTGAGAAACGACAGCCGTCGAAACCCTTCCGCATGAGCGAGCGCGAGCCCGAAGCCGGCGAGGAACAGAAAGGAACCTGCGATCGCGCGGGCGAACCAGCGCCAGGCCGGGACCTGGATGATGTTGGTCTCGATCAGGTTTAGGAAGCTGAGGTCCCAGGCGAAGTGGTAGACGATCATGGCGAGGATCGCGACGCCGCGGGCGACGTCGATGGCGTCCCATCGCTGGGAGGCAGCGGCTTTGGCCTGGGCAGGGAGATCGTTCAAGCGGCTTGTTCCATCAGTCAAGGGCAGGGGGCATGACGCTTCGGGCGGCGCCCCCTATATGAGGGACATGATCGATTACCTCGCCACGTCAATCGCCACACTCCAGGAAATGATTCAAGAGGCCCGCGTGATAGCGGGCTTCACGGGAGCGGGCATTTCGACGGAGAGCGGGGTTCCCGACTTCAGGTCGCCCGACAGTCCCTGGATGCGCAACAAACCGATTCCGTTCGAGCATTTTCTCGCCAGCGCCGAGGCGCGGCGGGAGGCGTGGCGTCGCAAGTTCACGATGGACGATCTCTATCGCGATGCAAAGCCGAGCCAGGGGCACCTCGGCATCGCCTCGCTAATTACATCCGGCCGCATGCCGGCCGTAATCACCCAGAACATCGACGGATTGCATCAGGCCTCCGGCCTGGCAGAGGACCAGGTGATCGAGCTGCATGGCAACGGCACTTACGCCAAGTGCCTGAACTGCGGACGCCGTCATGGACTCGACTGGGTGAGATCCCGTTTCGAGGCGAGCGGAGAGCCGCCGGACTGCGTCGCCTGCGGGGGAATTCTCAAGTCGGCCACCATTTCCTTCGGCCAGGCGATGCCGGAGACCCCCATGCGCCAGGCTCAGAAGCTCACGGCGCAATGCGACCTCTTTCTCGTGCTGGGATCCTCCCTCGTGGTCTATCCGGCGGCCGCCTTTCCTGCCTTTGCAAAGGAGAACGGAGCGCGCCTCGTGATCGTCAACCGCGAGCCGACCCCGCTGGATGAGGCCGCCGATCTGGTCGTCCATGCGGAAATCGGCTCGGTCCTTTCAAAATTTATCTCGTAATTTCAAGGATCTTCAGACGTGCCTAAAATTTCTTCGCACGCCTAGGTATGTTTCCGACTTCCCCTGACTCAGGACGATGTTATCCTCTCGTTAAGAATCGGGTTCCTTGATTCGAGTCTGGGTTATTTCATGACTAGCGATTACGGCTCCAACTCATTTAGTCTCCGGGGGATCGATCCCTCTCCCGATCAGGGTCGCCGCGAGGTCACCCAGCCTGTTGCTGACGAGAACCCCCTCGAGCTCGTTCAGGTCAGCGGCCGCATCAAGTGGTTCGATGTCGCCAAGGGTTTCGGCTTCATCGTGCCGGACAATGGCCTCCCGGATGTCCTCCTGCATGTGACCTGCCTTCGTCGGGACGGCTATCAGGCTGCGAATGAAGGAGCCCGGATCGTGGTCGAGGCCGTGCAGCGTCCGCGTGGCCTGCAGGCCTTCCGCATCATCTCCCTCGACGAATCGACGGCTCTCCACCCGTCTGAGCTGCCGCTGCCGCGGACCCATGTCCAGGTGGTGCCGACCAGCGGACTGGAGCCGGCGGTCGTGAAGTGGTTCAACCGCTTGCGTGGCTTCGGCTTTCTCACGCAAGGGGAGGGCAAGCCGGATATCTTCGTCCACATGGAAACGCTGCGGCGATACGGCATTGCCGAACTGAAGCCGGGTGAGCGTGTCTTCGTCCGCTTCGGCGATGGGTCCAAGGGGCTCATGGCCGCAGAGGTACGACTGGCCGACATGGCCCTGCCGCACTCCCATTGATGAGTGTTCCTGTGCTGCAGAAGTTGAGGCCGGTTTTGTCCGCCCTCTGTTTCGTTCTGCTGATCGCCGGAGCGGCTCACGCCCAGGCTCTGGAGAGTCTTGCCGTCGTCGGCAGGGATGGTCAGCGGCACGTCTTCCAAGTGGAGGTGGCGCGAAACGACGCCGACCGGGCGCAAGGGCTCATGTTCCGTCGCTCCATGCCTGCCAACCAAGGAATGCTGTTCGATTTCGGCCGGGTCGAACCGGTCTCCATGTGGATGCAGAACACCTATCTGCCGCTCGACATGCTCTTCATCCGCCCCGACGGCACGATCGCCCGAATCGCCGCCAACACGGAGCCCCTGTCCACGCGCACGATCTCCTCAGGGGAGCCAGTGCTCGGGGTCCTTGAACTGAATGCCGGTACGGCGGCGAAACTCGGCATCAGGGCGGGCGACCGGGTGGAGCACCCGGTTTTCATGCGGTAAAAGTTCAGGGCTTATTTAGAAATGTAGAAAGGGCCGCTAGGCCCTTTCAAGATTTGCTATCAAAGCCGGTTAGGCGAGATAGAAGTCGCTGACTGTGATAGAAGCTTTATTCTTCAAATTCGCAAATTCAACCTGTGCCTTCGAGCCGTTGCCATCGGGATCGTAATAGAGAACACCGGTTTTCTTGTTATAGATGATGCGGTCGTCCTTGTCGTGAGCCTTGCTGCCTACGTAGAAGGCTCCCTTCTTCAGAACTCCCGGAGTTCCGGCCTTCATAAAGATATCAACTTTCTTGCCATCTTCGTCGAGGCCGGACCTGGACAGAACGAACTTGTCGCTCTTCTTCTTGAAATCCGTGATGGTATCGACATTCGTCCGCTTATTCAGATTCCCGTCGAAAACGAAATAGTCCTTACCAGCGCCTCCGGTAACGGTATCCTTCCCCGTCCCCGCGAAGATGACGTCATCACCGCCTCCAGCGTCGATCCTATCATTGCCCTGTCCGGTAATGATGACGTTCTTGGAACTGTTGCCTTTGATGGAGTCTCTGCCGGTACCTATCGTTGACGTTATGACGTTCTCAACGGATGTGATGGTGTGGGTCCCAAAACCGGTGTTCTGGGCCCCGCTCTTCCTCATGTCAAATTTGATGCTGCCATCCGTGAACACGACCCAATCGAGGCCGGCACCGCCATCAACCTTCAGGGCAAAATCACGGGACGAAATCATAAGGATGTCGGCTGAGGATCCGCCCTGGAGAATATGATCTCCTTTGTCGAAGATAGGTTCGCCAGTGCGGGGAGGGGTAGGGATTCTGAGCTTGGCCAAGGAAGGTCTCCCAAATGGAAGGTTTTGCGTCACGTCGTTACGCTACGTGATAACAGTCAGCTCATATATCCGTATGGGAAGGAGTTCAATCCCGTCCTGCTGCGCGATGTGTCACAACGCACAAACTAACCCCGAAGTCCGTTGGGACGGCAGGAACTGGAGGGCTTGCGCCATGGTTTTCAAAACGATAGACAATCCAAACGGTTGACATCGTCGGGGTGTAGCGCAGCCTGGTAGCGCATCTGCTTTGGGAGCAGAGGGTCGCGGGTTCAAATCCTGCCGCCCCGACCAAGTCACCGCTAAGTGTTTGAGAAGAGTGCCGAAAACGATGCCTGCTCGGATTTACAAGCCTTCCAAACCCGCCATGCAGTCAGGTATGGCCCGGACCAAGCAGTGGATCCTCGTCTTCGATCCGGAAACCCCTCGCGAGATCGAGCCCCTGATGGGCTGGACGACCTCGACCGATACCCGTCAGCAGATTCGCCTCGGCTTCGATACCAAGGAAGAGGCCATCGCCTACGCCGAGCGGGAGGGCATCGCCTACCGGGTCGAGGAGCCGCATGAGGTCAAACGGCGAACCATATCCTATTCCGACAACTTCAAGTTCAATCGCGTCGGCCCCTGGACCCATTGAGGCCCCGGGCCCTGCCGAACGGCTCCGTAGCTCAGCTGGATAGAGCAGCCGCCTTCTAAGCGGCAGGTCGTAGGTTCGAGCCCTACCGGAGTCGCCACTTTCCCCATAGTCAGGATCGCCCAACGGCCAGTGCCTGTTTCAGGGCAGACGCCTCAGCGCCTTTCGACGACCGTATATTCCGCCTCGATCACGAGGTCGGCGGACGATGGGCGTCGCGCCGGATGCCGCGCCTGAGCCTGACGCAGCTTCCGCCGCAGATAGAGATGCAGTCCAAGCCCGCCGATCAGCACGATGGGCAGCAGGATGAAAAAGGCCGTAAAGGCCACAAGGAGAACGGCGAGCCCGAGAGAGACCAGTAAGGCCAGCCGAAAGGCGAGGCTCCAGAACCGCTGGGACCTGAGATCGCTGAGCATCGTCCACATCGTCATCTCCCTTCTGTTCATTCCCAGTACCGCTCTTTACGACGGCAACGAAGCTTCCGCTCATCTTTAGCCGAACTCGGGTGAATGAGCGATGATCAGAACATTGCAGTCCGTCCACACTGCAGTGCCGTCGGCTTGGTTTTGCAAAGCCAGAAGATGATAAGCTGCAGGAAGGGATTCTGTTCCCTTCCAACCCTCTCTGCAGACTGCGACAAAATCGCCAGACCTTAGCCGTACTCTTGAGTACCGCCACCGGGTCGGCTGAAATGCCCGGACCGTTCGCAAAGCAGCGGTGGGGGCCATGCATAAAATTCGATTCGGGCGTTCAGGCGCCAAAACTCATTCTCTGACGACATTCATTTCCCTTGCCATCCTGGGGTTTGGTCTCAGCACAGCCGTCAACGGCGTACAGGCCCAGCCCGCGGGAGTGCGCTCACTCGTCCAGCCGATCGCCGAAGCCGGCGCGGCTTGGCCGACCGATGGGTGGGTTCAGTTCTGTGCTCACCAACCGGCTGAATGCGCCGTCGATACCTCGGAGCCGGCCACGATCAAGCTGACGCGCAAGAATTGGCAGATGATCGAGCAGGTCAATCGACGGGTGAACGCTTCGATCAAACCCATAACCGACCGGGAACATTGGGGCATCGAGGACCGCTGGGACTTTGCTGAGGACGGCTACGGCGACTGCGAGGACATCCAACTCGTGAAGCGCAGGGAGTTGGCCAGGGCCGGCTTGCCGCGCCGGGCCATGCGCATGACTGTCGTTATCGACGAGCAGGGCGAGGGGCATGCCGTCATGATGATTCGCACCGACCGGGGCGACTTCATACTCGACAACAAACGCAATGCCGTTTTGCCCTGGGATGAGACCGGCTATCTCTATGTGAAGCGGGAAGGCTCGTCCGGCGCTGAATGGGCTTCCCTGGGCGGGCGCGGGTCTGCCTCAATGACGGCAAATCGCTGACCTCATCTGTGTTCATCCGTAGTCGCTTTGATCAAAGCGGCGTTGAATGCCTTGAGTGCGTCCGTCTGTTCGAGGATCCCGGCCACGCGGCCGGGGTCCCGCCCGTCGGAAACGGGCAGCCGCTCAAGGCCGCAGGCATCGAAGGCCCTGAGCGCAGCCTCAAGCGAATCCTGGGTGGCAAGCATGCAGTCGCTGCCTGATGTTTCCAGTTCGGTCGCATGGGGCGGGCGAAGCAGGGAGCCGATGGAAAGCTCGCGCCCGACGCGCCGGTGAGGCCCTTCGTCCAAGAAGAGGCCTCGTGAGGCGAGCTGCAGATAAAAGTAGCTGCGGCCGAGAAAGGCCCGTGTCGTCGCACTTGCGATCGAGACCGTGAGCAGCAGGGCGATGCTCATAGCGTAGCCTCCTGTCAGCTCGAACACCATGACCGTTGTGGAGATTGGTGCACCGAGAACCGCCGCCGTCACCGCCCCCATGCCGAGAATGGTATAAACGGCCCGGGTAGAGGCCAGCTCAGGAACGAAACCGGCGGTCACGATGCCAAAGGCTGCACCGGCCATGGCACCCAGGTAGAGACTCGGGGAGAAGATGCCGCCGGCCAGACGGCTTCCGAGCGTCATGGCAGTCGCCACCATTTTAAGGACGAGGAGCACGACCAGGAGCGTGAGGGGCATGCTCTGGAGGAGAGCCGCCTCCATCGTGTCGTAGCCGACCCCGAGCACCTGGGGAAAAAAGATCCCGATTGCGCCGACGCACAGGCCGCCAAGAGCGGGCTTCAGCCAGAGGGGGACAGTCAGGGAGCGCATGGCCCAGTCTGCGCCCATCAAGGCAAGCTGGAAGAGGATCGCAACCGCCGCCGCGACGGCGCCGAGAAGAGCGAAGGCGGGAAACTCCCAGTAGGAGGTGATGTGGTGCTCGGGGATCAGGAAGGCCGGGAACTCGCCGAACACGATCCGGCCGATAATGGCGCCGATGGCTGACGCGATGACGATGGGGGCAGGGCAGCCCCCGAGATGCGCCGGAGAATGACCTCCAGGGAGAAGAGCGCTCCAGCAATAGGCGCATTGAACGAGGCCGCGATGGCAGCGGCGACACCAGCCCCGAGGAGAATGCGGCCTGCACCCTCCGGCAGCCGGAAATGTCGGGCGGCGACGGCGGCGAGAGTTCCGCCGAGATGGATGGCCGGACCTTCGCGCCCGGCGCTCCCGCCGGTTCCGAGCGTCACGGCGGCCGCCAAGGCGCTGGTGAGCCCATGGAAAAGGTCGAGGCGCGGCCGTCCGAATGCCTGCGCCTCGATGACATCCGCGGGCCCACCGGCCCGGCGGCTCGGGATGAAGGTGAGGAGACCTCCAACGACGAGCCCTCCAATAGCCGGCGTCAGCAGGATCACCGGCCAGGACACGGACTGGGCTGCGATCGCGACCCGCTCCGACATCGTGCCGAGCCAGGGGAGCTGAACCACGCTGATGGCAAGACGGAACAGGACGGAGGCGGACGCTGCAAGGGCGCCGACGACGAGCGAGGCGGCCCAGACCAGAATCTGCCGCTCGCCAAGGAAGGCGAGGAGATTCGGCCGGATGAGGTCGGAAACGAAGCCGAAAAGGCGACCCGCGAACTGCTTCATGCCCCATTGGTCGGGGGCGCGCGCTCTCCCGTCAAGCGGGCCGAAACATGCGGGCTCGCAATCCACATTCTCTCACAGGTGAATGCGGGGACCGGGCTGAAGCCAGGAACTGGGCGTGATCAGGGGCGCCGCTGGGTCCGACGAAAAATCAGAAGCCCAGCTATGCCGAGGGCGGCGATGAGAACCAGAATGAACAGGGTCAGCATGACGGCAGCACCCAGCATCGCGCCGAGCGCATCCCAGAAGCCGACCTGAGCGATCAGGATAGCCAGCAGAAGAAAGAGAATGATCGGCATGCGGAAACCTCCTGACGAGGCTACCTAGCGCACGGGATGGACGTTTCACGTCTCCCGCATGTGATCGAGGTTGCGCGGGCTCAAAAAGGAAGGGCGTGTATGGATCCATACACGCCCCTATTCAGTACTCAGGACTGCCACTGCGGTTCCATTCCGCCGTCGGTTTCGCGGGGTCTGCCGCGTCC
>NZ_JAJATX010000028.1 GCF_020866965.1 Microvirga roseola
GCATTTCGAGTGCGGTGCATTCAACCACTCTGCCACCTCTCCGGGGTGCGAAGGCCTTAGGGCCCGCTGGTTGAGGCCGGGTGGATATCATGGGCTTGGCGGCTCTTCAAGCGCCAAAAGAAAGCTTTTTGATTGACAAAAGAAGCTCCAGGCCATAGGGAGGCTTCCTCTATGGGCGGATCAGTCTGCCCGCTTAATCCATGCGGTGGCCTGTCCGCCGTGAAACGAAGCCGGAAACTGCCAAAAAGCCAATCCGGTGGGGACCTCCCCGCTGAGAATTGGGTTTGAACACGAGGATCAAGATGTTCGCAGTGATCAAGACCGGCGGCAAGCAGTATCGCGTTGCCGCCAATGACGTCATCACCGTCGCCACGCTCGCGGGCGAGCCGGGCTCCGCCGTTACGTTCGACCAGGTTCTCATGGTCTCGAACGACGGCTCGACCCAAGTGGGCGCGCCCCTCGTCGAGGGCGTGACCGTGGCCGGCGAGGTGGTGGAACACACCCGCGGCGAGAAGGTCATCGCCTTCAAGAAGCGCCGTCGGCAGAATTCGCGTCGCAAGCGCGGGCATCGCCAGGACTACACCGTGGTGCGGATCACCGAGATCCTCTCTGGCGGAGCGAAGCCCAAGAAGGCTGCGGCTAAGAAGACCACCACGGCTGCGGCTGACGAAGCTGCGCCGGCCACCGCTGAGTAAGCGGCAGCAACTGAACGGAACACGGGAGTAACCCATGGCTCACAAAAAAGCAGGCGGCTCGTCCCGCAACGGTCGCGACTCCGAAGGCCGTCGTCTGGGCGTCAAGAAATTCGGCGATCAACAGGTCGTTGCCGGCAACATCATTATTCGTCAGCGCGGCACGAAATGGCATGCGGGCGCGAATGTCGGCATGGGCAAGGATCACACCCTCTTTGCCACCACCGATGGCCGCGTCCGATTCCTTACGCGTCAAGGCCGAGCCTTTGTATCGGTCGTACCGGCCCAAGAGGCCGCAGAGTAAACGGCGAGAGCAAAACGAAGGAGCTCCCGCCGGCATCACACCGACCCGGCGGATCGAAGCTCCAGACAGGCCCATAAGGCCAAGCTCAGATCCGAAAAGACAGGGGAGGTGGGATGTCCCACCTCCCCTTCGTCATTTTCGGGCCCAGGGAGGGCCCAACCGGATCGGAGCAGGACTATGTTTCCCGACCTCACCCGTGACGATGTTTTCCGCCTCGAGACCCGCCGCCTGTGGCTGCGCTGGCCCCGTCTTGCGGACGCCCAAGCCATCGTACGCCTCGCCGGTGAGAAAGCGGTCGCGGACATGACGGCCCGAATTCCGCATCCCTATCACCCGGACGATGCCGAGCGGTTCATCTTCCAGGCCAGGCGCTCCAACGCGGATGGCCACGGGCTTCAGCTTGCTATCACCCCCCGGTCCAAGCCCAACAGCCTGATCGGCATGGTGGGGATCGGACCCGATCCCGAAACGGGCAAGCCGCATCTGGGCTACTGGCTGGGCACTTCCTGCTGGGGCCAGGGCTACGCCACCGAGGCGGCGCGCGCACTGATCGACGCCTTCTTTGCATATGGCGAGGAGGACGAGCTCACGGCGAACGCCCGGGTCATCAACCCAGGCTCCCGGCGCGTCCTGGAGAAGTGCGGCTTCGCCTATCATGGTTCCGGCCTCGTGGAGCTGCCGGCCCGGGGCGGCCTCTATCCGGCCGACCATTTCCGCCTCGACAGGCGGGCCTGGGAGAGCCTGAAGACCTGGGGGCATACGGGCCTCGTGCGCGAGCCCGTCGACGTCGAGGTCGAGCTTGACCGGGATATCTCCCTGGCCAGTTGAAGACGACGCGCTCCCGATACGGGAGCGCTTCCCTTTTTGTCTGCGTTGATCCGAAAAAGTCTGGGCCCGGTGCATTCCCTTGCGCCGGGCCGGATCCACCTTTGCGGAAAATGCTCCAGTCCCGTAAAGGATGCGGGTTATGAAATTTCTCGACCAAGCCAAGATCTATATTCGCTCCGGCAATGGCGGCGCAGGCGCCGTGTCCTTCCGCCGTGAGAAGTTCATCGAGTTCGGCGGGCCCGACGGCGGCGACGGCGGCCGCGGTGGCGACGTCTGGGCGGAATGCGTGGAAGGGCTCAACACCCTCATCGACTACCGCTACCAGCAGCATTTCAAGGCCAAGACCGGCGGTCACGGCATGGGCAAGAACCGGGCCGGCGCCAAGGGCGCCGACGTGGTGCTGAAGGTTCCGGCCGGAACCGAGATCCTGGAGGAGGACGGCGAGACCGTCATCGCCGACATGACCCATGTGGGCCAGCGAGTCCTGCTGGCGAAGGGCGGCAATGGCGGCTTCGGCAACGCCTATTTCACCACCTCCACCAATCGCGCCCCGCGCCGGGCCAATCCCGGCCAGGAGGGGCAGGAGCGCACGATCATCCTGCGGCTCAAGCTGATTGCCGATGCAGGGCTCGTGGGGCTTCCCAATGCGGGCAAGTCGACGTTTCTCGCCACCGTCACGGCGGCCAAGCCCAAGATTGCCGACTACCCCTTCACGACCCTCCATCCGGGCCTCGGCGTGGTGCGCGCCTACAACCGCGAATTCGTGCTGG
This sequence comes from Microvirga roseola, assembly GCF_020866965.1. Lineage (GTDB taxonomy): Bacteria > Pseudomonadota > Alphaproteobacteria > Rhizobiales > Beijerinckiaceae > Microvirga > Microvirga roseola. Next base: position 2,595 of record NZ_JAJATX010000028.1, read on the forward strand.
CCGACATCCCCGGACTCATCGAGGGCGCATCCGAAGGCATCGGCCTCGGCGACCGGTTCTTGAGCCATGTGGAGCGCTGCCGGGTGCTCCTGCATCTGGTCGAGGGCACCAGCGAGGATGCGGGCGAGGCCTACAGGACGGTCCGCCACGAGATCGAGGCCTATGGCCATGGGCTCGACGAGAAGCCCGAGATCGTCGCCCTCTCCAAGGCGGACGCCCTGGACGAGGACACGCTGAAGGAGCAGCTCAAGAAGCTCAAAAAGGCCTGCAAGCAGAATCCTTACGTCATTTCCTCGGCCTCAGGCCAGGGCGTGCAGGAGGTTCTGCAGGCGCTGCTCGGCGTGATCGACGAGGCCAAGGCCGAGGAAGAGCCCGCCCAATCCCGGGAAGAGTGGCGCCCGTGAGCCCCGCAATCAGCCAGTTCCGCCGTGTCGTCCTGAAGGTCGGGTCCGCTCTGCTCGTGGACCGGGCGAGGGGGCGCCTGAATCACGCTTGGCTGGCGGCTTTGGCCGAGGACATTGCCGATCTCCACGCCAAGGGGGCGGACGTTCTCGTCGTCTCCTCCGGCGCCATCGCCATGGGCCGCACTGTCCTGGGTCTGCCTTCCGGCCCCTTGAGACTGGAGGAAAGCCAGGCGGCGGCTGCGGTCGGGCAGATCGCACTGGCCCGGACCTGGTCGGAAGTGCTGGCCCATCACGGCATCACGGCGGGGCAGATCCTGGTGACGCTTGCCGATACCGAGCAGCGCCGCCGCTATCTCAATGCCCGCGCCACGACCCTGAAGCTTCTCGAGATGCGGGCCGTTCCCGTCATCAACGAAAACGACACGGTCGCCACCTCCGAGATCCGCTACGGCGACAATGACCGGCTCGCGGCCCGCGTCGCCACCATGATCGGCGCGGATCTTCTGGTGCTCTTCTCCGATATCGACGGCCTCTACACGGCGCCGCCTGCTTCCGATCCGAATGCCCGGCACATTCCGGTGGTCGAGCGGATCACGCCCGCCATCGAGGCCATGGCGGGCGGGGCGGCTTCCGAGCTGTCGCGCGGCGGTATGCGCACGAAGGTCGAGGCGGGCAAGATCGCCACCTCCGGCGGCACGCATATGGTCATTGCGGACGGGCGCACCAAGAACCCGCTGAAGCGCATCGCCGAGGGCGGGCGCTGCACCTGGTTCCTTACTCCTTCCAATCCCGCCACCGCCCGCAAGACCTGGATCGCCGGAGCGCTGGAGCCTCGCGGTACCCTCCATGTGGACGAGGGTGCGGCGCGGGCGCTCAAGGGCGGGGCGAGCCTGCTGCCGGTGGGCGTCCGCCGGATCGAGGGCTCCTTCCACCGGGGCGATGCGGTGACCATCCGCGACGACAGCCATGTTCTGGGTCGTGGTCTCGTGGCCTACGACGCCGACGAGGCCGCCCGCATCATCGGCCGCTCCAGCCGCGAGATCGAGGCGATCCTCGGCTATCCGGGCCGGGCCGAGATGGTGCATCGGGACGACATGGCCCTCAGCGACTGGGCGGATGCTCCGGCGTCCCGGTCAGCCTGAGCAGATCCTTCGCATCGCCGGGGGCTGCGCTTTTGATATTGTTGTCGAAATAGACGTAGACGTCTCGCCCCTCCTTCCGTCAGGCGGCGATCCTCTTCGCCCAATCCGCGAGGATGCCGGTTCCGTAGCTGCCGGCATAGCGCCCGTTGGTGCCGTGGGCTCGCACATAGACGAAGTCGGCGGTCACGACCCAGGGCGAAGGGGCGGCAGCTGGATCAGGACCGGGCCGAATTTGTCCATTAGGCCCGCCATGCGCCGCATCACGAAGGCGATATTCTCCTCTACGTCCTTCAGGCGCTTCATGTGAGTGACGAGGCGGGACATCTTCCAAGCAAAGAGAAAGCCCTCCGGCGTGGAATCATGCCGGTCCGCCACGGCCTTTTCCGTCGGCAGGCGGTAAAAGGAGTTATTGATCTCCGTCGTGTCGAACTGGGTGATGTAGTAGGGCAGAAAGTCCTTGATTTTCAGGTCTTCCGGATAGAAGGAGCCCTTCCGTGGCTGGTAGTGCCAGCCGGAGGTGCCGATCCGCAGCTCTGTTCTTCTCAGAGCGCGAATCGCACTCTCGGATGCGGTGCGGCTTGGCCCTCGGGCCATCTCACGTGCTATGGATTTCGGCTGTAGGGATTTTTCCCGGGACTTGGACATGGATGATACTCGTGCCTTGAGCCAGAACGCGCTCGCCGAATCCGACAACGCGACAGAGGCCGCTTGGATCGAATCCGCTGACGCTCCGGCCCTCATGGCCGAGTTGGGGCGCCGGGCGAGAAAGGCTTCACAGCGCGTCGCCCTGGCCTCGGCGGCGGAGAAGAACGCAGCCCTGAACGCCATCGCAGCATCCATCCGCGCCGCCGCGCCCCGCATCCTTGCGGCCAATGCGGAGGATCTCGGCGAGGCCAGAGCCAAGGGGCAGCCGCCCGCCTTCATCGACCGCCTTGCTCTCGATGCGGATCGGCTCGAAGCCATTGCCGCTGCCGTCGAAAGCATTGCCGCGCTTCCGGATCCGGTCGGTCGGGTTCTGGCGAGCTTCGAGCGGCCGAATGGTCTCAAGATCGAGCGAGTGGCGACGCCGCTCGGCGTCGTCGGCGTCATTTTCGAGAGTCGGCCCAACGTGACCGCGGATGCGGGGGCTCTCTGCCTGAAGGCGGGAAATGCCGCGATCCTGCGCGCGGGCTCCGACAGTTTCCGCACCTCGTCCGCCATCGCGCAAGCCATGGGGGAGGGGCTGGAGAGGACAGGGTTGCCCGCCGATGCGAGCAGCCTCGTTCCCACCCGCGACCGGGTGGCGGTGGGGGCCATGCTCTCGGGCCTCGACGGCAATATCGACGTGATCGTGCCGCGCGGCGGCAAGAGCCTCGTGGCGCTGGTGCAGGAGGAGGCGAGGGTGCCGGTCTTCGCGCATCTGGAGGGCATCTGCCACGTGTTCGTCCACGAAAAGGCCGATCTCGGCATGGCGAAGCGCATCGTGCTCAACGCCAAGCTGCGGCGCACCGGCATCTGCGGCTCCGCGGAAACGCTCCTGGTGGATCGCGCCTGCGCTGACACCCATCTCACGCCGCTGATCGCTATGCTGCTCGACGCGGGCTGCGAAGTTCGCGGCGACGAAGCCGTGCAGGCAGCGGATCCCCGCGTGGCTCCGGCGACGGAGGAGGATTGGCGCACCGAATATCTCGACGCGATCATTTCGGCCAAGGTCGTGGACGGACTGGATGCGGCCGTCTCGCATATCGAGACCTACGGCTCCCACCACACCGATTCGATCATCACCGATGACGCTGCGGCTGCCGAGCGCTTCATGGCCGAGGTCGATTCCGCCATCGTGCTCCACAACGCCTCGACCCAGTTCGCCGATGGCGGCGAGTTCGGTTTCGGAGCCGAGATCGGCATCGCCACGGGGCGGATGCATGCCCGCGGGCCTGTCGGCGTCGAGCAGCTGACCTCGTTCAAGTATCGCGTCCGCGGCACGGGCCAGACACGTCCGTGATCCACGCTCCCGTCAAGCGGCCTCCCTCCAGGTTCCGCCTCCGCCCTTCGGGACTAGCCCGCCTGCCGCAGGCCGCCCCGGGTATGCGGATCGGTCTTTATGGCGGCTCGTTCAACCCGGCCCATGCCGGGCACCGGCATGTGAGCCTCCTCGCCCTCAAGCGTCTCGAGCTTGACCGGGTCTGGTGGATCGTCACCCCCGGCAATCCCTTGAAGGACACGGGCGAGCTCGCCTCCACGGCCGAGAGGGCGGCAGGAGCGGAGGACATGGCCGGCCATCCCCGCATCGACGTGACCACCTTCGAGGAGGAGATCGGGGCCCGCTACACCGTGGATACCCTGGCCTATCTCACGCGGCGCTACCTGGGCGTGCGATTCGTCTGGATCATGGGGGCGGATAGCCTGGCGAGCTTCCACCGCTGGCGGGGCTGGCGGAGGATCGCCCGGACCATGCCCATCGCCGTCATCGACCGCCCCGGCTGGACCCTGAAGGCGGTCCGCTCCCCTGCTGCCACAGCCCTGTCCCCATGGCGAATCGGGGAGGAGCAGGCCTCAGCGCTGCCGAGCTTCGAGCCCCCGGCCTGGGTCTTCCTGCACGGCCCCCGCTCGCATCTCTCGTCCACTGCGCTGCGCCGCCTGCGGCGAACTTCTCCTTCAGGGGGACGTTGAAATAACGTGCCGTTCAACCTTATCTTAGGGAACGGCGCATAGGATAGCGCTGCTGAGAAAGGGTCTGAACCTGAACCGACTATCTTCGCTTGAGGCGGATCGGAATCCGCTTCCTCCTCTCTCCGGAGCGGATGCTCCGAATGGTGAGGACATCCGGGCCGTTGCCCTGGCTTCCCTCGAGGATATGAAGGCCGAAAACACGGTCGAGATCGATCTGGCCGGAAAAACCTCGCTTGCAGATACCATGATCGTTACGTCGGGCCGTTCCCACCGCCACGTGGGCGCGATTGCCGACCGCGTGATCCAGGACCTCAAGGACAAGGGGTTCGGGAATGCACGGGTCGAGGGCCTGCCCGCCTGCGATTGGGTGCTGATCGATGCCGGCGACGTGCTGATCCACGTTTTCCGTCCCGAGGTCCGTGGCTTCTACAACCTCGAGAAGATGTGGGGCGCCGACCGTCCGCAGGACCGCGCCAGCTAACCTAAGGTCCGTATCGTGCGACTGAGCCTGGTGGCCGTGGGCCGTCTCAAAAGCGGCCCCGAACGGGAGCTGGTCGAGCGATACAGACAGCGGATCGAAGGCATGGGCCGGGCCCTGGGTCTGGCCGGCCTCGATATCGTCGAACTGCCCGAAAGCCGGGCGCGGCGGGACGACGACCGCCGGGCAGAAGAAGCCGTGAGCCTTTCGGAGAAGGCCGGCGCTTCCGTGCTCGTCGTGTTCGACGAGCGGGGCAAGAGCCCCTCCAGCGAGGCTTTTGCCGAGAAAATCAGACAGTGGCGGGACGAGGGCCGGCCCGGGATCGCCTGCATCATCGGCGGGCCGGACGGCCTCGATCCCAAGATCCGCCAGCGTGCCGAGCTGGTGGTTTCCTTCGGTGCGCTCACCATGCCGCACCAGATTGTGCGGGCGCTCGTGGTCGAGCAGCTCTATAGGGCGCTGACAATCATTGCCGGACACCCTTATCATCGCGCCGGTCACGACGATTCCTGAACGGATGATCCGCTTTACCTCTCTTTCCTCCCGCAAGGCCCTGGGCCTTGCCGCATGGCTGGCTGCCTCCGCTCTGAGCCCCCTCCAAGCTCAGGAGACGCCTGCGCTTGCGCCGGAGGTGCCGGCCGGAATAATGGAGACGGCCGAGGAGAAGGCGAGGCGCGAAAACGATCTCAAGGTGCTGGAGGAGGCCATGGCGGCCAGCGCCGAGGCCCGCAAGCGCCTCGAATCGGAGATCGATGAGATCCGCTCCGACCGGGCGAGGCTCAATGCCGCACTCATTGAGACGGCCGGACGGGTCCGCGGCATCGAGGACCGGATCCGCGCCCTGGAGCAGCGGCTCCTGACCCTGACCGCCAGCGAGGCGGCGATCCGCCGCTCGCTCGAGAGCAGGCGAGGGGTCATCGTCGAAGTCTTTGCCGCCCTCCAGCGCATGGGCCGCCGTCCGCCACCGGCCGTTCTGGTCAGGCCGGAGGACATGCTGGAGGCCGTCCGGGCCTCCATTATGCTGGGGGCAGTGCTGCCCGAGCTCAGGACCGAGGTCGATATCCTGGCCACTGATCTGGCCGAGCTCGTGCGCCTCAAGGAGGCGATCGCCACCGACCGCACGACCCTCAATCAGGAACTGGTCGCGCTCAATGGAGAGCAGCAGCGCCTCGCCGCCCTCATGGATGCACGCCAGGCCCGGATGGCCGAGGTCGAGCGGAGCGTCGGGGCCGAGCAGGAAAAGGCTGCGGAGCTTGCCCGTCAGGCAGGAACTCTCAAAGAGTTGATCGACCGGATGGAGCAGGAGATCGCAGGCGCTCGCCAGGCCGCCGAGGAGGCACGTCGGGCCGCAGAGGCCCAGAAGCGGGAGACGAAGGAGCGCTTCGCCCAGGCCGCCTTCCGAGACCCGGCGCGGCTGGCCCCGAAGATCCCGTTTTCCGAGGCGCGGGGCCTCCTTCCACGTCCCGTCAGCGGCGAGACCGTCCAGGATTTCGGGTCGGATGACGGCTATGGCGGAACGACGCGCGGCATTTCGATCACAACCCGGCCCAAAGCTCCTGTAGTATCACCTGCCGACGGGTGGGTAGCCTTTGCGGGACCCTTCCGTTCCTATGGTCGACTCTTGATCATTAATGCCGGCGGTGGATATTATGTTCTTCTGGCCGGGATGGACCGGATCAATGTCGATGTCGGGCAGTTCGTGCTCGCGGGCGAGCCTGTTGCGACGATGGGAGAGGAACCTCTCATGTCTTTGATGGGCAGTACCATAGAAAAGAACAATCCCGTTCTCTATGTTGAGTTCAGGAAAGACGGCGGATCGATTGATCCAGGTCCATGGTGGACGAAATCGCAAGGCGAAAAGGTTCGCGGATAATGCGCAAACTATCCATTTTGATTCTCGGTGCGGCTATCGGCGCAGGCAGCGCGACCATGGTGTCGCAGACGGACCTACTCTCCTCGACGAGCGCGGTCGCCGCCTCGGCCGATACATACCGCCAGCTGAGCCTTTTCGGCGATGTTTTCGAAAAGGTGCGTACGGATTACGTTGAGAAGGCGGATGAGTCGAAGCTCGTCGAATCGGCCATCAACGGCATGCTGACTTCGCTCGACCCGCATTCGAGCTACATGGATCCCAAGAGCTTCCGCGACATGCAGGTGCAGACCCGCGGCGAGTTCGGAGGCCTGGGTATCGAGGTCACCATGGAGGAAGGTCTGGTGAAGGTGGTGACCCCCATCGACGACACGCCCGCCTCCCGCGCCGGCATCTTGGCCAACGACATCATCACCCATATCAATGGCGAGCAGGTTCAGGGCCTCAACCTGAATCAGGCCGTTGAAAAGATGCGCGGCCCGATCAACTCCTCGGTCACCCTCAAGGTCCAGCGCAAGGAAGCGAAGGATCCAATCGAGGTGAAGCTGACCCGCGAGACGATCAAGGTCCGTCCCGTGCGCGCCCGCGTCGAGGGCGACATCGGTGTCCTGCGCATTACGCAGTTCAACGAGCAGACCTACGAGGCGCTCCGCACCGGCATCGACAAGCTGACGAACGACATCGGCGCCGACAAGGTGGCCGGCTTCGTCATCGACCTGCGCAACAATCCGGGCGGCCTGCTCGATCAGGCTATCATGGTCTCCGATGCCTTCCTCGACCGCGGCGAGATCGTTTCGACCCGCAGCCGCAATGCCGAGGATACGCAGCGGTTCAGCGCCAAGGCCGGCGACCTGACCAAGGGTAAGCCGCTGGTCGTGCTGGTCAACGGCGGCTCGGCTTCCGCTTCGGAGATCGTGGCCGGCGCCCTGCAGGACCACAAGCGCGCAACGGTTCTCGGAACCCGCTCCTTCGGCAAGGGCTCCGTGCAGACCATCATCCCGCTCGGCGGCAACGGGGCCGTGCGCCTGACGACGGCGCGCTACTACACCCCGTCCGGCCGCTCGATCCAGGCCAAGGGCATCGATCCTGACGTCGAGGTGCTGCAGGAGATCCCCGAGGAGCTGAAGGGCAAGGACGAGACCAAGGGCGAAGCCGGCCTGCGCGGCCACCTGAGCAATGGCGGCGAGAAGGAAGAGCGCGGCGGATCGTCTGCCTATGTCCCGCCGGATCCGGCCAAGGACAAGCAGCTCACCGCTGCCTACGACCTGATCCACGGCGTTCGCAAGGGCGCAGCCAACACCACAACGGTTCCGAACTAAAGATCGGACCGGCGGGCTCTGTCCTGACAGGGCGTGGTTCTCGGAACCGGTGAAAGCCAAGCCTGACGGTCTCCAAGCCGTCAGGCTTTTTCGATTCCGGCCCAGGAAGCGGTTTGCGCATCCATGAGACCGCAACCGGCGACGCAGGCCCTCGGCTTGCCGTCATCTCGGACGCAAAGCCGGTTCTCACTTTTCCCGAATGGTTTCGACAATCGCCACGAAGTGCTTGTGCCGGAGAGATTGAGGCTGCACTCTCAGGGAAATATCGGGAACCATCATTGATCGCTCGGCGATGAATGAAATCGGCAAGGTCGGGTTCTCGCAAGAATGGGAGTAAATGTCGGATGAGGAGCGCCAGAGGATCACAGAGCAGGAAAGACCTGCCCTACCGCTCCTGCGTCGGCGTGATGCTTCTCAACAAGCAGGGCCTCGTTTTCATCGGCCGTCGCCGCTCGGAATCCAGCGGCGACAACGTCGCGGACGGCTATGCCTGGCAGATGCCGCAGGGGGGAATCGACCCGGGCGAGGATCCCTATCAGGCCGCCCTGCGGGAGCTCCACGAGGAGACGAGCGTCCGTTCCGTCACCTTCCTGGCCGAGGCGCCCGAATGGTACTCCTACGATCTCCCCTCCATGGTGGCGGGCCGCGCATGGCGCGGCCGCTATCGGGGACAGACGCAGAAATGGTTCGCCTTCCGGTTCGAAGGCGACGAGAGCGAAATCAATATTCACCAGCCCGGCGGCGGCCATAAGCCCGAATTCGACGAGTGGCGCTGGGAGGAGATGCATCGCCTGCCCGAGCTGATCATCCCTTTCAAGCGGTCCGTTTATGAAAACGTCGTCCGGGCCTTCGCGGACTTGGCACCGCAGGACACGCGGATCTGAGCAGGCCCGCGGAGCGTTCCCGCGAGCCGCAATGCCGTGACGGGGCGACCAGGAGATCAGCTCTTCTCGGCCTCGATCTTCTTGCCTTGCGGAGAGACGAGATACCATCCGCCGAACCGATCATGGACATCCTGCCCAGTCACCGAGCCGGGGCCCTGATCCTTGACGTAGTAGTACAGCGGTATGCCGTCATATGTGACCTGCGTCCTGCCGTCCTTGCGCTCGATGGTTCCCACAAGCGACTGGTCGACGGCCGGTCCTGTTTGCGGAGGACCTGACGTGATCATGGGCGGCCAAACCTCGGCGCAGGCATCGTAGCAGTTGCTCGTTCCTTTCGTATCCTTCTCGAAGAGATACAGGGCCCTTCCATCCGCATCGGCGAGGTATTGGCCGTAGAGTTGCTTCTGCTCCGCGACGAGCTTGGCTGCGCCGCTCGTCTGGGCCCAGGCAGCTCCTGCAAGGGCCAGCGCCATTGCTGCAATCGGCATTCTTCTCATAGCATTTTCTCCGTCCGGTTCAGGAGACGCCCCCAACAGCAAACGACGCGCCATGCCTGCGCGGCATCGATCTCGCACGAAAATCCGTACGTTCACGTACGCAATCGCCACTTCTCACGCCGATGCGGCCGCCGGTACTGAAACCGGCTGCGACTCTGCCGGTTTCAGTACCACCCCGCTCAGATCTGCCTGCCCCCTGACGACGACAGCGCTTTTGCAAGGGATAGGAGCTTGGGGAGCCTCAGCACGACCGGCCAAAGGAGACGAACATGCTTCTTCGATATTTGGACAAGCTGAAAGGACCCGCGCTTCTGGCGGCCCTCCTTTCTTTTGCAGCCCCTCAGGCCTCCTTCGCCCAGTTGGGTGAGGAGGAGGGGATCTTCGGCGAGGAGGAGGGTTACTGGGAGGATGACGGCGGCGTTTACGAAGAGGGGCTCACCGAGCCCATGGGCGATTACTACGGGGAGGTCGATGGTGGCCTCTACGAGGATTACGGCGGTTACTACGAGGAAGAGGAAGGCGTCTTTGGCGAGGAGGAAGATTAATCCCGGCCGATCCCGCTAACCGCTGTGCCGGTCCGTCCGGCGCAAGAACCGACCTTTGGAGGACAATCTCATGACCCTCATTCGTTCGAAAATGCTCCTCGTTCTCGCCGGGTCGGCGGCCCTTCTTGCCGCTCCTGCTCTCGCCCAGCAGAACCGGTCCATGCAGGCCCAGGACAATTCCTGTTCCGAGCTGATCCGTGTGCTTCAGAGATCGCAAGGAACGGCCAACATGTCCGTCACGCTCGATCAGGCGCGCACCTTCCGGGACAACAACAATCTCCAGGCCTGCCGCCAGGCCCTTGCGAACATTGCGCAGCGGGCTCACAACCGCGCCGGCGTGAGCGCCGACGTGATGCCCCGCGACTTCCGGTCCGGGGCGCAGGGTCAGCAGATGCAGCAGGCCCGGCAGCAGGTGCCTTCGCAGTACCGCCAGGAGCGCGGGCGTATCGTTTCCGTGCGACCCATCCGCGTTCGCGGCGTCAGCACGCCCAACTATCTGGTCGTCTTCGAGACGCAGCCCGGCCGCCGCGTCGTGGCCGATGTCGGCCAGAACATCCGCACCTCCAATCTGAGGCGCGGCGCACCGATCGCCGTGCGCGGTCAGGTCGTCCGCATCGGCAATAACCGGGCGCTTCTGCTCGCCGACGCCGTGCGTGTCGGCAACCGCACCTATGCGGTGAACCGTCCGCTCTATCAGCGTTCTGCGCAACGTTGAGAGAACGGCCCAGGGGCTGCGCCGTGCCGCAGCCCCTCAGCTTTGCCGGGGCCGGAACGGAATGATCTTCTCCGACTCATGCACCGGCACAAGGCTCTCTGACAGAGAGCGGATGAGCGCATCCTGCCGGAACGGTTTGTTGAGCCTCGTGAGGCCTTCATCGGCTCCAGGAGAAAGATCGGCATAGCCCGTCGCAAGGATGATCGGCAGATGCGGCCACTGCGCTTTGATCCTGCCGGCGAGCTGGACGCCTGTCATGCGCGGCATCGCCTGGTCGGTGATGACGAGATCGACCGGTCGGCCGCTGTCCAGATAGGAGAGGACCTCCTCGGCAGACGAGAACTCGACGACCCGGTGCCCGAGATCCTCGAGCATGGCGACCGTGTTCTGCAGGACGAGAAGATCGTCATCCACCGCAAGAATGGTCAGGGGCGATGGCGCCGAGCCGGTCCGCTCGACCGGCAGCCCGCCTGTCTGCGCGGAGGGTTCGGCCGTCTGGATCGCATGCGCCGCAGGAAGCCAGATCTCCGCCGTAGTTCCCCGGTCCCGGTCGCTGTTCAGCAGCAGGCAGCCGCCGGATTGGGCTGCCAGCCCATGCACCATCGAAAGACCGAGGCCGGTCCCCTTGCCGACTCCCTTGGTCGTGAAGAACGGCTCCATGGCCCGCGCCAGGGTCGCATCGTCCATGCCTTCGCCCGTATCCCTGACAGAGAGGCAGACATAAGGACCGGGTGGCAGACCGCACTTATGGCCGTCCGTGACGGTCTCACCGCGCGCAGCGATCGTGATCACGCCGCCATCGGGCATGGCGTCGCGCGCATTCACGACGAGGTTGAGCAGGGCCAGCTCGAGCTGGTTCGCATCGACATGGATCGCGGAGAGGCCCAGGGGGAAGCGGGTCTCGATCTGCACCATGGGTCCGATGGAGCGCTGGAGGAGATCGGCTATGCCGGTTACGAGCTCGCGCACGTCGACGATCTCGGCCTTCAGATCCTGACGACGCGCAAAGGCCAGCATCCGCTGGGTGAGGACTGCGCCCCGCTCAGCGCCCTGGATCGCGGTATCCAGCAGGCGCTTGGCTTTGGGATCGTCCGGCAAGCGGTTGCGCAGGAGGTCGAGATTGCCGAGCACCACCGCGAGCAGGTTGTTGAAATCATGGGCGATGCTGCCGGTGAGCGCCCCGACCGCCTCGATCTTCTGGGCCTGCCGCAGGGCATCTTCCGCACGCTTGCGGGCGGTGACATCGACGACGCCGCCGAGGATGTGCTTGATCCGGCCCCCGGCGTCCCGCTCGACGCGCCCCGACAGGAGGACATCCAGAACGCGGCCGTCCTTCGCCACGAAACGATACTCGACGTCCTTGGCTTCGCCGGCCTTGAGAAGAGTGGGCCAGGCGACTTCGCTCCGCTTGCGGACGGAGTCCTCCGTCATAAAATCGGTGATGATGCGGCCTTCCACCTCCTCGCGGCTGTAGCCCAGGAGCTCGAGCCAGGCATCGCTCACGCCATCGATGACGCCGTTCTCGCGCAGGATGTGCAGGGGCAGGGGAGTCCTGTTGTAGAAATTCCGAAAGCGCTCCTCGCTTTCCCGCAGGGCTCGAGCCTCGCGTTCCGCCATCTGGCCGAAGCGGCGATCGAACATGGCCGCGACGAGGGCCAGGAACAGGATCAGGAAGGTTGTGGCCGAGATACCGAGAGCCAGGTTGGTCTGGTCGAGGCTTGCATGCGCATGGGCTTCGTCCACCGGGGAGTGGGCGCTGAAGACCGTTCCCTGCATGGCTGCGTAGTGCATGCCCGAAACGGCAAGGCCCATGACGACGGCAGCAATGAGTCTTTGGGTAAAGCCTACATTCCGGAAGGCGAGCCAGAGCGCGATTGTGGACGCACCGATGGCGATCAGCGCCGAGATGCCCACCCACAGGCTCTCGTGGCGGAGATCCGCCGCCATCTGCATCGCGGACATGCCCATGTAATGCATGCCGACGATTCCCAGCCCCATGAGGAGACCGCTGACGACCAGAGCCCAGAGGCCGGAAGCCGTCCGGCTCACGATGTAGAAGCCGAACCCCGTTACCAGAATGGGCAGCAGGAGAGAGAAAAGCGTCAGGGCGGTATCGTAGGTGACATGCAGGTCCGGCACCTGAAAGGCCAGCATGGCGACGAAGTGCATCGCCCAGATGCCGCCTCCCATGGCCACGGCCGCCGTTGCGAGCCAAGCCCCTTTGGCGAAACCTGTCGAGACACGGATTCGGCCGGCCAGGTCGAGGGCCGTATAGGACGCAACCGTTGCGGTGAGAACGGACAGGGCGACCAGAGTTCCGTCATGGGTGCCGACGTGGGACATTCCTGTTCGTTCCTCGGGGATCGCTCATGCCGGAGGATACGCACCCAAGCGTAGCCTTAAGAAGAGCGCAAGAGAAACTCTCCGGCCCGTCGGAAGTTCCACCGGCGAACGTGACCCTGTTTCAATCATCCAGGGTACGGAAAAAATGGGTAAGGAGCCCGACAGAGACGCCTATCAATCGTGCTCGCAAGGGATGATGCGGACCGGGTTGTCCCAGTGCGTAAGCCGTGCGCGATCAGGTCGTGATCGTGGAGCCGAGCTCACGCCGGATCGTGACGGTCATCGAGCGCAGATAAGGCTGGCGCAAGCATTCGGCCGGAGGCCCATGGCACATCTGCGCCACGGGCGCTCGATATTTTCAGGCCGCGTAACGGCGCAGCGCGGAGGATGCCTCGAAGGAGCCTTGGGCCGAGCCGGCCAGGCTCAGGTCCTGCAGCGACAGGTCGCTGTCGTCCCCGAGGAGTTCGATGGCCTCGCGGGCGAACCGGCGGAATTCTTCCTTGAGGATTTCGGGCTCGGATGCCCAGCACTGCCCCTCGCCCTCGGCATCGTAAAACGCCCGAGCGACAAACTCGATTTGGTCGTTCATGATTGGCCCCCTGACTATGAAGTCAGTTTGTTTTGCGGAAACGCTTCTCTTGTTGCGGCGCTTGTTACTTCGACTTGCTGTCGCACCGCGGTACTGAGCTTTTCAGCTTGGAGCTATGTCTACGACCCGACAGAAGAGATTCGCAATGTCTCGAAAGTGGTAGAGGCCGGCAAAGAGCCGGGCGCCGCATCCGTAGGCCCACAGGCGGGCTCACCGCCCGATGGGATCGACCGGCTCTTTAAGGGCATGCATGACGCGACGAAGTTTCGTCAGGAAGCGCTGCAGGAAGCCCATTTTCTTGCGCTGCTTGGCGCGGCTTCTCATCACCAGGTGATGACGCTCGGCATAGGTCCAGTTGGTATCCACATCCTCGAAGCCGCGCGGCGGCGTGCAATAGGAGGTGAAGCCCGGATATCCCACATAGCCCACATTGCCGGGATAGACCGGGACGCCTGGACGAGGCTTCGGCGGCTGGTAGGTGGTCCTGCGATAAATGCGGTCGCCGTCGATCACCGTTCCGAGATAATCACCATTGACGTCGACTACCTCGGTCTCGTCCCAGGGAAACCAGCCGATCCAGTTCCCCTGCTTGTCGAAGAGGTGGCGGTCGTTCTTCTCCCGGCGGAATGCGATCCATTCGCCGGACGAGTTGAAATAGTGGATGACCGCTGGGGCCTTGCTCTTGCTGGCCGACCGGTCGGCCTCGCCGGGTTGACTGGTGTGCGACATGTCAGGACTTCAACGGCAGGAGAGTGTGAACGGAGACCCAGCCGATCTCCCGGGGGGCGGGGACCAGATAGGCGCGGCCATGATCCATCTTCTCGACCCGGCAGGTGATCGCCCGCTTCTCGCCCGGAGGGCGATAGACGACGGTTGCTCCTACATAGAGCTGATCGTCCTGGGCGAAATTGAACGGATCGGCGCCTCCGGAAGCCGGGCTGCCCGTCGAATCCGCTTCCTGCTCGACGCCGCGTGTGCGGTCAAGTTCGGCGATTACGAGACGGGCCACATCCCGATGGCGGCTGTTGATGGCGCGCAGGGCGGCCTTGGTGCGCTCGGGGAACCAGGAGCCTCCGACCTTGGCCAGCAGCTCGGCAATCTTTTCAACTTCCTCGTCCGACATCTTCGCAATGATCTCTCTGGCGCGGTTTCAATTCATGCCGCGTGATGGAACGATGGCATGCAAATATATAAAATCGGATGAAAGGTATAGAGCATTGGCGTTACGCAAGGGATATCCACGTCAGTGGTTAACAATTTCCCGCCCGAGAGGACTTCTGCGGCATTGCCAGCGAAAGAGTCTGAATCGTCATGCCCATCCATTTACGGCAGGCGAAATTCGGATGCGGTAAGGAGCGACTAATGCAAAAAGGGGCGCGATTTAAGCTATATTGTTATAGTAAAGAGCGCGGCCTGAAGCTGTGATTGCGGCGCTCGCCGTACCATCTGAAAAAGGCAATGGTGCCCCTGGCCGGGATCGAACCAGCACTCCTTGCGGAACTCGATTTTGAGTCGAGCGCGTCTACCAATTCCGCCACAGGGGCAAGGACCTGCCGACTAGCATGCACCGTCGAGCATGGTCAATGAGGCAGATGTGATAGGGCGCCGCAGGTGCGCCTCTCGCCAAGTGCGGCGGCTTGTGCTCAAAGGGGCTGGGGCGAGTGGCCCCTGTTTCTGTCGGACCCTGCGGGACACCATGCTGAGACGCCTTTACGACTGGACCCTGTCCCTCGCGGCCCGGCCTTCGGCCCCCTATGCCCTGGCCGCCGTATCCTTCTCGGAGAGCTCCTTCTTTCCCGTTCCGCCGGACGTGATGCTGGTGCCGATGATGCTGGCCCGGCCGGACAGGGCGTGGCGCTACGGCGCCATCTGCACGGCGACTTCGGTCCTGGGCGGTGTCTTCGGGTACATGATCGGCCTCCTGATGTACGACACGGTCGGCCTCTGGCTGATCGACTTCTATGGGCTTAACGACAAGGTAGAGCTCTTCCGGGCCTGGTACGAGGAGTACGGATCCTGGGTGATCCTGCTCGGAGGCCTGACGCCTCTTCCCTACAAGCTCGTCACCATCATGTCGGGGCTTGCGGGATACAACCTGCTCTGGTTCATCCTGCTCTCCGTCCTGGCGCGCGGGGCCCGCTTCTATTTCATCGCCCTGCTGATGAGCCGGTTCGGGCCGTTCATCAAGGCTCTGATCGACCGCCATTTCAACCTGATCGCGGCTGCCGGCGTCGCCCTGTTCATCGGCGGTTTTGCGGCTGTCCGGTATCTGATCTGAGAGGGAGGGGCCGATGCGCTTCAAGCTCTCCATGCGACAGGCGGCTCTGGCCGTGGCGCTCGGTGCCGCGGCCACCGTCGGCGGCGCGCTGATCTTCGAACACGTCTTCGGCTACGTGCCCTGCAAGCTGTGCCTGACCCAGCGCAATCCCTATTACATCGCCGTTCCGCTCGGCCTTGTCGCGGCGCTCATGCCGCCGCGCTGGGCGCGGGCGGGCCTGTGGCTCCTGGCTGTGATCTTCCTCGTGAGCGCCGGTCTCGGCGCCTACCATTCCGGAGTCGAATGGGGCTTCTGGGCCGGGCCCAGCGATTGCGGCGGCGGATCGGGCGCCAGCCCAGGCAATGTGGGCGATTTCCTGAACCAGCTGCAGAACACGCGCGTGGTCAGCTGTACGGAGGCCGCATGGCGGTTCGTCGGGCTGTCGCTGGCGGGATGGAACGTGGTGATTTCGCTTGCACTCGCGGCCTTCGCCGCCAAGGCGGCGGCCGATAAGGGCATCTTCTTCGGGCGCTGATGGATGGGCGAGGGGTTTTACGGCTCCAGCTCGCTGTCCCAGTAGAGATAGTCCATCCAGCTGTCGTGTAGGTAGTTCGGCGGGAAGAGGCGGCCATTGGAGTGGAGGTCGTGGATCGTCGGGGCGAAGGGGCTCTGGCGGGGCCACATTTCCACTTCGCGGGGCATCTTGTCCCCCTTCCTGAGATTGCAGGGCGCGCAGGCGGCGACGACGTTCTCCCAGGTGGTCTGTCCCCCCTTGGAGCGGGGAATGACATGGTCGAAGGTCAGGTCCTCGCGGGTGCCGCAATACTGACAGGTGAAGCGGTCGCGCAGGAAGACGTTGAAGCGGGTGAAGGCCGGGTGACGGGACGGCTGGACGTAGGTTTTCAGGGAAATGACCGAGGGAAGGCGGATTTCGAAGCTCGGACTTCGGACGACCTTGTCATACTCGGAGACGATATTGACCCGGTCGAGGAACACCGCCTTGATCGCATCCTGCCAACACCAGATGGACAAAGGGTAATAGCTCAAGGGCCGGTAATCGGCATTGAGGACGAGGGCCGGACAGGCCTCAGGCCGCACAACAGGTTGGACGTGTATCGTCACCTCACCTCCTCATAGAGAGAAGAGTCGTATCCCGTCCAATAAGACTATAGGCAGTGTGACGCTGTTGTGAAGTTCACGCGCGCGGCGTTTGTGACGCACCCACAGGACAGTCGACAGGCCGGTACAGGTCCGAAACCCCTGTCGGGCGGGTGCAATGGCCGGAAAATGCCGGTTCCGGCAGGGACTTAGCGCGTCGGAACCGGGTTCTCGCCGCGATAATCGTAGAAGCCGCGCTTGGTTTTCCGTCCGAGCCAGCCGGCCTCCACATACTTTACCAGGAGCGGGCAGGGGCGGTATTTGGAATCGGCTAGGCCCTCGTAGAGCACCTGCATGATGGAGAGGCAGGTGTCGAGGCCGATGAAGTCGGCGAGCTGGAGCGGGCCCATTGGATGGTTCGCGCCGAGCCGCATGGCCGTGTCGATGGCCTCGACCGATCCCACGCCCTCATAAAGGGTATAGATCGCCTCATTGATCATCGGCAGCAGGATGCGGTTGACGATGAAGGCCGGGAAGTCCTCGGAGACGGTCGCGGTCTTTCCGAGCTTGCCGATGAACTCCTTGGCCGATTCGTAGGTCGGATCCTCGGTCGCGATGCCCCGGATCAGCTCCACGAGCTGCATTACCGGCACCGGGTTCATGAAATGGATGCCGATGAACTTTTCCGGCCGGTCCGTGGAGGCGGCAAGCCGCGTGATGGAGATCGAGGACGTATTGGTCGCGATCATGGCATCGGAGCGCAGCGACGGGCACAGGGCGGTGAAGATCTTGCGCTTCACCTCCTCGTTCTCGGTTGCAGCCTCGATGACGATATCGCAGGTGGAGAGATCATCGTAGGTCAGGGCAGGGCGGATGCGCTCGAGGGCAGCCTGCCGGTCGGCGTCAGTGATGGCGCCCTTCGAGACCTGGCGCGCCATGTTGCCGTTGATGGTGGCGAGCCCGGCATTGATCCGCTCCTCCGAGAGATCATTGAGACGAACGTTGAGCCCTGCGAGCGAGCACACGTGGGCGATGCCGTTGCCCATCTGCCCTGCGCCGATCACGCCAACCGTTTTGATCTCGATGCCCATCTTACCTGCCGCCTGACCTTCATGTCGTCACAGCGACCGGGCGGGAGGTCCCGCCCGATCCGTCATTATTCCTGACCTTATTGACCGGCTTTGGTCAACTCCTCCTGTAGTTGGGGGAGGATCTGGAAGAGGTCGCCGACGAGTCCGTAATCGGCCACCTGGAAGATCGGGGCCTCCTCGTCCTTGTTGATCGCCACGATCACCTTCGAGTCCTTCATGCCGGCGAGGTGCTGGATTGCGCCCGAGATGCCGACCGCGATGTAGAGGTCGGGGGCCACCACCTTGCCGGTCTGACCGACCTGCCAGTCGTTGGGCGCATAGCCCGCATCGACGGCGGCGCGCGAGGCGCCCATGGCGGCTCCGAGCTTGTCGGCGATCGGCTCGATATACGTGGTGAAGTTCTCGGCCGAGCCGAGAGAACGCCCGCCGGAGATGATGATCCGGGCCGAGGTCAGCTCGGGACGGTCGGACTTGGCGATCTCCTCGCCCTTGAAGCTCGAAAGCTGAGGATCCTCGGCTGCATTCACCGTCTCGATGGCCGCCGAGCCGCCTTCACCGGCCGCCGGGAAGGCGGCGGTGCGCACGGTGATCACCTTCTTGGCGTCGGTCGCCTGCACCGTCTGGATCGCGTTGCCGGCATAGATCGGTCGGTCGAAGGTGTCGGGGGACACCACCTTGGTGATGTCCGAGACCTGCATCACGTCGAGCAGCGCCGCGAC
Organism: Microvirga roseola; assembly: GCF_020866965.1. GTDB lineage: Bacteria > Pseudomonadota > Alphaproteobacteria > Rhizobiales > Beijerinckiaceae > Microvirga > Microvirga roseola. The sequence goes on from NZ_JAJATX010000028.1 coordinate 21,195, forward strand.
GCGCGGCATGATGTTCTTGCCCTTGCTGGTGGCAGGCGCCACCAGGGCGTCGTAGGAGCCGGCGAGCGACACGATGAGCGCTGCGGTCGGCTCGGCGAGCTGGTGCTCGTATGCGGGCGCATCGGCCAGCAGCACCTTCTCCACGCCCTCCAGCTTTGCAGCCGCTTCTGCGGCGGCGCGGGCGTTGGAGCCGGCCACCAGCACGTGAACGGGCGCACCGAGAGCCTTGGCGGCGGAGAGCGCCTTGTGGGTGACGTCCTTGAGCTGAGCGTTGTCGTGCTCGGCAAACAGCAATGTGGTCATTGTCATTCCTCCCTTAGAGCACGCCGGCTTCGGTCTTGAGCTTCTGAACCAGTTCGGCCACGGAGCCGACCTTGACGCCGGCCTTGCGGCCGCCGGGCTCTGCGGTCTTCACCACCTGCAGGCGGGGGCTGACATCGACGCCGAGCGCCTCGGGCGAGGTCTCGTCGAGAGGCTTCTTCTTGGCCTTCATGATGTTGGGGAGCGACGCATAGCGCGGCTCGTTGAGGCGCAGGTCCGTGGTGACGATGGCCGGCAGCTTGAGGCCGACCGTCTGCAGGCCGCCATCGACCTCGCGGGTCACGTCGATCGAGCCGTCGCCGACATTCACCTTGAAGGCGAAGGTGCCCTGCGGCCAGCCGAGAAGAGCAGCCAGCATCTGGCCGGTCTGGTTGGAATCGTCGTCGATGGCCTGCTTGCCCATGATGACGAGCTGCGGGCTTTCCTGCTCGATGACCTTCTTGAGGATCTTGGCGACGGCGAGCGGTTCGACGGTGGCGTCGGTCTTGACCAGGATGCCGCGGTCGGCGCCCATGGCGAGCGCGGTGCGCAGGGTTTCGGCGGCCTGAGCCGGGCCGATGGAAACGGCGACGATCTCGGTGGCCTTGCCCTGTTCCTTCAGGCGAACCGCCTCTTCGACGGCGATCTCGTCGAAGGGATTCATGGACATCTTCACGTTGGCGAGCTCTACGCCCGATCCGTCCGGCTTTACCCGGATCTTCACGTTGTAGTCGACAACCCGCTTCACAGGCACGAGCAGTTTCATTCGTCTGTCCTCATCGAAGATCAGGTCCGGAAAAAGCCATAGCCGGCTCTCCGGACAGGTCGGAAAAAGATGGATCGGACCGTAGCGGGCGGCTCCCGATTGTCAACGCGGCGCCTGCATTTCCTGAGCCTCGACGCGGGCCAGAACAGGATCGTAGCGGTGTCGCATGAGGGGGATGAGAATAGCGCCGGCGGCGAAGCCGCCAAGATGGGCGAACCAGCCGACGGCGTCGTCGCCGCCAAGAAACGCCGAGGCGAACTGGAAGGCGAACCAGAAGCCGATGGCCCAGTAGGCCGGCAGGCGCAAAGGGATGCCCTTCAGGAAGAGGCCCCAGATGCGCACCCGCGGGTAGAGAATGAGATAGGCAGCCACGACGCCCGAAACGCCGCCGGAGGCCCCGATCAGCGGGCGGTGCGGGTCCGGCGTCACGAAGGCATGGGCGAGGCTCGCGGCGACCCCGCACAGGACGAAGAACAGGACGAAGCGGAGATGGCCCATCGCATCCTCCACGTTGTCGCCGAACACCCACAGGAACAGCATGTTGCCTGCGAGGTGGAACAGCGATCCATGGAGGAGGATATTGGTCGCGAGCGTCAGCTCGACGGGCACGAAGGGAAAGCCTTCGGGCAGGACTTCCGTGTCGAACAGGACGCCCGGGATCAGGCCGAAGCCGCCCACCATCGCATCCGGGCCGATGGGGCCGAAGAAGGTGAGAAGATAGACGAGGATGCAGAGCCCGATGAGCGCACGGGTCGCAAGCGGCGTCTTCATGTGCTGGAGGGGAACGCCGTCGTGAAGCGGAAGAAACATGATCCGCTCCTAGAGCATCGTGCGGAAAAGTGGACCCGGTTTTGCGCCCGAACGATGCTCTCATCTCAAGAGAAAGCATCGGATCCAGAATGGATTGCACCTCTGGAACTATCCGATGCTCATTCGCGACTCAAGCACGTCCTTCGGCGCAGCGATGGTCCGCATCCGAGAAAAGCTGGGGCCATTTTCCCGCGCGGGGTGCGCTAACGGTTCTGGCCCGGGACCCAGAGGACGTCGATTGCGCCCTTGTCGTTGACGTAGCGGGACGCGACGAAGAGAAAATCCGACAGCCGGTTGAGGTATTTCACGACCTCCGGCGAGACCGTCTCGTCTGGCCTGTGCATCAACTCGACCGCATGGCGCTCGGCGCGGCGGCAGACGGTGCGGGCGAGATGGAGCGCGGCGGCGGCAGCCGTCCCTCCCGGCAGGACGAAGGAGCGAAGCGGCTCCAGGTGCTCGTTGAGCCGGTCGATCTCCTGCTCGAGCCGGTCCACCTGCGCTTGCGTGATGCGCAGCGGCTCGTAAGGCAGGGGCTTGCCGGTCTCGACAGTGGCCAGATCCGCGCCGAGATCGAAGAGGTCGTTCTGGATCCGGCCCAGCATGGCGTCGACATCATGACCGGCCGTATGCAGCCGGGCGAGGCCGATGCAGGCGTTGGTTTCGTCCACAGTGCCGAAGGTTTCGATGCGAAGATCGTTCTTCGGGCGGCGTCCGCCGGCGGCAAGAGCCGTGGTGCCCTGATCCCCGGTGCGGGTATAGATTCGGTTGAGAACGACCATTGGTGGCCCGGTGCTGGGATTTGCCTAGAAGGAATACCCAACCCGAGCGCCGACGTTCGTCAAGCCCCGATTGTCGGAGCAGGAGCCGGCATTGGAGAGGTGCTCGACGGTCGCCATGACGCTCCAGTTGGCCGAGAGCCGCACGCCCACCGAGCCGGATTCGCGGAATAGGGCAGTGCAGCCCAGGGCCTGCTGCTCGGCGAAGGGATTGTAGACGTCCTTCTTGCCGTTATGGATCGCGCCGCCGAAGCTGCCCTCGACGAAGAGGTTGGGCGTAACGTCGATGGTCCAGGAGAGGCCGGCATAAGCGAAGCTCGTCCGGTCGTCGAAATTCAGGCTGCCGCCGATATGAGGGCGGGGAATGAAGTAGCTGGTAAAAAGGTCCGAGGCAGTAAAGGGCTTTGCGAAGAGGAGCTCGCCGGTCAGGTTGGCGGAGCCGTCGCGGCCCTCTGCCCCCCAGGGGTCCTGAGCGGACAGGCCGAAGCGGAATTCAGAGATGAAGCTGGACTGATAAGAGGTGGGTGCCGGGCCGGATTGCCTTGTCCCGTCTGCGGACAGGACACCCGATGATCCCATGGCAAGGATCATGAGGCTCAGGCCCGTGACAGTTCTGATGCGCATAAAAAATCCGTTGTTTTAGAATCAATGCCCTAAAGGTGTACCCCTTATGGCTAATAAAACCTTTAAAAGACGGCGGCGAAAAAGTGTCAAGACTGGGTCAGCTAGACCGCTCGCCACCAGATGATTCCCATGATCAGGATAATGGCCAGAAACTGAAGCAGGACACGCCAGCGCATGAGAGTCTGCGACCGGTTGGCGCTGCCGCCGCGCAGCATGTTGACGAGGCCCAGGAGCAGGACAAAGGCCACGGCCAGCACGGCGGTGGGCACAAGAAGGTCGGCAAAGCTTGTCATCGTGATTCCGTAGGGAGGTCCGGGCGACCGTGGCCCGAACCCGGACACGAGGCAAGAGGCCGATTTGTCTTAATGCATCGCGCGGAAGAAGGGGGGTCGGTCTCCGCGCGATGCTGAGGGCTCAGTTCCGGCGCAGAAGCCGCTCGAAGTAGTCGAGCTCTTCCGTCGGGCGGGTGGGATCGCCCAGCTTGCGCCGCAGTTCCTCCAGGATCCGCTGGGCCCGCTGGGCTGCGGACTGCCCGGCTTCCGGCACTTGAACCCGGCCGTCGTCCCTGTAGCCCCTGTTCCTTTGCGGGCGGCCCAGGGGATCGGTACTGAGCGGTCCCGCCTGCTGGCCGCCTTGCGGATCCCCTTCGCCGGGCTGGTCGCCCGCCTGCTGGTTGCCCTGCTGCATCTGTTGCATCTGCTGAGCCATGCCCTGCATGCCCTGGCGCAGGGATTCCAGCGCACGGCCCTGGGCGTCGACGGCGGGGCCGTCCTGGCCCTGGCCCAAGGCCTCCTCCGCCTCGCGCATGGCGCCTTCGGCGTCGCCGAGGCCCTGCTCGCCCTCCATGCCCATGCCCTGCATGCGCCGCTGCAGTTCCTGCAGTCGCTCTCGGAGCGCCTGCTGGCGCTCCTGAAGGTCACCCTGGCCGTTCTCGCCTTGCTGCTGACCTTCTCCTTGCTGCCCTTGCTGGCCCTGTTGCCCCTGCTGGCGCTGGCCCCTCTGGCCCTGCCGCTGGCCGCGCTCGCCTTCCTGCATGCGTTGGTTCTGGCCTTGCCGGAAGGTCTCATCGCGCAGGTTCTGCTGCTCCCGGGCCATGTCCTCGAGGTCCCGCATGGCTTGGTTCATCTCCTGGCCGAGGGGATCGCTCGTGCGGCTGTTCGGCTGGGCGGTCTGGAGGTTCTCCAGGATATTGCGCAGCTGTTCGAGGAGGCGCTGGGCCTCGGCCACGTCGCCGCGGCGCATGGCGTCCTCCATCTCGCGCAGCATGCGGTTGAGATCGTCCTGCGAGATCATCCGGTCGGGCGTGCGCTGGTTCTGGTCCTGGGCCTGACGATTCTGCTGCATCCGCTGAGCGAACTCGCGCAGGAAGCGGTCCATGGCCTGCCGCAGCTCCTCGGTCAGCCGCCGGATCTCCTCGTCGGTTGCGCCCCGGTCCATGGCCTCCTTCAGGCGCTCCTGCGCCGCGCGCAGCTGGCGCTCCGCATCGGTGAGGTCCCCCTCTTCGATCTGCAGCGCCATGCTCCAGAGCCAGTCGGCGACCTCGAGGAGGTGTTGGTCCGTCCGCGCATTGCGCAGGCGCTCGGAGGCGATGTCCAGCCCCATGAACACGCCCCATTGCGGCGTGAAGAGCGTGGGCTCGATCAGCAGCGCGTCGAGGGCGGTCTGCACGCGCTTGCGGTCGTCGGGATTGAGCACGAGATTGCGCCGCTGCTCCACCAGCGCCCTTGCGAGCGGATTGGCGAAGGGCCTTTGCGGCAGGGTCATCGTGAGGGCTTCGCTCTCACCCTCCTGGCCCGCCTCATCCTTCGCGCGCAGCTTGATCGTGACCTTCGCGCCGGCCCAGGGGTGGTTGGTGAGATCCACGGGGGAGCGGGTTTCCGGCGCGTTCTCCTCATGGCTCGGAATGGCAAGGTTCATCTGAGGGGCCGTCACGAGAGAGCGGCCCTGGCCGCCTTCCGCCTTCTCAACCTGACCTTCCAGGGCGGTGATGCCGTAATCGTCCTTGCCCTTATAGCTGAGCGTGAAGCTGCCGCGGGCATTGACCTCGGGCGGGCTGGCAAAGGCGATCTGCGGGGGCTGGTCGGGGATCGCCTCAATCGTCAAGGTGACGCTTTGGGCAAAGCCTGTCCGGATCGTCAATTCGGCCGTATCGTTGAGCGTATAGCGCTCCTCGTGCAGATCGGCGCGCTGGTTCTCCTTGGGCGGCAGGGCCGTCAGCTCCTCGCCGGGTGCGATTTCGGCCTTTCCCTCGCCCGCGACGCGGATCACGACGGTGGAGTTGATCGGCGCGCGCAGGCGCTGATTCCGCGCGAGATCGATCATGAGCGGGGGCATGCGGGTGTAGAGCGGCGGGTCGATCCATCCGTCGATCCGGAAGGACGGGGAAGCCATCTCGACATCCCGCCAATCGAAGGCGGCGGCAAGGCGAGTCCCGATCTCGGGGCCGGCCACGAAGGCGCTCGTCACGACGGCCAGGATGCCCGCCGCGCGCAGGGCGTAGCGGTCGCGCCGCGGCATGTCGGGACGGGGCGGGGCAACCCGCATCCGGGAGATGGTCTCCTCCGCCCGCTTGCGGTGCAGGGCCCACAGCGCGCGCGTTCCCGGATCGGCCGAGCCGAGCGTCAGGGAATCGTCGAGCACCCGGGCCGGGCCGTGATTCAGGCCGGTATCGCGGTCCAGCCTGTCGAGGGCGCTCGTGCGGCCCGGCATCCGCAGGCGCAGGAGAGGCCAGAGGGACAGGAGAAAGGCCGCTGCGAACAGCGCAAGGCCCAGGCCCCGCCAGAGGGGCGAGGCATCGAGCCAGAGACCGAACCAGGACAGGGTTAGGAAGAGCAGGACGATGGCGACCGGCAGCCAGAGCCGCGGCCAGGCCTCCTCCCACCACAGGGACCAGCGGGCACGGGTGATGAGGCGTCCGAGCCGCCTGTCGAGGCTGCTTTGCGCAGGCGAGGGGTTGGAGCCTTCGCTCATGCCAAAAAGTCTCCGCTGAATCCTGGTCCGTCGACAACCCCCTTTGGAAGCTAGCACGGCCTCATCCGAAGGCCAGCGGTCAAATGGGCACAGAGGATCAACAAGTCTTGACCTGCGGCTCGGAACCGGGGTGCACGCGATGGAGGACTGGCTTTAGGGGCGGCAATTTAAAATAGAATTTAATAGAACAGCATTGCCGGTGGTTGCTTTTTGGATTCCACCACTGCAGGTCTCTAGTCTTGATCTAAGAAACATTATTTCAATACAAATGCCCCAACCAGCGAAGAGATAACATTCCACATTCGGGACGCTGAGGGTTGAAGGCGGCCGCGAGGGTGAGAAGTTCACCTTTTCGCTCTTAGGCGAAAGCGAGATGCTGTTCGATGTTGTGCCAGACGAACAGGAGGAAGGAGCCTTCAACCTCGTAGTGAAGTCGAGCAACGGCTTCAATCATGAAACCCGTCCCCAGATTCTGGTCTTTCTGACGGCAGATGGTGACAAGGGCACAAAAATCGGAGACCCAGTAACGGGCGAGGGGATGCCCGAGATCATTGTTGACGTCACTGACGTGAACGAGGCTCCGACGGGGCTCACGCCGGTCGAGGCCGCGATTGGGGAGCATGCCGAAATCGGCGATGTTGTCGCTGCGCTCGGCGCTGAGGATCCGGACGAGGGGGACACGTTCACCTTTACGCTGGTAACGAGCGAGACGGATGATACGCCCCTCGACCATGACCTCTTCCGGATCAACGGCGACGAGATCCTCGTGAAGGCCGCCCTCGGCGCCGAGGGCAGCACCCACACACTCTAGTTAAGGTAACGGACTCGGCGGGAAATTCCATCATCCGGCCCGTCACTGTGACGGTCGAAGACGAGAATAATCCCCCGGAGGTAACCTTCACCGAGGAGCCTGTCGTCGAGGGAGCAGGGGGCGGTACGCCGGTCGGCCGGCTGACGGCTCAGGACATGGAAAGCGACGAAGTCAGCTACGCACTTTCCGAAGCCAGTGAGCAAGTGTTCGATCTGGTGAGGAACGATGATGGCAGCTACACGGTCCTGGTCCAGGCCGGGGTCGTTCTCGACGACTAGAACGAGGCGCATCAAAGCTTTACTGTCACCGTATCGGATGGGCAGAACAGCTTCGAGGAGACGTTCTATCTGGAAATCGCCGAGAATCAGGAACCGACTCCGATCTTTGACCCATTGGAGGTTCCGCTGATCGCCCCGGCGGGTACTGAGATCGGGATTCTTTCCGCGCAGGATCAGGAGGACGACACGGTCATCTACGCCCTCACCGAGGCGAGCGCGTTGAAGTTCAGCTTGGTGCACAATCAGGATGGCACCTACACCGTTCTGGCGCGTGAAACGCTCGTCTACGAGCCGAACCAGCCGATCAGCTTCACTGTCACCGTTACTGATGGCGTCAACACATTCGAGGAAACCTTCCAGGTCGCGTTCGCGAACGAGGCTCCGGACGTGGACTTCGATCCTGCTGAGGTGAATGAGGGTGCGCAGGGTGGAACGCTGCTCGGGACTCTGCCAGGTGCGGATCAGGACGGGGATGAGCTGAAATACAGGCTGTCCGATGTCAGCCAACAGTTCTTCACCGTTGCCAAGAACAATGAAAACGGCAGTTGGGAGGTTCGCGTCAAACCGGGCGTGATTCTCGACTATGAGAATGCAGCGCATCGGAGCTTCTCGGTCGTTGTCGATGACGGCGTCAATCCGGCGATCACGGAAACATTCGCGCTTGATCTCCAGGATGTAAACGAAAGCCCGATCGTCAGTTTCGCGCCGGTTCCTCTCAAGGAGGGTGGGCGTGGTGGCACTGTGCTGGGCACGCTGTCCGCGATCGATCCGGAAGGGGACGATGTCTCATACGAATTGTTGGGCGACAGCGCAAAACTGTTCGACCTAGTGGAGCGGGCTGATGGCAGGTGGGAGGTCGTCGTTCTCGACGGCGTCACGCTCGATTACGAGCTCGCGACTCACCGTAGCGTTGCAGTGAGAGCCAGCGACGGCGCAAATGCTCTGGACCGCAATTTTGCGCTCAATTTGGCCGATCTTCCCGACATCCTGCGCGGCACCAAGGGTGGCGACCTCCTGAGGGGAGCAGCCGGCGAGGATATCCTGCAGGGACTGTCCGGTAGCGACAAACTCTTCGGGATGACAGGAGATGATAGGATCTATGGCGGTCTCGGAAACGATGTGCTGAGCGGCGGGAAGGGGCGTGACACGTTCGTGTTCGACACCAAGCTCTACTCGGCCAAGACGAACAAGAAGAAGAACCTCGACCGGATCATCGACTTCGACAAGAAGGACGATACGGTCCGGCTCGACAACAAGGTGTTCAAGAAGCTCGGCAAGAAGGGCTCGGAAACGAAGCCAGCCAAGCTGATCAAGAAGTACTTCACCGCGGGTGAGAGTGCAAAGGATAAGAACGACTATCTTGTCTACAACAAGAAGACGGGCGTGCTCTATTACGATGCCGACGGTTCCGGGAAAGGCGCTGCGGTCGAGATCGCTCAGCTGCGCAAGAACGAGAAGGTGAGCTACAGCGACTTCTTCGTCCTCTGAGAAACGTGCCCTGACAAAATAAATCCCGGGCGAAACGCCCGGGCTTCATCATTTTGTCTCAATCAAGCCAGCCTGGTATCCGGTCGAGACCGATCAGATCCTCATAGGTCGGGCGGGGCCGGACCACCGCATGATCCCCGCCGCGCACGAGCACCTCCGGCACGAGCCGGCGGGTATTGTAGGTGTTGGCCTGCACGGCGCCATAGGCGCCGGCCGTCATGACGGCAAGGAGGTCGCCGGGTTTCGCAGCGGGCATGTCGCGGGAGAGGGCGAGATAATCGCCGGTCTCGCAGACGGGGCCGACCACGTCGGCGACGATCCACGGTGTGTTGCGCGCCGGCTCGACGACAGGCCTGATGTCGTGATGCGCATCATAGAGCGTCGGGCGGATGAGATCGTTCATCGCCGCATCGACGATCACGAAGGTCTTGTCCGCGCCTTCCTTCGCATAGATCACTTGCGTGACGAGGATGCCCGCATTACCCGCGATCATGCGGCCCATCTCGAAGACCAGCTTGAGGCCGAGGTCGTGCGTATGCCGCTTGATGGTGTCGGCGTAGGCCTTCGGGTCCGGCGGAGGCTCGTTGTCCTCGCGGTAGGGCACGCCGAGGCCGCCGCCGAGATCGATATGGTGCAGCCTGTGACTGGCGGCCATGAGGTCGCGCGCAAGCTCAGCGAGCAGTGCGGTCGCGTTGTCGAACGGCTCCAGATCCGTGATCTGGCTGCCGATATGCATATCGACGCCGGTGACGTTGATGCCCTTGAGCGCCGCCGCCCGAGCATAGACCTCGCGGGCCCTAGCGATGGGAATGCCGAACTTGTTCTCGGACTTGCCGGTCGAGATCTTTTTGTGCGTCTTGGCGTCCACATCCGGGTTGATGCGGATCGAGACGGGAGCGCGCAGGCCTTTGGAAAGAGCCACCTCCGAAAGCGCCTCGAGTTCCGGCTCCGATTCGACGTTGAAGCAGAGAATCCCGCTGTCCAGGGCGAAGGCCATTTCCTGGCGCGTCTTGCCGACGCCGGAGAAGACGATGCGCTCTCCCGGAACGCCTGCGGCAAGGGCCCGCCGCAATTCGCCCTCGGAGACGATGTCCATTCCTGCGCCCAAGGATCCGAGCGTCCTGAGGACGGCCTGGTTGGAATTCGCCTTCATAGCGTAGCAGACGAGGGCGTCGGTATCAGCGAAGGCTTCAGCGAACACGCGGTAGTGACGCTCGAGCGTAGCCGAGGAATAGCAGTAGAAGGGTGTGCCGACCTCATCCGCAAGGCGGCGCAGATCGACGTCCTCGGCATGGAGAACGCCATCGCGATAGGCGAAATGATGCATCGGTCGGCCTATAGGAGCGGATCGAGAATGAAAGGCCGGTCTGGAACGGTGTAGCCCACCGAGGCCTTGGCGCGCGGTGTGCCGACCGGGGAAGGCAGGATGCCCTGTGCGGTCCCCTCCGTCTGGGCCTGCTGGGGAGCCGCGGCGTCCGGCGGCGGCTCGAGCGCGCCGCGGCGGCCGCAGGCCGCAAGACCGAGGACAATGAGGCCGGCCACTAGGGCGGCGCGAGGCAGGGTAAGGCTTGACGACATCGACAGGCTCCGAAACGTGGCGGCACCATAACGGGAAGCCCGGGCAGATGCGAGAGGGAAGGCAGCCCACAGGTACAGGGATCGACAGGATCCGGAAGGAGTCTGCCGAAAGGTAAAGACACCAGATGAGAGCGAATCCGGACCCGCTGGCGGCACAAATACATCATCCGCAAGGGGTAGATCGGTGGGTTAGAAGTATTAACCCCGATATGTATACCTCCGAAGAGAGGTCTAGAAAATGAAATCGACATGACAATGTTCCTGCTTAAGCAAAGGACCTTGATCATGCCGAGTGAATACAAGCCTCTTCTTCTTCTCAACCTGGTCGGAACCGAGACGGCCTATACTCTGACGGATGACAGCTTTTATCGGAATGTCTGGGGCAATGCCCGCGACAACCAGATTTTCGGGAATGCCTACGACAACGTCCTCAGCGGCGATGCCGGCGCGGACACCATGACCGGCGGCGCCGGCAATGATATCTATGTCATCGAGCAATGGACCACCGGCGGCGGGCCGGGCAGCGACATTGTCGTCGAGGAGGAGAATGGCGGCATCGACACGGTCTATGCCAGCATCGGCGTCATTCTGGCCGACAATGTCGAGAACCTCGTTCTCAAGGGGCCTGGCATCATGGATGCCATCGGCAACGATCTGGGCAACTTCATTCAAGGCAACAACCAGATCAACCGACTTGAGGGTAAGGACGGCAACGACACCATCCTCGGCCTAGGCGGCAACGACTGGCTGAATGGCGGTGAAGGAGATGACACGCTCAATGGCGGAGCCGGCCACGACATCGCCTATTTCTCAGGAACTAAGAACGACTACGAATTCACCCAGGTTCGGCCCGGGGTATGGACCGTCACCGACATGCGCGCTGGCAGTCCGGATGGCACCGATACGGTGATTGATGTCGAGGTGCTTTCCTTCAACAACCAACTGCACCAATTGCATGACGGTGACATCAATCGCGGCAGTGTCGGCGAGACGGTCGCCGCCGGACTCTATGAGCATCCGGAATTAAACCTTCTCGTCCTCTCTGAAGGCCGGCCCAGCAAGAATCACGGGCTGGCGAACGGCAGCGTCTACAACAATCTCTGGGGAAACAGCGCCGACAATGTGCTGACCGGCAATGCCTCCGCCAACATGCTCAGAGGCCGGGCTGGCGCCGATACGCTCGACGGCGGTGCCGGAGCGGACTACATGGAAGGCGAAGCCGACAATGACGCCTATTACGTCGACAATTCAGGCGATCAGGTGGTTGAAACCGCCCTCGGCGGAGCCGCGGACAGCGTCAATGCCTTTATCAGCTACAGTTTGGGGGCATATGTCGAGAACCTGCACGCAATGGGTTCTGCCTCCCTCAGCCTGACCGGTAACAGCCTCGACAATGCGATCTATGGCAACTCCGGTGCAAACGTGCTCAACGGCGGCTCCGGCAGGGACTATCTGTCGGGCGGGTCCGGTAGCGACCGGTACTATGTCGACAATGCAGGCGACCGCGTGGTCGAAGCATCGTCCGGCGGCACGGCGGACCGGATCTACACCACGGTCGACTATAAGCTGCCGAGCCATGTCGAACGGCTCTACGCCTCCGGCGCCTTCTCGATCGATCTGACCGGCAATACCCGGGACAACAGGCTTTATGGCAATTCCGGCTCAAACGAGCTCTACGCCAGTTCCGGCAAAGACAAGGTCTACGGGAATTCCGGAAACGACAAGCTTTGGGGCGGCAAGGGCAATGACTATCTGAAAGGTGGCTCCGGGCGTGACACGTTCGTGTTCGACACCAAGCTCTACTCGGCTAAGACGAACAAAAAGAAGAACCTCGATAAGGTCGCTGATTTCAGCTCCAAGTACGACACGCTCTGGCTCGACAACAAGTACTTCAAGAAGATCGGCTCCGGCTCGGAAAGAAAGCCAAAAAAGCTGAAGGAAAAGTATTTCGAGCTCGGTACGGAGGCCGATGATCGGAACGACCATCTGATATACGATAAGAAGAAGGGCAAGCTCTACTACGACGCGGACGGCTCCGGGTCGAAGGATGCGGTGCAGTTCGCCCAGTTCAAGAAAGGTACGATCCTAAAATACAGCGACTTCTACCTGATCTGAGCTTCAGAGAGGAACCGGCGACCCGCTCCGGGGGCAAGCTCCCGGGGCTCTTTCAAGCACAGCTACCTCTGAAGGGTAGTGTGGCGCCATCCACTCTACTCCTGGGGCATATCCCTCCTAAGACTGGCCTTCAATTGAGCGGACGACATGACAGTGTTCCTGCCTCAAGCAGGGAATATTGATCATGCCGAATAGATATGTCGGGCTGCGCCTCATCAATCTGACCAGCGAGGCGGCCTATCAATTGTCGGAGGGCAGTCCTTACAGGAACATCTGGGGAAATGACCTCGACAATACGATCATTGGTGATTCCGGAGCCAATGTTCTCAGCGGGGACGCCGGCGCGGATACCATGATCGGCGGCGCCGGCAATGATATCTACGTCATCGAGCAGTGGACCACCGGCGGCGGGCCGGGCAGCGACATTGTCGTCGAGGAGGAGAATGGCGGCATCGACACGGTCTATGCCAGCATCGGCGTCATTCTGGCCGACAATGTCGAGAACCTCGTTCTCAAGGGGCCTGGCATCATGGATGCCATCGGCAACGACCTGGGCAACTTCATTCAGGCGAACCAGCAGACCAACGTGATCAGAGGCGAGAGCGGCAACGACACTATTCTCGGCCAGGGCGGCAACGACTGGCTGAATGGCGGTCAGGGACACGACACCCTCGATGGCGGGAGCGGTTATGATACGGCAGAGTATTCCGGATCCCGCAGCAATTACACCATTACCAATCATGGGAATGGTGCCTGGACTGTTACGGACAACCGCATCGGCAGCCCGGATGGAAGCGACATGCTGGTTCATGTCGAGGCCCTCGCATTCAGCGATCAGAGGATTGCACTTGAGGGCGCGAACCCTGGTATCGGACAGATCGGTGAGATCATCAGCGGGGGAATCTACGAGCACCCCGAGCTGCGGCTTCTCGCGCTCTCAGAAGGAAGGCTCAACAAGAACGCCAGTCTGACGGGCGGAAGCTTCTATTGGCATCTCTGGGGCAACAATTCGAACAACAAGCTCAAGGGCAATTCCAAGGACAATATCCTGAGAGGGGATATCGGCTCCGATTCCCTCAGCGGCGGGTCCGGCGCCGATACCCTGCAAGGCGAGATGGGCAACGATCATATGAGGGGCGGCTCCGGGCGTGACACGTTCGTGTTCGACACCAAGCTCTACTCGGCCAAGATCAACAAGAAGAAGAACTTCGACAAGATCGCCGATTTCAGCACGAAGTACAACACGCTCTGGCTCGACAATGCCGTGTTCAAGAAGCTCGGATCAGGCNTCAACAAGAAGAAGAACTTCGACAAGATCGCCGATTTCAGCACGAAGTACAACACGCTCTGGCTCGACAATGCCGTGTTCAAGAAGCTCGGATCAGGCTCCGAATTCAAGCCGAAAAAGCTGAAGAAGACCTATTTCGAGGTGGGCTCGAGGGCCGACGACCGGAATGACTACCTGATCTACAACAAGAAGACCGGGAAGCTCTCCTATGACGTCGACGGCTCGGGCTCAAAGGCGGCGGTGGAGTTCGCCCAGCTCAGGAAGGGCCTCAAGATGACCGAGAAGGATTTCTACGTCATCTGAGGGATGGTCCTGCCCGCCGTGCAATTCCGGCGGTGGCAGTTGCCGGGATTGCGCGGCAAGCTCAGGGCTCCACGGCATCGTGATGCGGGGGATAGGTCTTCCGTGCCGTTCAGGTCTTGAGGCCAAGCTCGAAAAGCGCCACATCGGCCATGATGTCGAATGTGGAGAATTCTCGAGCGATGCGGACGAGGACCTTGCTGGCCGGTGTCGTCGCTCTCGGCCTGATCGGGGCCGGGGCGGCTTGGTACGGCCTTTCGCAGCGTGGCGCGATGACGGCCGAGGCTGCCGAATGCCGGGCGTCGGCGCCCGTTGCGGAGCGCCTGGAGCCGCTGGCCAAGGGCGAGCTGGCGGCAGTCGGGGTGAGCGCCTCGCCCAAGCAGCCTCCGGCCATTGCCTTTACGGGGCCGGATGGACAGCCGACGAGCCTGGAGCGCTTCGGCGGCAAGACCGTTCTGGTCAATCTCTGGGCGACCTGGTGCGTCCCGTGCCGCCAGGAGATGCCGGCCCTCGACAAGCTCCAGGCCGAATTGGGCGGCCGGGATTTCGAGGTCGTCGCCATCAACGTGGATACCCGCAACCCCGACAAGCCGAAGGCTTGGCTCGAGGAGAACGGCATCCGGAATCTCGCCTATTACGCCGATCCGGCCGGTAAGCTCCTCCAGACGCTTCAGCGGTCCGGCCATGTGGTGGGCCTGCCGACGACCTTCATCGTCGATCCGGCCGGTTGCGAGGTGGCCATTCTCAAGGGCCCGGCCGAGTGGGCCTCGCCCGACGCCCTCGTCTTCATGCGCACGGCGCTGGGGCGGTCTTAGACTGGAAGCTGCCCCTCGCCGTCCGGAACTCCGGCCTTGCCGGAAAAAGCCGGCTTCAGGAGCCGCCAGGGGCGGTCCATGGCCCGGCGCGCCTCTCCGCGCTTGAGCGGGCGCGGGGTTCCATCGGCCAGAATCTCCTCGATGGCGAGAAAGCCCAGGGCCTGCAGCATCACCGCCGCCGTCTTGCTGGAGACGTCGTCCGCCCGAACCGGCAGGGCGCCCGCGGCATAGACCCGCTCCATCAGGCTCTTTGGATGGTGCTGAACGGTCTGCTGGCGTGGCCTGAACGCGACGACGTTCGTCTCTTGATCGAGCATGAAAACCCCCATTGCCGAGACGCCGCGTTCTGTTCTTGTGGACGGCGCCTCCCGTCTTTCGAAGTGCGCCAGTATGTGGGAAAGCCGACCGGCTAAGGAATGCGACATAAAACGCCCTCCGTTCGGGGAGAGCGGGGCCGTGCGGGCAACAAAAAAGGCGGAGCCACGGCTCCGCCTCGATGGCTTCCAAGCGAGAGCGGGTCAGGCGCTCTGCTGGACCTGGACGCCCTTGTCCGCGAAGAGCTGCTGCAGCTCGCCGGCCTGGAACATCTCGCGGGTGATGTCGCAACCGCCGATGAACTCGCCCTTCACGTAGAGCTGGGGAATGGTCGGCCAGTTGGAATAATCCTTGATGCCCTGGCGGATGGTCTCGTCCTCGAGCACGTTCACGCCCTTATAGGGCACGCCGAGGTAATTGAGGATCTGGACCACCTGGCCCGAGAACCCGCACATGGGAAACTGCGGCGTGCCCTTCATGAACAGCACGACGTCGTTGGACTTCACTTCGTTGTCGATGATCTGGTTGGCATCGGCCATGGATGTCTCCTGTTCCATAGCATTTTCCGCAAAAGTGGTTCCGGTTCTGCGAAGAAAATGCGGAAGAAAATCTCGGGCGGTCAAGGCGCCGGGTTCGTATCTCAATTGTCGGGTGCCAGGGTCGTCAATGCAAGGGCGTGGAGGACGCCGCCCATGCGGCCTTGCAGCGCCGCATAGACCATCTGGTGCTGCTGGACCCGCGACTTCCCCTTGAAGGCGGAGGAGGTGACGGTGGCGGCGTAGTGATCGCCGTCGCCCGCCAGATCCTTGATCTCGACCTCCGCGTCCGGGATGGCCTCCTTGATCATGCGCTCAATGTCGCGCGCATCCATGGGCATGTCTGTGCTCCTCAGGCCTTGCCGGCCATGTAGTCGGGCAGCCAGGATTCGTGCGCTGCCTTCAATTCCCTCACCGATATGGCCTGCTCGCCGGGGAGAATCAACGTATCGCCGCCCGTCACGCCCAGGGCCACGGCCAGGATGCCGATCGCCGAGGCCTCGTAGAGCACATCGGCTGCGTTCTCCTGCGGCAGGGCCAGGAGATAGCGGCCCTGGTCCTCGCCGAAGAGAAAGGCGTGCAATGCAAGGCCCTCCGGCACGGCGGTGAGCGTCGCGCCGATCCGGCCGGCCATGGCCATTTCGGCCAAGCTGAGCGCAATGCCGCCATCGGAGCAGTCATGCACGGTGTCGACCTGACCGGAGCGGATGAGCTGGCGCACGAAATCGCCATTGCGCTTCTCGACTACGAGATCGACCGGGGGCGGGGCGCCTTCCTCCCGGTCGCAGATGTCGCGCAGATAGATCGACTGGCCGAGCCAGCCTTCCGTTACGCCGATGAGGACGATCACGTCCTCCTCCCGCTTGAAGGCGATGGAGGCATTCACCGTCACGTCGTCGAGCAGGCCCACGCCGCCGATGGCGGGGGTCGGCAGGATGCCCTGGCCGTTGGTCTCGTTGTAGAGCGAGACGTTGCCGGACACGACAGGGAAGTCTAGTGCCCGGCAGGCCTCGCCGATGCCGCGCACGCAGCCGACGAACTGGCCCATGGCTTCCGGCCGCTCGGGGCTGGCGAAGTTCAGGTTGTCGGTGATCGCGAGCGGCAGGCCGCCGACGGCGGTGATGTTGCGCCAGGCCTCCGCCACCGCCTGCTTGCCGCCCTCGAACGGGTCGGCCTCGCAATAGCGCGGGGTCACGTCGGTGGTGAGCGCCAGACCCTTCGGGCCGTCCTCGATGCGCACGATGGCGGCGTCGCCGCCCGGCGTCTGCACCGTGTTGCCGAGGATCAGGTGATCGTACTGCTCCCAGACCCAGCGCTTGGAGCACTGGTCCGGCGAGCCGACGAGCTTGAGAAGCGCCTCGGCCTCGGACATCGGAGCCTTTACGCTCGAAGGTTCGATGACGGGCTGCCTGGGGCTTTCCACCCACGGCCGGTCGTAGACCGGGGCCTCGTCGCCGAGTTCTTTGATCGGCAGGTCCGCCTTCACCTCGCCCCCGTGCTTGATGACGAAGCGCAGCGTATCGGTGGTCTTGCCGATGATCGCGAAGTCGAGGCCCCATTTGTGGAAGATGGCCTCGGCCTCCTTCTCCATGCCGGGCTTGAGCACCATGAGCATGCGCTCCTGGCTCTCGGACAGCATCATCTCGTAGGCGGTCATGCCCTCCTCGCGGCAGGGCACCTGGTCGAGGTCGAGCTCGACGCCGAGATTGCCCTTCGCGCCCATCTCGACCGCGGAGCTGGTGAGACCCGCCGCGCCCATGTCCTGGATCGCGATCACCGCGCCCGACTTCATGAGTTCGAGGCAGGCTTCGAGCAGCAGCTTCTCGGAGAAGGGATCGCCCACCTGCACGGTCGGGCGCTTCTCCTCCGATGACTCGTCGAACTCGGCGGAGGCCATGGTCGCGCCGTGGATGCCGTCGCGGCCAGTCTTGGAGCCGAGATAGACGATCGGGTTCCCGACGCCGGTCGCCTTGGCGTAGAAGATCTCGTCGGCGCGGGCGAGGCCCACCGCCATGGCGTTGACGAGAATGTTGCCGTTGTAGCGCGAGTGGAAGCCCACGCTGCCGCCCACCGTCGGCACGCCGAAGGAATTGCCGTAGCCGCCGATGCCGGCCACCACGCCCGAGACGAGATGCGCGGTCTTGGGATGGTCGGGCTCCCCGAAGCGCAGGAAGTTCAGCGCCGCGATCGGCCGCGCGCCCATGGTGAACACGTCGCGCAGAATGCCGCCCACGCCCGTCGCCGCACCCTGATAGGGCTCGATGAAGGACGGGTGGTTGTGGCTCTCCATTTTGAACACGCAGGCCTGCCCGTCGCCGATGTCGATCACGCCAGCATTCTCGCCCGGTCCCTGGATGACCCACGGCGCCTTCGTCGGCAGGCCGCGCAAATGGATGCGGGAGGATTTGTAGGAGCAGTGCTCGTTCCACATGGCCGAGACGATACCGAGCTCGGTGATGGTCGGCTCGCGGCCGATCAGGTTCACGAAGCGCTCGTACTCGTCGGGCTTCAGCCCATGCTCCTTGACCAGCTCCGGGGTGATGGCGACGTCGTTGCGGATCATCGGGGTCTCGCTTTTTACCCTCTCCGGCAAGGAGGGGATGGAACAATCAGGTGTCCTCATCCTGAGAGGAGCCTGCAAGGCCTATCGCGAAGGACGAGGACACCGGGTCAGGAGAGCTTTTGGAGACGCCCTCGTCCTTCGAGACGCTTTGCTCCTCAGGATGAGGGCTGCGGGGCGTCTCGTCCCCGCTCAAGAGGTCAGGCCGCCTTCGGGAAGCTCGACACGAGGCTCTCGAAAAGCCTAAGCCCGTCGGTGCCGCCCACGAGGTTCTCCACCAGGTTTTCCGGATGGGGCATCATGCCGAGCACGTTGAGCTTGTCGGAATAGATGCCGGCAATGGAGTTCATGGAGCCGTTGCGGTTCGCATCGGCTGTCACATGCCCCTGCGCATCGCAGTAGCGGAAGGCGACGAGGCCTTCGCCCTCGAGGCGGTTGAGCGTCTCCACATCCGCCGTGTAGTTGCCCTCCCCGTGGGCGACGCAGACGTCGATGGCTTGGCCTTTGGCATAGGCCTTCGTGAAGGCGGTGTCGTTGCGCTCCACCTTCAGGAACTGGCGGTGGCAGATGAACCTGAGATTGGCGTTGCGCATGAGGATGCCGGGGAGAAGTCCCGACTCGCACAGGATCTGAAAGCCGTTGCAGATGCCGAGCACGAGGCCGCCCCGCGCCGCATGGGCCCGCACCGCGTCCATGACCGCCGCACGGCCCGCAATCGCGCCGCAGCGCAGGTAATCGCCGTAGGAGAAGCCCCCGGGCAGGACGACCAGGTCCGTGCCCTTGGGCAGCTCGGTTTCGGCATGCCAGACCTTCTGGACGTCGGAGCCAGCCAGTTTCAGCGCCCGCAGCACATCGCCTTCGCGATTGGAGCCGGGGAAGACGACGACAGCAGATTTCATCGATGCCTCACGCGATCTCGACGCGATAGTTTTCGATCACCGTGTTCGCCAAAAGCTTCTCGCAGGCGGCCTTCAGCGACGCCTCGGCCTTGGCCTTGTCGGCGGTGTCGAGTTCGATGTCGAAGACCTTGCCCTGGCGGACATTGGCGATGCCGTCGACGCCAAGGGACTGCAAGGCGCCTTCGATGGCCTTGCCTTGCGGATCGAGAACGCCGTTCTTGAGGGTCACGGTGACGCGGGCTTTCATGGGGGCCTCAGGCTGTTTCAGGAATTGGACAACGCCATAAAGCCAAAGAGCCCAAGAAACAACGCCCTCAGGAGCCCAATTCCTGGGCGGCGACACTGAGCGCGGTCTCCCGCACGGCGTCCGCTTTCTCCCCGATCACCAGAACCACCTCCAGGTTCTCGCCCGCGCGCCGGCCGAGGGCCGCCCCATAGACCGGTTCCTTGCGGCCGTCGGCGGGGGCGAGGCTGATCGCAAAGCCCGAGTGAGGTCCGGTGCCCAGGCGCTCGACCGAGACGAGGGTCCGCACCTTTCGCTCCTTTCCTCCGGGGGAGCGCAGGGCGCGGGCTAGGCGCTCCGGATCCTTGAGGACGGTCTCCGTGATCCGGGCCTCCCTGCCCATGAGGCGGATCACGCCCACCGCCAGACCCGGCCGGCATTCCGGCGGAACGCAGAAGGAGAGGGCCACCGGCTCGGCCCGGTCCTCGGCCAGCCATTTGCGCAAGGGAAGCGCCCCCCAGGATTCGCCCGCAGGCAGGCCCGCCACCGGGCGGGGGACATAGCCGCAGGAGACGAGGGACAGGGCCAGGACCAGGGCGAGGCAGCGGGGGAGCAGGCGAACCGACATGGTGCCTTAGTAACGCCAAACGGGCGGGAAGGTCGATGGGCTGCGCGTGCCCGGATGCCCAAACAAAAAGCCCGGCGCTGGGCCGGGCTTTTCAGCGTCATTCATCAAAGACCCGCTTCACTGGACGAGGCGCGGGCCGCCGGTGACGGGGTTCTCGTTCTCGGACAGGATGCCGAGGCGGCGGGCGACTTCCGAATAGGCCTCGACCAGACCGCCCATGTCCTGGCGGAAACGGTCCTTGTCCAGCTTGTCCTTGGACTTGATGTCCCAGAGGCGGCAGGAATCCGGGGAGATCTCGTCGGCGACGACGATGCGCATCATCTCGCCCTCCCACAGGCGGCCCGTCTCGATCTTGAAGTCCACGAGGCGGATGCCGACGCCGAGGAAGAGGCCGGAGAGGAAGTCGTTGACCCGGATGGCGAGCGCCATGATGTCGTCGATCTCCTGGGGGGAGGCCCAGCCGAAGGCGGTGATATGTTCCTCGGATACGATCGGGTGGTTGAGGGCGTCGTTCTTGTAATAGAACTCGATGATCGAGCGGGGCAGCTGCGTGCCTTCATCGAGGCCGAGCCTCGTGGCGAGCGACCCGGCCGCGACGTTCCGGACGACCACCTGAAGCGGAATGATCTCCACCTCGCGAATCAGCTGCTCGCGCATGTTTAGGCGGCGGATGAAATGGGTCGGAACGCCGATCTCGTTCAGATGCTGGAAGAGGAATTCCGAGATCCGGTTGTTGAGCACGCCCTTGCCGTCGATCACCTCGTGCTTCTTGGCGTTGAAGGCGGTCGCGTCATCCTTGAAGTGCTGGATGAGCGTGCCGGGCTCCGGGCCCTCATAAAGGACCTTCGCCTTGCCCTCATAGATGCGACGGCGACGATTCATAGGCGTGTACCGTGGTTTGAGAAAATCCATTTGCCGTGGCTCCTTGGGGATGGACAATGTGATCCGCGGCTGGCGTAGGCGCGGCTTGGTACCAGCGCTCCGCTTAGGGGCAACCTATCCGATCCCATGGACAAGCACAACGCAGGGGAAAAGCTGCAGAGTTACAGCAGGATGCGGGCTTCTTGATCTGAGATGGTTATGACTGGCGAGAACGCGAGTGCGCCTTTATATCGCAGGAATACCTACCGTTAGGAGAATCACTCCCATGACTGCCTTCGACAACCGCCGGGATGCCTTCGAGAAGCAGTTCTCCCTCGACGAGGAGCTTCGCTTCAAGGCCACCGCCCGCCGCAACAAGCTCTTCGGCCTCTGGGCGGCCGATCAGCTCGGCAAGAGCGGCGCCGATGCGGAAGCCTACGCCAAGAGCGTCGTTCTGGCCGATTTCGAGGAGGCCGGCGACGCGGACGTGGTCCGCAAGGTCAGCCGGGATCTCGAGAGCGCCGGCAAGCCGGTCGGCGAGACCGAACTGACGGCAAGGCTCCTTGACCTGACGGCCCGCGCCGTCGAGGAGATCAAGGCCGGGCGCTGAACCCCCCTAGCACCATCACGTCGAGGACCGCTTCATGCCCGCCAGCCTGTCTTTTCCCGACCGCCTGAGGGGCGGTTCCCCCGTCCTCGCCGCCTGGTGCGGCATGCC
Organism: Microvirga roseola; assembly: GCF_020866965.1. Lineage (GTDB taxonomy): Bacteria > Pseudomonadota > Alphaproteobacteria > Rhizobiales > Beijerinckiaceae > Microvirga > Microvirga roseola. The sequence goes on from NZ_JAJATX010000028.1 coordinate 42,854, forward strand.
GGAGCCGACCATCCCGGGCCTCCTCGCCCGGGAGGCGTTCGACGCCGTGGTGGTCGACATGCAGCATGGCTCCGTCGACATGGCCGCGGCGCTCCAGGCGGTGCCGCTCATCGCGTCGGCGGGAAAGCCCGCCCTGGTCCGGGTTCCGGTGGGCGACTTCGCGGCCTGCTCGCGCTTCCTCGATGCGGGGGTGTCAGGGGTGATCGCCCCCATGATCAATACCATCGAGGATGCCCGCCGCCTGGCGAGCGTCACGAAATTCCCGCCGGTCGGGGAGCGGAGTTGGGGACCTCACGGAGCCCTGACGGTCTTCGGCCTTCAGCCCGCCGATTATTTCCGGAGCGCCGACAGCCTCTCCGTCACCTTCGCTATGGTGGAGACCCGAGAGGCGCTCGCCATCGTCGACGACATCCTGGCCGTGCCCGGAATCGACGGCATCTTCATCGGCCCGTCCGACCTGTCCATCGCCCTGTCGCAAGGGCGGGAGCTGAACCCGGAAAGCGCCGCGGTCGAGGAGGCGCTGGACCATGTGCTCGCCCGGGCAAGGGCGGCCGGCAAATTCGCCGCCATTTACGCGGTGTCGGGCATCCGCGCGGCGGCGCTCGTTCGCAAGGGATTCCACATGGTGTCGATCTCCAGCGACGTGTCCTTCCTCAGGGCAGGCGCCCAGGCGGCGCTCGGCGCGGCCCGGGGCTGAGCCCCCCTCCTTAAATTACGCCCTCCCGCGCCTTCACGGCGCGGTAATAGGCCCAGAGCACTTTCGCGGCGACGCCCCGCCAGGGTCTCCAGTTTTCCGCCAGAGCCGTCAGCCCCTTCGCGTCCGGGCGCTGCTCCAGGCCGTAGGCGAGGCGGGCCGCCTCCTGCACGGCGAGGTCGCCGCTCGGGAAGGCGTCCGGGTGTCCGAGGCAGAAGAGCAGGTAGATGTCGGCGGTCCAGGGGCCGATGCCCTTCACGGCGGTGAGCAGGGCATGGGCCTCGTCGTCTGGGTATTCATCGAGCCGGTCGAGGGGCAGGCGGCCCTCCACGATCTCCGTCGCGGCGGCGCGCAGCGTCCTAACCTTGCCGGACGACAGGCCCGCCGCGCGCAGCGTCTCTTCGGAGAGGCCCAGAAGGGTCCCAGGGGAGGGCGGATCGAGGACCTGTCTCAGCCGCCCCCAGATCGCCGCCGCGCTCGCCGTCGAGACCTGCTGGCCCACGACGATCCAGGCCAGGCCCTCGAACCCTGGCGGACGCTTGCGGAGCGCCGGGACGATTCCTTCTCCGACGAGCCTCCTCATGACGGGATCGGCTCCGGTCAGGGCGTCGAGCCCCCTCTTGAGAACCGCATCCGTTTCGAGGAGGGTGCCCATTCCGTTCGTTCCTTTCCATGCAGGCTCCCGTGACGAAGCCCGTCTTCCGATTCGCTCCCAGCCCCAACGGGCGACTTCATCTCGGCCACGCCTACTCGGCCCTGCTCAACGACGACTTCGCCCGCCGCCTCGGGGGCCGGCTCCTCCTGCGCATCGAGGATATCGATATCACGCGCTGCCGTCCCGCGTTCGAGGCGGCGATTGACGACGACCTCGCCTGGCTCGGTCTGTCCTGGGAGGAGCCCGTCCGGCGGCAATCGGAGCATTTCGCCGAGTACGGCGCCGCCTTCGCCCGGCTGAAGGGGAGGGGAGTCGTCTATCCCTGCTTCTGCTCCCGCAAGGAGATCGCCGACGCCATTTCCCATGGTGAGGCCGGGAGCGGCCGTTCCTGGCCGCGCGATCCCGACGGGGCCCCGCTCTATCCCGGAACCTGCCGGGCGCTTTCCGCCGGGGAGGCCGAAGGCCGGATGGCCGAGGGCCGGCCTCATGCCTGGCGGATCGACATGGAGGCGGCGCGCAGGCTCCTGCCGGGGCCGCATTCCTACCGCCGCTTCGACCGCGAGGGACGGGAGGAGACCGTTCCGGCCGATCCCTGGCGCTGGGGCGACGCGGTGATCCGGCGCAAGGACGTGCCGACGAGCTATCATCTCTCCGTGGTGCTGGACGACGCGCTGCAGGGCGTGACCCATGTGGTGCGCGGGCAGGATCTCGAAGCCGCCACCGACCTTCATGTCCTGCTGCAGGCGCTGCTCGGGCTGCCCACGCCGCTCTACCACCACCACGGCCTCATCCTCGATCCGGAGGGCGACAAGCTGGCGAAGAGCCGGCAATCCGAGGCCCTGGGCGACTTGCGGGAGCGAGGCGTCACGGCCGCCGAGATACGGCAGCGCCTCGGCTTCCCGGCTCAGCCCACGCCCAGCACGTAGAGCCAGACGAGGGTCGTGCCCAGGGCAAGGGCCGTCGAGAGCGTGACGGCGCTCGAGGCCAGCGCCACGCCCTCGCCGTAGCGCTCGGCGAAGAGATAGGCATTGATGCCGGAGGGGCAGGAGGCGAACAGCACGGCGACGCCCGCCCAGACCGGCGGCATGTCGAAGACCAGGGTCGCCAGCAGCAGCACCACGAGCGGATGGATCACGAGCTTGAGGACCGAGATCAGGGTCGGCAGCTTCCAGCCCATCTTGAGCCCGTAGCGGCGAAGCGCGAGGCCCATGGAGATCAGGGCGCAGGGAACCGCCGCGCTCCCGAGAAGCTCCACCACCTGCCAGAAGGGCCCCGGCAGGTAGGGCGCGATCGGCCGGCAGGCGGAGCCCGCCAGGATTCCGACGACGATGGGATGGGTCGCAAGCCGGCGCAGGATGATGAGCGGCGAGGCCTGCCGCCCCTCGGCCAGGATGGTCGCGAGCGTCATGGTGACGGGCAGGTGCACGGCGATCAGCAGGAAGAGGGGAACCGCGCCCTCGTCGCCATAGGCCTTCAGGATCATGGGCACGCCCACGAAGACCGTATTCGCCTGACCGGCCGAGAAGCCCGCGACGACGCCGGAGACCCCCTTCAGCCCGAAGAAGCGCTTGGCCATGACCGTCGCCAGGGCCCAGACCACGGCGACGCCGGCGAAATAGGAGATCCAGTAGCCCCAGGGCTGGACGTCGGGAATTTCGGCGCGGACCAGAGTGCGGAAGATCAGGCAGGGGAGGGAGAGGGTGAAGACGAATTCCGACAGGCCCTCGCCGGCCCGGTCGGAGACGAAGCCCGTCCGGCTCGCGACATAGCCGATGCCGATCAGACCGAAGACCGGCAGGACGATCGCGAGCAGGTCGAGCATGGGGACTTAGCGCAGCTCCGCCCGCTGTGAGAGGCTCGCCGAGGCGCTGGCCTGGGACATGATATTGTCCACCTGCTCGCGCTGGCGCCGGAACTCGGCCAGGCCGCGGCCCTCCAGCTCCCGCCCCTGGGGCAGGCGGATCTTGAGCGGGTCGACGAAGCTGCCGTTGATGATCACCTCGTAATGGAGGTGCGGGCCCGTGGAGAGGCCGGTATTGCCCACATAGCCGATCACCTGGCCCTGCCTGACCTTGACGCCGGGGACGATGCCCTTGCCGAAGGACGACATGTGGGAATAGGCGGTGACGTAGCCGTTCGTATGCTGGATCTCGACGCGGCGGCCATAGCCTCCGGAATCCCACTGGGCCTTGAGAATGGTGCCGTTGCCCGCCGCGAAGATCGGCGTTCCGATCCTGTTGGCCCAGTCGACGCCGGTATGCGGACGGTTATAGCCGAGGATCGGATGCCGGCGCGATCCAAAGCCGGAGCGCAGGACGCCATCGGCGATGGGCTTGCGGATGAGGAACTTCTTGAGGGAGCGGCCGGTCTCGTCGAAATAGTCGACGGAGCCGTCGTCGCCCTGATAGCGGTAGACGCTGCGCGTGTCGCCGCCCACGTTCAGGGAAGCGTAGAGGATCTCCGGCGTGTCGTCCTCGTCGTCGGCGCCGAGGAAGACCTCGAAGCTGTCGCCTTGCGCGACGCGGCGCTGGAAATCCACGTCATAGCCGAAGATCCGGACGAGCTCGTCCACCATCTCCTGCGGCAGCTCGTTCTTCAGGGCCGTTTCGTAGAGGCTCTCGTAGAGGCGCACGCCGCCGCGGCCCTCTTCCTCCTCGCCTTCCTCCTCCGGAGCCTCGGCGCTCTGCTGATCGGACGGGTCGCTCGGAGGCGTGACGGAGACGAAGACGCCGCGGTCGTTCATGGCCGCGATCCCGTCGATGCCCCGGTCGCCGAAGACCTGCACGCGCACGATCTGCTTGGAATCGCCCAGACGCGGGCCCGGCGCCATGAGGATGCGCAGCCGGTGGCCGTCGGTGAGGGCCTCGACCTTGATGCGCGCGGCGAGCGCCGCCGTGATCGCGGTGATCTGCTCGGGCGACGCGCCATAGCTGCGCAGGACCGTCTCGAGGGTCTCGCCCTTCTTCATCACGACGTCGCGCTCCTCGACGAGGGGCGTGATCGCGACGGGCTCGAGCTTGGGCAGGCTGGTCACGTTTTCCGGCACGACCCGGACTTCGATGCTGCTAAAGGCCGCGTCGACCACATTGGCGTAGCCGAGCGCCTCGCCGAATTCTTCCGGCTGGCGCAGCGTCCGCGACAGCAGCTGCTGGGCGGGGATGGGAACGGAGGCCCGGCGTCCCGCCTCGCTGGAGGAGCGGCGCTCTTCCTCCAGGATTGCGAGGATGTCGCTGTCCGCCAGGGCGGGGGCGCTGGCCTCGATCACGGTCGAGGCGAGATCCCGCCGGACCACCGAGACATCCGCATCGGTGATTTCGGGCGTGGCCTCGATCCGCTCCTGGTTGTCCTCCGCAAAGAGCCGCAGCGGGTTGAATGGCGGAATGTCGGAGGCATAGGTGCCGGCCGTCAGGGACAGGTTGGTGGCGATCCGCACGAACTGGCGCACCTTGATCGCCTCGCGCTCGCCATTCCGGATCGTCATGGGAGCCCGGAATGTATGGCGGGCCGCGTTCGCGACCTCCGTGCGGTTCAGCCGGTCGCTCTTGCGGGCGGTGTTCGATTCGCGGCTTTCCTCCGCCCTCGAGCCGGCAAGGCCGTTCATGGCCACCCGCTCCGGCGGGAGCGCCGAGGTCGTGGCGCCCTCGAGCGCTATATAGATGGAGGCGCCGATGAGGGCGGCGCCCGTCAGTCCCGTCAGGACGCTGGCGCCGAGCCAGCGCAGATTGATCTCGCGCCGGTCCACCTCCGGTGCGGCGCCGCCGCTGGGGGTGAGGGGAGGATCCTGCCCGAGGTCTATTCCCTGATACAGGCGCGAGGCCGCCCGCTGGGAGCGTCTGTCTCGGCTGTCGTCTGGAGGATTATGGCTCATCGGCTCGGACGGATGGTGGCGGGTCGGTCAGGCGGGTTCATGAAGCCCTATGGCGCTCTAGCACAACAGACGGCGACCGCACAGGTCTCCCGAAGGCCTGCGGATCGGCCGCTCCCTGCCGAAGGCCGCGGTTTCGACCCGCTGCTTCGGCCCGCACTATGTCTGCAGTAAGGCGCGGCGGGAGAAAACCGGCCCGAATTTTGCAGTGGATCCCGGCGCCGGCCGGCCCGGTTCGAAGGCCGTCAAAAAACTTTCATGAACGCGTTGACAGGGGCGAAGGCTTGAGCCTATATACCGCCCATCGACGCCGCCCCTGGCAGCGCCAAGAACCTCCTCGGAACCCGGGCAGACAGGCCCGACCTCGGTCGGGACAAGAAGCTCGTTACTGTGGAGGCCGTCATCTTCGGACGGTGGGTTTGGTCCCGGATTTGGAAAATTCAAATTCGGGGTTGACACGAAAGTCGAATGATCCTAAATCAGGTTCATCGCGGAAATGGCCGGCAAATGGCGGTTCCGAGATTTTCCTGAATTGAGGTTGGCGGCTCAAACCGGCGATGCCGGGCTGAGGCGCTTTCGGCTTCGGAAAATCTACGCATCATTCGATGCTGCTCTTTGACAAGTGAAGAAAGAAAGAGAAGCGTAGGCGGCGGT
>NZ_JAJATX010000029.1 GCF_020866965.1 Microvirga roseola
GGGTCGCAAGACCCGTGATCGGGGCGGAGAAGTCAGCAGACGGCAGGGTACCACCCGCAGCGCTCGATCGTCTCGCGAAGCAGCGCCCGGGCCTCGGCTTCGATCTGTTCGGCCGCGCTGCTCCCCATCGAACTCGGCCCTGACGTGCTGACCGGCAAAGGAAAGAGCCTCTGTTTCCAGTGGCGCTCAGGTGAGGGGGACATCCCCCTGTTCAGGGAATCGCCGCATCACGGGTGTGACCGCGCCAATGCGCAATCTCGTTAGCAAATACGAGCCCGATGCTGAAATTCCATGTCGTAAACGGGCTATTGCACGCAATACAAGGTGCACATCAGGGCTCCCTGTGGCCCTGCGGGCACAGCCAGCTCCTCGCAAATCAGGCATCTCTGATGTTCCCAGCTGAAGGGCTGAGGATGGTCCTCCCTTGAACCTCAAGCGCCTTTGCTCCGGCAGGGCGCTTCTCTTTGTCGGCGGGGTGGACGAAGATTTCGGGCCACGGCGGAAAAAGCTCCGATCGGCACTCCGGACGATTTACTGTGCGTCACGTGCATGGGGTCATGGCGAAAGAGAATGATACGTCTGCCCCTGAGTGGATTAGCTTTGTTGCTCGGCTGATTTCTTCCCCGTCCAGCCTGTTTCCTGACGGAGTACGCTGCTCTGCTTCTGGCGCGCCAGCCATCTGCGCTTCGCCAGATATCGGCAGCTTCCACCACTCCGACGGAATCTGCAGGAGCAAAGAGATGATTTGGACACAGGTCTTGTGGTGCGAGTGTCCGGCGGACTTCCGTGGTCGAGCCACCCTGTGATGTGCCATCAGGAGTCAACTTCGCTCAGCAGCCTCAAGACGAGTGTTCCGGCACGGACTGCAAACCCTTCTGACAATCTGGAGCGAGCGGTTCTGTTTGTGGTGCTGGCGGTGATGGTTTTGCCGATCATCAATGCCTGTGCCAAGTTCCTCAGCAGCTACTCCGTCGTTCAGATTACCTGGGCCAGATATGCCGGGCACTTCCTGTTCATGCTGCTGGTCTTTGCCCCTCACCATGGCCTCGATCTGCTCCGGTCAACGCGGCTGTCGATGCAGCTCATCAGGTCCAGCCTGCATTGCGCATCGGCCATCCTGACCTTTTACGCCCTTGGATTTGTCGCATTGCCAACCGCGACGGCAATCAGCTTCTCGGCACCGCTCATGGTCACAGCGCTGGCTCCGCTGGTGCTGGAGGAAAAGGTCCGCCTCGTCCGCTGGCTTGCAGTCGGTGCCGGGTTCATCGGAGCCCTTGTGGTGGTGCGTCCCGGAGTGGGTGGCCAGGATTGGGCGATCACGTTGCTGCTCGTCAATGCAGCTGTCTCTGCCGTGATTCAGCTGATGTCCCGCAAGCTGGCGCAGCATGATGGAGCTGCCGTATCAAACACCTATATGGTCCTCGTTGGCTTCGTGCTGATGAGTATACCCCTGCCTTTCATTTGGCGAACGCCTACAGAGCCCGTGGACCTGCTGGTGTTCATCGGGATTGGCGTCTCAGGTGGCGTTGGCCATTACCTCCTGGTCCGCGCCTTCGAATTGGCACCGGCGGCATTCGTCTCGCCGTTCACCTATGGGCAGATTCTTGGTGCTACACTGATCAGCTACCTCGTCTTTGGGCAACTGCCCGACGCTTGGACCTGGGCTGGAGCAGCGATCATCGTGGCCAGTGGGCTGTTTATTCTTCACCGCGAGCGGCGCTCGAAAGCCGCCCGCGTTGATCAGGCCTAGGGCTCAGGCGCAAGGGGAGGGCGGGTTGCGTCTTGGCTTTCGGAGGAGGAGCCTCCTTGAGCCCAGCCCGTCTGAGCCATTGCCGGAAGTGCAGCTAGCGGCGCGCTGGGCCTTCCTGAGGGTATCCTCAATCCCGTGCACCTGAACACCAGCAGATGGGGTCATCGCAGAATCTTCCCGGAACCCTGCGCTAAGAGTTTGGGAGCGCCACAGACTGCATGGGACATTCAGAAACAGCAGGCATCCAGCAGTCTGAGCAGATGGGTGATTGGCAGAGTTCGTCCCACACATCTGCAACTTTGAAACATATGTCCGTGTGAAAGCCTCTTGCCTGATCTCGTGGTGGGGTGTCTGAGGACCGGTGTGGGTCTATCCGGTGTCTCGGCCAAACTCCTGCGTCAGCTCAATGACCTTCCGGCAGCCGCCTGTNGGTGGGGTGTCTGAGGACCGGTGTGGGTCTATCCGGTGTCTCGGCCAAACTCCTGCGTCAGCTCAATGACCTTCCGGCAGCCGCCTGTCCGACCAGACATGCTACCACACAACTTGCTCCTCGCCATTTACCGGTCCTGCAGCAGCTTCAAGCGTGAGCGGAGGGCTTCCTGGATGTGGGTTCGGGCGAGCTTTTCTGCCGTGTCCGGTTCACGCGCGGCAATGGCCTGGATGAGGGCGCGGTGCTCTTCGGCGGCCGTGAACGGCCGACCCGTGATGCTGAACGTGGTGTTTCCAAGGAGGGCGATCCCGTCCTGCAGTTCCTGCAGGGCGCTGTCGAGATAGCGGTTGCGGGCGGCACGGAAAATCGCCTCGTGGAACACGCAGTTAAGCCTAGCCATTTCGGCAGCGTCGTCGCTGTGCGCCTCGAAGGCCTCCTCAAGGTCGACGAGCGCATCGATTTCGGGCTGGGAAGCGTGCTGGGCGGCAAGCCGTGCGGCTGCGCCCTCCAGGATCTCACGCATTGCGTAAAGCTCAAGCACCTCAGCGGTATCGAGACTCCGGACGATGAGGCCCCGGCCGCTGGCGGGTGTGACAAATCCCTTGGCCATGAGGCGCCCGAGAGCCTCCCGTACCGGAGTCCGGCTAACCTTCAGCTGCTGTGCGACTTCTTCCTCCCGAAGCCTGTCGCCGGGCCGATAGAGGCCAGCCCGCAAAGCTTGGCGAAGAGAGCGGAACACGGCCTCGCTAAGGGGGAGACCCGTGTCTCGGGCGACGAGTTGCAAACCGCTCGATGCTTGATCCGACATTCGCGCTCCGGAGGGTGGTTCCTCCGAACATTTAATACCCTCAAACTTGCCTTGACCAAACCAACGATTTGAATATTTTTGTATGCAAATGTACGCGATATAGAGTTACATGAATGCGGCGCTTGCGTGGAGGGCGGTCAGATTTGTGATTCGAGCATGAGTCAGATGGGAAACGGAATGCCTTCGAGTACCAGATATGCGCCCGCAGGCGACTAACACGTGCCCGAGCCGCCGCGGCGGCGGCCTTGCCCGGAAGGGGCTAACAGTCGAGCAAAGTCTTTCTGCCGGTGGCGCGTCCCAGAACACGATGATCGAGATCTAAGCCGATGAAGGATGCAGTGATCCTGCCCCGCGACTCAGCGCTGCCCAAAAGTGCAAATCTGTCTCCCGATGGCACTGGCCGCACGGATGCCCTGCGTGAGGTGCTGAGCCGACGATACGACGTTCTGGTCGTTGGTGGCGGCAATGCGGCGCTTTGTGCCGCGATCAGCGCGCGCCGGAGCGGTGCATCCGTACTGATTCTCGAAGCCGCGCCAAAGTTCTACCGCGGGGGCAATACCCGCCACACGCGCAACATGCGCTGCGCCCACGACACGGCCACCGAGATCCTGACGGGTCCCTATACCGAAGAGGAGTTCTGGGAGGACCTCCTGCGCGTCACGGGCGGCCAGACGGACGAGGAACTCGCCCGCTTCATGATTCGCGAGTCCAAGGAAATCCTGCATTGGATCGTTGAACAGGGGGTCCGCTGGCAACCCTCTCTCGGCGGAACCCTGAGCCTCGGACGTACCAACTCCTTCTTTCTGGGGGGAGGGCGGTCGATGCTGAATGCCCTCTACCTCACGGCCGAGCGCCTCGGCATCGAAATCCTCTATGATGCGGAGGTGACTGAACTCGACATTCAGGACGGCATGTTCCTGTCCGCCACGGTCTCCTATGCCGGTCGCGAGGTAGATGTACGCGCGAGCACGCTCGTGGCGGCTGCCGGAGGCTTCGAGGCGAACATCGAGTGGCTAAAGCAGTACTGGGGCGACGTCGCAGATAATTTTCTCATCCGCGGTACGCCCTACAACCGCGGTTCCATGCTCAAGATGCTTCTCAATAAGGGCGTGCAGGAGATTGGCGATCCCACTCAGTGCCATGCGGTCGCCATCGACGCGCGAGCCCCAAAGTTTGATGGCGGCATTATCACCCGCCTCGACTGCGTTGTGTTCGGCATCGTGGTGAACAAGCATGCCGAGCGTTTCTACGACGAGGGCGAGGATGTCTGGCCCAAGCGCTATGCAATCTGGGGCCGTCTGGTGGCCGCCCAACCCGATCAGATCGCCTACATCATTTTCGATGAGCCCTCGCTCGAACTCTTCATGCCTTCTCTCTACCCGCCCGTGAAGGCGGACACAGTCCGAGAGCTCGCCGGCAAACTGGGGCTCGATCCGGAGGCTCTGGAGCGAACAGTTGAAGGCTTCAATCAGGCGGTCCGGCCTGGAATCTTCGACCACACGATCCTGGATGACTGCCGGACGGAAGGGCTAATCCCTCCCAAGAGCCACTGGGCACGCCCCATCCGCACCGCTCCATTCTACGCATACCCCGTCCGTCCGGGGATCACCTTCACCTACCTCGGCACGCGCGTGAACAAGGAGGCACGGATGATCATGGCCGACGGCACCCCATCTGCCAACATGTTCGCCGCCGGCGAGATCATGGCCGGCAATGTGCTCGGCAAAGGCTATGCCGCCGGCATCGGAATGACCATCGGCAGCGTCTTTGGGCGGGTTGCCGGACGGGAGGCTGCCAGAAATGCACGCAACTGACGCTCTTCACGAAGCTGATCGTCTGATGACGGTCTGCAACTCCTGCCGCTACTGCGAGGGGCTGTGCGCCGTTTTCCCGGCGATGGAGATGCGGAGGGCCTTCTCGGATGGCGACCTCAACTACTTGGCCAATCTCTGCCATAGCTGCGGCGCCTGCTATGTCGACTGCCAGTTCTCGCCACCGCACGAGTTCAATGTCAACGTGCCTCAGACGCTGGCGAGAGTCCGCAATGACTCCTATAAGTTCTATGTCTGGCCGAAAGCTCTGGCTCCACTCTTCGAGCGCAATGGAATGGCCGTCAGCCTCATCACCGCCCTGAGCGTGGGAGCCTTTCTCTTCGGCATGATGGCCTTCACCGATCCGGCAGTGATGTTCGGAACGCATGTCGGTCCGGGCTCCTTTTACCGGCTCATGCCCCACAACACGATGGTTGCGATCTTCGGAGCTGCGTTCCTCTACGCGATTGTGGCGCTCATCATGGGCTTCCGCATGTTCTGGCGCGATATCGGCGAGACCTCGGCGACCCTGACCAATAAGGTCACAGTGTGGCAGGCCATCAAGGATACGATGCAGCTGCGCTATCTCGATGGCGGCGGCGCAGGCTGCTTCAATGAAGATGAGCGTCCGACCGACCGGCGCCGGATGTACCACCACCTGACCTTCTATGGGTTTCTCCTGTGCTTCGCCTCGACGAGCACGGCGACCTTCTACCACTACATTGTCGGCCATCCCGCTCCCTATGCCTGGTATGACCTGCCTGTGGTACTCGGCACGCTGGGGGGCATCGGGCTGCTGATTGGTCCGGCAGGCCTGATCTGGGCAAAGGTCCAACGTGACAAGGCGCTCAAGGACGAGAGCCGCTGGGGCATGGAGATTGCATTTACGGCCATGCTGTTCCTGGTGAGCCTGACGGGTCTGCTGCTGCTGGTACTGCGCGCGACGCCGGCCATGGGCACGATGCTCGCCCTTCATCTGGGCTTCGTGTTCGGCTTCTTCGTGACCTTGCCATACGGCAAGTTCGTCCACGGCATCTATCGCTTCGGTGCGCTGGTTCGCTACGCCAAGGAGCGCCGAGCGCTCCACGAGCCAACGCCATCAAAGGCTCGAGCCCTGGCCATCCCCGATCCGAAGCCGGGAACCTGAACGCAAAAGAATTCGGGCCGGATGCCGGCTCAATAAGGATGCCCAGGTCGAAGAGGCCTCGGTAAAGGAGGAAACGACAATGACGCTTACCCGAAGAACACTTGCCGGCCTGGTGCTGGCCGCCAGCGCGGCACTCTCATCAGCCGCTTTCGCGCAACAGGCACCCAGCCTCAAGATCATGGCGCCCGCTGCCCCCGGCGGCGGCTGGGATCAGACGGCGCGCTCCGTCGGACAGGCCCTGACGGATGCCGGTCTCGCCAGCTCGGCACAGGTTACCAACGTTCCCGGCGCCGGCGGGACAATCGGCATTGCCCAGTTCGTCAATGGTGCAAAGGGCGATCCGACGCAACTCATGGCGAGCGGGTATGTGATGGTGGGCGCCATCATCACCAACAAGGCACCAGTCACCCTGGACCGGGTTACGCCAATCGCCCGTCTCACCGGCGAGTGGCAGGCGATCGCCGTTCCGACGAACTCGCCCGTCAAATCAATGAAGGAGCTCGCCGAGATGATCAAAGCCGATCCGTCCAAGGTGACTTGGGCGGGTGGATCGGCCGGTGGGCCGGATCACATTCTGGCGGCTCTGATCACGAAGAATGTCGGTGCGGACCCGACGAAGACCAACTACATTGCCTTCTCGGGCGGCGGTGAATCACTTGGTGCGCTTCTTGGCGGGAAGGTGACGGCGGGCATCAATTCGCTCGGTGAGTTCATGAGCCAGATCAAGGCTGGCAAGCTGCGCCTGCTGGCGGTTTCCTCGCCGGAGCGTCTGCCGGGTGTCGAAGCGCCGACGCTGAAGGAAAACGGCATTGACCTTGAGCTGTCCAACTGGCGGATGATTGTCGCCCCGCCCGGCATCTCAGCCGAGGAGAGGGCGAGCCTGACGAAGATGTTCAAGAATCTTGTGGAATCCAATGCCTGGAAGAAGGTGCTCGAAACCCGTGGCTGGGAAAATATCTTTCTGGCCGGTCCTGCCCTCGACGAGTTCGTCAAGAATGAACAGGCCCGGACCGCAGCGGTGCTCAAGGACGTCGGATTGACGAAGTGATAAGAGATGTGGTGCTTGACGGCTGACCGGCACCAATTCCTCCAGTCCTCCGTCTCCCTAAAGAGAAGTGACGCGCTTCCTGCGCATCACTTCTCCCTGTCGATGAAGGTGAATAGTACAGGGCCATAGCCCGTCATCACGCTGTCAGTAGCTCCCGCAGGTGTCGAATGCTCCGCACCTCTTCCAGGCGGTTTACGGTCTCGATCAACATCTTGGCTCTGTCCGCCCCGATGATGGGCGTGACGAGATCGCGCGCCTTAGCTTCGATCTCCTCAGTGTCCATCGGATTCTCGGGGGTGCCGCGAACAGCCTGGGCGTGATGCCTCAGGTGGCGACCGTCTGTGGTCTCGATCTCCATGATCGCCTGCCTTGCTGGAACAGCTGCGGTCAGCTCCGCGCTCGGAACGAGTTCGATGAGCCCGCGCAAGGCCCGGATTGCCGGATCATTCATCCGGTCGTGATCATGGCTGCTTTCGAATGTGATGGTGCCATCCAGAATGGCCAATGCTGCGAGATGCTGCACGCACACATCGGGCATCGTCCGGTTATCGACGATATGAATGCGGTCGTCGGGCATGGTAATGACGATTCGTTTCACGTCGTCGGCGCGCAGGCTGTGGGTGCTGACCAAGAAGCTTGCAGCGTCCAGCACCGCCTGGATCGGCGAGCCAACGCACCATTTCTTGATCGAGGCCCGCATGATCTCGTAGCGTGAGCCAAGTTCGGCAGTCATGAGAGAGGGATCGGGGTTCTCTCCAAGGGCCGTGAAGAGATTGTGCTTTCCGGAGAAGGGGTCGTCCACGGCGGAAAACCCGGCTGCGACCATAGTCGCGGCGGCCACCCCATTGCGGGCTCCCATACCTCCGAAGTCGAACGCTTTTTCCACATGCTCGCGGTCCCGCTGCCAGAACGGGATGCCGGATGCCTGCTGGGCGGAGTAGGATAGAACATGACGTACCTGTGTCGAATCGAGACGTAGGATCGCAGCTGCCGCGGCGGCTCCTCCGAAGGCTGGCCCGAGGCTATGGGTGCTGTGCCGCGATGTATCCGGCCGATGCAGCCCTAGGGCAATGGTCGTGCGGGCCCCAACGTCATACCCTAGAGCGACGGCGCGAAGAAAATCCCGCCCGCTGCGATCCTGCTTCTCGGCCATGGCGAGGGCCGCCGGAACGATACCGCAACCCGGATGAAAGCGACCGGCAAGATGCGAATCGTCCGTTTCATCGGCATGACCCGCCATGCCATTGGCCAAGGCTGCATTCACGACGGGAACGATAAGCCGGGTTCCGATGACAAGGGCCTCGGAAGCGCCGCCGATCGGCTCGACATAAGAGGCGGCGAGCCGTCCCGCGCGCAGGCGGGACCCCGACAGGATGGCGGCGAGCGTATCCAGGATGTGATGCTTCGTTTTCACCACGACATCCGATGGCAACTCGCGGTCGAGCGTAGCGGAAATATACTCCGATAGGACGGAGGCTTCCTGCGAGATGTCACTGCTGGAATGTGCATTCATCGAAATGTCCCTCGTTTCTTCCCTTCACCCGCTCCCCAGCAAAATGGACCCGAGTGGCCTGCCCTTGTTTCCCTTTTCGGGAGCGCTGTTCTTGCCAATGTCGGATGCTAACGTATACAAATGAGGACAAAGCGCTAGGGAAATTACCTGAAAATTGTAGCGACGAGGGAGGTCACATGAGCAGCCAGTCCGCAACCCGCATGGATTACGGGGCGGCAGACCTCAATCTGAACGTCACCAGTGACCTCTGTAAGTTCTTGGCCTCGTTCACCGCCGAGAGCCTCCCCGAGAATGCTGTGCATGAGGGTCGGCGGGGTGTTCTGGACTGGATCGGATGCGCGCTGGCAGGAAGCCAGCATCCCACCATCAGCAAACTGCTCACCGTCCTTGGCGCGGTCGGAAGTGCTCCGCAGGCGACCGTGCTCGGGCGGGGAATGAAACTTGGTTTGCTCGAGGCACCCATCGCAAACGGGCAGATGGGTCACGTCCTCGATTTCGACGATACGCATATGGGCGGCGTGGTGCTCCATGCGAGCTCTCCCGTCCTGTCTGCACTTTTTGCCCTTGCGGAGAAGAGACCGATTGCAGGCCGTGATCTGATCGCCGCCTATTGCGCCGGCTTCGAGGCCGGGGTCCGGACGGGGCAGGGGGCTCCCAAGCACCATCCGGGCGGATGGCATCTCACCGGAACGCTTGGCTCCATCGCAGCGGGAGCGGCAGCGGGCCGGCTGCTTGAGCTGAATGCCCAGCAGCTCACCCATGCGCTCGGGATCGCGGCGACGCAGGCCGCCGGGATGCAGCAGAACCGTGGAACAATGTGCAAGTCGTTCCACGCGGGCAAGGCTGCCTCCAACGGAGTGCTGGCGGCGCTGCTGGCGCAGAACGGGTTCGACAGCTCCAGTGAGATTCTGGAAGGAAAGCGCGGCTTCTGCCGGATCTACAGCAGCGAGGCCGCGCCGGAGCAAATTCTCGACGGGCTGGGCGAACGCTGGGAGATCACGCGCAACGGACACAAGCCCTATGCCTGCGGGGTCGTTCTGCACCCGACCATCGACGCCATGATCGCGTTGGCGGGAAAAGTGCCGAAGTCGGAGGAGGTCGTGTCGATCGAGTTGCGGGTCAATCCGCTCGCGGTCACGATCACCGGGGTTTCCGATCCGAAGACCGGGCTGAAATCGAAGTTCAGCCTGTCGCACACCGCTGCGGTCTCGTTCCTGGACGGCACGGCAGGGATCGCTCAGTACACGGACAAGCGAGCGCTCGATCCGGAGGTTGCGGCCCTTCGTGACAAGGTCAGCGCCCACATGGACGAGAGCCTGCGCCGGGATCAGGCCTGGGCGGCTGTCGTGACGCGCTCGGGCGAGCGTTACGAGCACCTGGTGGAGCATGCCAGCGGAACGGTTGATAACCCCATGTCCGACGATGCCATCGAAAGGAAGTTCCTGGCCAATGCCGTGCCCGTGATCGGTGAGGCGCGGGCCAGGGCATTGTGCGAAGCGGTCTGGCGCCTCGACCGGATCGACGACGTACGCGACCTGCTCGCCCAATGCGCTTGAACATTCCCAGGCGTCTCCCGCCCTGGCAGTCGCTGATCGGCCTTGGTGCGTCTGTCGGACTTGGCCTGCTGGCATCCTGGGCTCACGTGCCTCTGGCCTGGGTTCTCGGTCCGCTGATCGCTACCGCACTTGTCTCCATCGCAGGCTTTCCGGTTTTCGCGCCGGCGCTCGGACGCCGTCTGGGCCAGGCTGTGGCCGGAACGAGCGTCGGCCTGAACGTGACTGCTGCGGCGCTTCAGACGATCACCCTTTGGGCGCCCTTGATGGTTCTGACGGCGCTTCTGGCGATCTTTCTCTCGGCCGTCCTGTCCGTTCCGCTCGCGCGTGTCGGCCGGATCGACCACAAGACCGCATTCTTCTCACTGACGCCGGGCGGTCTTTCCGAAATGGCGAATGTCGGCGTGAGTGTCGGCGCACAGCCTGAACTCATTGCGCTGTCACAGGCGCTGCGGGTAGCGCTGCTCGTATGTCTGATGCCGCCCGTCATCATAGGGCTGGGAATCGACGGAGGCCTGATCAACGAGGCGTCGCAGGTTCGCCTCTCATGGCCTCAGGCCGGTATCGCCCTGATGGCGGGAATTGCCGGCGTCGCCGTCACGCGGATGCTGCGGTTCAACAATCCCTGGACCGTCGGCGCAATCGTCGGCGCGGCGTGTCTCGCGGCGAGCGATATTCTCATAGGGCGGATGCCCGGCGTGCTGTTCTCTCTAGGCCAGTTCTTCATCGGCATTTCGATCGGGTCGCGCTTCCGTCGCGAGAACATTGTCCGCCTGCCGCGCCTCGCCCTTATCAGCAGCATCTTCACGATCCTGCTCGCCGCGCTGCTCTTCGGTTATGCTGGTCTTCTGTCAGTCTTCACGGACATCGACATCGCCAGCGCTGCCCTTGCATCGTCCCCCGGTGGAATGGCGGAGATGGCGCTCACCGCCCAGGTTCTGCATCTCAATGTTGCCCTTGTGACCGCCTTCCACGTCATACGTGCCTTCCTGGTGAATGCATTCACGCTTCATTTCTATGGCCTGTTCAAGCGGATCGGCCTTTTTGCCATGCTTGAGGCGATCTTCGGGCGCACGAAGTCGAGCTGAGGGAACTCTTCCTGCAGGAGTGTGCAGGCCAGAAGCCACACTACATCGCACAAATGCCGCCGGCGCACTTGACGAGCAGAAATGAATACGGTTGTATGCAAACGCACGCGAAAGAATGTGCCCGAGGAACTAGAGGGCTCCTGCTCTGCAGGGCCACAGATCCCCGGTAGAAAGTTTCTAAGCTGTCACTGTCTGTCGATCAGTCAGGCTTGCACCCCAAAAGGCGAACGGCAGGTCATGTGAACTGACACGTCAGTCGGGAGGAGAGAATGACCGATCAGAAACCGCTCGAAGGACAGGTTGCTATCGTAACAGGCGGCGTTCGCCGCATCGGCAAAGCCATTGCCCTGACCCTTGCCCGCGAGGGTGCCGCAGTCGTGATCAATGCGAGATCGTCCCGCGACGAGGCTGAGGCCACAGCAGCCGAAATCGAAGCAGCAGGTGGAAGTGCGCTTGTCCATCTTGCCGATGTGACTAACGAGCAGGATATTGCTGCCATGGTCGAGAAGGTCGCCGGAACGTTCGGCCGTATCGACATGCTCGTCAACAATGCCGCCATCAGGCGCGAGGTCCCATTTACGGAGATGACCCTTGCCGATTGGCGTGAAATTTCAAGCGTGATCCTAGAAGGGGCATTCCTCGCCTCACGCGCGGTTCTCCCGCACATGGTTCAAGCGAGGCACGGCCGCATCATCAACATCGGTGGCGTGAGTGCGCATACGGGAGCTTTCAATCGCGCCCATGTCGCTGCCGCCAAGGCAGGCCTCACGGGTCTGACCCGGGCCCTCGCGGTCGAGTTCGCCGAGCATGGGATCACCGTGAACTGCGTCGTGCCCGGGAAGATCGGCGGCAAGCGCTCTGCAACGTCGGGCCACAGCGCGTCACTGCCCGGTGGCGGGCAGCCGCTCGTCGGGCGTGAGGGCACGCCGCAGGACGTTGCTGAAGTGGTCCGCACACTTTGCCTGCCGACAGGTGGGTTCATGACCGGCCAGTCCGTTCATGTGAGCGGCGGACTATTTATGCCTTAAGCCTGTAGGGGCATCGCTGAATTGCTCGAAGGAGCAATAAGGAGCTTGCACTGAGGGAAAAATCAGTGCGAATATGAATTGTCGACAGTCAGCAGATTACAGGTCGACCAAGATTGCCGGCCAAGGCAGCTGCACCCGAAGCTAGGAGGAAAGTATGAGATTCTCTCGAATGAAAACGGTACTCTGCGTCGGCCTGACGGCGGTCGGCCTGCTGGCGCAGTCTGCGCTCGCCGCAGAATATCCGCACAAGACAGTCAAGCTCGTCACCCATTCCAGCCCTGGCGGCGGAACGGATGTGTTCCTGCGCGAACTGGTTAAGCACCTCTCGCCGATCATGGGCGTGAACTTCGCGGTGGAGAACGTGCGCGGCGGTGCTGGCGCAAAGGCAGTCGCTTACCTCGCAAATTCGCCGGCCGACGGCAGCGTCTTCTATGGAACAACGCCGAGCTACATCAACACGTCTCTGCTCAGCAAGCCAGAGAAGACCTACCAAGATCTCGACCCGGTCGTGAACCTCTTCCAGGATCCGCAGATCGTCTTCGTTCGTGCGGACAGCCCCTACAAGAATCTCAAGGAAGTGGTTGAAGACGCAAAGAAGCGTCCGAACCAGGTTCGTGTCGCCGTGAGCACGCCCGGCTCCCTCGACCGTCAGGTCATGGAGCAGTTGAAGGCCGAGACCGGCACGGAAATGACCATCATTACCCATGATGGCGGCGGCGACGTGATGCTGAGCGTTCTGAACGGTACCGCCAATGTCGGCATCGGCGAAGTTGCCGAACTTCGCGGCCAGATCGACGCGGGCAAGATCAGGCTGATCACCACCTATACCAACCAGCGCCTCAAGCAGTTCCCTGATGTTCCGACCGCGAAGGAGCAGGGCATCAACCTCGTCGTACGCAAATTCCGCGGAATCGCAGGGCCGAAGGGGCTGCCCAGGGATGTCGTCTCCGCATGGGAGAACTCGATCCAGAAGGTGCTCGAGTCGCCTGACTTCAAGGCTTGGTACGAGAAGGACGCCCTCGTGCCAGATTACATGAACCAGGAGGAGTACAAGAAGTTCACGGCGGAGTTCGCCGAGGGCCAGAAGGACTTCTTCCAGAAGTACGGCATTACCACGGACTAACTGTCGAACCTCTTGGGAGTACAATCATGCGCGGCACTCTCGTCACGGCAATCCTGCTGTTCATCTTCGCCGTGGTCTTCTGGTTCGCCGCGGATGCGATCCCAAAGAGCCGACTTGGCGGAACCGTCGGGGCAGACGGTCTGCCGAAACTTCTCGCCGTGATACTCGGCATGCTGTCGGCGGGTCTAATCGCTCAGTCGCTACTTGCGATGCGGGCGACCGGACCCGTCGTAGCCGCCGAACCCAAACCGCGAGCGGCTGACCAGTTCATCCATCTCCGGGCAGCTGGGATGCTCGCTCTTGGAGCGGCTTACCTTCTGATCATGCCATATCTCGGCTATATGCTGTCAGTCGGACTGCTGCTCCTCGCTGTGGCTGTCTACAATGGCAAGCGTCCCTCTCTCAGCCTGATCGTGTTCGGCATATTGGGTGCCGGCTTCTTCTACCTGCTGTTCGTACGCCTTTTGGATGTGCCGCTGCCGGCCGGCTTCTGGCCCCAACTCATCGGCTGATCGCCATCTCGTTAGGCGCAAATCTCTCAATTCTTTATCGGAGCGTTTCTGATGGAAGGCCTTTCCTACGCTTTGCAAGCCGTGACAACGATGCCTGTTGTGGCGGCGGCTTTCGGAGGCGTCCTGTGGGGCATTCTCGGTGGAGCGCTTCCGGGCATCTCGCCGTCGATCGCAATGGCCCTGCTGCTTCCGTTCACCTACAACCTGCCGCCGCTGGTAGCTGTCGTACTTCTAGCATCGGTCTATGTCGGCGCTGAGTATGGAGGATCCATTCCGGCGATCCTCATCCGGACGCCGGGCACGAACGCCGCCGCGGCAACGACCATCGATGGCTATGCCATGCACATGAAGGGCCGCGGGGGCGAGGCTCTCGGCCTCTCGCTCGTGGGCGGGACGATCGGCGGTTTGTTCGGTCTCATTCTTCTTGCAACGCTAACTGAGCCGCTGTCCAGCCTCGCGCTGCTGTTCACACCGCCAGCCTATTTTGCCATGGGCATTCTCGGCATCAGCGTCATCGCCTCGCTCTCCGAGGGAGCGCTGTTGAAGGGGCTGATCGCTGGCGTTCTCGGCATGATGATCGCAACGGTCGGAACCGATCCGATCTCCGGCGTCAGCCGTTTCACGTTCGGCAATCCGAACCTGCTCGAAGGCATTCACTTCATTCTCATCATGCTGGGCATCTTTGCCGTCTCCGAGCTCATGGTTCAGGCTGGCGAGAACAGGTGGCGCGAGGGAGCCAAGCCGGACACGGGCCGTGCAAAGCTCAAGCTTCCGACCCTGCCAACATTGTGGCGGTTGCGTCGTGCTCAGGGCATTGGCTGCGTGCTGGGAGCCGTCGAAGGTGCCATCCCCGGTGCCGGCGGCTCGGTCGCGGCGTTCCTATCGTATAACGAGGCGCGCCGCTGGTCGAAGGAGCCGGAGAAGTTCGGCCATGGCTCGGAAGAGGGCGTCATTGCTCCTGAAACGGCCAACAATGTCGTGTCAGCGACCGCGCTTGTTCCGACACTCAGCTTCGGTATTCCCGGCTCGAACTCGACGGCAATCCTTCTCGGCGGCTTCCTGATTCACGGTCTGCAACCCGGGCCGCTGCTGTTCACTTCTAACCCGGAAATTGTCTATGGCCTTTTCGGTGGGTTGTTCACGGCCAACCTGATGATGCTCCTCCTCGGCATCGTCATCCTGGGGCCGTGCATCTGGCTAGTGAAGCGACCGAAGCCGTATCTCATGGCCGCCATCTTCGGCCTTGTTGTCTCCGGCGTATACTCAATCGATCACAGCCTCTTCGACCTGTGGGTGGTGCTGGCTGCAGGCGTGGTGGGCTACATCATGCGCGTGCTCGGCTTCCCGCATCTACCGCTGATCCTTGGTCTCGTGCTGGGCTACATGATCGAGTCCAACTACCGGCGTGCTCTGCTGATGACCAACGGCGACCACATCGTCTTCCTGCAGGACGGCGTCAGCCTGACTCTGCTCACCTGTGCTGCTCTCATTATCGGCGTTGCCGCCGTGCGCGAGATTCGGCGCTGGAGAAAGCCGCTCGTCATACCGGCTTCGCAGGCTCATTGAGCGCATCATTCGAAGAGGCGCTAGTTCGGCGCTCCTTTGGGACTATAGGGAGAATGATATGGCTAAAGAGAACACGCCTCCCGCGGGTCAGGCGATTGCGGAGCAGTTTGCCGCCTGGGCCTGTGGGCTGGACAATGCCGCGATGCCGAAGGAGTTGCAGGAGACGGCAACCTCTGCCCTTATAGACCATGTGGGGCTGAGCGTCTCCGCGCGCCACGAGGATTATGTGCAGGCCATCGTTTCTTCATGGGAAGGAGAGGGGGCTTGCACCGCGTTTGGCCATGCACGGGGCTTCGATGCCGCAGGCGCAGCGCTCGTCAACGGCACCGCCTCCCATGGTGAGGACTACGACGATACCTTCGAGGGAACGCCGGTCCACACCAGCGCCGCCATCGTGCCGGCGGTTCTTGCAGCCTGCGAGCGGTATGGCCGAAGCGGAGAGGATGCGCTGCGCGGTATCGCCGTCGGCGCGGAACTCATGTGCCGCATGGCGGTCGTTGCACCGACGGCGCAGCACCGCGCTGGCTTCCACCCTACGGCCATCATCGGATCCATGGGCGCTGCCGCCGGTGTCGGCGCGGCGCTGCGGCTCAGCCCGGCGCAGATGGTCGACGGTCTCGGCGTCGCGGCAAGCTTCGCATCGGGCATCATCGAATATCTCGCGGAAGGCACATGGACGAAGCGCATACACCCCGGATGGGCGGCGCAGGCGGGCCTTCGGGCCGCCCTCTTCGGCCGCGCCGGCTTTAAGGGACCGCGCACCGTCTTCGAGGGCGAGCACGGCTTCTTCTACGCCTTCGGCGTTTCGGAAATCCCGCCGGACTACTCGAAGATCACCTCAGGTCTTGGAGAGGAATGGAAGGCCGCGCGGATCGCCTTCAAGCCTTACGCCTGCGGGACGATGGTGCAGCCCTTCATTGACTGCGCCATCCGCCTCGCCCGCGAAGGCGTGGAGCCTGAGCATATCGAAAGGGTCCTGTGCAAAGTCGGGGAGGGAACGGTGCATCGTTTGTGGGAGCCACTTGCAGAGAAGCGGCGGCCCTCAACTCCCTATTCCGCGAAGTTCAGCGTACCATTCGGAGTCGCCGTAGGATTTGTCGACTGCGCCGCCGGTCTGGGGCAGTTCACTGATGAGCGGATCGCTGATCCGCAGGTGCTCGATCTCGCCGAAAAGGTGAACTACGAAATTGACCCGGAGGACGAATATCCTCGGAACTACACCGGGACCGTGATCGTGACCCTCAAGGACGGCAGCATTCGCGAGGCACGCCAACCGCATATGCGGGGCGGGGCGCGTGAGCCCCTGACACGGGATGAACTGCTCACCAAATTCCGAGCCAATACGCAGTACGGTGGGTGGACGGAGCCGCAATCTGAGGCGTTGGCCCAGTGGTGCGAGCGCCTATTCGACGCACCGGATCTTCAAGGGATCGAGAAGTTCAGAGGTTAGGCGAATGGTGGTGCCGCCCAGTCGGGCGGCGCCATGATGCTTACAGTAGTGGGTGAGAGGCGACTTGTGCTGCTGCGCAATTGCCTTCCTCTGTGGCGCATCCGGAGCGGGATGTTGAATACTCTGCCGGGAGACCTGCGACAGCAGGGGGCCGTAGCCGCTGGTCGACAGTTGACAACAGCGCCGGGAGCAGTTGTAGGTGATATCATGACTCAAAACACGCCTACTCAGGAATTAGCCGTCTTGCGGACCTCGTCGCTTACGACAGCGGTCGAGCGCGAAGTAGAGCGCCTTATTCTTAACGGCAGCTTCGCTCCGGGCGAGCGGATCAACGAGAACAAGCTGGCCCTGAGGCTAGGCACAAGCCGCGGCCCGATCCGCGAGGCCGTGCGGGCCTTGGAAGGGTCGGGTCTCGTGGTCTCGATCCCCAATCGCGGCTCGTTCATCCGCCAGTTGTCCATCGAGGAAGCACTGGAAATCTATGAAGTTCGCGCAGCTCTCTTTGGTCTCGCAGGGCAACTCTTGGCCGAGCGGGTGACGGAAAAGCAGATCAGGCACATGAACGGGCTTGTCAAAGATATGGAGGAGGCCTCGCTTCGCCAGGACTTCGACGGCTATTACCCGCTCAACCTCGCCTTCCACGAATACATCATCGATTCGGCCGGAAACGCCACTCTTGCGCAGCACTATCGCAGCCTCGTGAAGAAGCTGCACCTGTTCCGCGCTCGCAGTCTGGTTCAGGGAGGTGGCCTCGCGGTCTCCAACCTCGAGCACCGGGAAATGCTTTCCGCCATCGCAGCACGGGATCCCGAACGCGCATATCGGGCCCACAGGTCCCACGTGATTCAGGCTAAGGATCGATTGCTCGTACTCATGAAGTCAGAAGCCGATGAGCTGACGTGATGTCGTACCGACGAGCCGGTTCCGGTTTAGCTAGCTTTCCCAGGATTGTCGACAGTTTTCTGTTGACTGCTGCGGACTAGACAGGAATGATGCAGAGCCCATCCAGAGAAGGGCAAATCAAACCGGGTTATCAGCGTGGCAGGGGCATCTTCAGGCAGGGGGCGCAAGTCCGCGAAGAGGCAGCAGACTGCCCACGCAGACGACACTTAAATCCGAACACGCTCCAGCCCAGGACTTGAACAAGAACTTTCAGACCTAGTCGTTCGGACCTGAATCGAGCAGAGAAATCAAACGGTCGGGATGGTGCGGCGTGTCCGTGCGCCGTGAGCCTGACCACCACTATCAATGACGGCGCAACCCGTCGCATCAAGAGGTAAGATATCATGGCTGACCAAGGTGTTACACGGACGCTCGCGCGCTGGGCAGTGGGATGCCGGCTCGATGACATTCCTCAGGAGGTACGTGAACAGGGCGTTCGCACATTCGTCAACTGGCTTGGATGCGCCGTCGGCGGCGTAACGCATGAGACGGTGGACCGTGCGCTCGAGGCGGTCCGGCTCTTCTCAGGGCCGGCGCAGGCGACCGTGATCGGCCGCGCCGACAGGCTTGATGCGCTGCATGCCGCGCTCATGAACGGCATCAGCTCGCATGTGCTCGACTATGACGACACGCACCTCAAGACCATCATCCATCCGGCAGGCCCGGTCGCGTCGGCAGCGCTTTCCATCGCAGAGATGAAGCCGGTCTCCGGCGCAGATCTGCTGGCGGCGATGATCGTCGGCGTCGAGGTGGAGTGCCGGATCGGCAACAGCGTCTATCCCGATCACTACGATCGTGGTTGGCATATCACCGGAACCGCAGGTGTGTTCGGTGCTGCCGCTGCTGTCGGACGGCTGCTGGGCCTCAATGAGCAGCACATGACGTGGGCATTCGGCATCGCAGCCACCCAATCCTCGGGACTGCGCGAGATGTTCGGCACGATGTGCAAAAGCTTCCATCCCGGACGTGCCGCCCAGAACGGCGCCATGGCGGCGTTCCTCGCGCAGGCGGGCTTCGACAGCTCCGAGCGCGGCATCGAAGCTCCGCGCGGCTGGGCGAACGTGACCTCGACCAAGCAGGACTACAGCGAAATCACGGAGGGCCTCGGCCAGTTTTGGGAAGCTGGACTCAACAGCTACAAGCCCTTCGCCTGCGGCATCGTCATTCATCCCACTATCGACGCCTGCATCCAGCTGCGCGATGAGGTCGGAGACGAGGTCAACAACATCGAGAGCGTGTCCCTCAGAACCCATCCCCTGGTTCTGGAGCTGACCGGCAAAACGGCGCCACGCACCGGGCTCGAGGGCAAGTTCAGCGTGTTCCATGCGGCCGCCACGGCCCTGCTGCGCGGCGACGGCACTCCCACGGCTTTCACCGACGAGGCCGTCAATGATCCGGCCATCGTCCAGATGCGCGGCCGTGTGACGGCCGAGACGGATCAGTCGATCCATGAGGACCAGGTCGAGATGACAGTGATGTTTAGGGATGGCCGCAAGGTTACACGGCGCATCGAGCATGCGATCGGAAGCCTTGACCGCCCACTGACCAACGAAGAATTGGACCGCAAGTTCATCAAGCAGACGGAACCTGTTCTCGGCCAAGCGCAAACGGCTCGTCTCCTCGAGGCGGCATGGAAGTTCGCGGATCGGTCGAACGCCGCGGAGATCGCCCGGCTCACCGTCCCGAACGGCACGACAAACGCATAAGGAGCACACGATGGCATCGGCCCACCTGACCCTCGGCATTCTCAAGGGCGACGATATCGGCCACGAGATCGTCCCAGCCTCCGTCGACGTGGTGAAAACCGCGGCGGAGCTCACGGGATTGCGGATCGACTGGCGGCCGATGCCCATCGGGCGAACCGCCCTCGATACGCACGGCTCGACCCTACCCGAGGGCACCCTTGAGACGCTCGCCACCTTCGACGGATGGATTCTTGGACCCATCGGTCATCGCGACTATCCCAAGGTTCCGGGTGCGATCAATCCACACCCGATCCTGCGCAAGCACTTCAACCTGTTCGCCAATGTGCGCCCGACGCGATCCTATCCGGATCTCGGCAGCCTGTTCGATGGTGTCGATCTCGTCATTGTGCGGGAGAACAATGAAGGATTCCAGCCGGACCGCAACGTGGTCGCCGGCTCCGGCGAGTTCCGTCCGACCGAGGATGTTACGATCTCAGTCCGTGTCATCACACGGGCGGGCAGCTACCGCGTCGCCAAGGCGGCACTCGAAATCGCCCGATCCCGCCGCAAGCGATTGACGCTCGTGCACAAGAACACGGTGTTCAAGCTCGGTTGCGGAATGTTCGTGGAGGAATGCTACCACGCCGCTCAGGAATATCCGGATGTAACTGTGGATGAGGTGATCGTCGATACGTTCGCCATGCGCCTCGTCCGCGACCCGCAAACGTTCGATACCGTGGTTACCACGAACATGTTCGGTGACATCCTTACCGACGAAGCCGCCGGCCTCGTCGGCGGTCTCGGCATGGCTCCGGGCCTCTCCATCGGCGACGGCAACATCGCCATGGCCCAGGCGACTCACGGTTCGGCCCCCGATATTGCTGGCAAGAACATCGCCAATCCCTACGCCATGATCGAATCGACCCGCATGATGCTCGACTGGCTTGGTCGCCAGCGCGGAGTTCCAGAAGCGGTCGAGGCAGCCGCTCTCATGGAGCACGGGATCGTGAGAGCTCTGAGTGAGCCCTCGACGCGGACGCCGGATATCCGCGGCACGGCAAGCACGAGCGAGATGACT
This sequence comes from Microvirga roseola, assembly GCF_020866965.1. Classification (GTDB taxonomy): domain Bacteria; phylum Pseudomonadota; class Alphaproteobacteria; order Rhizobiales; family Beijerinckiaceae; genus Microvirga; species Microvirga roseola. The sequence goes on from NZ_JAJATX010000029.1 coordinate 20,533, forward strand.
CAGGGCATCCTGAGGGCCATGGCGGCGGAGGCATCCCGCCCCGCCGCATAGACAGGTCTTCGGCGAACAGGTGTTAGAGACGACAGCGAAGGTCTGCGAGTGTTGACAGGGCCCTCAACAGCCTGCTCGACCTTCTGGAGAACAGGCTCACATCCGGTTCAATGCCAGACGAAACCGCCGTTCCGGACAGGAGGGGTGCCGGTCAGCCTGCCGCGTCCGGTTCCGCCGAGGCGGCCGATGACGAGCAGGAGGCTAATGATCTCGGGATCTAGGATGAGGTCATACGGGAACTGGCGCGATCGCTACGGCCGCAGTGCGGCTGACCTCTGGCGGATTTCCGGACCTGTCCAATGGATGCCATGCTAACGAGATCTGTCTCTCCGCACCTCATCGCCATGCTGGATCAGGCTGGAAACGCACGACGACGCAATCAATCAGTCGCAGGGGGAGGGCGACTCGCCCAGACGCGCCACTAGCCGCTTTGCCGCCTCCGAGCTCATGACATGCCAGTGCTGTTCGACATCCCGCTCGATGGACCTACGCCGCTGCTCCGGGGGCAGGGCAGGGTACCACCCGCATCGCTCGATTGTCTCGCGAAGCAGCCTCCGGGCTTCCGCTTCGATCTGTTCGGCCGCGATGCCCACCATCGAACTCGCCCCTGACGTGCTGACCGGCAAAGGAAAGGGCCCCTGTTTCCAGCGGCCCTCAGGTGAGGGGGACATCCCCCTTTCCAGGGAATTGCCGCGCCACGGGGTATGAACGGCGTCAATACGCAATCTCGTTAGCAGATGAGCGCCCGATATTGAAATTCCATGTCGTCAGTGGGGCCATGCACGCAATGCCAGGGGTGCATCCGGGCTTGCTGTGTCCTTCCTGGTACAGCCACAGCGGCTAGATTCCGGCACTGTGGTCTGGTCCAAAGTGGAAGGCTGCGGGGCACTCCTCCTTGGTCCTCGGGGAAGCGCCCCAGTTCATCACTGGGGCGCTTCTCTTTATTGGGAGCGCATTGATGGCTGGCAGGAATCTAACGCGCGTGGATCTGACCGAGGCCGTGTACCAGAAGGGTGGCTTCTCCCGGATGGAATCAGCTGAACTGGTCAGCCAGGTTCTGGCCAAGATCTGCGACTGTCTCGCCGCCGGTGAGGACGTAAAGCTCTCAGGCTTCGGCCTGTTTGCCGTCAGAGACAAGACGCAGCGGGTGGGCCGCAATCCCAGAACCGGCGTGGAGGTGCCCATCGAACCGCGCCGGGTCGTGACGTTCAGACCCTCCCATGTACTCAAGGCTCACATCAACGGAGCACCCGCCGAAATCGAGGGCTGACGGTGCCATGCCTGTTTTAGCCCTGCTACGATGATGCGTCCGGCCTTAGTTTCCAATAGCCTGGGCTCAATACTAATGAGGAGCAGCCGCATGTCCGATCAGAAGCCTGTCTCCCATGAAGCAACGCTCGCGCTTCACGCGGGGGCAGGACAGCGTCACATTGGGGAGCCCGCATCCGCGCCTCCCATGATGGCGACGAGCTTCTTCACTCACCCGGATGCGGTCGGCTTCTCGGCCAACGACCTCAACGAGGCGGTGCCCCATTTCTACACCCGCTGGAGCAACCCGACCCTGGAACTGCTGGAAACCCGGCTGGCGGCTCTTGAGGGTGGTGAAGCGGCCCTCAGCTTCGCGAGCGGCATGGCGGCGATCTGCGCTCTGATTCTCAACCGTCTCGGAAGCGGCGATCACCTGGTCCTGTCCAATGTCTGCTATGCCGGTGTCGCGGAACTCGCCCACGACATCCTGCCCAAACACGGCATCGCCGCCACGCCCGTCGACACCTCGAATCCAGAGGCTGTCGCGGCTGCCATGCGGCCCAATACCAAGCTCGTGCACATCGAAACTCCGGCCAACCCCATTCTTCGGCTGTCCGATGTTGCGGCAGTCGCGGAGATTGCCCGTTCAGGCGGGGCCGAGCTCTCCGTTGATGCGACCATCGCCACCCCGCTCGGAATGAAGCCGCTGGCGCTCGGGGCCGACTACGTCGTGCACTCGCTCACAAAGTACATCTGCGGGCACGGCGATGCCCTTGGTGGGGCCGTGATCGGCCGCCAGGACCGGATTGCCGCCCTGCGCAAGGGCAGCCTTATTCATCTTGGCGGATCGCTCTCGCCCTTTGCCGCTTGGCTGATCCTGCGCGGCATGGAAACGCTGGCGCCTCGCATGGTCATGCACGAGGCCAATGCCCGCCGGGTCGAGGCCTTCCTGGCCGATCACCCGAAGGTGCGGTCGGTGTTCTGGCCCGGCTCCTCGCGCCATCCGCAGCACAATCTGGCGGCGCGCCAGATGCGCAACTTCTCCGGACTGCTGGCCTTCTCGGCCAAGGCGGATGGCGGGGCACTGGCGCGCCGGCTGGCCGAGCGGCTGCAGGTCGTGTCCTATGCCGTGTCCCTGGGCAAGACCAAGAGCCTGCTGTTCTACATCCCGACCGATGACATCCTACGATCCTCTTTTCACCTGGAGGGGGAGGAGGCCTGCTCCTACCGGGACTGGGCCGGGGATGGCGTGTTTCGCTTCTCGGTCGGCCTGGAGGATCAGGATGACATTATTGCCGACCTGGATCAGGCGCTTGGATAGATGATGCTGCGCACGTCTGCGCCGCATTGTCGATGGTGCAGCTCGGAGGAGGCCTGATTGACGAGATCGCTGCAATCCTTCAGGGACGCTGCGGGTGAGGTCACAGGGAAGTTCAGAAGGCGGATCCGACATGCACGACTACATCCGCAAGATCCTCGCGGCCCGGGTCTATGACGTTGCGATCGAGAGCCCGCTCGATCCCATGCCGCGCCTGTCGCAGCGGCTCGGGCAGTCAGCGCTCCTGAAGCGCGAGGATCTGCAACCGGTTTTCTCGTTCAAGCTGCGCGGGGCCTACAACAAGATGGCCGGCTTGGCGCGGGAGATGCTCGCCAAAGGCATCATCTGCGCCTCGGCCGGCAACCACGCTCAAGGCGTTGCTCTGGCCGCTCAGGCGCTTGGGGCCAAGGCCACCATCGTGATGCCGCGCACCACCCCGGAGATCAAGGTTCAGGCGGTCAAAGGTCGCGATGGGCAGGTTGTCCTGCATGGTGAAAGCTTCGATGAGGCTTATGCCCATGCCCGCCAGCTCGAGAGCGAGAAAGGGCTCACTTTCATCCACCCCTACGACGATCCTGACGTGATCGCCGGACAGGGCACAGTTGGCATGGAGATCCTGCGGCAGCATCCCGACCCCCTGGAAGCAATCTTCGTGCCGGTCGGAGGCGGAGGGCTGGCCGCCGGGGTGGCGGTGTATGTCAAGTTCCTGCGGCCGGATGTGAGGGTGATCGGGGTCGAGCCGGAGGATGCGGCCAGCATGGCGGCCGCGCTTGCCTCCGGCGAGCGGGTGGTCCTGAACCAGGTCGGCTTGTTTGCCGATGGGGTGGCGGTCCGCCAGGCCGGTGAGGAGACCTTCCGCCTCTGTCGCGACCACCTCGATGAGGTGATCACGGTCAGCACGGATGAGATCTGCGCGGCCGTGAAGGACATCTTCGAGGACACCCGGGCCGTTGCCGAGCCCTCCGGGGCGGTCAGCCTAGCCGGGCTGAAGAAGTACGCCGAGCGCGGCGCGGTCCTGGACCGGAGCCTGGTTGCGATCAACAGCGGCGCCAACATGAACTTCGACCGGCTCCGCCATATTGCGGAGCGGGCCGAGATCGGCGAGCACCGGGAGGCTCTGCTGGCGGTGACCATCCCCGAACAGCCGGGCAGCTACCGCCGGTTCATCCAGCTTCTGGGCAAGCGCTCGATCACGGAGTTCAACTACCGCTATGCCGATCCTCAGGAGGCCCGGATCTTCGTGGGCGTGCAGCTCTCCCGGGGCGATGAGGAGAAGCATTGGATCATCGCAATGCTGCGGGAGCAGGGCTACCCGGTGCTCGACATGAGCGACAACGAGATGGCCAAGCTGCACGTGCGCTACATGGTGGGCGGGCGCACCCCCGGGCTTGAGGATGAACTAGTGTTCCGGTTTCAGTTTCCCGAGCGGCCGGGAGCCCTCCTGAAGTTTCTCAATGGGCTATCCGGCAACTGGAACATCTCGCTGTTCCACTACCGCAACCATGGGGCGGATTACGGGCGGGTGCTGGCCGGCATCCAGGTACCCGTTCCAGAGCGGCCGCAGCTCAAGCGCAGTCTGGATGATCTGGGATACCCGTACTGGGATGAGACTGACAATCCAGCCTATCGAGGTTTTCTGGGCAACGGCACGGCCTCCCTCGAATGACAGACCAGAGGTCATTGGAACTGTCCCTCCCCCTGGCGAAATCTGTGGCACCGCCATTCACTGGTTCAGAATGCGGGCAGCCCTGCGCTCAACGACCACGGTCCGGCGCCCCGCCGCTGTCCGGGAGGCGATTGGTTGCCGAGCCGAAGAACGGGCCGTTGCCGTGGATTTCAGAATGGCCGCCCTGACCTCGGCCTCCGGCAATCGCATCAGCATCGCGGCGATCTGCTCCTGACTGTCAATGTCGTCGGTCAGCCCCTGAGCGGCAAGAATCGCCTCCTCCAGGGTCGGTGTATCAAACCGGGTTCGGTGACCGCGCCGGGGAAGATTGTTCGGCTTTTCACTCACGCGCTTTCTCCTGAATGCGCCGTGTAGCGCATATGCCATATGGCCGGCTAGCGCGGAACCTCAAAGGCAGGCCTGCACGTCATGCAGATGAGAGTGGCTGCCGGTAGCTGCTCATTGGATCTCTTGGTTTTCATTGAGCGGATGGAGGTCGCGGACCATGGCGTGGAGCGGGAGATGTCGAGTTGGGTGTAGATGTGGGTGGTCTCGATGCCGGCATGTCCGAGCAGTTCCTTCAGGAACGGAAGTAGTTACAGACTTCTTGTCAAAACCTTCCTTATGCGAAATGTTATCTTGTATAATAACAGCTAGATTGTTAGGGTTTGCAAACTGTCAGCTAAGCCCCTCTCCCCGATTTCGTGAGACAAAACTCGAGCTGCTATCGGTCCTTTCCATAGTTTCCAGAGTTTACCAAATTGACATGGCTGGTCAGAGTGGTCACCTTATGGGCAGGAGGAGCCTATGGCCCAAATCCGCAATTCTCAGAGGAAAGGCCGGCCACAGGTCCGGCGCTACTCGAAGTCTGCGCCCCAGTTTGCCGTCCACCCCTACAAAGTTGTGGGCGATCCGGCGCGGGCTATTACTGAGATGAAGAACCTGCCGGACGGTGTCTCGGTCGCCCTCATTCCCTCCAACGCTGTCGTAGAACAGGAGCTGCGGCGGCTTGGATCCGAAAGGATCCAGCGCCTTCCAGGGCTGGTAATCAAAGCTAAAGGCCGTGGTAATGTCTGGAGGCGGGTAAAGCCCGGTCCAACTGACCGGACGAGCGCCGTTGATGCGTCGGCCTTTGAGCCTAGCTCGCGCGCCAAAGCCCTCCTGAGAGGTGTGCAGATTGCGCAGAGCGATCTGAAAGAATCCGGGGGAGCCTACGACCTGGATCAAGTCCGGATCCTGATGAACGGCATCTCACGGCAGATGGTGGATCGAAAAGTGCGCGAGGGCAGCTTGCTGGCCGTACCGGGTCCGAGCAACCGGCGTGCATACCCAACGGTGCAGTTCACGTCTGATGGCACTGTCGTCCCCGGTCTGAAGGCCGTGCAGGAGGCTCTGCCGACAGACAACCCCTGGGCTGTGCTGAACTTTCTTGTTCGTCCCGTTTCGCATCTGAACGGACGCAAGCCGATTGATCTCCTCAAGGCTGGCGAGATCGACTTGGTTGTTGATGCTGCCCGGCGCATGGGTCAGCAAGGATCGTGACTGCCCCATTGCCGCCACCGGATCTCACCTCGCGAGACCCGGCCCTCATTACTCTTAAGGCCGGCGAGATCCTCCACAGGTTCTTCACGGCAGCATACGATCCAATCCACTTCGATCGCAGCCGCGGTGGTCGCCTCAATGCGCCTGATGCATCGTATGGCGTCCTCTACACGGCCGAGGACGCACGCGGCGCTTTTGCTGAGACCTTTCTCCGAGAACCAGGACGCACTCTCATTCCGTTAGATCTGCTGGCGAGGAAGGCCTATGTGCGATTGCGTGTGACGCAACAGCTCGTCCTGATCAAGCTTGGAGGAACCGGTCTGGCCCGTTTGGGAGCCACAGCGGAGGTCGTGCATGGCGGTCTTCCGTATTACGTCCCGCAAGCCTGGTCGGCGGCTCTTCGCAACCACCCTATCCAAGCGGCCGGAATTGCCTATTACGCCCGTCATGACGACGAGGCCCTTTGCTATGCGATCTATGACCATGCAGCCGCGGCTATCGTGGAAGAGTACCGCGAGCCTCAGCTTGATCGTAGTTGGTTCTGGGACCTAGCCGAGCCTTATGGTGTTGGCTTGGCGCCCTGATCCGCTACTGCTCCAGTGAATCCCCCCTCCCCGTTTCTGCGGTCACCTGAAAAGTAAAGTCGAACCGGCTTCCCTCACTGTGCGATTGAACATTCGGTAGGTGAACCGCCATTCCGGCTCTTCATGGGCGGCGTGGTGGAACCCCGCCGGGAGTTCATCCAGCAGAATGCACTCGCACCTCAACATGGAGAAAGATGGTTTGTTTGTTCTGGATAAAAGCGATTATCCGCGGATTGAAAGCAATTATACCAAGTCCCAGTGATCAGAACTGATGCGCCCAGTCACGCAGGCCAATGGACATGATGGTCCAGGGCTGATCAGCAAGCTTGTTCCAGGCCTCGCAGCAGTGATCGAGAATGTCGCTGTACGACGTGAAGATCCGGTTGGAGAGCCAGTTCTCCCTCATATACTGCCAGATGTTCTCGACCGGGTTCAGTTCGGGCGCTTTGGCCGGCAGCGGCAGAAGCGTGATGTTGGCTGGGACCTGCAGTTTGCGGGAGACGTGCCAGCCCGCCTGGTCGAGCAGCAGCACCGCATGAGTTCCAGGCGCCACGGCCTGCGAGATCTCCAGGTGTTCGTTCATGGCTTGGGTGGTGCAGCGCGGCAGCACCAGGCCGGCTGCTTTGCCTTCAGCCGGACAGATGGCGCCGAAGATGTACGTGGAGGCCGTTCTCGGATCCCGCGGGGCCGCGTGCCGCGCTTGGCCCAGCGGCGGGTGATCTTGTTCTTCTGGCCGATGCGCGCTTCATCGGCAAACCAGATCTCTAGCGGCTGGCCGCTGGCCTCATTGGTCGCGATCGTCTCCAGGCGCGCGGGGAAATCTTTTTAAAAAACAGACACCGCTTGTTCGTTCTTGGCATGATGCTGTGGCCGCGCCGAGAGCTTGCGGTAGCTCAGAGCGCGCACCTCGCGGCTCAAGGTCTGCTTCGAGATGGGAACCCGGTGCTCGTCCCAGAGCCATTGGATCAGATCAACGAGCCGCCAACGCACCACCCCATGCACGGCCGGAATGGGACCGCTCTCAATGATGGCCGCGAGCGCAGCCCGGTGCTCCTGCGTGAGCCGGGAGGGCTGGCCCGGCGACTTGCGGTCGATCAGCCCGTCAGCAGGTCCCTGAGCGTTGAACTTGACCACCCAATCCCGCACGATCTGCAGGGTCACGCCGCCAATCCGCGCCGCCTCGGTGCGGGAGGCGCCCTCATAGATGGCCGCGAGTGCCAGAAGCCGCCGCGCCTGGGAAGCGTTCTTTGTCTTGCGGGCGAGCACACGAAGCTGGGACGCAGCGAAGTCAGAGCGGAGTGGGATGGGCATGGCGAACCTCCCTAGTTCGCCAAACGGAATCACACCCACTCCAGTCCGGGAAATCACGAACGAGTCAGCCCTTCGGAGACTTGGTATTAGAGGCCCGACAAGCGTACGATCCCGCACGAACTCACAATAATAGCTGGTCGAGCAATTCAGTGAGATGCGACTGATCTCTCGGTGCGCACAATGAGGACGCGCCTCGTATGACCATTCACCTCGAACTCAGCCTCATCTTCCTCAGACAAACCGATCAACTCCTTGCCGAGCGGAGAGTGCAACGCAAGGAAGCCGTTTGTGGGATCGTCACGGGTTGAGCTCAAGGTGAGTGTCGCCATCTTGTTATCATCAAGGTATCTGATGACGACTCGGTCACCAACACGGATTCCGTTCGAGGAGGTCGCAAGCTTTTCTACCTCTTTGAGCGTCGTCCCGTTGGGTTCCTGAACCTGGACTTGGGGTTGCTGGTCGATCCCGTCTGAGCCAAGCGACTCAACGATAGCCTGTGCTGATGGTGCCGTGATGTGAGTCGTGAAAACCCCACCAGCAGTGGTACCCTCGGACGGTTCAATTCCATAGCGCTCTAAGGTCGCGAACAGATCGTCCATGCAGCCGTCCGGATCGAGCGTGAAACTCGACGCCCAGCAGCGCCAGAAGCGCCAGCCGACCCGTTCCAGGATACGCTGACGGCGCATATCGTCCGCCCAGCGCTCCGGGCCATGGTACTGGTCACCGTCGCACTCGACGGCTAGGCGCCGTCCATTTGCTCCCTCGACAACAATGTCGATGCGGTACCCCATGGCACCGACCTGCGGACTGACCCGATAGCCGCGCTCCAGAAGACGCCGCAGCACCTCCCGCTCGAAGTCCGACTCACATATGGCCTCAAGGTCGCCCGTCGGCGTGGCTGCACCAGCCATCGGGTCACGGAAATGGCGGATCACCCGCGCCTTCAAGTCATCGGGCTTAAGCTCTTCTTCGCGAACCGAGCGGACGAGCACGAGACGGTCGCGGGCGCGTGAGAGCGCGACGTTGAAGCGCTGCTCAAACTGAGCTGCCGTCTGCGCCTGCTTGCTGTTGGAATCAGCAATCATGGACAGGAAGACAATGTCGCGCTCGTTGCCCTGGAAGGTGGCACTGTCACCGCAAGCGATGCGATGGCGCATCATGATGTCTTCCCCTAGCTCGTCGAGAAGCATGCGGTTGATGAGGGCGGCCTGCTTTGCGCCAATCAGCGACACCACGCCAATCGTGCGCCAGCGATCCTGGGCCTCAATACGGGCAAGGCCGGGATCTTCAACAATCTTGCGGATCTCACCGACGATGACCTCCGCCTCGCGCGGGTTCTGCTTATCCCCCTGGCGGCGTCCGTCCGGCACATAGATGTCGACGAGCGGGGGATCGAGCCGCTCATGCGCCGTTGGCACGCGCAGCGGCACCAGAGGTTCAGGGTAGAACTGCATCGAGAACCGGATGATCGGCTCGACGCAGCGGAAGTGCTCCTTGAGCATGACCAGCTTGTCCGGGAACATGACCTTGGCGAGGTCATAGAGTGATGATCCCGGAAGCAGGAGCGTTTTGAAAGGCTGCCCTTTGAGGAAACCGTGCTCAAGCCGGTCGATCTTCGCGTTCTCAATGAAGGCGGCTGTTGGGCTCACCTGCTTGTCGTCACCAACAACGAGAATCTTCTTGCCACGAAGAAGCGCCGGAACTTCACGAATGTCGGACTGGGAGGCCTCGTCCATGATGACGAGGTCGAACGAGCCGACTTCGCCGGGCAGCTGCTCCGCAACGCGCCATGTGGGCATGATCCAGCATGGAATGGCGTCATAGCACTGGGCCATCGCGCTCCGGGCGTCGCGGCGGTGCCGGACAGCCCCTTTGCCGGTGCCCTTGCCGGTCTTGCGCAGGGCTGTAGCGAACATCATCAGCGCAGAGCGCACCGGCCCAGACATGGACCGACCGAGCTCATAGAAGGTCCGCTCACGCACCACTCGCTCGAAGGTCTTTCTGATTTCAGCATCAAGGCGGACCCGTTCCTCGGCCAGGCTACGCAGCCGGTTCCGGTCATCGATCCGCGCCAGATAAGCCGAGGCTGCGGCCCAATCCCATGCCTCACGCCAGTCGACGGGGATCAAGGTATCCGTTTCGCCTTCGACTGGTTCTGTGGCCAGACGCCGGCTCCAGAGAGGAGCCCCTGCTTCGCGGATCCGGCCTGTGACGGTACGGACAAGCGCCAGATGGTTCTTGTGCTGATTAAGGTCATCGATCTGGCGCCTCAAAACACCCCAAAGGCGGGCGACGTTCTCCGTCTCGATATCGGATCGGCCAATCGCCTCGCCCAGCAGGTCACGAGCCAGTTTCCCGATTTTGCCTGATGCGTCCGAGAAGAGCCCCTCAAGACGGGACACTTCAACGCGCGCAGCGGCGAGCTGTGCGGAGGCGGCCGCATTCCGAAGCGCCTCCTCGGCATGTTCCATCCGAGCAGGATCGCGCCAGAGATCCCGAGGCGAGCTCGCCCCAGGTACGACTTGGCCGAAGACCTCCTCGAGCGTGCGCATGGCGCCAGCCCCCTCCACGAGGACGGCATCAAGGAGGCCGACGAGTTGCTCGATCTCCCGCGCCGACCCTGCAGACGGAGCGCCAATCTCCTCGGCCAGCGCCCGCCACCGGACGCTCAGTGAAGTGACTTGCTCCCGCCAGATGAGGTATTGGCGAATGTGATCCCAGTCCTCCCGAGCAGCGGGCACGCGCCCTTGCACCTTGATAGCCTGCAGGACCGGCCGGAGTGCCTTCTCGCGGAAGGCAAAGAAGCCAAAGACCTCCTCGCCGTTGGCGAGGCGACCGATCAACGTGGTCGCCTCAGCGGCCGCGGGCTCGAAGGTATCGGGCAGTTCCACCGGCTGGGCCAAGTAGCGCTTCCGCTCCTCGACAATCGGCTTTGCGTCTTCGACGAACCGCAGGAGCAGATCGAGCGCACCGGCTCCTCGCTCGCCAGCAATCGCATGCTGGGCCACCGGCTCAAGCCATAGGTTGGCTTTGGTGAGCGTCTGAACACGCTGGAGGGTCTCAACGGCATCGACTCCTCGCATTGCCTGCTCGATGGCACCAGCCGAACCGATGCGGATCGTCAGCGAGCTATCCCGTGCGGCCGCCTCCGCGAAGCGCTCGGACCGGACGAGGTCCTCATGCAGCCGGGCTATGACCTCCCTGTCGGGCAGATCCTCCACCGACGGGAGCACCGCATCCAGGTGCTCGAGCCGGGAACCGAGGGTCACACGGGCCGCTCGGAGGGCGGAGATCTCATCGTCTGACAGACCAGCATCCTGGGAGGACTGCTCCGGGCGATCCTCGAACCATCTGTATTGCTCTGCTGAAGAGACAATCCGGCTTGCAAGCTCCGCGGGCCGCTCACCAGCCGCTGTCGGGGCGAGCTGCAACAGGGCAAACCGCTCGATCTCCTTGTCAACCTCCTCAAGTCGGGTCCGGAGCCCGACCACGGAGGCTTCCACGTCACGGATCAGACGCGATTGCTCGCTGGGCTTGATGCTCTCGACCACGGACTGCAGGAGGCGCACGGCCGTCTCGAGTTGCTTGAATCCTTCACGTTCTGTGGCCGTGATGCTGATTGCAAGATCCCGGACCCCTTCGGGCAGCTGGTTTCGCAGGACCGCAAGGGCGGGCTCGCCATGCGACACAACCAGGACCCGCCGGCCGGTGGCCATGTAGTGGCAGATGATGTTGGAGATCGTATGCGTCTTGCCTGTGCCGGGCGGACCCTGGACGACGATGCCGTCAGTGCCTTCTAGACGGCGAACGATCTCGATCTGGTCATCGTTGAAGGGCTTGGGGAAGAAGAGGTCCATAGCCTCAGGTTGAGATGCCGCTTCCGCTGTCCCGCCGGTGGTCTCGCCGACGCGATTGCCCAGCGGAGCCCAGATATCGTTCGGCTGTGCCGTGGAGGGCCCCATCACGAGGGTCTGGGCAGGGCCCGGCAACGAGCCCTCCTCGACTGCCTTCTCGACCGACTTCTTCAGGTTCTCAAGATCCGCCAGGATGAAGCTGTCGGACCGTCTCCGGGCAAACAGAACCCAACGATCTGAGACGGTCAGGTGCTCGCCGGCCGAGGGCACCGGCTGGTCGGGTGCCAATGCTTGGCGATCCGGCAAATATACGCCTTCGGCATCCAGACGGGCCTGACAGGCACGAAGGATGGGCTCGAACCCCTCGCGCCGATAAGGTGAGACACCCTCATCCGCCTCGACGGCCGCGATCACCCGACGAGACGCGTCCAATGCCAGGGAAGCCCCTTCGACACCGAGTTCTTCGAACGGCCGCATGTTGACGCTGGCTGTGGCGGCCCGGGGGCGAACCTTGATCTCACCGCCGGCAAGGTCGTCGATCTCGATTTCCGCGAGACGCTCAACCAGAGGCAGGTCGACCTCATTGCCATCCCTGAGCCAGCGGGAGAGCCCCATTCCCCAAACAAGTTCGAAGGATTTGTCCCCGCCTCCGAGTTCAGCGAGCTGAGTGACTTCGAAGAGCTTTTGATAAAGCGCCAGCGATCGGCGAACCGGACGTTCCGCCATCGACCAGGGCAACCACTGTTCGGTGATCCACGTCTCGGCGGCGGTCCTAACGTCAGGGCGATCCTCCAGGCGCCGGCGCACGTCCCAGCGGGGGATGGTCTCGTCCTTCTTGATGGCTTCCGTCACATCCTCCGGTCGCACGGCTCCCGAGGCCAGAAGTTCATCCCGTTCGGTCTCTGTTACCGTACGAAGCAGGTAGTCCCGGAGTTTCGGCTCCCGCTCTGGATCGGGGGAGATCTCCAGCCAGTCTGCGGCTTGTTCTGGCGGTGCGGGAGGATCGCTGCGCCGGAGCCGCTCCACGGCGAGCCACACCGGGCCGTCCTCGTCTACCAGATCGTGACGAACCCCAGGCATGGCATGCAATTCGTGCTGGTGCAGCACGAAGATCTGTCCGGTCGGAAGCCGATGCTCGGACAGCCGCAGGGCCGGCCGCTCATCCAGCCGGACCACTTGCTCGACGTATCCCAGAAGATTGTGAAGGCGCTCGGCGGCAGGTGCAACGGTATCAGGTGCAGACATCATGTTCTTTGGTTTGCTTCGTTCCTAGCCCCTCGAACGAAGCTTTGTTGCAGAGATTCATCTGAGCCTCCACGTTTGGTCAAGCCAGAATTGCTAGTCCGTTAGCGTCACAATGATCGTGGCGGGACGAGCGAGGCCGCAGAGTCACACGTTGCACTGGCGGAATCGGCTTCCTCACTCCTCCGGCTACAGCAACAAACGCTGGCAGGGTGGCCTCGAACAAGAGAATACCTTTGCCAAAGGAGGCCCTGCGGATACGATCAGGCCCCGGAAGGGACCGTAGAGATAGGACTCCTCTAGGCGCCCGGGTAACCCCAGAAGCACGGCAACATGACAATCTACCGCTGCCCGTATTGCACTGTCGACGCCGGCGGCTTCCGCTCTCTCTGGGCCCATATCGTCAAGCGGCACAAGCTTTCGTACGAGTTTGATCTCGTGATGGCCGAGGCCGGGGATCGTTTCATCGTCAAGCGAGTACCCAAGCGACCAAAAGAGGCAAAGACACCCGCCCTGCCTGTGGCACCGACGCAGTCCAACGCAATATCAGGATATACTCCGTCTCCGCCGAAGAAGCCAACTGGAGTCAACCGTGCGTTCTACGTCATGCATCGTGGCGACGCCTTGAGGGCTCAAAAGCACACCTGCTTCTACTGCTATTGCCCGCTGACAGTACGCGTGGCGACAGCCGATCACCGGATCGCGCAAGCGAGGGGCGGGAAGCACAGCCGAGACAATCTGGCTGCCGCGTGCGCAGACTGCAATGGCCTCAAGGGCACCATGAGTGAGGTTGAATTCAAGCGGTTGATCAAGGCCCCGCCGGCGGGCGCCTCTCTGCCGCTCTTGCTCGCTTGGTCACGCCGAAGGACTTGGCTTGCCACCCACCGGGCCACCCGCCGGCTGTCGCGCTTATTTGGCCTACGCTACGACGGCCCGGTGATTGGACGGAACTAAGTGCGATTGAGGATAGAATAGGCCTTAAACCACTAGTGAATGCCCCTTTCATCTTGCTTGTCGATGGGCCCACTCCAAAGGAGCCTGATCTCTGGACTACAGATGGCGCAGACTCAGGCTATGGGCAAGATTTCACCGGACACAGCAGGATCACCGCGCGATTGAAGTGACGGCCTTTGAACATCGTGCACCTCCAGAGCTGGCCGGATGCATGGGCTGAATTGAGCCCCGGCGAGCTTGCAGATGATCCTCTCGGACAAGCACGAGACCTCTCGCAGTCCCGCTAAGCGATATCTGTCTCTTGGAAACCATCTCCCAGTTCCCGGATCTTCCTGACGCGGTAAGCGAGTTGGGGCCGCGTCATCCCGAGCTCCCGAGCCGCCTTGCTCAAATTTCCTGAGGCACGCTCAACCGCACGGACAATGATGTTGTTCTCGAACGCTTCTAGGTGGAACTGCCCTTCCAGAAGTCGATCTAAGGTCGCCGTACCTTGGTCAGAGTCGGCGCCACCCGCTTCCACACCTGCAAGGGCAAGCGAGCCGTTCCGGGAGACCCTAAAGAATCGAGGGCTTCGCTGGTCGAGCGCCGATGAAAGATGCGAAACGTCGAGAAGACCACTAGGTGGTACAAGGATTACCGCTCGCTCAATCATACTTTCGAGTTCGGCTACATTGCCAGGGAAGTCATAGGTGAGTAGAAAGCTTACCGCACTCCGGGAGACCCCGCGTATCTCCTTTCCGTGCCGGCCTGCAAATACCGAGACGAAATGCTTCGCAAGAAGCGGAATGTCCGATCGATGCTCGCGGAGCGGCGCTAGCAAGATCGGAAAAGTATTCAGCTTGTAGTACAAATCTTCTCGGAAACTTCCATCCCGGACTGCCGCCGAGATGCGGGGTGTAGCAGAAGCAACTACTCTAACTTTGACTGGACGAGAGTTTGTTCCTCCAGCACGATCGACTTCGCCTGTTTGCAGCACCCGAAGCAGCTTCGCCTGCGCGCGCGCATCCAGACAGTGGACGTCCTCTAAGAACAAGGTCCCCCGATTAGCTCGCTCTACCCGCCCCCCACGGGAAATCGCGGCTCCGCCAGGTGCCCCTTTCTCAAGTCCGAACAATTCTGCGTCGAGGGCGTCGCCACTGCATGATGAGCAGTTGAACGCAACAAATGGTTGACGGGATCGGGTGCTAAGCCGGTGAATAGCCCGTGCTGCGACCTTCTTACCGACACCGACTTCTCCAACAAGCAGTACCGGCGCCTCAGTAGGAGCAACTTTATCGATCAGTTGCATCATCGAGACAAAACTCGGCGATGCGCCTACCATACATCCGTCCGGCTGATGAGATGATGGAACTGGCGTGCCGACAATCTGGCCCCAATGATCCGCGTCGCCGTCCCGAGACTCGGAAAGTGACAAGACATGGTGAAGGTCATCGGCGGACGTATCATCCCACTCCTCCACTGGTTTGCCGACGATTCGGCACTGTGGGTCGCCCTTGGCACGGCATTCAACTTCTTTGTAGAGGATCGGTCGCCCCATGAAGACGCTGCTGTAACCGGAGGCATAGCCGACGGCGCTCCAGCAGACCGGCTCAGAGCTTAGGCCATTTTCAAGTAGATGAGCTTCGACCTCAGCCGAATTTCGCCAAATCCATTCACCCGCATGATAGTTGGTTGATGGGTCAAAGTTATGTGCAATTGGTTCAACAACGACCATACCTTCAATCGCATGCAGCCTTGGTCCTGCGAGGAAGTTCGTCAACAAATCTTCTTGAGGGCGTGCGCGCCTCGCGAGAGCACCGTCAATAGCGCCTGAAGCGTAACCCAGTCGTGTCAACATCCCCCGGGCGGCCTCTAGACCCACTGTGTCCACCAGTTCTTTGCGGAAGCTCGCAAAGGCCGACAGGTGTATCAACGTCATCCGCTCGCCTTCAAGCCAGATGCAGCCATCTTCAGGAGTGAAGCGCAATCGGGCGGAAAGCGCCCCAATATCGACGCCGAGTTCGGGTTCACCGCTCATATAACGCCCCTCGGTTGTGGCACGGTCTGCTTCTAATGGCGCTCATCGACGTGGATCGACTAGTAGGAAATGCAAACATTTCGCTTCAAGCGACAACTAAAGCGCACTGCGCGACCTCAGTGATGGTGGTTTGCAAGATGATCTCCAAGTGGGCACCCGAAATATGCCCTGGAGGAGGCGAGCCGAAGAGCCAGGATCGATTGTCCACTACCCTAGAACCAGGGCGGAAAACGGGAGAACTCGGGTACGACAAATAGCGCCCCTAACGGTTCAACATACCAGTAAGTGACACGTTATATTCGAAGCTATCACTCTCGCAAGTAAAATCTGCAGACCGGCAGCCCGAGGCAAGGGTGAGTTCAGCGTGTGCTGTCCGCCAGGCGTGTCGAGGGCTGCTCTTAATGTCCTCACACTTTCCCCCTGGCCGGATTGAGATCGCATGTGTGATCTCCTGTGACCGCGATACTCTCGTGACGCACGTTCGCAGGCCGGCGACGGTGATGATCATTTGGTGAACTTGTCATCCCACGATATTCTAAAATGGTAAGTTTCGTACGCCTGTTCGCGCAGGCTGAGGATAGGTTTCCCCAGAGTATTTTCATCCAAGTGCTTGATTTGATTTAGACTCTGCATTTTGTCGAACATTCGAGCAAACCTTGCTTGAAGTACCCTCTCACTTTGCCGCACCTTGATGAGAACGGTGAGAAACGAGGTGTGAGATGTTCAGCAGATACTCAATAGCTCCTAGTACGTTCCTTGGTCCGACCGACTTCAGCGGTAGGCACCTGTGATGAGGTTCGATGGTCGGCTCATCAGCGGTGTTGGCATTTTCGCCTCTGTCGTTGAAACAGGAAGCTTCGTCCGCACGTCCGAGGTTGTTGGCCTCACAACATCTGGGGTCAGCCGTGCAATCGGACGGTTGGAAGAGCGGCTGGGCGTGCGCCTCTTCCATCGCTCCCCGCGAGGGATCACAGTGACCGAGGATGGTCGAAGATTCTATGATCAAGCACTTCCCCTAATCGAGCGCCTCGCTCAGTCGGCTGACGAGATGCGGGCCTGCGGCCAGGATGCTGTGGGCACACTGCGCGTTCATGCAGATTCTGCCTCGAGCAGTCACTTCCTGATCCCTGCATTGCGCGACTTCATGGAGGCTTACCCGCGCGTGGATGTGCAATTGGAGGTGCGCGAGCGACCTTCCGATTTGACATCTGATCCGTGTGACCTGGCGGTTCATTTAGGTGACGCAGAGTGGGCCGGCTTGGTCGGTGAGCATCTATTCGACAGCCCAATGATTGTTTGCGCATCGCCAAGCTACGCAGATGACCGGGGCACACCAACTACTCCACAGGAGTTGAGTGCGCCGCCGCACATGTGCTTAGTTGATTTAAAAGGCGTTGGCAGACGCAATCCGCATTGGGTGTTCCGTCTTGACTACGAAAAAGTTGTGGTGGAAGGGGAGCGGCGACTAACCTGCAGCACGCCTATGACGGCGTTCGCGGCTGCCCTAGGCGGAATGGGTATCGCTCGGCTGCCGAAATTCCTGGTTGAAGAAAGTCTCGCAACAGGTCGCCTTGTACGCTTCCTTGATGGTTGGCACGCCGGTCTCACCTCGGCGTCCATTTACCGACCGATGGGTGCCGCACTAACGCCAAGAACCCGGGCCTTTGCCGACTTTCTCCGCATGCGGGTGCGTGAAATGGGGCACTCCAATCACCGCACTCGCGCCATAACTCCAGCCGTCATAGCTGATCCTGTTGCCGCGTGAGGATAATGGCACACCTCATCACTTCCCCTGCGGGACCACGCTCGACTTGAACTCTCATCACCCGCCATGTTGCGACAGAACGAAGGCACCCCTTGGCCGGCGCAAGAGCGGCGACGCCACAATGCAATAGAGTTAGGTGGCGTCGCATCAGCCATAAGGTCAGCGAGACAACCCTGAGGGGAGGCTCATTAGCCTATCCTGTGAAAGCTCCAAGCATCGAGAAGAACTTCCGAGGATTAATTCTGCCATATTGTACGCGCCTATCGCCGTGAACCTCCTCAGGTTGCTAATACGTCAATCCGCTATTGACCAGTCCGCATTCGCCGCTGCACGCGACACGTGTCTATCTCTGCAGGTTCAGGGAGAGCTTTCGAGCGATGCAGACGAGCAACATTCTTGCAGGAAAGACAGTTCTCGTTACCGGAGGATGTAGTGGGATTGGCCAAGCCATTGCCGTGGCTGCAGCCCGACATGGCGCCAAGGCGGTGATTGTGTCGGACACAACAGACAGCCCACGCGACGGAGGCGATCCGATTGCTGTGCGGATCGAAGAACTGGGTGTCCCTGCTCGCTTCCGATACGCCAATGTTGCCAAGCGCCGCGACAATGATGTCCTCGTTGAAGCGGCGTGCGAGTTCGATGGCGTCGATGTCATGGTTCTCAATGCGGGCATCTCGCTACATGCGGACGGACCAGATGTAAGCGAGGGAGATTATCGCCGGCTAATGTCCGTCAATTTGGATGGAATGCTATTGGGAGCCCAAGCCGCAGCATGCCAGATGCGCCGACTTCGGAAAGCGGGCAGTATCGTTCTGATGTCAAGTATGGCAGGAATTGCGAGCGGCGGCAAAACCGTTGCGTATTCCACCAGCAAGGGTGGCGTTATCCTGCTGGCGAAAGCGCTCGCTGGCGCACTCGGGCCGGATAGCATTCGCGTCAACTCCGTCGCGCCAGGAGTAATCGACACAGGAATACTTTGCGCGACCCCGGCAGTGGCCGCTGTTGCCGAGGGCTTTCGCCACAGAACGCCGCTACGGCGCCTGGGACTGCCCGCAGAGGTTGGGGATGCCGTGGCGTTTCTCGGTTCAGATCTGTCGAGCTACATTAGTGGAATTACGTTGTGTGTGGATGGCGGGCTGCTCTCAGTTATTTGATCCGCCGCATCGAATCCCATTACCTGAACGGAGCAGCTGCGCGGCGCTGCTCCGCTTTTGTTTCTCGGCGATGCCTCCGAGCTTGAGCCGAGGTCAACACTACGATGATCAAAGCGCGCTCGCACCTGCATCGAGGGCACATTAATCCTTTCTCATCGATCGATCAGCTGCCCATCGTTAGCGTCCTGACGAAATCGATCCCTGCAGAACGGAGAACTAACATGACCATCGCTCCATTCCCCAAAGCCGGCCTTGAGGCCATGCTGACGTCCGACAACTGTGCCCTGATCCTAATCGATCATCAGCCGTTTCAGGCGAACGGCGTCAAGAATATCGATGTTGGACTTATGATCAACAACGTCGTTGCCCTTGCCAAAACCGCCAAGGCTTTCGGTGTTCCTACCCTGCTGACCACGGTTATCAAAGACCGCGGGGGCGACATATTCAAGCCGCTTCAGGATGTGTTTCCGGATCAGGTACCAATTGATCGGACTGCCATCAACACCTGGGAGGATGCAGCTTGCGTTGAGTGGGCTCGTAAGACCGGCAAGAAGAAGCTCGTATTTGCGGCGCTCTGGACCGAGGTCTGCCTCGCCTTCCCGGTGATTCACTCGCTGGCCGACGGCTACGAGGTCTACTTTGTCACGGACGCATCGGGTGGGACGACTCAGGAGTCCCACGAGATGGGGATCCAGCGAATGATCCAGGCTGGCGCCGTTCCACTAACCACAATCGTTTTCATGTCCGAGTTGCAGCGCGATTGGGCACGTGCCGACGATGCGGCAAAAACCGCTGAGATCATCCTGGAGCATGGTGGGGCCAGCGCGACGGCGCTTGCCTGGGAATTACAGCTGATGGCAGGAGCCCACGCCAAGGCTGCTTAAAACTTCACACTGACGGCGCTTGTCTGGCTGCGACTTCATTGGCTGGACAACAAGCGCCGTCTCCGCCCAACAATCTTCGACCTACAGGAAAGCGCTATGGCGAGAGTTCTGGTCCTTTACTACTCATCTTACGGTCATATCGAAGCCATGGCGAACGCTATCGCTGATGGCGCGCGCGGTGCAGGTGCTATCGTTGACCTAAAGCGCGTCCCTGAGACAGTTCCCGACGAGATCGCCCGGAAAGCGCACTTCAAGCTGGATCAACGCGCTCCTGTCGCAGCTGTAGCCGATTTAGAAAATTACGATGCTACATCGCTGGCACAGGCACGCGCTTTGGACGCATGTCGTCCCAAATGGCGACCTTCCTTGGCCAAGCAGGCGGTCTCTGGGCCCGTGGCGCACTCAATGGCAAGGTTGGGGCCGCTTTCACGTCGTCAGCCACGCAGCACGGCGGCAACGAGACCACATTGTTCTCGATTATCACAAATCTCTTGCACTTCGGCATGACCATCGTCGGCTTGCCTTACAGTCATGCGGGTCAGATGACGATCGAGGCAATCGTAGGCGGCGCCCCTTACGGATCAACCACCATTGCCGGCGGTGATGGCTCCCGCCAGCCTTCAGAGATTGAGCTAGCAGGGGCCCGTCATCAAGGTGAGCTCGTCGCGAAAACAGCCGCCAAACTGATTTCCTAAACAATCATGGAGTGTGAGCAATGACTACAGATATCAGTCAAGCCGCTATTGCTGTCGTACGCCGCAACACCGAAGAAGTGCAAGGAAAGGGTGACTATAATCTATTTGAGCAACTGTTTGCTCAAGATTTTGTTGACCATACGCCTCAGCCTGGTGGCACGCCGGACCGACAAGGGGCTCTGCGCCTTTACAAGACTTTACGGAATGCGTTTCCGGACTTCCACGCCGTCATTCACTGGCAAGTAGCCGACGGTGATCTCGTGACCACTTACAAGACCTATCATGGAACACATGAGGGCGCCTTTTTGGGCGTTGCCCCCACTGGCAGGAAAATCTCATTTGAAACGGTCGACGCCATGCGTGTGCGCAACGGTCAAATCGTGGAGCATTGGGGTGTCGCAAACCTCTATAAGCTGATGGAACAGCTTGGTGCCTTGCCAGCAGCTAAGGCCTGAAACTTGCGCGATGTCACTGTCTCGAAAGCTGATTGGAACTACAATGAGCAATATCTTAGACGGTAAGGTGATCGTCGTCACTGGTGCATCCAGCGGCATCGGGCGGGCTATCGCCATCCGAGCAGCTGAACATGGCGCCAAAGTCGTGATCATCTCAGATGTTACCGAGATCCCGAGAGAAGGCGGTGAACCAACCGCAAACGTCATCAAAGATTTGGGGGTAACCGCCCGGTTCGTGCGAACTGATGTCAGCAAGCGTGCCGACAATGACACTTTGCTGACCGCGGCTGACGAGTTTGGCGGGGCTGACGTCTTCGTCGCCAACGCTGGTATCACCGTCCGTACAGACGGTGCGGACGTGCCAGAGGAGGATTATCGCCGCCTTATGTCCGTCAACCTGGATGGTGTGCTCTTCGGAGCCCAATCCGCCGCACGGCAAATGAAGTCTCGAGGAAAGGCCGGGAGCATCATACTGATGGCCAGCATGGGCGGCATTGCAGGTGCTGGAATCACCCTGGCCTATTCAACCAGCAAGGGAGGCGTGGTCCTCATGGCCAAGTCACTCGCCGACGCCTTGGGGCCGGATGGGATCCGAGTCAACGCGATTGCGCCAGGAACCATTGATACCGTTTTGCTTCGTACGTCGCCCGGCATTGCCGAAGCCTCGGAAGGATTCCGCCAACGGACCCCGTTGCGGCGCCTCGGTACACCCTCCGAGATTGGCGATGCTGTTGCCTATCTCGGCTCAGATTTGTCCAGTTACGTCTCAGGCCATGTCCTGGTTGTGGATGGCGGGCTTCTTGCTGTCATCTAATCGGACGCCGGGCGCGGAGGGTATCCATTAGCGCGGCGACCAATCCCAACAGCGTGGCATCAACATACCATCCCTCTCCACCAGGCCACTTCGTTCGAGTCTGTCGAATACATCGTTCAACTTTATTCGGCTGGTTCGCACACCTGCCGCATGGCAGGTTTTTCTCACCAGCAGCATATCCCATGGATGCGCTGTTCATAGCAAAGGAGCGTCATATGTCGTCCGCTATACTCTCGCCCAAGATCACCAACCTGCCCTCTAACAAGATGCTTAGCGCAGTGGCGCCAGCGTTCGGTCGTGTCCTCATCGCAGCGATCTTCTTGTTATCTGGCATCAGCAAGCTTACGGCTCCGGACATGACAATTGGCTATATTCAGGCCGTTGGCCTGCCGTTGCCGGTTATCGCCTACGGGGCTGCTGTTTTCGTCGAGATTGTTGGCGGCGTCGCGCTCATCGTGGGCTTCCAGACTCGCCTCGTTGCCTTGACCTTGGCAGGTTTCACGCTGATCACGGCCGTAGCCTTCCATGCCAACTTGGGTGATCAGAACCAGTTTTTCCATTTCTTCAAGAACATCGCCATGGCTGGTGGCCTTCTGCAGGTCCTCGCTTTCGGTGCCGGACCCTTCAGCATTGACGGCCAGCGTCGCTGATTCAGCCGACCGTCAAGATCGTGCCTCTGCGCCAACCTTAGATGCTCTTTGCCCGAGCCTAGAAGGATCCTCTCTATGCGCTCTATGCGAGCCTTGCGCTTCGAATCCTACGGCCCCCCGTCTGCCTTGTTGCTTCAGGAGACGCCGATCCCAAACCTCAACCCGGGCGAGGTGCTGGTGAAGGTACACGCCAGCGCTGTTAATCCCAGCGACGTGAAGATCGTGTCTGGCCTGTTCAGCGCCCCTCTGCCCCGTACCCCAGGCCGGGATTTTGCCGGCACCGTCATTGCTGGAGACACTTGGGTCGGCAAAGAGGTGTGGGGCAGCGGAGCCGGGTTCGGGTTCCGTCGGGACGGCGCTCATGCGGACTTTGTTAGCGTCCCTGTTGGCTGGCTTTCCGCCAAACCGAGCACGCTCTCGATGGAGCAGGCAGCTTCAATTGGCGCCTCGTTTGTTGCTGCATGGTCAGCCCTTATTTCTGCAGGCGGCCTCCAACGCGACGAGACCATCCTGATCACGGGCGCCTCCGGAGCCGTTGGACAGGCGGCTACGCAGATTGCACACTGGAAGGGTGCTAGGGTGATTGGAGCCGACGTTGTCACACGGCAGGGCCTGACGGACTACTTCATCAACACAAAAGCCCAGGACTTGGTCGCGGAGGTCCGATCGTGGACTCAGGGCCAGGGTGTCGACCTTGCTTTGGATGCCGTGGGTGGGCCAATGTTTGAGCCTACCCTCAGGTCGTTAAAGTCCGGCGGGCGCCAGGTCGCGATTACAAGTGTCGGCACCACACGAGTTGAGTTCGACCTAGCTGACTTTTACCATAATCGGCAGCGTTTGATCGGAGTCGATACCGCGAAGATGAGCGGCGTCGACATCGCAGCGATCCTGGATCAACTGCGGGACGGCTTCGAGACAGGTCATCTTCAGGCGCCAGCGGTCAAACCATGGACGCTGGATCAGGCTCGCGAGGCTTATACTGCTGTTGCCACAGGCGACGCATCAGCCAAGCAAGTGCTTATCCTGTAATCCAGCGAGCACCGAAGACGCATTACACTCCAGTACACGCGGCGGCACCCCTTCAAACCATGAATTGCTGTTCTGACGACCACCTCGGAGACGGCAGAACGCAAAGCGCCTCCTCAGTTCGCCCCCCGAGCCCGCAATGGTAGTGATACTGAGAGCAACCCGCAGCGACCTTTGGCTAGCCGATAGGTTCAACCATCTCCCAAAGATCAATGCCTGCCAGCAGCCAAATGCGGTTTTAGATAAGGTTGCCGCAGGACATCCACCATGGAAAGGACCTCTCAATGACAGTTCAGTCCTCTGCTGCCGGAATCGACCAGATCATCCTGCCGGCGGTCCGGGATCTCGGCGATAGCTTCCAGGTGCGGCGCGCCCTGCCCTCCAGGCATCGCCGCATGGTCGGACCATCCATCTTTCTTGACAGCTTCGGCCCGGTCGCTTTCCAAGCGGGAGAAGGACTCGACACCCGTCCCCACCCGCATATCGGCCTCGCGACCGTGACCTATCTCATCGACGGCGAGATTTTGCATCGCGATAGCGAAGGCTACGTGCAGCCGATTCGTCCCGGGGAGGTCAACGTTATGACGGCTGGACGCGGCATCGTGCACTCGGAGCGGAGCAGCGACACCACCCGCGCGACCGGAGGCACGGTGTTCGGCTTCCAAAGCTGGGTGGCATTGCCCGCAGATCAGGAAGAGACAGCCCCCGGTTTCCAGCACGCGAACACAGGTGAACTCCCTCGCCTGGAGGGAGAAGGCATCGACCTAAGACTGATCGCTGGGTCCTTGCACGGGCGTACCGCTCCGACGCGCACCTACTCCGACCTGTTCAATGCCGATGTATCGCTGATCGATGGAGCGCGCCTTCGCATCGACGCGGAGCATGTGGAACGTGCGGTCTAGGTGGTGAGCGGCGAGATTGAGACTGCCGGTCAGACCGGCAGCTTCGGCCGGGACCGCCTTGTCGTGTTCAAGCCTGGTGCGGAGATCGTGCTGCGTGCAGTGGGGGCGACCCGCCTGATGCTGCTTGGCGGTGAGCCGCTCCCCGAGAAGCGGTACATCTACTGGAACTTCGTATCGAGCCGGCGGGAATGCATCGAACAGGCTGCCGAAGACTGGCGCAACCGCCAGTTTCCCGGCGTTCCTGGCGAAACCGAGTTCATCCCCCTGCCTGACACCCCACCCTTCCGGTTGAAGTGACACCAGCGATGCCGCACTCGGACCGGCAGAACCAGCATTCTCTTCCCAACCCTGCAGAAGAAGGATCTTTGTGCCATGACCTATGCCATCATCGGCTCGGGCGCGATCGGCACCGCGCTCGCCCGCCAGTTCGCCCGCAGCAATATCGATGTTTCAGTCGCCAACAGCCGGGGACCGGAGTCCCTCCAAGGCTTGGTGGCTGAACTCGGATCTCATGTGACGCCGACCACTGTGCCTGACGCTTTGAAAGCGAGTGTGGTAATCCTGGCCATCCCCTTTACGGCCATTGGGGAAGCCGTCCGGGGCGCTGCGGCGTGGAACGGGCGCATCGTTGTCGACGCGACGAACGCCATTGATTTCCCGGCCTTCACCCCAACGGACCTTGGTGGCCGCCCCTCGACGGAACTCGTGGCCGAGATGGTCTCCGGAGCACGGGTGGTCAAAGCCTTCAATACCCTGCCGGCCGCTGTGCTGGCCAGCGATTCCGCACAGGCCGGCGGTCGCAGAGTTCTGTTTATCTCAGGGGACGATACCAGCGCCAATGCTAAAATAGTCGGCCTGATCGAACGCCTCGGCTTTGCGCCGATCACGTTGGGCCCCTTGGCCGAAGGCGGGCTGCTCCAGCAGTTCGGCACCCCGCTTGTCGCCCAGAACTTGGTAAAGCACAGGTAACATATTCCCGAACGTGTTGGCCTTTGCTGTTGAAGCCGAGTCTGCTCAGTATCTTGCTCAAAAGTCGCAACTCTACGGGACTGCTCGTCCGGCGGGCACAGGATCGCCCAAATGGGCATCTTTCGTGCGCATCAAGCACGAGATGCCCGTTCCGGGATGGGATGACTGCGAAACTCAGTAACTTTGAGCGGGTCCGATAAGCCGAGCGAGCGACGCGCTCCCGCCTGATCAATGACTGACGCGCTACCAAAGGTACATCTCGCGGTCGCTACACTTTACTGACTAATTCTGGTTTGTCAGAAGTGTCTTTCTATTTGAGCAGTCCTGCCAAAACGAGCAGAGCAGCAAACTGGGTAGTGTTCCCCACGGGATATTGTCTAGTAACGAGGATGCGTTGGTGCCTATTTCGCACGGCAATCGTTCAACCCCAGAACGGACTTCACCCGAAGCTCATCGGCAGTATATTGGCGGAAGGGTTCTCGTCAGTGGGGACGGGCCTGCTTGGCGTGACCTGTTTGTGGAGATATTCTCGCACAATCGAATAGAACGGCCTTTCCTTGTTCCCGCGGTTGCGGAACCCTTGGTTGTGTGGGTGTTATCTGGCAGCGCTAAGGTTGACGAGCGAGACATTGGGGGTGAATGGCTTTCGACCCAAGTTACCGCCGGCGATTTCTTCCTCACACGCACTCCCAGCCCTTATGAGATGAAGTGGGAGGCCTATGGTGAGGACCCGTTCCAGGTCATGCACCTCTATCTGGCATTACCACTCTTTGCGCAGGTAGCTGCCGACATGCTAGGGACGGCGGCTGGTTCTCCGAAGCTGCGAGATGTATCCGGCGGCCGAGATGAAGTTCTTTCCCACCTCCTCGGTCTAGTGCACCTTGAGTTGGTGCGGGATAAAGAACAAAGCCCTCTGTTTATTCAGGGCTTAGCCCAGAGCCTCGCGGTTCATCTTGTACGAGCGTACGCCGATACCTCGCTCGACCGCGCAGCTGGCAGTGCCCTGCCTGGTTTTAAACTCCGACGAGCGCTGCAGTTCATGAGTGAGAGGTTGCATGAGGAGTTCGACCTGTGCCGCTTAGCACAGGAGGTTGGCATGAGCGAGTTTCACTTCAGCCGTCTCTTCAAGAAAGCAACGGGTCTGTCACCATCCCAGCACTTCATCAAACAACGGGTCGCAAGAGCGCAGCAGCTTCTCCTCGAGTCAGATATGAGCATCATCGAGATTGGCATGGCTGTTGGCTACTCGAGCCCCAGCCATTTTGCTCAGATCTTTCGGCGTGGAACCGGCATGACGCCCAGGGAATACCGCCGGTCCGGTTCGTTCTAGAGGTTCTCCGGCTTGAACCGCTCCCGATGTTGGATTTCTGCACCCGCGATCATAAACGACCCTTGGCCACGATAATGAAGAGTACGAGGTGCTTCGACCGGCGCGACATGTGCCTGTACAACCTCCCAGATGAATAAGCTATAGTCATCAATCATTCGGTTATCAAATAGACGGCATTCGAAGCTGGCGTAGCACTCGTCAATCAGCGGCGCTTTTACCCGTCGTGCTTTAACAGCGGTAAGGCCAGTGGACGCGAACTTGTCGCCTTGATCGGCATGGCTGTTGCCAACCGCGATCACCTGATCGATCAAATCGGCAGTTGGGATATTGATCACGCACTCCTTGCTGTCACGGATGGCGGAAAAGCCGTGGTTGCCTTCTCAAATGTAGCAGCCGACCAGAGCGGGCGAGAACTGCATCATTGTGTGCCATCCCATCGTCATGATGTTTGACCGCTGGCGATAGTGCGAGGTCACGAGAACGATCGGTCCTGTCTCAAGGTGCTCGCGCACCCTGACGAGGGGGAAATCGGTTTTGTTGAAGCGCATCAGATTTGCTCCTCAATAAAGGGGCGGCCCCAAAAAGATCAGGGCCGCCCACCAAGGTTAGCTGATCGCGACGCTCATGCCGCCATCGGCCATCACAACCGAACCGACAATAAAGCTTGCGCGGTCCGAGGCGAGAAAGGCGACAATTTCGGCAGTTTCGACTGGATCGGCCGCACGGCCGATCGGCGCTTTGGTGCCATGCTCGGCCAGAAACCCGCGACCATCGTCCATGAAGTGATTGAGAAAATTGGTCACGACGTCACCGACACCGATCGCATTGACGCGGATGCCATGCTCAATCGCCTCCAGCGCTTGGGTACGGGTGAGCTGAGCCAAGGCTCCTTTTGAGGCGGTGTATGCTGCAATAGCTGAAGGCAAAGTAGGAAGCGTATGAAGCAATGTTGACGATCGCTCCGGTCTTTTTCTTCATCATCACCGTGGCATTAGGTCTCTCCCGCTCACGGTAATTGTTCACCTTGGCGCAAAGCATCTTTCCCCACCTTGGCGGTTG
>NZ_JAJATX010000003.1 GCF_020866965.1 Microvirga roseola
GGCTCTTCGAGACGCTTCGCTCCTCAGGATGAGGGCTGTGGGGGCCGCTCAGGAGGGTCATTCCCGGAAGGGCGCGCAGCGGAGGGGAAGGGAATCCATCCCGCGCCTGTAAGTGGATCCCCTTCCCGGCCCTTCCGGGCCGCCGGGGATGACAGGCGCGTACTCCCCCTTGCAGGAAGAAGATGGCCTCGGGCCGGGAGAGGGGAAAGCCGCGCCCTCATGTTCATTGACGGCCCGGCCTGTCCGAAGTACCCGTTGTTCGGAAAACCGAACGTTTCCGCCACGCCATGACATCATCCTCTCTCAACGCTGAGCCGCGCGGCCAGGCCGACGATCCGTCGAGCCTCGTGGCGCGCTTCGGCGCGGACGAGCCGTTGATGATGGATGCGGGCGTGGCGCTCTCGCCCTGGCAGATCGCCTACCAGACCTACGGCACGCTCAATGCCGAGAAGTCCAACGCGGTGCTCATCTGCCACGCGCTCACCGGCGACCAGCACGTGGCCAATGCGAACCCGGTGACGGGCAAGCCCGGCTGGTGGACGACCATGGTCGGACCCGGCAGGCCGGTGGATACGAACCGCTTCTTCGTGATCTGCGCCAATGTGATCGGCGGCTGCATGGGCACCACCGGCCCCGCCTCGACGGACCCCGCCACAGGCCAGCCCTACGCGCTGGACTTTCCCGTGGTCACCATCCGCGACATGGTGCGGGCGCAAGCCGCCCTCCTCGACCGGCTTGGGATCGAGAGCCTGTTCTGCGTCGTCGGCGGCTCCATGGGCGGGATGCAGGTGCTGCAATGGGCGGCGAGCTATCCGCAGCGGGTGTTTTCGGCCCTTCCCATCGCCACCGCCGCCCGGCACTCGGCCCAGAACATCGCCTTCCACGAGGTCGGCCGCCAGGCGGTCATGGCCGATCCGGAATGGCGGCGCGGGCGCTATCTCGTGGAAGGCACGCGCCCCACGAAGGGCCTCGCGGTGGCCCGCATGGGCGCGCATATCACCTACCTGTCGGAGAGGACGCTGCACCGGAAATTCGGGCGCAACTTCCAGGACCGCAGCGCGCCGACATTCTCGTTCGACGCCGATTTCCAGATCGAGAGCTACCTGCGCCACCAGGGCTTCTCCTTCGTCGAGCGGTTCGACGCCAATTCGTATCTCTATGTCACGCGGGCGATGGACTACTTCGACCTCGCGGCCGAGCATGGCGGCTCCCTCGCCAAAGCCTTCAAGGGGACGGCCACGCGCTTCTGCGTAATCTCGTTCACCTCCGACTGGCTCTTCCCCACCTCCGACTCGCGGGCCATCGTCCACGCGCTCAACGCGGCGGCGGCGTCGGTGGGCTTCGTCGAGGTGGAAAGCGACAAGGGACACGACGCCTTCCTGCTCGAGGAGCCCGAGATGTTCGCGGCCGCGCGCGGCTTCATCGACGCGGCGGCGCGGGTCCGGGGGATCGCATGACCTCCAGCCTCGCCCTTGCCCCCGCCGATGCGGATGCCGGCCACCGCCTCGACTTTCTCCTCGTCACCGACATGGTCGAGCCCGGCTCGCGGGTGCTCGACATCGGCTGCGGCGACGGGGCCCTGCTTTCGCTCCTGCGCGACCGCAAGGGCGTCGACGGGCGCGGCATCGAACTGTCGCGCGAGGGCGTGAGCGCCTGCCTCGCCAAGGGCCTGCCCGTGATCCAGGGCGATGCGGACACGGACCTCGCCGATTACCCGGACGACGCCTTCGACTACGTGATCCTCTCGCAGACGATCCAGGCGACGCGCCAGCCCAGGATCGTGCTGGAGCAGCTTCTGCGCATCGGACGGCGCGCCATCGTCTCCTTCCCCAATTTCGGCCATTGGCGCGTGCGCTTCGACCTCGCCCTCCGGGGCCGGATGCCGGTGACGGAGAACCTGCCCTATTCCTGGTACGACACGCCCAACATCCATTTCTGCACCATCCGCGACTTCGTGGAGCTGTGCCGCGAGGTCGGCGCGCAGATGGAGAAGGCCGTGGCGCTGAACGCGGGCGGAAAGCCCATGCAGGTCACCCTGCCCTGGTGGGTCTGGAACCTGCTCGGCGAACAGGGCGTGTTTCTGCTGAAGCGGCGGTAGTCCATTCGGTGTCGTTCCGGGGATGGCGAAGCCATCGGCCGGGAAGGGAGCGCCATGGATCCCCTTCCCTCGCCTTCGGCTCGCCGGGGATGACACGGTTGTTTCAGCAGGCGGTCGGGTCGAGGTCCACCCAGTCAGGGTTCGACCGCTCGATGAGCTTGATCTTCCAGGCCCTGTTCCATCCCTTCAGCTGCTTTTCCCGCGCGATGGCTTCGTTCACATCAAAATAGCGCTCGACATAGACGAGCTTCGTAACCCCGTAGCGACGCGTAAATCCCGGCACTGCAAGCGCTTTGTGCTGCTCGACCCGCTGCAGAAGGTTGCTGGTGATCCCGATGTAAAGCCTGCCGTTCTTCCGGCTTGCTAGGATATAGACGGCATAGCGCTCATGCATCGCGGTCCGGCCCACCCGAAACAAGAACAACATAACACAAGCCTATACCTCGTTGTCATCCCCGGCGGTCCGCAGGACCGGGAAGGGGATCCATGGCTTTGCGCGTGCGATTGGATCCCCTTCCCCTCCGCTGCGCTCCGGCCGGGGATGACACGGACGTCCCTACCCCTCCTGCTGCGCCAGCGGGTGCAGGTCGCGCACCATGCTTTTCAGGCGCTCGTCCAGAACATGCGTGTAGATCTGCGTCGTCGAGATGTCGGAATGGCCCAGCAGCTCCTGCACGACGCGCAGATCCGCGCCGTTCTGGAGCAGGTGGCTGGCGAAGGCGTGGCGCAGGACGTGGGGGCTGATGCGGTCGGCGCGGATGCGCGCGGCGGAGGCGAGCCCCTTGAGATCGCGGGCGAAGGCCTGGCGGGTGAGATGGCCGCTCTCGCTGTCGGCCGGAAACAGCCAGGGGCCCGCGGCCTTCTCCTGCTCCTCGAGGAGCGCAAGATAGGTGCGGGCCGCCTCCCGGGCCGCATCGGTCAGGGGAACGAGGCGTTCCTTCGCCCCCTTGCCGCGCACCACGAGGAAGCGGTCCCGGGTCCTGGCGGCGCTGCGGGGGAGCGAGACCAGCTCCGAGACGCGAAGGCCCGTGGCGTAGAGAAGCTCCAAGAGGCACGCCATCCGGGCCGCCCGCAGACGCTCCGAAGGCGAGGCCTTGGGGCGGGCGACGCCCTCGTGGGCGATGCCGAGCAGCCGGTCGACCTCGTCGACCGAGAGGACCTTGGGGAGCGCCCTGCCCCGCTTTGGGGCCGAGACGGCCGCGGTGGGGTCGGCGGGGGCATAGCCCTCGACATAGAGAAACTTGTGGAATTGCCGGACGGCCGAGAGGCGGCGGGCGGCCGAGGAGGCCTTCAGACCCCGCTCTTCGAGGCTCGCCATGAAGCCGCGGATCGTGGCGGCGGAGGCCTGGTCGGGCTGGCTGGCCGCCTCCTTGAGGTAGGCCAGGTAGTCGTCGAGATCGCGCCGGTAGGCGTCGAGAGTGTTCTTCGAGGCGCCGCGCTCGGCGGCCAGCATGTCGAGGAACAGGCTGGCGTGGCGCGCGCCGCTCATGAGGACGAAGGCAGGCGGGTCGAGGGGATCGGGACCGTCATCTCGCGGGGATCGGGCTCGACCAGATAGGCCAGCGCGAACATGGCGGCATAGCCGAGGCCGGCGAGGACAAGGATAACGAGGAGAAACCGAAATAGCGTGGGCACGGGAGCCTCTTTATAAAGCCGCTTCCATTGGCATGGAGGCGGCCCCTTCTTTGATCTGTCGCATTTTTTGACGGCGAACCGGAGCCACTTCGCCGAAAAATGCTAGAGCGTTCCTCCGGTAGAACCATGAAAACGGCCGTCAAGGCAACCCCTCATGCCCAAGGTAGGCTTATCCGGCGCGTCGGACTAACGTCCTTGTGACAGAGCCCGGCCCCCATGCTAGGACAGGGGCATGAACACACTCAGCCGCTTCAATTCCCTCGATGAAGTCGGCGGGCAAGACAAGACGAGCCGGCGCGGCCATCCCATCGCCCGTCAGCTCGGCAGGCGGTCCGTCGTGCTCGTCGGCCTCATGGGAGCCGGGAAGAGCACCGTGGGCCGCAGGCTCGCGCAGACCCTCCAATTGCCGTTCCGCGATGCCGACAACGAGATCGAGGCCGCGGCCGGAATGTCGATTCCCGACATCTTCTCTATCCATGGCGAATCCTATTTCCGCGACGGCGAACGGCGCGTGATCGCCCGCCTGCTCCAGGACGGCCCCATGGTGCTCGCCACCGGCGGCGGGGCCTTCATGAACGAGGAGACCCGCCGGAACATCGCCGAGCACGGCGTATCCGTCTGGCTCAAGGCCAATCTCGACGTGCTCATGCGCCGGGTGCGCAAGCGGGCGACCCGCCCCCTGCTCCAGAATCCGGACCCGGAAGGCACCATGCGCCGCCTGATGGAGCTGCGCCACCCGGTCTATGCCACGGCGGACCTGACGGTGGATTCCCACGAGGCCCCGCACGACAAGGTCGTGGCGGACATCGTCAAGATCCTGGGCGAATGGCTCGCCAGGGACAAGCAGGGGAGCGCCGAAGGGTGACCGGCGCAGCAACACAGGCAGGCGGGCCCGGCATCACGGTCCCGGTCCCGCTCGGCGAGCGCGCCTACGACATCATGGTCGGCCGCGGGCTCCTCGCGGAGGCAGCGCCGCGCATCGCCTCCTTGGGCGCCCGCGCCGCCGCCATCGTCACCGATGCCCATGTGGGGCCGCTCTATGCGGAACAGTTGAGTGGGGCGCTGCAGGCTCACGGCCTGCGCAGCTCCGTCGTCACGCTGCCGCCGGGCGAGGCGACCAAGTCCTATGCCAGCCTGGAACAGGTCTGCGATGCGGTGCTCAGCGCCAGGATCGAGCGCAGCGATCTCGTCGTGGCCCTCGGCGGCGGGGTGATCGGGGATCTCGCAGGCTTTGCGGCAGCGGTGGTGCGCCGGGGCGTGCGCTTCGTCCAGGTGCCGACCACCCTGCTCTCGCAGGTCGATTCCTCCGTCGGCGGCAAGACCGGCATCAATTCGCGCCACGGCAAGAACCTCGTCGGCGCGTTCCACCAGCCGAGCCTCGTCATCGCCGATACGGCCGTGCTCGACACGCTGCCGGTCCGCGAGATGCGCGCGGGCTATGCGGAGGTGGTGAAATACGGCCTCATCGACGATGCGCGCTTCTTTTCCTGGTGCGAGGAGAACTGGCGGGGCGTCTTCGCGGGCGGGCCGGAGCGGGACGAAGCGGTGGCGCAGAGCTGCCGCGCCAAGGCCACCGTGGTGGTGCGCGACGAGCACGAGAACGGCGACCGCGCGCTCCTCAATCTCGGCCATACCTTCGGCCATGCGCTGGAGCGGATCACGGCCTACGATTCCGCGCGCCTCGTCCATGGCGAAGGCGTCGCCATCGGTCTGTGTCTCGCCTTCCGCTTCTCGGTCGCGCTCGGGCTCTGCCCGGCCGACGATGCCGAGCGCGTCGAGGCGCATCTCTCCGCTGCTGGACTTCCCACGCGCCTTTCCCATGTTCCGGGAGGATCGGGGACGGTGGACGACCTGCTCGACGCCATGGCCCAGGACAAAAAGGTGAAGGCCGGAGCCCTCACCTTCATCCTGGCAAGGGGCATCGGGCAGAGCTTCATCGCCCCCGGAATCGAGACCGACAAGGTCCGAGCCTTCCTGATGGATGAAAGCGGCGCGTCACGATCATGATCGAAGAATCCTCCGGCGACCTCTGGCTTGCGGCCCTGGTCGTCGTCCTCTGCCTGCTTCTCTCGGCCTTGTTCTCGGCGAGCGAAACGGCCTTCACGGGCGCCTCGCGCTCCCGCATGCTCGTCCTGGAGAAAAGCGGCGATGTGCGCGCCAAGCTGGTGAACCGCCTGCTCGAAATGCGCGAGCGCTTCATCGGCACGGTGCTGATCGGCAACAACATCGTCAATATCGGCGTCTCGGCCTTCGCGACCAGCGTTCTCGTGGCGGTCTTCGGCGACGAAGGCGCGATCTATGCCACGATCATCATGTCGGCCCTGGTGATCGTGTTCGCGGAGGTGCTGCCGAAGACCATCGCCATCTCCAGTCCCGACACCGTCTCCCTCTTCATGTCGCGGCCGATGTCGTGGGTCGTGTCGCTGCTGGGACCGCTCGCCATCGCCATCGAGCGCATGGTGCGCCTGATGCTGCGCCCCTTCGGCATCCGCATCGGCGAGAACATGCCGATCCTCTCCGCGAGCGAGGAGATCCGCGGGCAGGTCGCCCTGCTGCACAAGGAAGGCGGCGTCGCGAAGGTGGAGCGCGACATGCTGGGCGGGCTCCTCGACCTCGAGGACCTCACCGTCTCGGAGGTCATGGTCCACCGCACCAAGATGCGCACGATCAACGCGGACCTCACCTCGGAGGAGATCGTGCGGGAGGTCCTTTCCTCCCCCTATACCCGCATGCCGCTCTGGCGCGGCAGCCAGGAGAACATCGTCGGTCTCCTCCACGCCAAGGACCTGCTGCGGGCGCTCGATGCCGTCGAGGGCGATGCGAGCCGGCTTAAGGTGGAGGAGATCGCGCTGGAGACCTGGTTCGTGCCGGACACAACCTCCCTGCGCGACCAGCTCAAGGCGTTTCTCGCCCGCAAGACCCACTTCGCCCTCGTCGTGGACGAATACGGCGAGGTGATGGGATTGGTCACGCTCGAAGACATCCTCGAGGAGATCGTCGGCGACATCAAGGACGAGCACGACCTCTCGGTGCAGGGCGTGCGGCCCCAGCCCAACGGCTCGGTGAACGTGGACGGCTCCGTGCCGATCCGCGACCTCAACCGCGCCATGGACTGGAACCTGCCGGACGAG
Organism: Microvirga roseola; assembly: GCF_020866965.1. GTDB lineage: Bacteria > Pseudomonadota > Alphaproteobacteria > Rhizobiales > Beijerinckiaceae > Microvirga > Microvirga roseola. The sequence continues at coordinate 6,865 of NZ_JAJATX010000003.1, forward strand.
GAGGCCACCACCATCGCGGGCCTCGTCATTCACGAGGCGCAGACGATTCCCGATGCGGGCCAGATGTTCACCTTCCACGGCTTCCGCTTTCAGGTTCTGCGCAAGTCGCGCAACCGCATCACGGCGCTCAGGATCACGCCGCTGGCGCTCGCGCGGGCAACGGAGCGCTGACGCGGCTCAGCTCCTGAAGAACCCGATCAGCTCCGCATTGACGGCATCCGCCTCTTCCAGATGCACCCAGTGGGTCGCATCCTGAAAGCGGCGGATCTCGCCCCTCTCGCAGAGGGCAAGGCTCGCCTCGGCGAGACCCTCTTCCAGGAAGCGGTCGCGCATGCCCCAGAGCACGCGAACGGGCATGGCGAGTCGCGGGTCTGACAGGCGGGGCGCGAGGGGAAGGGCGCGATACCAGTTGATCATCGCGGTGAGCGCACCGGGTTTCGACCACGCCTTTCTGTATGGCTCCAGATCCTCTTCGGGGAACGTGCCGGGGCGGCTCGACTGCACCAAGGCCCGGATCATGGCGCTGTGACCGTTCGCTGCGAGCATGGCCTCCGGCAGGCGCGGGATCTGGAAGAAGCCGACATAGAGGCTCCTGAACATCTGTGTCGGGTGGGAGCGCATATAGGACCCGGCGACGCTCGGATGCGGCGCGTTGATCGCTGCAAGCTTCGCGATGCGCTCCGGATGGCGCGTCGCCGTCCACCAGGCGACGAGTCCGCCCCAGTCGTGACCGACGAGGCAGCAGGTCTCCCGCCCCAGCGCCCCGATGAGGCCGACGACATCCGCGGCGAAGGTGTCCAGCCCATAGGCCGCTCTGCCCTCGGGCTTGTCGCTGAGATGGTAGCCGCGCTGGTCGGGTACGAGAACGCGGAAGCCCGCTTCCGCGAGCGGCGCGATCTGCCGCCGCCATCCCCACCAGAATTCGGGAAAGCCGTGCAGCAGGATGACGAGCGGCCCGTCCCCAGGCCCGGCCTCGACGCAGTGGAGCGTGACGCCGTTGACCCTGTAGCGGGCGCCGGGGGTGCTGGGATCGAACCTGTCGCTCATGAGGCCTCGCAGGAAGCGCTTCAGGCTTCGACAGGCGTCGGCGCGGGGCTGACCTTCACCCGCGCCGGTTCGGCCTCGCCCGTCATGAACTGGGCCTTCGCCAGTTCAGCGAACCGGCCGCCTTTCGCCACCAGCTCCTCGAAGGTGCCGGACTCGACGATGCTGCCCTTGTCGAAGACGAGAATGCGGTCGGCGTTGCGGATCGTGGCGAGGCGGTGGGCGATGATGAAGGTCGTGCGCCCTTTCATCACCTCGTCCAGGGCCTTCTGGAGCTTGCGCTCGGTGGCCGCGTCCAGCGCGCTCGTCGCCTCGTCGAGGATGAGGATCGGCGGATTCTTCAGAAGGGCGCGGGCGATGGAGAGGCGCTGGCGCTCGCCGCCGGAGAGAGACCGGCCCCGCTCGCCGATGATCGAATCGAGTCCCTCCGACTGGCGGGCGATGAACTCGGTGGCCTGGGCGCGCTCCAGGGCCTCGATCATCTCCTCGTCGGTGGCGTCGGGCCGGCCGACCTGGAGGTTCTCGCGGATCGAGCGGGCAAAAAGCATCGGCTCCTGGAAGACGACGCCGATATTGCGCCGGAGCGATGCGAGGGTGATGTCGCGGATATCGTCGCCGTCGATGCGGATGGCGCCCGATTGGGGATCGAAGGCCCGGTGCAGCAGACCCAGCGTGGTCGATTTGCCCGAGCCGGTGGATCCCACCAGCGCGACGTTCTCGCCCTGCCGCACGGAGAATGTCACGTCCTGGACCGCCGAGCGCTTGCCGTCATAGGAGAAGCTGACGTCCTCGAAGCTCACATCGCCCTCGAAACGCTCCAGATCCTTGGCGTTGGGACGGTCGTGGACGGCGGGGGCCGTATCGAGAATCTCGAAGAACTCCCGCATCTTCGGCGCCTGCATGAAGAGCTGATTGACGAAGCTCACTGCCTGTTCGAGCCGCCCGATGAGCATGGTCGCAATGCTCATGAACATGACGATGTCGCCGATGGTGGCGAGGCCCACGAGGTGAAGCCAGGTGCCGACGAGGAAGATCGCCGTGACCGTGATGGTCGCGGAAGCGCGCGAGGCGACAGACGCCAGCGCCCACCAGGACAGAACCGGGTTCTGGGCCTGGAGCAGCTGCTGGATGATCGTCCGCAGCGAACGGGTCTCCGCCTCGACACGGGTGAAGGACTGGATCACCGGAATGTTGCCGAGCGCATCGGAGGCATGCTCCGCAAGACTCGAATGGTAGCGCTCGACGGAGCCCTGCAGGCTCTCTGTCTTGCGCACCACCACGGCCGTGAGCACGGCGAAGACGACGACGAGCACGAGCAGCAGCAGGCCCAGACGCCAGTTGAGGAACACCGTCAGCGGCAGCAATACGACGAGCGCCACGAGGGCCGACAGGTGCTCGCGGAAGAAGCCGAGCCAGAGCCAAGCCATGCCGTTGGAGCCTTCCAGCATCACCTTGAGCACGCGTCCCGAATGGGTCGAGGTGTGAAAGGCCAGCGGCAGTTCGAGAACATGTTCGAAGTAGTTCGCCACCACGGCCAGGCGGCGGCGATGGGAGAGCCGGTCCGCATTGAGCGCAACGAGGACGCCGGCGCCGATGCTGAAGAAGCCGAAGGCGATCCAGGCGATGATGAGCGGCGTCAGGACGGAGAAGCTGACGGGGCGCGCGCCGGCTCCCTGAGCGCGCGTGAGCACGTCGATGATGCGGCCGAACAGGATCGGCTCGGCGAAGGCGGAAATCGCCAGCGCCACATTGGCGAGGGACAGGAGAGCCCCCAAGCGCAGATCGGAACCGAGCTGGCCCAGTACGCGGGAATAAAGGCGGATCAGCCACATCGGATCGACCTGCGACCTTGACAGAAGACCTGGGGAGAACTTCGCTCAACGGCGAGGGTTGCATCCCCGCCGCCATTGAACAGGCACTCGGACCTCGCCTCAACCCTTCGCCGCGACGACCAGGGCCCAGTAAACCTTATATTTCGAGTTCGGTGCATAAGCCGTGGCGATGCCGATCCGGGCGGCCTGAGGATCGAGCAGGACCCGGTTGTGCGGGGCGCTTTCCCGCCAGCCGGAGAAGGCCTCGGCCAGGGTGTGATAGCCGGCCGAGAGATTGGCGGCGGGAGCCGTGAAGCCCGCGGCCGCGAGCCTGGCCTTGAACGCCTCGGCCGAGCTCGGCCTGTCCGCCGCCGCCATGGCTTCGGCCTCCGCCCTTGCAGCCGCCTGCAGCCCGGGGTCGACGGCCAGGGGGCCGAGGCCGTTATTGCGGCGATAGGCGCCGATCATGTCCCGCGCCATTGCGGCATCCACCTCCGCACCGGCCTGAGCCAGCGAAGCGTAGAAGCTCGGTTTCCGGTTCTGCTGGACGCGCGGCTGGCTCTGGCAGGCCGCCAGAGCGAGCGTGGAAAGGCCGATCAGGATGAGACGCTTCATGCGGGCGTCTTATCCTTGAGAAGGGTTGAGGTTTCGCTCTCCTTCTCCTCGCCTCTCGGCTCGGCCCTCACCTCTTCCGCCGGAGCGGCGACCGGGGACGGCACGCCGATCCCGGCCTTTCGCAGCCCGCGGAAGATCTCGAAGTAGAGATCGCTCGAGACGCGCGCGGCGGAGTCGATGTCGTCCACGAAACAGACGAGATCGAAATCGATGGTGTTCTCCGTGACCTTCTTGAACAGCACCCGGGGCGCGGGCTCGCTCATGACCTCGCGATGCGCCAGAGCGGCCATGCGCATGATCTCCGCCACCTGGTCGGGATCCGACGAGACCCGCGGTACCGGAACCGAGACGAGCACCCGTCCGACGCGGTCGCTGCGCACCCGGTTGCGAACGACGCCGGAGATCAGGTTCGAGTTGGGCACGATCAGGGTTGCGCGGTCGAAGGTCTGGATCTCGGTCGAGCGCACGTTGATCCGCCGCACATAGCCCTCCGCATCGCCCACCACGACGAGATCGCCGACGCGGATCGGGCGCTCCCAGAGGAGGATGAGGCCGGAGATGAAGTTGTTGACGATGGATTGCAGGCCGAAACCGATACCGACGGAGAGCGCGCCGGCCACGATGGTCAGCCGCTCCAGGCTGAGGCCCAGATAGGTGAAGGCCACGACGCCCGTCGTGATGATGCCCACATAGCCGGCCGCCGTGCGGATCGAGTTGCGCAGGCCCGCATCGAGATCGGTCGCGGGCAGGAAGGTGTTGTCGAGCCAGCGCTGGATCAGACGGGTGATGGTGAAGCCCGCAGCGAAGAGACAGGCCGCGATCAGGATCGACGACAGGGAGATGGTGATGTCGCCGACGCTGAACCCGAAGAAGAGCGTCCTGACCGAGGTCATCAGGTCCGCGGATTCGATGCCAAGCGGAGCCAGGATCAGGAGAAGCGCCAGGACGATGAGGCCGAGCCGCGCAAGGCCGCTGCCGATCACCCCGATCTGTTCCAGGGAGCGGCGGCGCAGGCCCGTATTGGCCTGGAGCGTGGTGACGATCCGGCTCTGTCCGCTCAAGGAGCCGCCGATGAACTCATCCGCCAGGGCGACCGCCAGGATCAGAATGGCGACGATGGTGGAGACCCAGACCGCCTGATCGACCAGGAAGGAGGCCAAAGCCACATAGCCGCCGACCACGCTGCCGAGGATGACGGCGACGACGATCCAGCCGAGACCGCGCAGAGGGCCGCCGATGCTCGGCTCCGGAGAGAGGTAGGGCCCGAGGCAGGCCTCTTCCTGCGCCTCCTTGGCTGCGAAGCGGCGCAGCATCTCGGCGAAGGCGAGCGCCAGGACGACGGCGAAGACAGCCCGCGTGACAACCGTGATCGGCAGGGCCGCGGCAATGGCCTTGTTGAAGGCTTCGATGACCTTGCCCGCCACCATGATCGTGGCGATGGCGAGGGAGAAATTCATGATCCGCGCGGCGGAGACATCCGTGACGGAAACGAGCCGCCACGACGGGCGGTCCGGCGCCAGGATCGCATCGATGAGCGCCCGGACGAAGGCGACGAAGGCGAGCCCTCGCAGCAGAGCCGCAACGACCTGTTCGAGGCGGGGCGGCAGGATGTCGGCGGAATCGAAGGCGGTCCAGACGACCCAGCTTCCGGCAATGGCGGGAGCCGCCCCCAGGAAGAGGACGCCGATGGCGGCCGTGAGGCGGCTGCGGCGGGACGGATCCTCGATCAGGGGGTCCCGCTTGACGAGGCGCGGAGCGATGGAGCGCCGCCCGACATAGAGCGCAATGGCCGTGCCGGTGGCGAGGCCCAGGAACAGCAGGATGCCCAGGGTCGAGCGCCGCTGGAGCTGATCGATCGCATCGGAGAAGATGATGCGCTGGGCGCGAAGCTCCCGCGGGACGGCCTGCAGCACGTTCATCCAGAGATCGGGGCTAAAGAGCCCGTCGCTCTGCTCGAAGACGGCCCGCGTGAAACCGGCCCGGCGCAGGTCGCCGATCTGGGCGCTCAGCTGCTCGGCCTGGACGAGGAGCGCGCGGCCGAGCCGCTGGGTTTCGTCGAGCTCCGCCACGGCGGCCTCGCGCTCCGCCCGGTCCTTGGCCACGTCGGCGCTTTCCTCGAGCTGGCCGCTCGCGGGCTTCGGTCCGAGCTGGGCCAGGCGGGCCTTGCTGGCCTCGAGCCTCGGCGCCTGCACGTCGACGATGGTGCGGATATCCGCGATGACCGGCTCGATCTCCTGGCGGAAGCGCTGCAGCTCCGCATCGGGCAGGGTCCGTCCGTCGAGGGCGAGCTCCTTTTGCTCGAGATCCGCCTTGTACGCATCGAGCTTGGCGCGCGCGGCCCTGGTTTCGAGGGAAACCGGGGCCGGCGGCGCTTCGGGCGCGGGCGCGACAGGAGCAGGTTGCGGCGGCTGCTGCGGCTGAGCATCGGGCTTTGCCTGCTGCTCAGCCTTGGGGGCTGGCTGAGCCTGCTGGGCCTGAGCCCAGGCTCCCGGCGCCGCAAGGCTCAAAGCCATCATGGCGGCCAAGAACAGCCGCTTCGGTCCAACACGCGTCATTCAGTGCGCCTTATCGCATTCCCTTGCGGGCCCGTTTTGCGAATCATTACGGCGAAAAGTCGCCGGCGGGCGGGCGCAGCGCAAGAAAAAGCAAGAAAAGGCGGCAGGCTGTAAACAATTACGTCTTCGGCTTTTCTTCCCCGAACGGAACCGACCGGCTCCCCAGTACTGGCTGGCTGGGCCGGCGCGGCGGCGAGCGCGGCATCGGAACGGACAAGAGCGGGATCCAATGATCCCTTTCGCCGTTGTTTGGGACGGGCCGAATAACCAGTGTCAGGGACGAGGGGCCAATGTTCGGGCGATCTTCCGGGCGCAGTGTCGCATATGAGGCGCCGCTTCATTCTGCCCGTTCCCCAGCCATGTTTTCGCCTTTTTGGATGCCCTTGGGTGATCCCTGATTCAAGGAGACGTCATGCACGACAACCGCATCAGTCTGGATGGGACCTGGGAATTTTTGCATGTGGCCGACGACCGTCTGGCCGGCCCGGCGGAAGTGCGCCAGATCGTGGTGCCGAGTCCGTGGCAGGCCCAGTTCTCGGACCTGCGCATGCGGGCGGGCATCGGCATCTACCGCAAAACGATCCATATCGACGAGGACTGGCTCCACGACAGCGTCTGGATCCGCTTCGGCGCCGTGTTCCACAACACGAAGGTCTTCATCAACGGCGAGGCCATCGGCCATAACGAGGGCGGCTTCCTGCCCTTCTCCTTCGACGTGACCGGCTATCTCAAGCCCGGCGCGAACGAGATCAAGGTCCGCGTCGACTCGCCCACCGACAACCCGGCCGAGTTCCCGGATTCGCCGTTCGCGGAAATCCCCTTCGGTAAGCAGAGCTGGTACGGCCCGCTCTCAGGCATCTGGCAGTCCGTGTATCTCGACCGCCGCATCTCCGACCACATGACTCGCGTGCGCCTCGTGCCGAACCTCGCCAACGGCCGGGTGACGGCGGGCGTGTTCTTCGCGCGTCCCCTCACGGACGCGACGCAGATCCGCATCGAGGTGACGGGCCCCTCAGGCGAGATCGTGCTCGACGAGATGCACGAGACGCAGGTCGGCGTCACCAGCATGCCCTTCGAGTTCACGGTGGAGGACGTCCAGGCCTGGTCGCCGGATCATCCCAACCTCTATCGCACCCGCCTCGAGTTCATCCGCAACGGCGAGGTGAAGGACGAGATCGCCGACAGCTTCGGCTTCCGCACCATCGAGACCCGCAACGGGAAGTTCTACCTCAACGGAGAGCCGATCTATCTGCGCTCCGCTCTCGACCAGGACTATTACCCGGACACGATCTGCACCGTGCCTTCGGTGGAGTTTCTCGAGGATCAGTTCCGCAAGGCGAAGGAGCTCGGCCTCAACTGCCTGCGCTGCCACATCAAGGCGGCCGACCCGCGCTATTACGAGGTAGCGGACCGGATGGGCATGCTCATCTGGACGGAGCTGCCGAACGGCGGCATGGCGACGGACCGCTCCCGCGGGCGCAAGGAAAGGCTCCTGAAGGGCATCGTCGACCGGGACGTGAACCACCCGTCGATCATCATCTGGACGATCATCAACGAGAACTGGGGCGTCGACCTCGTCAACGACGCCGACCACCGCGACTGGCTCAAGCGCACCTTCGCGTGGCTCAAGGCCTACGATCCCTTGCGGCTCGTGGTCGACAACTCGCCCCTGGCGCCGAGCTTCCACGTGGAATCCGACATCGCGGATTATCACTTCTACGCCGCCTATCCCGACCACCGGGAGCAGTGGGACCACTTCGTGGACGAGCTCGCCAACCGGGCGACCTGGCTCTACTCGCCCCATGGGGACGCCGTCATCACCGGCCGCGAGCCTTTGATGTGCTCGGAATTCGGCAATTGGGGCCTGCCCTATCCGAAGGACCTGCGCGACGAGAGGGGCGAGGAGCCGTGGTGGTTCGAGACCGGACACGACTGGGGCGAGGGCGTGATGTACGCCCACGGCGTCGAGAACCGCTTCTCCGACTGGAGCCTCGACCGCGTCTTCGGCGACCTGCGCCGTTTCGTGATCGCCGCGCAATGGCAGCAGTTCCGCGCGCTCAAGTATGAGATCGAGGCCATGCGGCGCAAGCCCAGCCTCGCCGGCTACGTCATCACCGAGCTGCACGATTGCCACTGGGAGTCGAACGGGCTTCTGGACATGCGCCGCAACACGCGCGTGTTCCATGAGCTCTTCCACATCGTCAATTCGGACACGGTGATCGTGCCGAAATGGGAGCGGGCCTCCTACTGGTCCGGGGAGAAGGCCGTTCTGCACCTCGCCATCGCCCATGGCGCGGGTCCCGTTCTCGACGGCTGCCAGCTCGAGATCGGCGTCAGCGGCGAGACCCAGCGCCTGTCCCTGCCCCGCATCGAGGCGCCGGACGTGCTCAATCTCGGCCGGATCGAAGTGCCTCTGCCGGAAGTGGGCGAGCCCTCCTTGAGGCGCATCAGCTTCGACCTGCGCTCCTCCGACGGCCGCGTGGTCGCCCACAATCATCACGACATCGCCATCCATCCGCAGCGCAGCCGCCCGGTCCACGCGCGCGAGCTGGTCTGGTCGCCGGACGAGGACATCCGGGAGCGCTTCCAGGCGCTCGGCTACAATCAGGCCAGGGCTTTCGAGGAATCGACCCTCGTCGTCTCCCGCACCCATGACAAGGCCATTGCCGACCATGTGCGCAACGGGGCCAAGCTCCTGCTTCTCCCGGAAGGCGACATGACGCTCTACCCGTTCTTCCCGCACTGGCAGGCGGTGAAGGTGCAGTCCCGCTCCGGCACGCTCTGGTCGGGCGACTGGGCCTCCTCCTTCGGCTGGCTGCGGCGCTCGGGCCATTTCGCCCGCTTCCCGTCGGGACCGCTGCTCGACGAGACCATGGACCGGGTGCTGCCGGATTACGTGATCTCCGGCTGCAACCTGCTCGACTTCCAGGCCCGCGTCTTCGCCGGTCTCGTGGTGGGCTGGATCCACAAGCCTGTGGCGCTCGGCGTCGAGCGCTCCTACGGCCGCGGACGCCTGGTCGCCTCGACGCTGCGCCTGCTCCGGGACGAGCCCATGGCCGACCCGACGGCGACGATGCTCACGGACGCCCTGATGGAACTCGCGGTGGAGTCACGCGCGCCTCGTCTCGAGGAGGCCGTGAGGGCCGCCGAAGCGGCAGCCTGATCCGGCCCTTCCGACACAAAAAGAGCGGCGCGGGAAACCGCGCCGCTCTTTTCACATCGAGATCCCGATACCCGCCAGGCCCCCTATTCGGCTGCGAGCTTCATCGCGTCCTCCGACCACTCCGTCTCGCTCTCGGCGAAGAAGCGGTCGAGCGCGCTCTCCAGGCTCGGCATGAGCGTGCCGCGCTCCGTCGACAGGGCCGTGATGAGCGGCTCCCCCTCGGCAGCCTCTTCAACGAGATCCGGATCGAAACCGGCCCGCTCGGCGGCGGCCGCTGCGAGGTCGCGCCAGGAGGTCTGTCCGGTATTGGCCATGTGCCAGATGCCCGTGCCGCCATCGATCAGAAGATCGAGCGAGGTGTTCACGAGGTCGGGCACATAGGTGGGCGACACGATGTCGGGGCTGGCCTTCACGGCGTCGCCCCGGCTTAAGGTGTTCAGGATGGACCAGACGAAATTGTAGCGATCCCAGGGGCCGAAGAAGGCGCTGGTGCGGATGACGAGGGCCTTGTCGTGCGCGGCCAGGATCCGGCGCTCGGCTTCGGCCTTGCTGGCCCCATAGACCGTCGTGGGATTGGTCGCGTCGCTCTCCAGGTAGGGCCGCCCGAGGGTGCCGTCGAAGACGAGATCGCTGGAGAAGGTGACAAGCGGAATTCCAAGCTCGGCGCAGGCCTTAGCCAGGATCTCGGCGCCGGCCGCATTCTCGCGAAAGCAGGTCTCGGGATCGTTCTCGGCCTCCGCCACGCGCACATAGCCGGCCGTGTTGATGACCGCCCAGGGCCTGTGGCGTGCGAGGGCGACGGACACGCTTTCCCTGTCCGCAATGTTCATGTCGCCGCGGGAAAGCAGCATGTGATCGAGCCCGCGAAAATCGCTCAGGCGCGAGAAGGCTCGGCCCAGGGTGCCGGTGGCTCCCGTGATCATGAGCTGGCGCGGCGAGCCGACCAGGCGGCAGGCGTTCGATTTCCTTGACGGCGGCTTGTAGAAGCGGATGTCGCGCTTCCACCAGCCCGCGCGGTCGAGAACCGGATGGTCGTAATCCCCGGTCCTGGCAAGCGCTTCGGCGGCGTGCGCCAGAGCTGTGCGACGGGGCTCGGGCGCCCGGACGTCGAAGGGACCGGGCTCGTAGAAACCGTTGCGCGACGTGAGAAGGCTGTTCCAGTCCACGGCGCCGAAGAGGGACCAGATGGTCACGGCGCGGATGTCGGCGCCTTCCTCGCGGAGCACCTCCACATCCCGCCAGACCTGCATGAGCCAGCGGAGCTGGTCGTCCCGCGTGCAGCCATGGTGCGCTTCCGTGACGGCCATGGGCCGCCTGTAGCGCTCCCACACCTCACGCAGGCGGGCGGCCGGACCGATATCTTCGGGCGGGAGCGGCATGCGCACGGCTTCCGCATCCGCGTAATCATGCCTGCCGTTTCCGCCCCAATGGTGTTCGGGATAGCGCGTCAGGCGCTCGTCGAGATAGCGCTCGCTCGTCAGGTAGTGATTGATGCCGATGATGTCCGGCGCGGCGTCGGCTTCCAGGAGCAGCTCGAGATCGGCCTGCGGAACGCCGTGATCGAGAAGGATCCGCCACCAGGGATGGTGGCGGTCGACCATGCCGCACAGGAGATCGAAACTGAGGAAACGCCGCTGGTTCTCGTGCGCGGCCTGATAGGCGAGAAGCGGCGTCGAGAAGGTCTTGCCCATGTCGTCCGTCTGGACGAGCTGCGCATCGGGCCTGATCTTGCGGATGGCGCGCATGGCGAGCACGGTCGCCTTGCATTCATTGACGAGAATCCTGAGGAAAGCCTCGTAGCTCGTGCCGTGCGGGTACCAATGGCCGTAGAGCCCCGAGAAGCGCGCCGTCGTGAGCGGCTCGTTGACGGGGGTATAGAGGTCGAGGTGGGGATAGCGCCTGGCCACATGAGAAGCGTGGCGGGCGAGCAGCTCCGGCCAGGCGGGATCCAGCATGTTCGTGTATCGCGGGCCGCTGCCGTGATGGCACAGGCCCGCAATGGCACGGATCTCAAGCTGCCGAAGGCGCTGCAGGCGCTCGTCGTGCCAGGAAAAGTCCCTGCGGTCCGGATGTTCAGGCGAGACGCTCTCCCAGAGCACCGGATACCGAAGGGTGCGGATTCCGAGCACGGCGATCCGGTCGAGATCCTCGATCCGGTCGCCGTGGCCCGTTTCGGAGCTCTGGTCGCGGAAATCGTCGCCGATCCTGGCGATCGTGCATTCCAGACCGCCCCAAAGCTCCAGCTTGGACTTCATTCTACAACCCCGGCTGTTTCGCGCATCAACAACGGAGCCGGATGCGGAATGTTCGATGACAATACTCATCACGACGCCATGGCGGCCTTCGACCGGACAACCTCGACCGCGAGCTTGTCCGCTCCGGTCGGCACGGCCTCGTTGATGCGGCGGAACGTGGCGAGCGCCTGTCCGACGATCTGGTCCATGTTGTAATAGCGGTAGGTCGCGAGGCGACCGACGAACCACACGTCCGGAGTGGCGAGCGCCAGCCGCTCGTACTTCTTGAACAGCTCCTGGTTCTCCGGCTTCGGGATCGGATAATAGGGGTCGCCTTCGGCGGACGGGTACTCGTAGGTCAGGGCCGTTTTCGCATGGTCCTGACCGGTAAGGTGCTTGTATTCCGTGACGCGCGTGTAGTCGTTCGTCTGCGGATAGTTCACCACGCCCACGGGCTGATGCCACGGCCGATCCAGGGTCACATGCTCGAAACGAAGGGAGCGGTAGGGCAGCCTGCTGAACCGGAAGCCGAAATACTCGTCGATGGGTCCGGTATAGATGACGCGACGATGGGGGACGACATGCTTCACGTCCTCATAATCGGTCTGCGTCATGACGTGGATGTTCGGATGGCTCACCATCTTCTCGAACATGCGCGTGTAGCCGTGCTTCGGCATGTACTGGAACTCGTCGGTGAAATAGCGATCGTCCCGGTTCGTACGGGTCGGAACCCGCGAGGTCACCGACTTGTCGAGTTCGGAAGGATCGAGCCCCCATTGCTTGCGGGTATAGCCGCGGAAGAACTTTTCGTAGAGCTCGCGCCCGACGGCGGACACCACCACGTCCTCGGCCGTGCGGATCTCGCGAACCTTCTCGGCGCGCTCCGCGAACCAGTCCTGCAGCTGCTCGGAGGTGAGATTGAGATCGTAGAGCTTGTTGACCGTGTCGAGATTGATCGGGATCGGCACGAGCATCCCGTCAACTTCCGCCAGGACCCGGTGCTCGTAGAAGCGCCATTCGGTGAAGCGGGAGAGATAGTCGAAGATCTGCTTCGAGTTGGTGTGGAAGATATGGGGCCCGTACTGATGGATCAGCAGGCCTTCATCGTCGTACCGGTCATAGGCGTTTCCGCCGATATGGTTGCGACGGTCGATGAGGAGAACGCGTTCGTTACGCTCCGTTGCAAGGCGCTCTGCAAGAACGCTTCCCGCAAAGCCGGCGCCGACAATCAGCCAGTCGTACATTCTCGATTACTCCGCAGGCGTGGTGACGTAGAGGGGACGGCTCGATGCCGCGCGGTCGAGGCTGTTGCCTTCCATGGCGCTGCGCATGAGGGCATGCATCGAGGTCCAGGTCTTGTCCCAGGAACCCGCAGCAAGATGCCGGTCGACCTTCGCGAGCCAGGCCTCCTTCGGCCGCGCCAGAACGGCCTCGGCCTTCTCCACGACATCCCTGGCATTCCTGGCGATCTCCACGAGCCCCTTCTCGCCGTATGGGCGAACCACGTCGGTGATCGGAGTCGAGATGACCGGGACGCCGGCGGCGAGGAATTCCGGCGTCTTCGTCGGGCTGATGAACTTCGTCGCCTCATTGAGGGCGAAGGGCATGAAGCCGATGTTCCAGCCGGAGAGGTAATGCGGCAATTCCTTGTAGGAGCGCCCACCGAGCCAGTGAATGTTCGGACGCTGCGGCAGGGATTCGGGCTCGATCTTCACCACCGGGCCGATCATGACGAAGTGCCAGTCCGGGCGCAGGGCCGCGGTCTCGGCGACGAGATCCACATCCATGCGCTCGTCGATGACGCCGAAGAAGCCGAGGCGCGGATGCGGGATATGCGCCTGATCGCGCGGATCGCCCGCAAGCGAACGCGCCTGCGAGAAATGGTCGAATTCGATGGATGACGGGAAAGCGTGAACGCTGCGGTGGCGGTGGCGCTTGGCCTCATAGAGGCTCATGCCGCCGGTGAAGACGAGATCGCAACGCGAGAAGAGAGCGTCCTCGAGGGTCAGTAGTTCCTGCGAGGCTCCGCGGAACAGGGACAGCTCGTCCATGTTGTCGTAAATGCAGAGATCGCATTCGAGATCGCTCGTGAAGGCCATCGCCATCGGCGTGTAGTACCAGAAGACTCGGGGCCTCTTGGCCTCGCGGCCGATCAGGTCTTCGATCAGGTCGTGCTGCTCGGCAATGGCATCCTCATGGGACAGGCCTTCGGGGAGGATCGGCGCCGCGACCGCGAGGCCCTGTGGCCGCTCGCTGACCTCCATATGCGCGGCAGCGCCGGCCTTGAAGATCGGCTCCTCGACGATGAGCACGTCGTAATGCCGGGCGGCGCGGCTCAGGAGATGCTGGGGACGCTGCCAGACGAAATCCCACCGGAGGTGGGAGAAGCAGACGAGGAGAGGCTTCTGCAAGCTGGCTTTGAAAGACGGGCGAAGGGCATGCGGCTGCGTTGTCGAACGCTCATGCATGGCGCGATCCTCTAATACAGAGATGTGTTGTCACGATCGGACAGAAAACACGGTCCGGATTGATGAAACTATGTCTTCAGTGAAGCGCACCGGCGTTGCACCGCGGTCGCAGTCGAATCTCAAACTCGATGGGTGCAATTAGGTTCCACAGCGAACCCTATTCTTGTGCAATCATTCGCGATGATGGGAACAATTACTTCTTCTCCAGCATTAATGTTCCTTGTTTCTGGATGAAGGTCTTCGCCTTCTCGGCCACCATAGCGAGAATCCAGGGCAACTGCACCTCGACGTGCACCTGATCCTCCATGACGTCGAGATGGCCGTTGATCGTCTGGCCCATGGCGCCGACGCGGAAGTCCATGCGGTCGCCGCTCCAGGTCTCGTCGACCGTGGCGACCTTGTCGCCGAACTGCGATTTCAGGCGCGTGAGCCCGCCCTGAAGGCGGCGCGTCGCTTCAGCCTTGCCGAGCTGATGGGGGATGGAGACGATAAGAGGTTTCGACATGGGCATGCTCCGCTCGTTTCATGGACGACAAGCGAAGCGGCGCGATTCGGGTTCCGCGCGGATATGCGCTCCACGAAACGGCTACAGCATTTCCACCCGAATCGCGCGGATGACGATGGTCTCCTGCTGGAAGCGGCGCTCCAGCTCGGCGCGATACTCCACCCACCAGGGGTTGTCGATCTCGCGGGCCATGACCTCGAAGACGACGATGTCGTCATGGGCCGTGCGGCCGCCCTCCTTCCACGTGCCCTCGGCAGGAGCGCGGGTGAAGCTCGTGATGCCGCCGAAACGCTCCGACAGCTCAGAGCGGACACGCCCGTAGGCGGCACTGTCGAATCGGCGGCCTGCATTGTCTGCAAGCGGCAGGAGGATCTGGACCAGGTGCATCGCCGAACCCTGAAGCATCGTTTCGCAGCCCGGCGCGCCGTTCTGCTCGATGCGCCAAGAGATAGTTCAGGCGATGCGAAAGGCGAGGCCCGGGAAATGTCAGGCGAGAAGGGCCGCGAAGAGGTCCTCGTCGGATTCCGGCAGGTCGCGCACGCTGTAGCGGCTTGAAGGCTTGGAGATGCGCCACGGATGGTCGGTGGCGGCATGGAACGCCTCCGAGGGGCGCAGGCGGCGGACCGTGCCGTCGGCCTGCACCTCGTCGATGACCACGAAGCCGAAGATCGTCAGCCGCGTCGCCACGATTTTCGTTGCCCGGTCATCGGCGGCAATCGGCAGAGAGCCCGCGGCATAGACCGCATCCATGAGGCTCTTCTGATCGCGGCGAGGATGAGCCGCCGAACGCGCGCCCGGAAAGCGGATGACGTTCGTCGGCTGAGACGATCTCGTTTCCATATAAGCAACCCTTGGTCCCGAATCGAACCGAGGATCGCCGCAAGGGATTAAGAAGCGCCTAATCCAGCTTGTGGAGGGAAACGAAGGCGGTGCCGGAGGAGATCAGGCCCAGGGTCTGAGCGGGCCCTTTCGCCAGATCGATGACGCGCCGGTGGACGAAGGGGCCGCGGTCATTGACGCGAACGATCACCGAGCGGCCGTTCTCCTCGTTCACGACCCGCAGGCGCGTGCCGAAGGGGAGCGAGGGATGGGCGGCCGTCATGGCCATGGAATTGAACCGCTCGCCGCTCGCGGTCTTCCGGCCATGGAAGCCGGGACCGTACCAGGAGGCCTTTCCTTTCTGGAATTCCTCACCCTTGTAGTCGGCTTGGGAAATGGATCCCGTGGTCGAGGGATCATTGGCGGCGGTGGTATTGCAGGCGGCGACAAACAGAAGTGGCACCATGAGCGATACACGGGTGAGGATGATCTTCAAGGATAGTCTCCCCTTCCTTTTCGTTAGGAAGTGAAGCTGCGCCATAAAAAGGCAAGAATAAGGCGCAATGATTTTTCTCAATTGTCGCCATACTTTCGAGATGTGGACGTCTTGTGGAGAATAGCCTGGAACGGCTCCGAATCGGAGCGTGTCTAGCCTGGATAACGTTCCATTCCCCAGCGTAAGAATCCTTGCAATCCTGGCTTTGCAAGGATGCTCCCCTAGCCAGAACCGGCGCCCGATCTAGTTGCCTTCTACCTTCGAGCCTTCCCGTCACTGGTCCTGCGAGGTCTGCCGGCTCATGTCGAATTCCTCTCCATCCCGCCGTGTGGCCATCGTCGGCGCAGGCCCGGGAGGCCTTGCCGCCGCCATGCTGCTTGCGCGGGAGGGCGTGCCCGTGACGGTCTTCGAGCGGGAACCCGCCGTCGGCGGCCGGACCCGGACGATCCAAGCCCCAGGGGGCTACAGGTTCGACATCGGCCCCACGTTCTTCCTTTATCCGCGGATTCTGAAGGACATCTTCGAGGCCTGCGGGGAGCGGCTCGAGGATCATGTCGAGCTCAGGCGTCTCGATCCGCAATATCACCTCGTCTTCGAGGGCGGCGGCGAGATCCGCGCGACGAACGATCTGGCCCGCCTCGAGCAGGAGATCGCCCGGATTGCACCGGACGATGCCAGGAACGTCCGGCGCTTTCTCGCCGACAACCGGGAGAAGCTCGAGGCCTTCCGCCCCGTGCTCGAACAGGCCTTCTCGAGCCCTGCCGACCTCGTCTCGCCGGCTATGCTGGCGGCGCTGCCGAAGCTCCGGCCCTTCTCCAGCGTCGATGGCGATCTCAGGCGCTATTTCGCCGATCCGCGCGTGCGCCTCGCCTTCTCGTTCCAGACGAAATATCTCGGGATGTCGCCGTTCCAGTGCCCGAGCCTGTTCACGATCCTCTCGTTTCTTGAATACGAGCACGGGGTCTATCACCCCATCGGCGGCTGCGGCGCAGTCTCGGAAGCGATGGCGAAGGTGGCGCGCAGGATGGGCGTCGACATCCGCGTGAACACGCCGGTCGACCGCATCGTCTATGAGAAGGGCGAGGCCGTCGGACTGGAGGCGGCCGGCGAGCGCTTCGCCGCGGGCTCGGTCGTGGTGAACGGCGATTTCGGCCATGCCATGCGCCGCCTCGTGCCGGAAGCCATGCGTCCACGGTGGAAGAACAGGAAGCTCGACGGCGCGAAGCTCTCCTGCTCCACTTTCATGCTCTATCTCGGCATCGAAGGCGGCGTGGGCGATCTTGCACACCACACGATCCTCCTGGCGCGGGATTACGAACGCAACATCCGGGAGATCACCGAAGGCGTCCTCTCCGAGGAGCCCTCGATCTATGTGCAACACGCGGGCGCAAGCGATCCTTCGCTGGCGCCGGAGGGGCACACGAGCCTCTATGTGCTCGTTCCGGTTCCCAACTTGCGCTGCAACATCGACTGGGCGCGCGAGGCGCCGCGCTACCGCAGGCTCGCCCTGGAGCGCCTGAAGGTCTTGGGGCTCGACGACATCGAGAGCCGCATCCGCTTCGAGCGCATGGTGACGCCGCGCGGCTGGCAGGACGAGTTCGCCGTGTTCGAGGGCGCAACCTTCAACCTCGCGCACAATCTCACGCAGATGCTCTATTTCCGGCCGCACAACCGCTTCGGCCGCAACGTCTATCTGGTCGGCGGCGGCACGCATCCCGGCAGCGGCCTGCCGGTCATCTTCGAGGGTGCGCGCATTACGACGCGGCTCCTGCTGGAAGACCGGCAGCGCCGGCGCACCCGGCATGACGAGCCTGCGCGCACTCCCGAGCCCGTCACCGAAGCAGCCTTGTAGGGGGAAGACCGATCATGCGGCGCATCGGGTTGTTCGGGTGTCTTCTTCTCGCAACTCCACCGGCGCAGGCCGCAACCCTCGTCATCAGGGCGGAGGGCGTCCAGTCGGCGCAGAACATGCTCTATGCCGGCATCTGCGATACGAGCTTCGAGGAAGCGACCTGCCCCTACAGGGGCCGCGAACCCGCACGGCCCGGCCGGGTCGAGTTCCGCGTCCGCAACGTGAAGCCGGGCGCCTACGCCATCGCCGTCTTCCATGACGTGAACTGCAATAGGCGGCTCGACCGCAACTTCATCGGCCTGCCCAGCGAGCCCTACGGGTTCTCGAACGATGTCGGGCGACGCGGACCGCCGAGTTTCGGTGCGGCGCGGATCGTCGTGAGGGAACCCACGACCACCGTCGTCATCCCCATTCGCTAGGAGCCCATGCTGTGGCGTTCCAGACCCTTCTCTCCCACGGAGGAGACCGCAGAGGGCCCGGCGCCTGTTCGCGCCGGGGACAGGCCGCGGCGCAACCGCCGGCCCGCCCTGGTGACAGAATCGTGATCCATCGCCAACGGATCGAGCGCCTGGAGGCCGCCGGATCTGGCCCGATGATCCGTGCTCCCGAGCCAAAGGCTCCCCGGATGATCTGCGCCCGCTCCCCTTCGTGCGGGCTCGCCTTGAAGTGGGCCATGCCCTTCCTAGAACCAACGGAACGACAGGACATGGCCCCGGAGAGCAGCCGATGCCCTCCAGGAGGAATTGCGTGAGCGCTCAGGATCATTCGGTTGCCGTGATCGGCGGGGGATTGGGCGGCCTCGCAGCCGCCTGCGTGACCGCTGCACGCGGTCACAAGGTTACGCTCTACGACAAGAATGCGTGGCTGGGCGGCAAGGCGGCGGTGCTGCACGAGGAGAGCTTCCGCTTCGATATGGGGCCGACGATCCTCACCGTGCCACGGGTTCTGGAGCGCATCTTCGCGGAGGCCGGGCGTAACCTGTCCGACTACCTCGACCTCGTGCGCCTCGATCCGCAATGGCGGTGCTTCTTCGACGACGGAACGCGCATCGATCTCCAGGAGGACATCGAGACCATGGCCGACGCCATGGACCGCTTCGCTCCCGGGAAGGGCGCCGGCGAGGGATACCGGCGCTTTCAGAAGATCTCGGCCCATCTCCATGACGTCTCGAACCGGTTCTTCTTCTGGAAGCCGGTGGAGGATCTGTTCGACACCATCAATGTGCGCGCCAACATGAACCCGTCCACACTGCGGGACGTGCTCTCATTGCGGATGGGATCGTCGGTCGCCGGCACCATCCGCTCCAAGGTGAAGGACGAGCGTCTCGCGCAGATGCTCGACCACTTCACGCAATATGTCGGCTCCTCGCCCTACGGCTCCCCGGCCGTGCTCTGCGCCATCGCGCATATGCAGGCGGCGGACGGCGTCTGGTATCCCACGGGCGGCACCCGCGCTGTGGCCGAAGCCCTGATGAAGCTCGCCACCGAACTCGGCGCGACCTTCAGGCCCACAACGGATGTGACATCTCTGCGGATCGAGAACGGCGCGATCACCGGCATCGTGACGGCGAACGGAGAGACGGCCGCTTATGACAGCGTCATCTCCAACATGGATTCGATCCGCACCTATCGCGAACTCGTCGGCGGCGATGTGGGCGAGCACTATGCCAGGAAGGATTTCGAGCCGGCCTGTTCCGGCGTGGTGCTCTATCTCGGTCTCAAGGAACGCTACGACCACCTCCTCCACCACGACTTCGTGTTCTCCCGGGATCCGGAGGAGGAGTTCGACTTCATCTACCGGAAGGGCGAGCCTGCGCCCGATCCGACCTGCTATATCGCGGCGCCTTCCATGACGGATCCGAGCGTTGCCCCGCAAGGGGGCGAAGCGCTCTATGTGCTGGTCCACACACCGTATCTCAGGCCGCATCACGACTGGTCGCAGATGTTCCCGGCCTACCGCCGGGTCATTCTCGACAAGCTGAAGCGCACGGCGGGCATGGAGGACATCGAGGAGCGTATCGTCGTCGAGCGCCATCTCACGCCGCAGGACATTCACGACCGCTACAAGGTGCTCAATGGCGCGATCTACGGGCTTGCAAGCCATGGCAAGTTCATGGGCGCGTTCAAACCCGGCAACCGCAGCCGGAAGGTGCGCGGCCTCTATCTCGCCGGTGGCGCGGCCCATCCCGGTCCCGGCATGCCGATGGTGATGATGTCGGGCTGGATCGCAGCCGACGCCCTCGATGCGGACGTGAAGGGCGAGAGCTTACGGAACGTGTCTTGAGACAGGAAACGGACAGACCCCTCACCACGCATTGCGGGATCTCATCTCCCGTCGCGCGCCGCTCCCCGGCGATCCACCGCTTCATGGTCTCGACATTCCGGCGCTACTTCATGCGCCACATGAACGCGCTCCGCCTCGCTCAGTGGGGCGTGCCCTCCGTTCCGCAGACCGGGCCCGTCATCGTCTATTCCAACCACCCCGCCTGGTGGGATGCGGCCGTTTACATTCTCGCGGCCGACCGCTTCTTTCCAGGTTACGAAAGCTATGCGCCGATCGATGCCGCGATGCTGAAGCAATACGGCATTTTTGGGCGCATCGGCGCGTTCGGCGTCGACCTCGAGACGAAACGCGGCGCAGCGGCCTTCGTCAGAACGAGCGCGGAGATTCTCTCCTCTCCGGAACGCGCGCTCTGGATCACGGCGCAGGGTCGCTTCGGGGATGTGCGCGAGCGTCCGCTCGGCCTCAAGCCGGGCGTGGCGCGGCTCGTGGAGCTTGCGCCCGACTGCACGATCCTGCCGCTCGCCATCGAATACGGCTTCTGGCTGGAGCGGGGCGCGGAAGCCTTCATCGCATTCGGCACGCCCATGCGCGGCTACGACCTGATGGACCTCGACCGCCGGTCGCGGCTGCAGCGCCTCGAAGGCGAGCTCGTCCGCACCATGGACCGGCTGAGCGCCGACGTGCAGAGCCGTGAACCGTGCCGGTTCCGGCCCGTCCTCGAGGGCCATGCCGGAGTGGGCGGCGTCTACGACATCTGGCGCCGCCTGCGCGCGACCCTGCGGGGCCGCGCCTTCGATCCCTCGCACGAGAGCCGCGCATGACGGAAGCGGCCGGCTATCTCCTGCTCGCACTCGCAGCCTTCCCGGCCGTGCTCGCTCTCATGAACCTGTCCATCCTGCGAGGGACGCCGCGGCATCATCCGCAACCCGATACGCTGGTATCGATTCTCATTCCTGCCCGCAACGAGGAGGGGAACATCGGCCCGGCGCTCGATGCGGCGCTCGGCACCGTCGGCGTTCCCGTCGAGATCCTCGTGATGGACGACGGGTCCACGGATGCGACGCCCGACATCGTGCGGCCCTATGCGGCGCGCGACCCGCGCGTGCGCCTTCTCACTGCCCCTCCCCTGGAGGAGGGCTGGACCGGCAAGGTCCATGCCTGTCATCACCTCTCGCAGGCCGCCCGCGGCACGCACCTCCTCTTCGTCGATGCGGATGTCAGGCTCGCTCCCCACGCGACGGCGCGGCTTGCCGGACATGCGCAAGGGACCGATGCGAGCCTCGTCAGCGTCGTTCCCCGGCAGGTCATGGTCTCGCTGGGCGAATTGCTGACCGTGCCGACGATTAACCTGCTGCTCCTCGGCTACCTGCCGATGGGCTTCATGCGCCTGTCACGGGATCCGGGCCTCGGCGCGGCCTGCGGCCAGCTCATGCTCGCGGAGCGCGAGGCCTATCGCGCCAGCGGCGGGCACGCGGCGATCCATGCGCTCATCCATGACGGCATCCAGCTCGCCCGCCTCTTCCGTCGCAAGGGATACATGACGGATCTCCTGCCGGGCGAGAGGCTCGCCTCATGCCGCATGTACACGGGGCTCGGAGAGGCCTGGAACGGCTTTGCCAAGAACGCGCATGAGGGCATGGCGACGCCTGTCGGCCTGCCCGTCTGGACCGTGCTGCTCCTGGGCGGTCATGTCCTGCCCTTCGCGCTCCTCGGCGTCATGCCGAGTCTTCCCGTTGCTCTCGCCGCGTTCCTGTCGCTCGGGACCCGCGCCGTCGTGACGGTGGCGACGCGCGAGAATCTCTGGTCCATTCCCCTGCACCCCTTTACCACCCTCGTCGGCCTCGCAATCCAATGGAGCGTGCTCCTGCGGATCGGCGGCGCTCGCCGGGCCGGATGGAAGGGCAGGCTCTATCCCGTGGGAACACGATGAGCAGGCCAGGCACACAGCCATCGAAGCAGCCACGGGACGAGAATTTTCCCGTCGCGTCCCTCGTGCTCTCGCCCGAGCACAGGGAGGCGGTCCTCGCCTTCTACCGCTTCGTGCGCAAGGCGGACGACGTTGCCGATTCCCCGGACCTCAAGGCCGCCGACAAGCTCGCAGGGCTCGACGCCCTCGAGCAGGCGCTCGTTGCGGGCGATGACGTCGTTCCCGAAGCGGCGGCTCTGCATGCCGCCGACGCAAGGCACGGAACAGGAATCACGGAGGCGCGCGCCATGCTGCGCGCCTTCCGTCAGGATGCGGTCAAGGCCCGCTATACGGACTGGGCGGAGCTTCTCGGATCCTGCCGCCTCTCGGCCAACCCGGCGGGCCGCTTTATCCTGGAGCTGCACGGTGAGCGCGCCTCGGCGCAGGCGCCGGCCGATGCGCTTTGCACCGCGCTGCAGATCCTCAACCACCTGCAGGATTGCCGCCGCGACCGGGACGAGCTCGGGCGCATCTACATTCCCATCGGCTGGATCATGACCGTAGGCGGCGAGAGCGCCTTCTTCGATCCGACGTCCAGCGCAGCCCGGCGCGCGCTGCTCGACGCCATGCTCGACCAGGTCGATGTGCTGATCGATCAGGCGCAGGCCCTGCCACGACATCTTCTGAACAGGCGCCTGCGGGCGCAGAGCATCGCGACCATCGCCCTGGCGCAACGCCTGAGCGAGCGACTGCGCCGCCGCGATCCGGTTCTGGAGCGGGTCCAGGTGAGCAAGGGCGATGCCGCATGGGCCTTCCTGAAGGGGCTCAAGGGAATGTCCGGCAGGCCCGCCGACCGCGACCAGGCGATTGCCGCCGCCACCGTCAGGCGCTCCGGCTCCTCCTTCCGGCTCGGGATGCAGAGCCTGCCGCAGGACAGGCGGCGGGCCATTCACGCGGTCTATGCCTTCTGCCGGGCCGTGGACGACATCGCCGACGGAGCAGCGCCCGCATCCGAGAAGCTGCGCTTCCTCAATGAATGGCGCCGCGAGATCGACCGTCTCCACCGGGCTCCGGAAACGCCGATCGGGCGCGAACTCGCCCGCGCATCGAGCCTCTTCAAGCTGCCGCTCGCCGAGTGCCACGCGCTTCTCGACGGCATGGCCATGGACAGCGCCGAGCGGGTGCGCATGTCGAACGACCACGAGCTCGGTCTCTACGGACGCCGTGTCGCCGGATCGGTTGGCGTTCTGTCGATCCATATCTTCGGCGCGCCGAAAGCCCGCGACTTTGCCCTCGATCTCGGACGCACCCTGCAGCTGGTGAACATTCTGCGGGACGTGGACGAGGATGCGGCGCGGGAGCGCGTCTATCTTCCCCTGGCGCGGCTCGCGCAGCTTGGGCTGCAGGACGCGCCCGCCGCCGTTCTCGTCGCCGATCCGCGCTTCGCGCGCGTCTGCGAGGCCCTGGCCGAGGAGGCGCGCGCAGGCTTTGCCCGGGCGGACGAGGCTCTCCTGTCTCTCGACCGGATCGCCCTCAAGCCCGCGATCCTGATGATGGAGAATTACCGCCGCGTGCTGCAGCGCCTCGAAGCCCGCGGCTGGGGCGTGCGGCAGGGCCGGCTGCAGCTGACCGCCGCGGACCGCCTTCATCTCATCACCCGCGCCATGAGGCCCGCCTGATGACGGGGCGCACGCATATCGTCGGAGCCGGGATTGCAGGCATCAGCGCCGCGCTCGCCGCGAGCGCGGAAGGCGGCGAGGCCATTCTCTATGAAGCCGCGCCTCAGGCCGGAGGGCGCTGCCGGACGATCCGGCCCGCCGACGGATTCGCCCATGACAATGGCACCCATGTCCTGTTCACGGCCAACCGCCGCGCGCTCGCCCTGCTGAAGACCGTGGGTGCGCGGGAGCGCTGGATCGAGCCCGAGCCGAAAGGCCTTCCCATCTACGACAGGCAGGCGGCGAGCCTGCGCCGGGTCGGCCTCTCGCCCTGGTCCTGGCTTCTGTCCTCGCGCCGCCCCAAGGGTCTCGGGCTGTCGGATCTCGCGCGCATGCTGCGCCTCGTCTTCTCGTCCCGCGACTGCCCCGTCGCCGCCCTCATCGGCCAGCGCCCGATCATGGAGAGCCTGATCGGGCCGCTGACGGTCGCGGTGCTCAACACGCCTGTCTCCCAGGCCTCCTCGAAACGTCTGGCCTATGCCCTGAGGCGGCTGCTCCGCCCCGGCGCAGGCCGGCTTCTCGTGGCGCGCAACGGGCTGAGCGAGGATCTCGTCGAGCCTGCCCTCGCAACCCTTCGGCAGAGAGGCGTCTCCGTCCTCTCCGGCCAGCGCCTGCGCGCGGTGCTCACAAACGGGGAGCGCGCCATCGGGCTGACGCTCGCGGACCGCACCGTCGCCCTGGGCCCTGAGGACAAGGTCGTTCTGGCCCTGCCGCCCTGGGAGGTCGAGCGCCTGCTGCCGGCGCTCGTCGTGCCCCGGCTCTTCGAGCCTATTCTCAACGTGCATTATCGCGTCCCGGGCCTGGACCGTCTGCGCTTCATCGGCTTCACAGGCACCCTTGCGCAATGGGCACTGATCCGCGCAGGGCATGTGAGCGTCACGATCTCGGCGGCGAAGGCCGTGATCGACCGCGATCCGGACGATCTTGCGGCAACGATCTGGCGCGAGATCGCGCCCGCCCTGCGGATCGTGGACCTCGACGTGCATCCCGACCGGCAGCCCGAGGCGCGCATCGTGAAGGAGAAGCGCGCGACGATCCGGCAGGCGGCGGCGCCCCTGCCGCAGCCGCCTCTGCAGCCGCTCGCCGATCTCGTTCTCGCAGGGGACTGGATCGGCCCGCTGCCCGCGACCATCGAGAGCGCGGTCACGGCCGGAGAACAGGCCGTGTTCCTCCTGCGCCACGGGCGGAATGCCCACCGTCCCGTTTCGCCCACCGGCATCGCCAAGACGGAGGATGCGGCATGACACAGGAGCGCCCTGCCCTCACCGTCCTCCTTGCGGCTCCCCGCGGCTTCTGCGCCGGCGTGGAGCGGGCGATCAGGGCGGTCGAGGACGCCCTCGAGCGCACCGACCGGCCGGTCTATGTGCGCCATGAGATCGTGCATAACGGCCGCGTCGTGAAAGACCTCGAACGGCGCGGCGCGGTTTTCGTCGACGAGATATCGGAGATCCCGGACGGGGCCGTCGCCATCTTCAGCGCCCATGGCGTATCGCGCGCCGTGGAGCGCGAAGCGGAGAAGCGCGGTCTGGCGGTGCTGGACGCGACCTGCCCGCTCGTTCGCCGCGTGCATCTCGAAGGTCAGCGCCACGCCAGAGCCGGACGGGAGGTCATCGTCATCGGGCATCGCGGGCATGTGGAGGTGGAGGGCACGACGGGCCAGATCGACGGAACGGTTCATGTGATCGAATCCGTCGCGGAAGCGCTGACCGTGCCGGTTCAGGATCCGGATCGCATCGCCTACATCACCCAGACGACCCTGTCGGTCGACGATACGCGCGAGATCATCGCAGCGCTCAGGAAGCGCTTTCCCGCCATCCAGGGGCCCGACACGAAGACGATCTGCTATGCGACGCAGAACCGGCAGATGGCGGTGCGCGTCATTGCCGAGCGGGCGGAGCGCGTCATCGTCTGTGGCGCACGCAACTCGTCCAATACCAACCGCCTCTGCGAGGTGGCGCAAGGCGAAGGCCGCCCTGCCCTTCTCATGCAGGATCCGAGCGACCTGACCCTCTCCTTCGTCGACGGCGTGGCGGTGATCGGCCTGACGGCAGGCGCGTCTGCGCCGGAGGAGCTCGTGCAGGAGGCGCTCGCCCGCCTCGCGCAGTGGCGGCGGCTCACGGTCGAGGAAGTGCGCGTGACCCACGAGGGCACGCAGTTCGCCCCCGTCGATCTCTCGCGCCTCGTGTCTCAGCTCGCAAAGGCTTCCTGAGCGTCTTCCCTCACGTCCTTGGGAACCGCGGTCACGAGGCCGAGGCTGTCGCGGCGAAGCCAGCGCCACAGCATGAGGGAGGCGACGACGGTCAGGCCCGTGGCCAGACCGATCCAGATCCCGATGCCGCGCAGCTCCGTGCCGAAGGCCAGGGTCGCGCCGAGCGGCAGGCCGACGCCCCAGTAACCGAGAGCCGCATAGATCATCGGCACGCGCGTGTCCTGGAGGCCGCGCAGCATGCCGGAGCCCACCGCCTGCGCGCCGTCCGCCAGCTGGAAAATGGCGGCCATCACGAGGAAGGAGACGGCAAAGCCGATCACCGGGGCATTCTTCGGGTCGGTCATGTCAAGGAAGGCACTGAGCAGGAGCCGGGGCGCAAACAGCATGAGCGATGCGGTGAACACCATGAAGCCGACGCCCAGCGCGAAGGCGGTCCAGCCCGCCCGTGTGACGCCGCCCGCATCCTTCGCGCCATAGGCGCGGCCGACCCGCACCGTGACCGCCTGGCCAATGCCGAAGGGGACCATGAAGCAGAAGGAGGCGATCTGGAGGGCGATGGCATGGGCCGCCAGCTCATTGGCGCCGATGCGCCCCATGAGCAGGGCGGCCGCATTGAAGATCGTGACCTCGAAGGCCAGGGTCAGGCCGATCGGCACGCCGATGCGCCAGAGCGTCCGGTAGCGCGGCCAGTCGGTGCGCCAGAACCGCCCGAAGAGGTGGTAGCGGCGCAGCTTCGGGTCGAGCACGATCACCACGACGAGACCGATGAACATGAAGGTGCTGGACACCACCGTGCCGAGACCGGCCCCGATGAGACCGAAGGCCGGCAGGCCGAATTCCCCGAACATCAGGCAATAGGCGGCCCCGAGGTTCACCGGCACGGCAATGAGACCGATGACCAGAGGCCAGCCGGGCCGCTCCAGCGCGGCCAGGAAGGAGCGCAGCACGAGGTAGAGCAGGAAGGGCAGAAGGCTCCATTGCAAGGCCCGCATGTAGTCGCCCGCGTCCCGGGCGAGATCGGGCTCCTGCCCCATGGCGAGCAGGAGCGCCTCGCCGTTCCACGAGACGAGCCAGATCGGCGCCGCGACCGTCAACGCCGCCCAGAAGCCTTGGCGGACCGTGCGGCGCACCTCGCGGACGGAATGGCGCTTGCGGCCGAGCTCCTCGGCCACCAGCGGCGAGGTCGCGCTCACGAGGCCGATGCCGAAGATCAGGAAGGCGAAATAGAGATTGGTGCCGAGCGCACCAGCCGCTAGCGCCCCCGAACCGAGCCAGCCCATGAGGATGACGTCGCTCGTCATCAGGGCGTTCTGCGCCACGTTGGTCAGTATCAGGGGCCAGCCGAGGGCCAGCATGGCACGCAGTTCCGCCGCCCAGGCGGAGCGCTTTGTCGAGGAGGTGCTCGGGATCATGATGGGAGGCTTGTAACCCGAACCGCATCCTGAAGGCCACACCCGCGCGGCAAAACAGTGCCTCTTTCATGAGGACGGAACTTGGCCATGCCGGGTTCCGTTCATCTGCACGGCCTCAGCTGCCGATGCCCTGCCTGGAGTTCCCGATGGCGCAGCCCGCGCTTCCCATTTTTGTCGATTTCGAGCTTCCCCCGATTCTGTACAACGAGCACGGACGCATGCGCACGGTCGGGGTCGAGGTCGAATTCGCGGGACCCTCGGCGGAACAGACCGTTCGCGCGCTCCAGCAAGAGCTCGGCGGCCGGATCACCGAGGACGATCCCCATGCCTTCGAGCTCAGGGGCTCCTCGGCCGGCGACATGACGATCGAGCTCGATACGCGCATCGTGCATCCGGCCAAGCATGCGGCGGGCAAGAAGAGCCCGGGCCGCATCCTGCCGCGGGTCGCCGCCTGGTTCGGCTTTGCCGCGAGCTACCTGATCCCCTGCGAACTTGTGTCGGCTCCGACGCCCATCGACCGCCTTCGGGACCTGGAGAAGCTGCTCACGGTCCTGAGGGATCTCGGCGCGAAGGGAACCCAGGACGCCCCCTTCTATGCCTTCGGCCTTCACTTCAACCCGGAGATCCCGCGCCAGGATGCGGCGACGGTCACAGCCTTCATGAAGAGCTTCGCCCTTCTCAATGCATGGCTCCGCCGCGAGGTCGCGCCCGATACGACCCGCGGTCTCCTAGGGTTCGCCGATCCATTCCCGGTCGAGTACATCGAGATGATCGCAGCGCCCGATTACTGGCCCGACCTCGCGACCTTCATCGACGACTATCTCGCGGCCAACCCGACCCGCAACCGCGACCTCGACCTCCTGCCGCTGCTTCTCCATTTCGACGAGGAGCGGGTGCGGAAAGCGCTGCCGAGCGAGAAGATCAACGGCCGGCCGACCTTCCATTACCGGCTCCCCGATGCACGCGTGAGCGATCCGGGCTGGAGCATGGCGCCGGACTGGAACCGGTGGGTTGCCGTGGAGCGGCTGGCTGCAGACTGCGAGAAGCTCGATGCGGTCGGTTCCGCCTATCTCGCCTTCAAGGGCGAGGACAAGAGCTGGGCGGATGTCGTTGCGCAGGTCGTCAAGTCATGACGAAGCCCCTCATCGGCGTCACCACATCCCGGCGCGGCGGCTGGCGGAGCTATCTCATGCACCGCCTTGCGCTGGCCCGTGCGGGCGCGCGCTCGATCCGTCTCATGCCGGGCGAACCCTTGCCGGAGGAGCCGCTCCAGGGCCTCGTGATCGGCGGCGGCGACGATATCGGCGCAGAAATTTATGGCGGACAGGTTCTGCCGGACGTGCGCATCGATCCCGAGCGCGACAGCCTGGAGCTTGGGCTGTTGAAGGCCGCACTCCCGTCGCAGCTTCCGGTCCTCGGGATCTGCCGCGGTTCGCAGATGATCAATGTCGCCCTCGGCGGCTCGCTTCATACGGATATCTACGAGGTCTATGTCCAGGCGCCCAAGATGCGCACCGTGCTGCCGCGCAAGCAGGTGACGATCGAGAAGGATTCCCGGCTCGACCGCATCCTGCGCTGCAACCCTTGTCAGGTGAACGCCCTCCATCATCAGTCGGTGGACCGGCTCGGAGAGGGCTTGAGGATTGCCGCCCATGACGAAAGCGGGATCGTCCAGGCCGTCGAGAGCGCAAGCGCGCCGTTCCTGCTCGGGGTGCAGTGGCATCCGGAACTGCTGGTCTGGAAGAAGCCGCAGCAGCGGCTCTTCGCGGCCCTTGCCCTCGAGGCCCAGGAGGCGAAGGCGCCCCTGTCCGCGGCGGCCGTGATGGCTTGAGAACGTGATGGCTTGAGGTCAGGAGGCGCGCGGAAAGAGCGGCACGACCTTGTTGTCGTCGGACGGCGTCAGGTGGCGCTGGATCGCGGCATGAAGATCGCGGCTGAGGATCGGCTTCTGGAGCAGCGGAAACTCGCTGTCCTCGCCCGCAATGACGGGACTGCCGGTAATCAGCAGGACGGGAAGATCGGGGAAGATCTGCCGGACTTCCCGCGCCAGCATCGCGCCGTTCATGGTGCCCGGCATGGCGACGTCCGTCAGCACGAGGCCGGGCTTGCGCGTGCGGAGGCTCTGGATCGCCTGTCCGGCATCGGTGGCGACGTTCGCCACGTATCCGAATTCCTCCAGCATCGATTGCAGCGCGAGGGCGACCTCGACCTCGTCGTCGACCACGAGGATTTCCGTGTGCCCCCTCTCGTCCGCGCCCAGGGCCTCGTCGTCGCCGAGGGAGCCGGAGGGGAGCATGGTCGCGGCCTTGGCGCGCGGCAGGTAGAGGATGATCGCCGTGTCGGATCCGTCGTGGCGGACCTCCGAAGCCCCGCCGAGGGACCGCAGGAAATGCAGGCTCTGGCTCACATTGAGCCAGGCGGACAGGTCGAGATCCCGGATGGCGAAAGCCTGCTCGCTCAGGGGATCGGCGCTGCGAACGGCCTCGCCCGCTCCCGTCCCGCGGATCACGAGGCGCACGAAGTCGCCTTCGAGCTTCAGGTTCGACAGGGATCCCTTCTGGACCTGCATGTTCTGCGCCTCGAGCGAGATCGTCCCGCCTTGCGTCAGGGCATCCCGGATGTGGGCGCTGAGGGTGACGATCGCCGTTTCGATATCGTCGGGATCGGCCTCGACGGGCCAGAGGCTCTCCTCGAGCGACAGGCGCAGTTCGACCGTATCCCGCAGCAGCGAGCGGCCCATCAGGGTCGCAACCGAGTTCACCCGCTCGGTCAGATCCACATACTGGACCTGGAGTTCGTGCTGGCGCGCGAAGGCGGTGGACTTTGCAATCAGCTTGGCGGCTTGGTCAGAGGCGACGAGAGCCGAAAGAAGCTTGCGCTGCAGGGCCGGCTGGTCCTTCACCTGCCGGGCCACGGCATCGATATTGGCGCTGATCACCATGAGCCTGTTGTTGAGGTCATGGGTGATGCCGTCCCGCAGGCGATCCACGGCCTGCGCCTTCTGCGTCCGCCGCAGGGTCCTTCCGTTCTCGAAGGGGGACGGCTCGCTCGGAACGGGCAGCCTCGCGAGATCCGGCTCTGCCCTGGCGAGCGGAACCTCCTCGACGGCAGGCGTCGGGGCGGCCTCGGAAGGCTGCTCGGAGAGGGCGCGCCGGATCTGCCGCCCGATCAGCAGGGGCATCCCGGCCGTCGCGAGGAGGAAGATCCCTGCCGCGGCGGCAAACAGCTCGGCATCCCGTGAGAAGGCGGCGCCGGCTATCGCCAGCCCCGAAAAGACCAGGGCGAAGCAGGCGACCAGGAGGGATAGCCTCAATGAAATGGGCAGCCGGTGCATCGTTCTTCCAACAATTTGAATTGACCTCGCGCCACCGCGACGCCAATTCCGCCGTTACCTTGTGTAGCACGAACCGAAGGCAAGCGTTACCGCCTCGCAACGAAGTTTCAGTGCTCGAAAAAGGAGGTCGTTTTGCGGCAGTTTCGTTTCTCGGTTCTCGTACGCGTCTGTCTCTTCCTGCTTCTCGTCTTCCCCACAGCCGCCGCAACGGCGCAGGACGATATCGAGCGCCGCGTGAACGATCTCCTCGCGCGCATGACGCTCGAGGAGAAGATCGGGCAGATGAACCTCATCTCCCATGGATTGCCGCTCCGGTGGGAGGACATCGCCGAGGGGAAGGTCGGAGCCCTGCTTAACTTCAACAACGCCCAGGACGTCGCCCGCGCCCAGGCTCTGGCACGCCAGTCCCGCCTCAAGATCCCGCTGCTCTTCGGCCTCGACGTCCTCCACGGATTCCGCACCCAGTTCCCGCTTCCCTTAGGGGAGGCCGCAGCCTTCAATCCGCGCCTCTCGCGGTTGGCCTCGGAATGGGGCGCGCGGGAAGCCGCCCATGTGGGCGTGAACTGGACCTTCGCTCCCATGGCCGACCTGTCGAGGGACAGCCGCTGGGGACGCATCGTCGAGGGCTTCGGCGAAGACCCGCATCTCGGTTCGGTGCTCACGGCCGCCCGCGTCGAGGGCTTTCAGGCCGGCGGCCTCGCGACGGCGGTGAAGCACTTCGCAGGCTACGGCGCGCCGCAGGGCGGGCGCGACTACGACACCACCTATATTCCGCGCGCGTCGATGTACGACATCTATCTCCCGCCCTTCCGGGCGGCGCTGGAGGCTGGAGCGGCCAGCTTCATGGCGGCCTTCAACGCCCTGAACGGGGAGCCCTCGACCGCCAATGCCTGGCTCCTGACGGATGTGCTGCGCCATCAATGGGGCTTCGACGGCTTCGTGACCTCCGATTGGGCCGGCATCCATGAGCTCATCGGGCACGGCGTCGCGGAAGACGGAGCCGATGCCGCCCGTATGGCCGTTATGGCCGGCGTCGACATGGACATGATGGGCCGCCTCTACATCCAGCACCTCCCCGAGGAGGTGCGTGCGGGCCGCGTGCCGGAAAGCGTCATCGACGAGGCGGTCAGGCGGATCCTGAGAACCAAGATGAAGCTCGGTCTGTTCGACAAGCCCGACATCGATCCTGCCCACACGGATGCCGAGTTCCCGACGCCCGAGGCTCGTCGGTTGGCCCGCGAGGTCGCCCGCGAAACGCTCGTCCTGCTGCAGAACCGCGGCGACGTGCTGCCCGTGAAACCGGGCATCCGCTCCGTCGCGGTGGTCGGGCCCCTGGCGGATGCACCCCGCGACCAGTTCGGTCCGCACGGCGCAAGAGCCCATCCGGAGGACAGCGTCACGATCCTGGAGGGAATCCGCCGCCGGGCGTCGCAGACCGGCATCGACGTGCGGCACGCCCCGGCCTGCGATCTCTTCTGCCGCTCGACGGACCAGCTTCCCGCAGCCATTGCGGCGGCTCAAGCCTCCGATCTCGTGATCGCCGTCTTCGGCGAGC
Source organism: Microvirga roseola (assembly GCF_020866965.1). GTDB lineage: Bacteria > Pseudomonadota > Alphaproteobacteria > Rhizobiales > Beijerinckiaceae > Microvirga > Microvirga roseola. The sequence continues at coordinate 38,844 of NZ_JAJATX010000003.1, forward strand.
CGGGGGACCTTTCGGGCGAGGCGGCCTCCCGCGCGCACATGAACCTGAGCGGCCGACAGGCGGAGGTGCTGGAGGCGCTGGCTGCCACCGGCAAGCCCATCGCCCTCGTCATCGTGGGCGGACGGCCTCTCGTCCTCGGGAACCTCGCGGAGAAGATCCCCTCAATCCTCATGGCCTGGTATCCGGGAACGGAGGGCGGCCCTGCGGTGGCCGACGTGCTCTTCGGCGACGTGAGCCCGAGCGGCAAGCTCCCCGTGACCTGGCCGCGTGCAACCGGGCAGATGCCTCTCTACTACAACCGCCTTCCCACCGGCCGACCCACCCTGGCGGAGAACCGCTTCACCCTCAAATACCAGGACGAGGAGATCACGCCTCTCTATCCTTTCGGCTGGGGGCTCAGCTACACGCGCTTCGGCTATTCCGAGCCGGCCATCGCCAAGCCGCAGCTGGAAGCGGGCGAGGAGCTGGAGGTGTCGGTCACCGTCACCAACACGGGCGACCGGCCCGGACAGGAAGTGGTGCAGCTCTACACCCGCGATCCGGTTGCGAGCCGCAGCCGGCCCCTGCAGGAGCTGAAGGCCTTCGAGAAGGTCGCCCTCAACCCCGGCGAGGCGAAGCGCTTGACCCTGCGGATCCCGTTCGAGGACCTCGGCTTCCATCTCGACGACGGGACCCATCTGGTGGAGGCCGGCGCGATCCAGGTCTTCGTGGGCGGCAATTCGCTCGCCGAGCCTGTCGGCGAGGCGCGGATTATGGAGACGATCCGGACCCCTCCGGGACAGCGGGCCTCTTCCTCGACCATCGCCCAATAAGACCGGCAAGGGCCGCTCCGAAGATTGCGCGAGCGGCCTTTTGCACCAACAAATCCGTTAAGAAACGGGCTATATGATGGATCGTCATGGGTCCGCATCAGACAGCCCGCAGGCACCGCGCCCTCGCCGACCGCTATGTCAGATCGGCGAGAACCATCGTGGCGTCGGAACGGACCGGAGCGGCAGATGCGCTGCTCGGCATGGCACTGACCTTCATTGCGGGCGCAATCAATGCGGGCGGGTTCCTGGCCGTGGGCCAGTACACCTCGCACATGTCCGGCATCCTCTCCGCCATGGCCGATCACCTCGCCCTTGGCGCGTTCGGCCTGACGCTGCTCGGGCTCGCAGCCTTTCCGCCCTTCGTGCTGGGGGCAGCCTGCTCGGCCATGCTGATCAACTGGGGACGCCGCCATGGAATCGGCAGCCGCTATGCCATGCCCCTGATGCTGGAAGCGCTGTTGCTTCTCGGCTTCGGCATCCTGGGCTGGCTGGCCTATCCCTCCTCCGGCTTCGTCGCCGCCGCCGTGCCCCTGCTCTGCTTCATCATGGGCCTGCAGAACGCAACGATCACCAAGATCTCCGGCGCGCGGATGCGCACGACCCACGTGACCGGAATCGTGACGGATATCGGCATCGAACTCGGCAAGCTCGCCTACTGGAACCGGAGCCGCGATCTGCCGGAGCCCGTCAGGGCGGACCGGGACAAGCTGCGCCTCCTTTTGCCTGCTCCTCGGCTCATTCTTCGTAGGCGGCGTGACCGGCGCCATAGGCTTCAGCCAAATCGGCTTCCTGTTCTCTCTACCCTTCGCCGTGCTGCTGCTCATGCTGGCCGGACCGCCCCTGGCGGAGGACGTGTTTCTGCGCCCCGGCCCGGTCGGCGAAGGCTGAGACGGTAGCTGCCTCAGGAACATCGGCCAAGGTTCGGCGGTTCATCCGTGACAGGATGGAGCCGCCGGAATGCCTCGTAACAACCACAATCCCGTCGAGCTTCTCGCCCGGTTCGGCTTCGGCGCCCGGGGCGTCGTCTATTGCCTCGTCGGCGGCCTCGCCCTCCTTGCCGCCATCGGCGCCGGCGGGCAGACAGGCGGCAGCCAGAGCGCCCTGCAGACGGTGCTCGCCCAGCCCCTCGGCTGGATCTGGCTGGCGCTGATCGCAATCGGCCTCTTCGGCTTCTGCGCCTGGCGCATCGTGGAGGCGGTGACGGACGCCGATCGTCGCGGCAACGACATGAAGGGCCTCGGCATCCGGGCCGCCCATCTGATCGGCGGCCTCATCTATGCAGGCCTTGCGGTTTCGGCGCTGAGCCTCGCTTTCGGCTGGGGAACGAGCGGGGGCAGCGGAGAGGATGGCGCGGCCCAGGACTGGACGGCATGGCTTCTGGCGCAGCCTTTCGGCCGCTGGCTCACCGGTCTCGTCGGCGCGGGCATCGTCGGCGCGGGGCTCGCCTTCGCCTGGAAAGCCTGGCGCGGCGATGTCGCCGAATATCTCGCCCTGCCCGCCGACAAGCGGGACTGGTTCGTCACCCTCGGGCGCATGGGCTTCGCCGCGCGGGGCGTCGTGTTCATCATCATTGGCGGCTTTCTGATTCTCGCCGCTTGGCACAGCCAATCCTCGGATGTGCGCGGCCTCGGCGGCGCGCTCCGGGCGCTGCAGGAGCAGCCCTACGGCTGGGTCCTCCTGGCGCTCACCGCTATCGGCCTCTTCGCCTTCGGCATCTTCGGCCTGGTTCAGGCACGCTACCGCCATATCGATGCGCCCGATCTCGATGACGCCAAGGCCGCCGCGGCGCAGGTCGGCCGGTGACGGGCGCACCTCCAGGGAACAGCAGGTGCAGGCACTTTGTTGGGCTTCTCGAGTATTGTGTCCGTTGTGAGGTCTCATGTCCCGCACCATCGAGATTACGATTCCACCGGAGAAGCGGCAGACGCTGATCGAGCGCATCCAGGGCCGCGAGGGTATTGTCGGAATTGCGGTGCAGACTGGAGTTTCTCTCAGTCCGCCCGGCGACATCGTGACGGTGCAGGCTACCAACAAGGCCGTCGAGGAAATCCTCAGGATCATCGAGGATCTCAACATTCTGGAGAGCGGCTCCTTCGTCCTCAGCGAACCGGCCGCGCTCGTCGCGCCCTCTCAGCGCAAGGCCATCGAACACCAGACCAATGAAGCCGCCTGGGAGGAGATGCAGTCCCTCCTGCGCCGGGACACCAGTCTCACCGTCAACTTCCTTTCGCTGATGACGCTCTCCGGCGCCATCGCAGCGGTCGGCCTCCTGCAGGACACGCTGCATCTCGTCATCGGGGCGATGCTCGTCGCCCCCGGCTTCGAGCCGCTGGTGCGGATCGTGCTCGGCCCGCCGAGCGGAGCATGGCACGTGTCACGGGCAGGCCTCGCAGCAACATTGGTCGGTTACCTCATGCTCGCCTTCGGGGCTGCCGTGGGCCTGCTCATCGCGGTCCCGCTCGACCCGACGGTCCCGGCCGACCTCTCCAACCAGCAATGGATCCGTTATTGGACGAGCTTCAAGTGGTCGGGAGCCATCGTCGCCGTGTTCGGGGGGCTTGCGGGAACGGTCATCGTCAACTCCCGCCGGACGGTCTTCGCCGCCGGCGTGATGATCGCACTCGCGCTCGTGCCGAGCATGGCGATTGCCGGCATGGCCCTCGTCATCGGCGATTTCCCGCTCATGCTGCAGGCCCTGGCGCGCTGGGGAATGGATGTCGCCTGCGTGCTGCTCGCAAGCTCCCTGGCGATGACGCTCAAGCGCCTGCTGATGCACCGCCGAAAGGCCCTTTTCTGAACGGTTCGGGCCGGAGAGATCGGATCGGCGACCTGCGGAGAACTGTGACAAAACCGATAGATGCATGGACAGGCCGGCAATGCTACGTAAGGATGCTACCCCGCCCAAGGAAAACCGTCCCAAACGTCGTCGATGTCCTTCCCAGTTCCTGCCAATGAATCTGAGCGTCTTGAAGCGCTGCACCGGCTTGCCGTTCTCGATGCTCCCGCCTCTCCTTCCCTCGACCGCATCTGCCGTGTTGCTCAGCAGGTCTTCAACGTGCCGATTGTGCTGGTGACCCTGCTCGATGCAGACCGCCAGCATTTCAAGGCCGCCCTCGGCGTCGACGGCATCACGGGAACCGAACGCAGGCATGCCTTCTGCAATTACACGATTCTCCACGACGAGGTCTTCGTGGTGCCCGATGCGCTGAAGAACGGGAGTTTCGCGTCGAATCCCTATGTGACGGGGGAGCCGAGAATCCGGTTCTACGCGGGCGCGCCGCTGGCCACGGAGCATGGGATCCGCCTCGGCTCGCTTTGCATCATCGATATGGAGCCGCGGGACATGGCTCAGCATGAGACCGCCATTCTCGCCGGCCTCAGCCGCCTCGTGATCGATGAATTGTGGCTGCACCATCTCGAGCAGACCGGGCGGGTGCATCCGAGCTTCGCTTCCGCTCCCGCCGCCCGCACGGAACTCGATTTTCACCTGCAGAAGCCGCCGAAAGGTTCGCAGATCCGCACGGCGAGGGCGCTCCTCAACTGGTCCGTTCGCGAGCTGGCGGAGGCCTCCGGCGTCTCCGCGATGACGATCAAGCGCATCGAGGCGCAAGGCGCAGACGCGGTTCGGAAGGAAAGCCTGGACGCGGTCCTGCAGGCGCTGGAAGACGCCGGCATCGAATTCATCTTCAAGCCTGACGCAAAGTTCGGACTGCAGTGGCAGGACACCGGGCGATCCTGAGCGTTGCTTCATGGCTACTTGGAAAGTATTCATTAGTTTAAATCTCAATTTAACGTCCGATTAGGATTCCCTGGTCCAAATTGGCTCAGCCGGCACGGATGGAGATCCGGTGCCCGACAGCGCCTACGATCCTCCCAAGGCTCGAGAGGTGAGTGCGCGCGCCCGAGAGTCACTGGAAGGACCAGACGATGTTCATGTTTCGATCAGCAAGCGAGATGGGCGCCAAGCTCGAGGCCCTGGACCGGTCGCAGGCCGTCATCGAATTCGAGCCCGACGGCACCATCCTTGCCGCCAACAAGAATTTCCTTTCCGCCCTCGGCTACAGCCTGGACGAAATCCGCGGCAGGCATCACAGCCTGTTCGTCGATCCCATCCAGCGCGAGAGCGCGGAATACAAGGCGTTCTGGGCTGCCCTCGCCCGTGGCGAGTATCAATCGGGGGAATTCAGGCGCATCGGCAAGAGCGGAAAGGAGGTCTGGATCCAGGCCTCCTACAACCCGATCCTCGATTCGAGCGGAAAGCCCTACAAGGTGGTCAAGTTCGCCACCGACGTCACGGCCCAGGTGCAGGAGCGCATGAGGCGGGCCGATCTCGTCCGGTCCATCGCCACGGATCTCGGAGAGATCACCAGCGCGGTCGCCGACGTGACGCGCCAGACCGCCGATGCGGCCAGCGCCTCCAACGAGACATCGTCGAACGTGCAGGCGGTTGCCGCCGGCGCGGAGGAGTTGGCCGCCTCCATCGGCGAGATCAGCCAGCAGGTGAGCCACGCCCTGACGATCTCGACCGAGGCGGTCAACCGGGGCAAGGAGGCCAAGGTCATGGTGTCGAGCCTTGCCGCCGCAGCTCAGAAGATCGGCGAGATCACGACGCTGATCGAATCCATCGCCTCGCAGACCAACCTCCTGGCGCTCAACGCCACCATCGAGGCGGCGCGCGCCGGAGAGGCGGGCCGCGGATTTGCGGTCGTCGCTTCCGAGGTCAAGGAACTCGCCTCCCAGACGGCGAAAGCGACGGAGGAAATCAGCGGCCAGATCGCGCAGACTCAGCCCGCGACCCAGCATGTGGTGACTGCCATCGACGGGATGACCTCGACGGTCTCGAAGGTCAACGAGATCTCCGTGGCGATTTCAGCCGCCATCGAGGAGCAGGCGGCGGTCACGCAGGAGATGTCCGCCACCATGCTGAGCGCCTCGAGAAGCGTGTCCTCCATCAGCACAAGCATCAATGAGATCGCCCGCTCGTCGGACCTGGTGAGATCCGCCACCGAAAAGGTCCGGGAAGCCTCCGCCGCGATTGCGTAAGAGAACCGAGGACCGGCCGCCGCTTCCGAACGGTAGGGGGCGCCGGTCGTCCATCCCAAGTTAGGAGGGAGTGGCGGTCCCGGGAGGACTCGAACCTCCGACCTTCGGTTTAGGAAACCGCTGCTCTGTCCTGCTGAGCTACGAGACCGTTCAGGGTTAGGAAATAGCACGCCCGCCCGGGCGCGACCAGACCCCTCCATGGCGTTGCCCCAGGGCTCGGGACCCTCCAATCCGGTCCCCGGCCCTCCTTCACCTCGGAAGGGACGTCATTGCGGCCGGGGAACTCTCTCAGCTTCGCTTTGTTGGTGCGGAGAACAGGAGGGATCCCATGGCGCAAACTCTTCGCGAATTCCTGAAGGCTGTCGAGAATCTTCCGCCCGAGACCCTGGTCTGCGTTGCCGAGGTGGACGAGGCCTTCGCCGCCAATGTGGCGGCCGTCGAGGTGGTCGAGAACGCCAAGGCGCAGAGCAAGAGCGCGGACGGGACCGAGGCGGTCGAGCTCGGAAACGGCGGTCAGAAGGCCGTGGTGATCCGCTGGTAGGCGCTGCCGCCCCTCGGCGGCGCGGCCCTTTGCGCCTGCAACAAATCCCGGTCTCCGAGATTGACCCTGAACGATCGGCCCCGATGGGCTGGATTGCCCGTCGGGCCGGCGTTCTCGTCAAGCAGCATAGCAAACGGGATTTTACGATGACCAAGAACATTCCAGGCACCCGCCAGAACCCTGAGGGCATTCCCCAGGAGGGCCATGGCGGCTCGAACACCCGTGGAACCCAGCACCAGCAGGGCAAGAGAGGCAACGGCGCTCAGCGGCGCGAACAAGAGAAGAAGTCATGAGCGACAAGGGCAACCGCAGCAATCCGAACCAGACCCGCGTCGAGGGTCACCGGGACCCGCAGGACGGGGCCCATATCAACGCCAGCGGCGAGCCGAGAATCGGCAAGCAGGGCGGCGCGGTGCACCAGGAGACCCGCGACCATAGCAAGCACAACGATCAGGGCCAGAGCGGCCACAAGCCGCAAAAGCACAGCCCTGCCGAGGAGAAGCATTAGCGGCCGCTCCGCACCTGTAGGCGGCCGTATTGTCATCAGCGCCCGCATGACGATCCCGAGCGGAGCAGGTATGATCCTGCCGAGCTTTGGAACCAGCCATGCGGGTGTCGCGCATTATCAGCCTTTGCATCTTAAGCCTGGCGGCTGCATCTTAAGCTTGGCGGCGCTGCCCTCGGCAGGCCATGCACTGTCCTGCGCCGGCTCGCCGCTGCGGGATCGACTGCAGGGCCTCGATGCTCAGGGCGACCTGGTTCTCGCCTCCGGTGGCCTCGCCCGGCTGTCGGGCATCCGCCTTCCCGACAATCCGCCTCATCGCGAGAAGGCCCAAGCCTGGCTCAGGGCCAAGGCCGGGCAGGAAGTCATCGTCGAAGGATCCGGCGCCCGCGACCGCTGGGACAGGGTTTCCGTCCGGATCCGGCCCGTCGGTGATTCGCCCTCCCCCGATTTGGCGCGCGGCCTCGTCGAGGCGGGACTGGCCTTGGTCGATCCGGGCCACGAAGGCGCGCTTTGCCAGCCCGAATTGCTGGCGCTCGAAGAAACCTCCCGCGAGCGAAGCCTTGGTCTCTGGACCGATGCCCGCTATAAGCCTATCGATGTCGGAGAGCTGAGCCGTCTGCGCGACCGGGTCGGGACCTTCGTTCTGGTTGAAGGGCGCATCAGGAGCGTCGGCGAACGCCGGCAATTCACCTATTTGAACTTCGGGGGGCACTGGGCAGAGGACTTCACGATCGTCATCCCCCGAAAGACGTGGACGCTGATGGCGGACCGCGGCCTGGATGCGAAGGCGCTCCAGGGACAGCGGATCAGGGCCCGAGGCATTTTGCAGTCTTGGCAAGGTACGTCTTTGACCATTGTCATACCGGAGATGATCGAGCGTCTTGAAGGCAGGCGCTTGGCCCGATGAACGAGCATGAGCGAAACGCGTCAGAGGAGCACAATCCGGATCGTCGGCAGCGCGATGCTGGCAGCCCTGCTTTCGGGCTGCGCCGGCTTCGGCGGTGACGTCTCTCTGCCTGCCAACGCCCCCCGGGTAGTCGGCCAGGAGCGTGACCGGGATCACGAGCGCCTCGTGGCGGCCTTCGGCGGCGAAGGCAGGGCTCCCCAGCTCCAGCGTCTTCTGAACGACGTCACCAACCGGCTGGTCATGGCCACCGACAGGCCCGACGAGGCCTATCAGGTCACGATCCTCAATTCGCCCGTCGTGAACGCCTTCGCCCTTCCGAACGGGCGTCTTTACGTGACGCGCGGGCTCCTGGCGCTGGCGAACGACAGCTCCGAGGTCGCGGCGGTCCTCTCCCACGAGATCGCCCACGTGACCCTTCGCCATGCCTCCCAGCGCAGCGAGCTGCAGGCCCGCTCGGCCCTCATCAAGCGCGTGGCGGAAAACGTGCTCAACGATGCCGAGGAGGCCGCCGTGGTGCAGAGCCAGGCCCGCTCCAGCCTGGCGAGCTTCTCCCGCGCGCAGGAGTTGGAGGCCGACCAGGTGGGGGTCAGGGTTCTGGCGCGGGCCGGCTTCGATCCTTACGGGGCACCGCGGTTCCTGACGGCGCTCGGACGGGTGAGCACCGGCTCCGACAGTCCGGGCGCGGACCGCATCGCGTCCCATCCCAGCACCCGGGAGCGCATTTCCCGCGCCCTCCAGGCGGCCAGGCAGGCCAGCGCGCCGGAATCGGATGCGCCCGGACGGCTCGAATATCTCACCGCGCTCAGCGGGCTCTCCTATGGCGACGACCCGGCGGACGGCGTGGTCAAGGGACGGCGCTTCATCCATGCGCGCCTGGGCGTCGCCTTCGAGGCGCCCGAGGGCTTCACGCTCGAGAACACATCGCAGGCGGTGCTCGGAGCCTCGGCGGACGGGGAGCGGCGGCTCCTCTTCGATGCCGCCGACACGCCCAACGGACAGAGCCTGGAGGACGTGCTCCGCTCGACCTGGACGGATACGATCGAGCCGGGAAGCCTCGTGCCGACCACCATCAACGGGTTGCCGGTCGTCACCGCCCTCTCGAACGGCAAGGAGTGGACCTTCCGGCTTTCCGCCATCCGGATCGGCAACACCACCTATCGGCTCATCATGGCCGTGCGCAGCGGCGCGGGCGATCTGGAGAACATCTTCCAGCGCACCCTTCAGAGCGTGCGCCAGGTCCAGCCGGAAGAGGCCCGCCAGATCAGGCCGCTGAAGCTGCAGATCGTGACGGCGCGTCCTGGGGATACGGCCCAGAGCCTTGCCGAGCGAATGCCGGTCGACCGCGCTCTCGACCGTTTCCTGCTCCTCAACGGGCTGGAGCGGTCAGGCCCGCTGCGGGTGGGCGAGCGCTACAAGGTCGTGGTGGAATAGTTCCCCAAAAGACCTCAGGCAGAGCGGGATTCGCTCTGCCTGAGAAAGGATCCACTTTCAGTGAAAGCCTAGACGAAAGCTCCGGAGGCCTGCGGGTATTTCTCCATCAGGGCACGCTTGAGCTTTTCAAGCGCCCGGTTCTCGATCTGGCGAACACGCTCCTTCGAAATCCCGAGCCTGTCTCCCAGGAACTCGAGGGTAACCTGCTCGTCGTTGAGACGGCGGGCGCGCAGGATGCGCAGCTCGCGCTCGTTGAGCACCTCCAGAGCCTGACGCAGCCAACGGACGCGGCGTTCGGTGTCGATGACGTCGCTGACGCTCTCGTCCGGCAGCGGGCTTGTGTCGACGAGGAATTCGACGCGCTCCGCGGAGTTGGACGGGTCGGCATCGAGAACGGGTGCGTTCAGGGATGTATCGGGCGCCGACAGGCGGGCATCCATGAGAGCCACATCGGCTTCCGAGACGCCGATCGCCTGGGCGATCTTCCCGTGCACGTCGGAGGCGATGCGATCCTCGCCGCCACGGGTCAGGCGGGCGCGCAGGCGGCGCAGGTTGAAGAAAAGAGCCTTCTGGGCGGAACTTGTTCCGCCACGGACAATTGACCAGTTACGAAGGATGTAGTCCTGCACCGAAGCGCGGATCCACCAGGTCGCGTAGGTGGAGAAACGAACCTCGCGTTCAGGCTCGAAGCGGGCAGCGGCCTCGAGCAGGCCCACATGGCCTTCCTGGACGAGATCGGCCATCGGCAGGCCGTAGTGACGGAAACGGGCCGCCAGAGCGATCACGAGTCGCATATGGGCGGCTGTCAATTGATGAAGAGCTGTTTCGTCCCGATGCTCCTTCCAGCGGACCGCAAGCGCACGCTCTTCCTCGCGTTCGAGGAATGGCGCGTTCATGGCGGCGCGGACGAAGCGACGACGAACCCCCGAGATTTCTCCCATTGTGTCCTCCCTTGGCAGAGACACAACGAGCGAAGCGGGAAAAAGTTCAGCTCAAACGGTCAAGTTTTGCGAAATAGATTCCGCCCCTTGGAAGACAAGGCCCGGAAAAACAAAAGAGCCCGGCTTTGCTGCCGGGCTCTTTTTTGCTGGATGGGAGCCTTTCGATCAGGCCGCCTCTTCCTGGAGATCGTCTCCCTCAGCCTCGCCTTCCGCCTCGGCGCCCTTGGCGCGGCGCGGGGACTTGGCGAGGCTCTGCTCGATGAGCTTGAGAGCTTCCGTATCGGTGATCTTGTTCACCGAGGCGATCTCGCGAACGACCCGGTCAAGAGCGGATTCGTAGAGCTGGCGCTCGCTATAGGACTGCTCGGGCTGAGCCTCGGAGCGGTAGAGGTCGCGCACGACCTCGGTAACGGCGATGAGGTCGCCGGAATTGATCTTGGCCTCGTATTCCTGAGCGCGGCGCGACCACATGGTGCGCTTCACGCGAGCCCGGCCGGTCAGCACGTCCAGAGCCTTTTGGACCAGGGCCGGCTCGGCAAGCTTGCGCATGCCAACGCTGGCAGCTTTCGCGGTCGGGACTCGCAGGACCATCTTGTCCTTGTCGAAGGAGACCACGTACAGCTCCAGCTTGAAACCCGCGATTTCCTGCTCCTCGATGGCCGTGATGCGGCCGACGCCATGAGCGGGATACACGATCGCTTCGCCGGACTTGAACCCTAAGCGCTGGGCGGACTTCTTGGCGGTTGTCATGCGAGAGAGGCCTCCTTGCATGGTCCTCGTCTAAGGCGAGGAGCTTTGGTTCCGTCGGGCAGGGCCCCGGGGAACAACAAAATGATTGAATGCGGAACTTGACTGTTCCGCCCGACTCCCTGATGTAAGCCTACTGCTAGAGAGCGCTCCTTTTCACTTATGGCAGAAAGACTGCCCTAAGTCGGTGGTCGTGCATCATTGCTTCATCTTGTGGACCGATGACCAGCAGGAACGGTGCACGGCTTGAGCGCAAGCGACGGCATTCACGAACCCTACCATAGTCCGGCCGAAAAAGCAAAAATATTTCAAAAGCTAGCGTAAAGAAACTTCGTTTGTGGCGAAGCTTGCCGGGCTCAATCGCCCTCGCCCGGTTCGGCAGAGAAGAACTTCTCGTACTTGCCCGCGACGCCGTCGAATTCCTTGGCGTCGGCGGGCGGATCCTTCTTCTGCGTGATGTTGGGCCAGCTCTTGGCCATGTCGGCATTGAGCTTCAGCCACATCTCGAGGCCCGGCTCCGCATCCGGCTTGATCGCCTCGGCCGGGCATTCCGGCTCGCAGACGCCGCAATCGATGCACTCGTCAGGGTGGATGACGAGCATGTTATCACCCTCGTAGAAGCAATCCACCGGACAGACTTCGACGCAGTCCATGTATTTGCACTTGATGCAATTTTCTGTGACGACGTAGGTCATGAACGGTCCTTCGAGGGTCTGTTCGGGAGGAACGAAAGGCTCGGCGCCACCCGCTAAGTCATTGCGGGAAAGCATGTTTCCTTCGAGCAAAGCGGTGCCGCTTTGCCGGAAGATGCTCTAGCCGCTGTCGCCGTCGCTGACAAGCGCCGGGTTGTCCCGGTTGAGGTCGGCGTAGAGCTGCCTTGCTTCCGGTGCAGGGCCGCGGCGTTGGCCTAAGCTCTCGATCCGGACCACCAGAGTTGCCCGGGGAAGGGCCAGCGTGACCACGTCGCCGACGGCGACGGCCTTGGCGGCATTGTCCGTGCGCTGGCCGTTGACCCGGACGAAGCCGCCGGTGACCAGCTTGGCGGCAAGCGTCCGGGTTTTCGCGAAGCGTGCAAACCAGAGCCACTTGTCAAGCCGCTGCCGGTCCTCACGCATGGCCGCTACAGCCTCACTTCTTACTGTCCTCGAGCTGCGCCTTGAGGGCCATCAGCTTGGCGAAGGGCGAGTTCGGATCCGGCTGCTTCTCGCGGCGCTCTTCGCGCCGGTTGTCGGCGCGCTTGTCAGGCCGGGGACCGCGACGGTCCTCACCACGGCCCGGGCCGCGCGGCGGACGGTTCTGCGGACGTCCACCCTCGCCCTGGGCCTCGCAACGCTCGGGACGCGGCGGGCGCTCGCCCGAAGGCCGCTCGCCCCGGGCTTCCCCGTGGCGCGGACGACGGTCGCCCCGGTCCTGACGCGGACGGGCATCACGGCCATGGCGCGCCTGACCGCCCTCATGGTGACGGCGGCCCTGGCGCCACACCTCGACCGTTTCCGGCTCGGCGGGCGCCTCAGCGGCAGCTTCCGCAGCCGCATCTGCCGGGAGCTCGACGGCGCCGGACGCGGAGACCACATCCCCCTGCCCTTCTTCCAGTGCGGGGGCCTCGGTCGGAGCTGTCTCCGGCACCGTGGATTCGGCTACGGCAGGGGCAGCCTCTTCCGCAGGTGCGGGAGCCGCTGCGGCAGCCTCAGACGGAGCCTCGGCGGCGGCAGTGTTCTCCCCGCCCTCGGCAGCAGCCTGAGACGCTGACTCCTGCGGGGCAGGTGACGCAAGCGGCACGGTGATGGCGGGGCCGGGACGGCGCTCCACCACATAGCCGAGGGACTTGAGAATGGTCGCGAAATCCTCGCCGGCGCAGCCGACGAGCGACGTCATGGCGACGGTGGCGACGAACGCCTCCCCGTCCGCGGCGCCCGCAGGCGGCTCTCCGGGCGTGATGCCCGGACGGTAGGCGATGGCGGGCCGGATGAGATCGGCCAAGCGCTCGAGAATGTCCACGCGAACGGCCCGGCCGCCGCAAACCCGGAAACCGGCAGCCCGGTAGAGCCCCGCCGCGATCTCGGGATCGACCGGGATCGAGGTGCGGCCGGATTGGGCGAGATGGGCAATCTCGTCGATGCCCTTCTGATCGAGCCCGCCGTTCTGGAGGGCCCAGAGCTGGGCCGCCAGGATGCGCGGAGCGGGCTTCAGGAGAGCGGGGACATAAAGGTGGTAGGCGCCGAAGCGGATACCGGCCTTGCGCAGGGCCGCGCGGGCGTCCTGGTCGAGGCTGCGCACCTCGTTGAGCACCTTGGAACGCTCCAGAACGCCGAGAGCCTCGCCGACCTGGAAGGCGATGCCGCGGGCGAGCCCCGTGAGCTCCGTGCTCTCCTCCAACTGGATCAGCGGTCCGAGGAGGCGCACCACATAGGCCTTGAGCCAGGCGCGCAGGCGGTTGTCCACCTTGTCGCGGGCCGGGCCCGTCAGGTGCTCGTCCGAGAGGATGCGCAGGCGCGGCTCGAAGAGCTTGTCGCCGGGCTCCAGCTTCGCGACCGGATCGCCCATCCAGCGGGCCGTGCCGTCGTTCGACAGCACGAGCATGGTGTCGGGAGTTTCGGCGAACCTGTCCGCCCGCGCCTCGATCTCGCCGGCCAGCGCCTTGCTGGCGGCGTTGCGCAGGGTCTTGGCCTCCGACGTATCGGCCTGGGGGTCAGGCACGAAGTGAAAGCCGTGCAGGTGGCCGATGTGCTGACCCTCGACCGTGACATCGCCGGAGGTCGTGATTTCCGCTTCGAGCATCGTGTTCTCTCTCAAGCGCCGCATGAGAACGCTGGTTCGCCGGTCGATAAAGCGCTGGGCGAGACGTTCATGGAGCGCATCCGATAGCTTGTCCTCTACCTGACGCGCAACGCCCTGCCAATGCTCAGGATCCTTCAACCAGTCGGGACGGTTAGCAATGAAGGACCAGGTCCGGACCTGAGCTATCCGGTTGGAGAGGGTATCGATGTCGCCATCCGTGCGGTCCATGGCCGAGAGGTGGCGGGCGAACCAATCGGCCGGAATCGCACCATCTTTCATAAGGAAACGATAGATCTGGCCGACCAGATCCGCATGGGTCTGGGGCGAGACCTTCCGGTAATCCGGCACCTGGCAGATCTGCCAGAGCCTGTCCACCGCGTAGGGCGTACGGGCATAGGCTGAAATCTCGTCGTCCCGCGCCAGCACCTCGAGCGCCGCCACGTCCTCACCCGTAGGAGCCCGCACCAGGCCGTGCTCCCGCGGCTGCACACCCAGCGAATCGCGCAAGGCGGCCAGGGACGAGAAATTCAGGTCCGGGTTGCGCCACTGCAGGATGCGCACCGGATCGAAGACGTGATTCTCCAGCGCCTCGACGGTATCCGCGTCGAAAGGCGGGCAGCGGCCGGTGGTGCCGAAGGTGCCGTCCCGCATGTAGCGGCCGGCGCGGCCGGCGATCTGGGCCAGCTCCGGGTTGTTGAGCTTGCGGAATTGGAAGCCGTCGAACTTCTTGTCGGAGGCGAAGGCCACGTGGTCCACGTCGAGATTGAGGCCCATGCCGATGGCGTCCGTGGCGATGAGGTAATCCACGTCCCCGTTCTGGTAGAGCTCGACCTGGGCGTTTCGGGTCCGGGGCGAGAGGGCCCCCAGCACCACCGCAGCGCCGCCGCTCTGGCGGCGGATCAGCTCGGCGATGCCATAGACCTCCTCCGCCGAGAAGGCGACGATGGCCGAACGGCGGGGCAGGCGCGACACCTTCTTCTCGCCGGCGAACGAGAGCTTGGACAGGCGCGGCCGCGTGATCACGTGAACGCCTGGGATCAGGGCCTCGATCAGCGGACGCATGGTGCTGGAGCCGATGAGCAGGGTCTCCTCGCGCCCGCGCTGGTTCAGCACGCGGTCGGTGAAGACGTGACCCCGGTCGAGGTCGCTGGCGAGCTGGATCTCGTCCACGGCGACGAAGGCCGGATCGAGATCGCGCGGCATCGCCTCGACGGTGGAGATCCAGTAGCGCGGCCGGTCCGGCTTGATCTTCTCCTCGCCCGTGATCAGGGCGACGTTGTGGTGCCCGGCCTTCTCCACCACCCGGTTATAGACCTCACGGGCGAGCAGGCGCAGAGGCAGGCCGATCATGCCGCTCTCGTGACCGAGCATCCGCTCGATGGCGAGGTGGGTCTTGCCCGTATTGGTGGGGCCGAGCACGGCCGTGACGCCGCGCGCGCGCGCTTGCGGTGGAAGGGAACGGCGAGCCATGCCTTGATGTCGGGTAATGCGAATGTGATCCCGGATGAGAGACTTGAAGAAAGGCTCCGGCACCTCGGGCGGCGCACGGTCCTTCCTCGGGAAGCAGGCCGGAGCGCTGGCGTCCGGCTGCAGGCTTGCTCTCTATATGGTGTTTCAGGCGGATTTCGCTACCCGCCAGCTGCCATTCAAGACGTCTTTGCAGGGCTTTATTGCGAAGCCCCGGCCCTGACGGCATCCTTCGCCCGGACCGGCCTGCGGCCATTCGCCCGGATGACCTGGGCACCGTCCTCCACGGACCAGCTGGACGCCTCGGCCACGCTGGTGCCGATCATGGTGCGCACCGAGACCCGCAGCGGAAAGAGCACGCGCTGCCCCTCGACGGGCGCTAGCCACACGGACATGTCCTTGTTTTCCATCATGAACTTGGTGCCGGGGCGCTGAGCGCGATGGCCGGAAATCGGGACGTAGCGGGCATTGCAGACCAGGACCGGCCCCGAATAGCCGGGGACCTCAGCAGCCCGCGTCTCCGCATAGCTGAGGACCACGTCGAAGCGGGAAGCGCCGTCGAAAACAGGGATCGAGCGGTTGCAGTTGTCGGGATGGGTGGGATCGCCCGAAACGGTGACAGGCATGAGAAGGGCGCTGACCGGATCGACCACGCGTTTCTTGTCCACCGCCTTGACCGGCACCCGATCGGGCTTGGGCTCGAGGGGAGGATCGATCTCGACCTCCGCCACATTGCCGGAACGCAGGCCCATTTTGACCCGGCGCTGATCGCTGGAGGAGATGGAGATGACGGCGAAGGAGGCAGGCTTCGGCCGCTCTTCCGACAGAACGCCCCTGGCCATCGCCTCGCCCCTGACCCCGGTCAGGAGCCGCACCAGGCCCGAAAGCCTGACGCTGCCCTCCACCTGGTACTTCTTTTTCGCAAAGGTCGACGACAGGGCCGCCGTGCCGAGGGGCAGGCCGGCCAGGGAGAGGTCGTAATCCACCTTGAGGGTCTGGGCATGGGCCTGAGAGCCGATGCCTGCCAGGATCGAGGCAACGAGAGCAGAAGCGAAGAGACGCATAGGGGTTCCAGGGGTTTTCCCGATAGTCTATTCCGTTGCATCTCACGCAAATCGGAATAAATCGTGACCGCGCCGTCACAAAAAAGCGAGCTGCGGCACCTTGCTATTCTTGACGAGGGGCCTGGTTTCAGCCTATAGGCTCGCACCTTCCAAGGACTTCTGGTGTCCGGCCGCGCGGGATCTGCGTTGAAGCAAACCCGCGAAATCGAAGCCGCGACCCTTATGACGATAGGATTGAACCCATGTCGCGCCGTTGCGAACTGACCGGCAAGGCCGTGCTGAGTGGCCACCTGGTGAGCCACTCGAACCGCAAGACGAAGCGGAAGTTCCTGCCGAACCTCTGCAACGTCACGCTCCAATCCGACGCTCTGCAGCGCTCCGTGCGCCTGCGCGTCTCTGCCAATGCGCTCCGCTCGGTCGAGCATCGCGGCGGCCTCGACGCTTTCCTGGCCAAGGCCAAGGCGGACGAGCTGTCCACGAATGCCCTGGCGATCAAGCGCGAGATCGAGAAGAAGCTCGCCGCTGCGAGCTAAGCCTCGATCCAAAGAGATTGTGTGACGGGCGGCTTCACGGCCGCCCGTTTGCGTTTGCCTTAAGGCCAAGCTTCTTTCGAACTCCGGATGGGCCTCCATGACCGCTCTCGACCGCCGCGACTTCCTCATTGCGCTCACCGCGATGACGCTTGTCGTCCTCTCGTCGAACATCCTGGTCCAGTACCCCTTCCAGCATCTGGGGCTCGGCGATTACCTGACCTGGGGCGCCTTCAGCTATCCCTTTGCGTTCCTGGTGACGGACCTGTCGAACCGGCGGTTCGGGACCCAGGGCGCGCGCCGGGTGGTCTATGTTGGCTTCCTGCTGGCCGTGGGTCTGTCCTTCATCCTCGCGACGCCGCGCATCGCCATCGCCTCGGGCGCTGCCTTCCTGGCGGCCCAGCTCCTCGATATCGGCATTTTCTCCAGCCTTCGGGGCAAGGCCTGGTGGGTGCCGCCCTTCATGTCCTCCGTCATCTCCTCGGCCCTCGATACGGCGATCTTCTTCTCCGTCGCCTTCTATTGCGGCGCGGTGCCGGGCCTCGGCCTGACCATCGACCAGATCCTGGCGGCGGTCGGCATCGCCGATCAGTGCATCGCCCTCCCCTGGGTGAACCTCGCCGTCGCCGATTATCTGGTGAAGCTGGCGCTGGCTGCGCTCGCCATCGCGCCTTACGGGGCCATCCTGACGATCATGCGCCCCCGCCTCCAGCGGACGGCCTGAAGAGACACCTCCCCGCCCGAGCGGGCGATCAGAGGGCCTTCTCCGCATAAGGCGGGTGGGGAATGGCCTGATGCGCCGCCCGCAGAGCCGCGGACCAGCGCTCCCGCAGATCGCGAAAATAAGGCTCGTCCTCCTGGATCCGGTGATTGATCCCGGCCTTCAGCTCGTCGCGCTTGGCGACCACGATGTCGATGGGAAGGCCCACGCCGAGATTGGACTTGAGCGCCGAATCCATGGAGATGAGACCGAGCTTCAGGGCCTCCACGAGTTCGATGTCGTGGGAGATCGCCCGGTCCAGGATGGGCTTTCCGTATTTCGGCTCCCCGATCTGCAGGAACGGCGTGTCGAGGGTCGCCTCGATGGCGTTCCCAGCCGAATAGACCTGGTAGAGCCGCATCTCGCCGTGCCCGATCTGCCCCCCGACCAGCATGGTGGCATCGAAGGTCATGCTGCGCTTTTCCATCTCAGCACCATCGATGGCATAGACCTGACGGATGGCGCGCCCGACGAGCCGGGCCGCCCTGAACATGCTGGACACCGTGAACAGCGTCTCGAGCTCTCCGGTCTCGGGGTTCTCGACGCCGTCGGAGAGGAGCGACAGGACGGATTGGCTGACAGAGAGGTTGCCCGCAGTCGCCAGCATGACGACCCGCTCGCCGGGCTTCTCGAACAGGTGAAGCTTGCGGAAGGTTGCGATGTTGTCGACGCCCGCATTGGTGCGCGTATCCGCGATCATCACGAGGCCTTCCCGGACGAGAATGCCGACACAATAGGTCATAGGGGTTCCTCCAGGGGCCTTCTGGTCGAACTGCCGGGTCGGGGCCATATTACGCCTGCGCTTGGCGGGCGCTTTCAATCCTCAGACGAACATCGAGCGCTTCGCGGGAGACCCCGTAATAGCTACCTCGGACAGGGGCTGCATCAAGATAGTCGAGCCCGGTGGCGAGCCGGACATAGTTTTCCGTTGTGGAAACATTGTTCGCCGCGTCGAAACTGACCCAGCCGAGCCCCGGAATAGCGGCCTCCGCCCATGCGTGGCCCGCATCCTGAACAGCCTCGCCCGGCTTGTGCAGATAGCCGGACACATAGCGCGCCGGGATCCGCAGGTGCCGCGCCGCGGTCAGAAAGACATGCGTGAAATCCTGGCACACCCCGTGGCCCGCCGTGAAGGAATTGGAGGCGGTGGTAGCCGCGTGCGTGGCCTCCATGTCGAAACGCAGGCGCCCATGAATCGCTTCCATAAGGGTATGGGCCTGATCGAGCGGACTGACGAGCGAGCCTGCCGCCGCCATGGCGAAGTCGCGAATGGGGGCGTCGGCTGTCGTGAGCGGCGTTTCCCTGAGATAGAAGATCTCCGGAAACCGCTCGACCCCGCCCCGGATGACACCCGATGTATCCGTGACTTCGATCTCTCCTTCGACCCTGAGGCTGATCTGCTCCACGGGACCTGCCACGAAAAGGCTGTGCGCGATGTTCCCGTCCCAGTCCTCCCGCCGGATGAGACGGGCGTTGCAATCCGTGTCGATGGCCCAGGCCAACACCGCCTGCCCGGCATGGCCACGCGGCGTCAGCCGCAGAAGCTGGATCGCGGATTTCACCGGCTCACTGTAGCGGTAGATGGTTTCGTGGGTGATGCGGATGCGCATGGTCAGGCCAGGTACTGGTTCGTGATGGCAAGGCCGAGCCGGCTATTGTCGGCGATGAAGTCCTGCAGGAACTCGTGCAGGCCATGCCGGAAAATCTCCTCGACGGTCCGGTTCGTGAGGCGCGCATGGGCGGACCGCGCCTGCCGCTGGGCTGCGCCCGACACGCCGTAGCGATGGGCGATGTCGTCGAGGTGGCGAGAGAGCGCCGCATAGCAGGCCGCGAGAGAGCGCGGCATTTCCTCCCTCAGGATGAGGAGATCCGCCACCAGCCAGGGCCGCAGGTTCTGGTGATAGACCCACTGGTAGCTGACGAGCGCTGACACCGAGCGGAGAATGGCGGCCCATTGATAATAGTCGATGCCGCCGCCCACCTCCGCATCCTTCGGCAGGAGCACGTGGTATTTCACGTCGAGCACACGCGCCGTATTGTCCGCCCGCTCGAGATAAACACCGAGCCGCGAAAACCAGAAGGCATCGTTGCGCAGCATGGTGCGCATGGCGGAACCGTCGTAAAGGAGGGAAGCCTGCTTCACGAGGTTGAGAAACCGAGGCAGATCCTCGACGCGAATCTTCTGCGACCTGAAGCGGCGCAGATCGTGCCAGGCGGAGTTGATGGCCTCCCACATCTCGGAGGTGAGCGCGGAGCGTACGGAGCGGGCGTTCTGCCGGGCCGTCTCGAAGCAGCACTGAATGCTCGACGGATTGGCCTCCGAGAAGGCCAGGAACTCGATCACCCGTTCGGGCGTGATCTCATCGTAGACGGCGCGGAACTGATCCACGCCGCCGGCGCTGATAAGAGCCGACTCCCATTCGTTGCTGTTCGCGCCGTTATACGCAATCGGCATCGACGCCATGCGATAGGCTACATCGAGAATACGCGCCGTATTCTCGGCCCGCTCCACATAGCGCGAGAGCCAGTAGAGTCTGCATCACGGATTGGCACGACAAAGACTCCATGCTCATTCGCTCAGGACCCAGGTATCCTTCGTGCCTCCGCCCTGGCTCGAGTTGACCACCAGAGAGCCCTCCGTCAGCGCTACGCAGGTCAGCCCGCCTGGCCAGCCTGACGCCGTTGCGCCCCGTCAGCACGAAGGGGCGGAGATCCACGTGGCGCGGCGCAAGACCGCTCTTGGTGCAGACGGGACTCGTGGACAGGGCCAGCGTCGGCTGCGCGATGTAGTTGTCGGGGCGCGCCAGGATCCGGCTGCGGAAATGCCCCCTCGTTTCTCTGCTCGCATGGGGGCCGACCAGCATGCCGTAGCCGCCCGAGCCATTCACTTCCTTCACGACGAGCTCATGCAGGTGATCGAGCACATAGGACAGGGCTTCCGGCTTGCGGCAGCGCCAAGTCGGCACGTTCTTCAGGATCGGCTCCTCGCCCATGTAGTAGCGCACGATGTCGGGCACGTAGCTGTACATGGCCTTGTCGTCGGCCACGCCCGTTCCCGGCGCATTGCAGATGGCGACATTGCCAGCGCGATAGGCTGCAAGCAGCCCCGGCACCCCGAGCGCGGAATCGGGGCGGAAGACGAGAGGAACGATGAAATCGTCGTCCATGCGGCTGTAGATCACATCGACCCGCTTCGGCACCTCGGTGGTGCGCATATGGACGATCTCGTCGCGCACGAAGAGGTCACGGCCTTCCACCAGCTCGACGCCCATGCGGTCGGCAAGGAAACTGTGCTCGTAATAGGCGGAGTTCAAGGATCCCGGCGTGAGAAGAACGACGGTGGGATCGTAAGGACTGCTCGCGGGCGCAACGGATTTCAAGTTTCCCAGAAGTTCGTCGACATAGTTCTCGATGGGGCGGATACGCTGCATCGCCATGAGATCGGGAAAGAGCCTTGTCATGACCTCCCGGTTCTCAAGCATGTAGGAGACACCTGAGGGCGTGCGCAGATTGTCCTCGAGCACATAGAAATCGTGATCGTCGACCCGCACCACGTCGACGCCGGCGACCTGTACATAGACGCCCCCGTTCAGGGGCAGGCCATTCATCTGCGGGCGGTAATAGGGATTGAGATAGACGAGCTCGGGCGGAACGATTCCCGCGCGCCGTAGATGTCCTTCAGGAACAGGTTGAGCGCCCTGACCCGCTGCTCGAGCCCGCGGGCGAGATGTGCCCATTCCCGTGCCGACAGGATGCGCAGGATGATGTCGAAGGGAATGAGCCGCTCTTCCGCCTCCGCATTGCCGTAGACTGCGAAGGTGATGCCGACCTTTCGGAAGAAAAGCTCGGCCTCTTCACTGCGATGCTCCAGAAGCTGGGGCGGGACGGAGTTCAGCCATTCCTGCAGCACCTGATAGGCGTCCCGGCTATGGCCGCCATGGCCGTCCATCTCGTCGAAGATCGCTCTTGCCGTCACCGGTCCAACAGCCTCCCGAACGGGTCCTCGATGCGCCGAATGGCATCGGGCTCCTCTTTGGAAAGCTTACGGGAGCGAAGCTGCAGGCTTCAATGGATCTCAGGAAGCGGCGGCAGGCAGCGTGAGATGAGAAAAGGCGCAAATGCACAAGGAGGAAGAGGCACCGGCCCTCTCCGGCAGCGACTCACCCTTCCGAAAGGACGAATTCCAGCAGCAGGGTTTTCTGAAGAGGACTGAAATTGTCGTCCGAGATGAGGGTCAGGATGGTCTCGCCGCCCTCACGGTGCACGCAAAGCCCTTCCATGTTGTCGATCTGGTGCGAGGGCTCGCTCTCGTAGAGGGTCTCGCCGTCGACCCGCGCACCCGGCCGGATGGCGGCCCTCTCGATCCGGCGCAGGCGGCATCCGAAACCGAAAAGCGAGAAGCGGCGCTCCAGGACGAGAAGGTCGCCACTATCCAGGAAGGCGAGATCCGTCACGTTGTAGCCGCCTGAGCGAACCACGTCGAACCGGCCCTTGCGCGGACCCGTCAGGATGAAGCCCTGCGCATGCTCCCCGACGGACACGACAGCCCCTGCCAGCGGCGACGTCTTGGGCGCGACGCCAATGGCTTCGAGTCCCGCATTGCCCGCCAGTTCCTTCAGTTCCTCGGGCGCGGTGATGGGAGCGCCCCGTACGAGCCCGCCTGTGCTGCTGCGCTCGAAGCGGATGACGGCATGGTTGCGCTCCACGCCCACGAAAGCCGTGCGCCCCACAATCGTGAGGCTTTCCGTATCGTAGAAGCGCGAGCGCCTCACGGGCTTCCCGCCGCTCAGCAGCAGAGGCGCCATCACCGTATCGGCGAGACCCGAGAGCTGCCCGTCCGATATCTCGGTGCGGGCCCTCAGAATCTGCGCATTGTCGGCCAGCGTGACGATGTCGCGCCCGTTCTCCGAGCGCCACAGGCCGGAAAAGCCGCCGAAAGCCGAGACGGGGGATTTCAGGTTAAGCCCGGAGCGGAACAGCAGAGCACCGAAGCGGCTGCGGTCCGGATCGGAGACGGAGAAGCGGCTGATGGGCTCGGCCGTGACCTTGATCGCGGTAGCGCCGTCGAAGGCCTGCGGCCGTTGCGCCATGGCGGCGCCCGTAGCCCCCACGGCGACGGCCGCGCCACCACCAATCAGGAAGCCTCGCCGGGTCAGCCTCAAGCGTAAGCCCTGCGGCGGGGCGCTCCCGCGCGAGAAGCCTGAGGCCCGTTCTCTTCGAAGAGTTCCGCCAGCTTCTCAGTCATCACGCCGCCGAGTTCCTCCGCATCGACGATGGTCACGGCGCGGCGATAATAGCGCGTCACGTCGTGGCCGATGCCGATGGCGATGAGCTCGACCGGCGAGCGGGTCTCGATCTCCTCGATGATGTAGCGCAGGTGCCGCTCGAGATAGTTGCCGGGATTGACCGACAGGGTCGAGTCGTCCACCGGCGCGCCATCCGAGATCACCATGAGGATGCGCCGCTGCTCGGGCCGGCCGAGCAGGCGCTTGTGCGCCCAGTCGAGAGCCTCGCCGTCAATATTCTCCTTGAGCAGGCCCTCGCGCATCATCAGGCCCAGGTTCTTGCGCGCGCGCCGCCAAGGCGCGTCCGCCGACTTGTAGATGATGTGGCGCAGATCGTTGAGGCGGCCTGGATTGGCAGGCTTGCCGCTCTGCAGCCACATCTCGCGCGACTGCCCGCCCTTCCAAGCGCGGGTCGTGAAGCCGAGGATCTCGACCTTGACGCCGCAGCGCTCGAGCGTGCGGGCGAGAATATCGGCGCAGGTCGCCGCCACGGTGATGGGACGTCCGCGCATGGAGCCGGAATTGTCGATGAGGAGGGTCACCACCGTATCGCGGAAGTTCGTATCCTGCTCCTGCTTGAACGAGAGGGGCTGGAACGGATCCATGATGATGCGGGGCAGGCGCACGGGATCGAGCGTTCCCTCCTCCAGGTCGAACTCCCAGGCCCGGTTCTGCTGCGCCAGGAGGCGGCGCTGCAGGCGGTTCGCCAGGCGGCCGACCACGCCCTGGAGATGGGCGAGCTGCTTGTCGAGATAGGCGCGAAGGCGCGTCAGCTCGTCCGCATCGCAGAGGTCCTCCGCATGGGTGACCTCGTCGAACTTGTGCGTGAAGGCCTTGTAGTCCGGCCCGCGCGTCTCGTTGGTCCGGGACGGCGGACGCCAGGACTCGCCGGCATCCTCCGAATCCGCCTCATCGGCCTCCTCGGGCATTTCGCCGGAGGGTCCATCGGCGTCTTCCGTCGCACCCTCCTCGATATCCTCGCTCGCATCCTCGCTGACTTCGACCTCGGCGCGGTCGCCTTGCGAATCCTGCTCGGATTCGCCCTCGCCCTGCTGCTGCTGGTCCTGCTCGGATTCGTTCTCCTCCTCGTTCTCCTCGTCCTCCGCATCGAGGGAGGATTCATCGGCCATGTCGAGGGAGGTGAGCATCTCGCGGATGCCGCGGGCGAAGTCGCGCTGGCTCTCGATGTTCTTGAGAAGTCCGTCGAGATCGCGTCCCGCCCGGTCCTCGATGAAATCGCGCCAGAGGTCCACGATCTTGGCGGCGGCCGGCGGAGGCCTCTCGCCGGTCAGGCGTTCGCGCACCATGAGCGCCAGCGCATCCTCGATGGGCGCATCGGCGCGGTCCGTGATTTCCTCGTATTTGCCGCCGCGATGATAGCGGTCTTCCAGCATGGCCGAAATGTTGGAGGAAACGCCCGCCATGCGCCGCGAGCCGATGGACTCGACGCGGGCCTGCTCGACTGCATCGAACACGGCGCGGGCCGCCTGGCCCTCCGGAGCGAGCTTGCGGTGGAGCGAAGTGTCGTGGCAGGCGAGGCGAAGCGCCATGGAATCCGCATTGCCGCGCAGGATCGCCACGTCCTGCGAGGTCAGCCGCCGGGGCGGCTCCGGCAGGCGGGCCTTGTCCTGGCCCATCAGGGCCGGGCGGTCGGAGGCGAAGGCGACCTCGAGATCGGGCTTGCGCGCGATTGCCTTCATGGTGCCGGCAATGGAGCGCTTCAGCGGCTCCGCCGGCGCTTCCTTCTTCTCACCTGGCTTGCGGTTCGAGATGGACATTCTTGCCTGTTGCTTCCGATAAGCCCTCTTTCCGAGGAGGCCACAGGCCGTCTCGAAGGAGGGCGCTTCCAGAAAACTCTGGTCAGGCATCCTGATCCTTCGAGACGCTACGCTCCTCAGGATGAGGATGCCTGACCGTTGCTTAGCTCAGCACCATGTTCACGGCGCTTTCCGGCAGTTCCTTGCCGAAGGAGCGCTGGTAGAACTCGGCCACGAGGGTGCGTTCCAGTTCGTCGCACTTGTTGAGGAAGGTGACGCGGAAGGCAAAGCCCGTATCGCCGAAGATCTCGGCGTTCTCGGCCCAGGTGATCACCGTGCGCGGGCTCATGACGGTGGAGAGGTCCCCGTTCATGAAGGCGCTGCGGGTCATGTCGGCGACGCGCACCATCTTGTTGACGGTGTCCCGGCCCTCCGGGCTTTCCTGGTAGTGCTTCGCCTTGGAGAGGACGATGTCCACCTCCTTGTCGTGCGGCAGGTAGTTGAGGGTCGTGACGATGGACCACCGGTCCATCTGGCCCTGGTTGATCTGCTGCGTGCCGTGATAGAGGCCCGAGGTGTCGCCGAGGCCCACCGTGTTCGCCGTGGCGAAGAGGCGGAAGGACGGGTGAGGTCGGATGACCCGCTTCTGGTCGAGAAGGGTCAGCTTGCCCGACTGCTCCAGCACGCGCTGGATCACGAACATCACGTCGGGGCGGCCGGCATCGTATTCGTCGAAGACGAGGGCCACGTTGTTCTGGAGCGCCCAGGGCAGGATACCGTCCTGGAAGGCGGTGACCTGCTTGCCCTCCTGGAGCACGATGGCGTCCTTGCCCACGAGGTCGATGCGCGACACGTGGCTGTCCAGGTTCACGCGCACGCAGGGCCAGTTCAGGCGGGCCGCTACCTGCTCGATATGGGTCGACTTGCCGGTGCCGTGATAGCCCGTGATCATCACGCGGCGGTTGCGGGCGAAGCCGGCGAGGATCGCGAGGGTCGTTTCGCGGTCGAAAAGATAATCCGGATCGAGATCGGGCACATGCTCTTCCGCCTGGGAGAAGGCCGGGACCTCAAGATCCGAGTCGATGCCGAAGACCTGTCGCACGGACACTTTCATGTCCGGCGTCTGAAACGCTGTCTCGGTGTGTGCCGTCATAAGGGGCCTCTCGGTCGGATAGGTCTGAGTTACGATGTGCCATGGGTTTCTTAAACCCCACGGCGAGATGGTGCAATTTCCTAAAATGCTTGGCGGGGCTGCATGAAACGGAGCCGCCTCAGCAAAGGCCGGCGCTTTTGAGGGTGTCGTGCGCCTTGATGATGTCGCGCAGGCGCTCCTCGAAGGAGCGGTCGCCGCCATTGGCATCGGGGTGGAAGCGCTTCACCAGGGTCTTGTACTGAGCCTTGATGGCCGGTCCATCGGCCGTCTCGTCGAGGCCGAGCACGTCCAGGGCGCGGCGGACCGCTC
Organism: Microvirga roseola; assembly: GCF_020866965.1. Lineage (GTDB taxonomy): Bacteria > Pseudomonadota > Alphaproteobacteria > Rhizobiales > Beijerinckiaceae > Microvirga > Microvirga roseola. Next base: position 64,874 of record NZ_JAJATX010000003.1, read on the forward strand.
CCGTGTAGCGCGGCCGCCTGGGCGCTTCCGGTGCCCGGCGCGCCTTCCGGGCCTGGGTGAAGTCCTCGCCATTCAGGATCCCCAGCGGATCGAAATACCCCCAGTCGCGCGGCCCGGGCTTTCCGTCCTCGCTCTCGGGCTTGCCGGAGGAATTCACGCCCATGGCCCAAGTCGGGCGGTGCCCGATGATGGCGTCTTTCTGGTAGGCTGCGACCGCGGAGTCGGACATGCCGGCGAAATAGTTGTAGGAAGCGTTGTACTCGCGCACATGCTGCAGGCAGAAGCGCCAGTACTGCCCTTCATGGCTGCGCCCCTTGGGAGCGCGGAACTCGCCCGCCGCCTTACAGGACGGATGCTCGCAGACAGGCCCCTTCGTCTCCTGCGGCTCCTCACAGGAAGGCTTGATCCGGATACGGTCGAAAAGAGGTGAATTGAGATCCATGATGCAGCGATTATGAGAGGGTTGAGGCCCGGAGCCAAGGCCTGAGAGCTTTTCGCCGCAGACCCGTTCAAAAAGGTTTCATTTTTCAGCATGACCCTCACTCAGTGGATCACACAGACTCTGCAGCAGCGCCTGCACCCGGTCGAACTGACCGTCACCGACGAATCAGAGCAGCATCGCGGCCATGGCGGATGGCGGGAGGGCGGCGAAACTCACTTCCGCATTCATATCGTATCGGAAGCCTTCTCCGGCAAGAGCCGGGTCGAGCGTCACCGCCTTGTCAACGCGACGCTGAAGGAGGCTTTCGATCGAGGACTGCACGCCCTGGCCATCCGAGCCAAGGCGCCGGGGGAATAAGGGGCCTAGGCGCCCTTTCCCTCGCTCAGCCTCGGCGGGGATGGCCGGGCACCTTGCGCTTGGTCACTTGATCCGCTCGAGCACGCTCACGTAGTTCGCTACCGCCGCGCCGCCCATGTTGAAGATGCCGCCGAGCACCGGGTTCTTCACCTGGATGCCGCCGGCCTCCTCGCAGAGCTGCATGGCGGAGAGCGCATGCATGGAAACTCCGGTCGCGCCGATGGGGTGCCCCTTGGCCTTGAGGCCGCCTGAAGGGTTCACGGGCAGCTTGCCGTCCCGGTTCGTCCAGCCTTCCTTGACCGCAATCGCCCCCTGGCCCGGAGCCGTCAGGCCCATCGCCTCGTACTCGATGAGCTCGGCGATGGTGAAGCAGTCATGGGTCTCCACGAAGGAGAGGTCGGAGAGCTGGACGCCTGCCTGGGCCAGCGCCCGCCGCCAGGCCTCCGCACAGCCTTCGAACTGGATGATGTCGCGCTTCGACATGGGCAGGAAGTCCTGCACATGGGCCGCCGCCCGGAAGGCGACCGCGCGCGGCATGCGCAAGGCCGTCTCGGTGTCGGTGATGACGATGGCCGCCGCCCCGTCCGATACGAGCGAGCAGTCGGTGCGCTTGAGAGGCCCGGCCACATAAGGGTTCTTCTCGCTCTCGGCGCGGCAGAAGTCGAAGCCGAGATCCTTGCGCATCTGCGCATAGGGATTATCGACGCCGTTCTTGTGGTTCTTGGCGGCGATCATGGCGAGCGCATCGGACTGGTCGCCGTAGCGCTGGAAATAGCGGCCGGCGATCTGACCGAAGACCCCGGCGAAGCCGCCCTGGGTCTCCCCGTCCTCCGGCAGGTAGGAGGCCTTGAGGAGAACATTGCCGATCTCAGGGCCCGGGGTCCGCGTCATCTGCTCGATGCCGACCACGAGCACGGTCTTGGCGCGCTTCGCCTCGATGGACTTGATGGCCTGGTGCACGGCCGCCGAACCCGTGGCGCAGGCATTCTCGACTCGGGTCGCCGGCTTGAAGCGGAACTTGTCGCTTGCCTGGAAGACCAGGGAGGCCGTGAACTCCTGAGGGGAGAAGCCGCCGTTGAAATGGCCGAGCACCACTTCGTCCACATCCTCCGGCCCGATCCCGGCATGTTCCAGCGCCTCGTTGGTGACGCGGATTATGAGCGACTCGACCGATTCCGCGTCGAGTTTGCCGAAGGGCGTATGGGCCCAGCCGACGATGCAGGCTGTCATGGATGTCTCCTCAAGATTCCTTTGTCCTTGAGAATGGACCTCGCTTCGCCGTTCCGCAAGACGGGCGGTTAAGCCTTATAGGCCGCGACGCCCTCTCCGAGATAGGCGTTGTTCGCCTCGCGGACCTTGGCCGCCTCCTCATCGTAGATGAAGGGCAGGAAGGCGAAGCGGCGGCCGCTCGTGACCTTGGACACCGCGTGGAGCAGCGGCGTCGAAAACACCACGGCCCTACCCGGAGGCGCCTTGTAGCCGCGCGAGCCGTATTCGGGGAAACTCACCTCGCCGCCCTCGAAATCGCCGTTCAGGTTGATAGAGACCGCGAAGCGCCGGTGGGCAGTGCCCCTGGTGGTATTATCCCGGTGCGCGCGGAAATGGCCGCCGTCCTCTGCCGCGTAGCAGGATACGATGTAGCGCTCCATGCGGGTCGGCTTGAAGAAGTGGACCCGCTCGATCTCCGGGTTCACGCGCCGGATGATGCGCCTCTGCACCTGCTGGATCAGGTTCGGATCCGTGATCGTGTAATCCCTGCGGCTCTTGTGGCTGCGGTCCTGCATGGGAACCGTCTTGCCGTCGATCTCGCGCAGCATGAAGCCTGATTCCTCGCCCCCGTGCTGCTCGTAGAGCGAGATCAGGTGGCGGCAGAACTCCGGCTCGAACACATCCGGGATGATGATGACGGGAGCCGGCACCTCGAAGCCGACGAACCGGTCGACGGGCGGCAGGGCGCGCAGGTAAGCCATCACCTCGTCCCGGTCGCTGCCGTCCTCCTCGAAGGGAAAGACCGCGCGGATACGCAGAGTCGGATTGAGCACCATCCAGAACCGCCGGACGGGAATGCCGGCGGAGCCGGGTTTTGCGTCGTGCGGCAGCGTTCCGTAGAGGCGTCCGACTTTTCCGCCGAAGTCCCAGAAATGGCGGATGTCCGGGACGATCTGCTTGGCGCGGCCCTCGGACTGGTCGGCGGGATCGCAGCTCACCCCGAAGAGCGCAATCTTGTCATCGTCGAAGAGAGCGCGGTGCTGCTCCTGGAACGAAGCGAGCGCCGCGCCCGGCCTCGTCCGAGCCGGTGCCGTAGAAGCAGAGCACGATGTAGCGCCCGGCCACCGTGTCGAAGGCGAAATTCGGATTGCTCGTGGAGTTCTGGTGGAACCAGGGAGCGGGATCGCCGGCTTCCAGGATCCGGTAGGCAGGCTGCGACGGCGCGGGGGAAGGAGCAGCGGTCATCGAATGAATTCCAAGGCCGACACCACAAATGCAATGTCATTCGATAACATCGACCTGTCTCCGTCACAAGCTATCGGTGCGCCATCAGGAGGAGCCCTACTCCCGTCACGATCAGAACCATGCCGGCAATCTCCCGGCGTGTGGTGGCCTGCGCCAGGAAACGGTGGGACACGGCCTGCGCCATCAGGACCTCCACGAGGGCAAGCGTGCGTACGTTCGCGGCCGTGGTGAGCGCAAAGCCAAGGAACCAGAATTGGGAGGCGAGAGCCCCGAGGCAACCCGCACCCAGAGAGGGGCGCCAAGCCCTGAAGCTTGCGAGCAGCGCCTTGCGGTCGAAAAGGCCGAGCCAGGCGAGCAGGATCGCCGTCTGGAGCCCGAGTCCCCAGGCCAGGGTGGTGGTGGCCCGCATCAGGGACGTGCCTTCCCCGAGCGACAGGATGGCTCCGCGAAATCCGATGGCGGCAAGGGCGAAGAAGGCGCCGGAAACGATCCCGAAGAGGACGGGCCGGAGACCGGATGCGGTGAGCTTCGTGCCGGGCTTGACCGACATCAGGAAAACACCTGCGGTAGCGATGAGGATGGCGCCCGCCATGGCGGGCGTCAGGGGATCGCCCAGGATCAGGAGCCCGAACACGGCCACCTGCACCGGCTCGGTCTTCGTATAGGCCGTCACCACGGAGAAGGAGCGCTCCCGCATGGCGGACAGCATGAGGGCGGTGGCGAGGATCTGCGCCAGCGCGCCGGCGAGGACATAGGCGAAGAAGGCCGTGTTCGGCCCCGGGACGTCCTCAGCGGTCGCAAGCGTCACGCCGGTCAGGCTCAGGAGCGCGAAGGGAAAGCCGTAGAGAAACCTCACCTGGGTCGCGCCCACGGTTCCGATCGTCTCGGTCAGCCGCCGCTGCGTAGCGTTGCGCCCTGTCTGCGCCGCCGCAGCGGCAAGGGTCACGGGGATCCAGAGAAGGGAAAGATTCATAGCCGATCTTCAAAGCGCGCCGCTCTTGCCACTCTCTTGCCACGGATTTCCTTACAAAGGACTGATGATAACGAACAATACACGGTTCCGCCCTAGCCAAGCCTGCGGTTGGTACCTAAAAATAACCCTGCTGGCCTAAGCGGGGCTGTTCGATCCCCTCTCCTACCGTCGAACGAAGCAAGGAGTCGTTCCGTATGAACGTAAGCCGAGCCCTCCGCGTGACATTTTTTGCTCTGGCCGCGCTTGTCAGCGGCTCAGCGCTGGCCGGCGGCCCCGCCCTCGTGGTCGAGGTCGATTCCGGCCGGGTTCTGCACGCGGAGCGCGCGACCGATCCCTGGTACCCGGCCTCCATCACCAAGCTGATGACCGCTTACGTGGCGCTCGACCAGATTCGCTCCCGTCGGATGAGCATGGATACGCTCCTGACCGTGACCGAGAGCGCCGCAGCCCTGCCTCCTTCCAAGATGGGCTTCAAGCCGGGCACCCAGATCCGCCTCGATAATGCGCTCAAGATCATGATGGTGAAGTCGGCGAACGATGTCGCCGCCACCATCGCCGAGAATATCGGCGGCTCCATCGACGGCTTCTCCAGCCTGATGAACGCCCACGCCCAGCGGCTGGGCATGAAGGACAGCCGCTTCGCCAACCCGCACGGCCTGCCGGACGAACGCAACCAGACGACCGCGCGCGACATGGCCATCCTGGCTCGCGCCCTGCTGCGCGATTTTCCGGAGCATCAGGACCTGTTCCACATCGGAGCGGTGCAGTTCGGCCGCCGGATCATGCGCAACACCAACGGCCTGATCGGCCGCTATCCCGGCGCGGACGGCATGAAGACGGGCTTCATCTGCTCCTCGGGGTTCAATGTGGTGGCAAGCGCCACCCGCAACGGCCGCCATCTCATCACGATCGTGCTCGGTGCGCCGTCCGCCAACGAGCGCACGATGCAGGCGGCCGAACTCTTCGACCGGGGCTTCAACACCAAGCTGAACTTCACCAATCCGGAGCTGACGGCCCTGCCGGCCTCGTCCACGCACACGCCGCCGGACATGCGCTCGGTCATCTGCGACCGCAAGGGCCCGATGCCGAAGGAGGAGGACAGCCCGACTGTGGCTGAGGAAAATACGGGCGTGCCCAATCTCTTCTCCTCCGACGTGATGGCCTTCGCCGGCGAGACCCAGAAGCCCGTGCGCACGGTGCTCGGCCCCCGCACGGCCGTCCAGCCGGAGCGCGTCTGGATCGGCCTCAACCCACCCACGGAAGCCGAGCTGAAAGCCCAGGCCGAGGCAGAGGCGGCTGCCGAAAAAGCTCGCAAGGCGAAGACAAAGCCTAAGACGCAGACGAAGAAGAAAGCTTCGGCCGCCCCTGCAAAAGCGACAACCTCGAAGGCCACGACCAAGAAGAACGAGCCGCGCGCCAGCATCAGCGTGAAGCCGGTGACGAACAAGGCCGCGGCGAAGCCCAAATCGCAGAAGGCGGATGCCTCCGCAAAGTCGACCAAGACGAACTGAGCCTTTACAAAGAGGACCTTCCTCGAGAGGCAATGAAAAGCCCCTCGCCTGAATGAGGCGAGGGGCTTTTGCGTTTCTGAGATGTGGCGGCCGTCAGATCACGTAGAAGTCGGTGTACTTCAGCACCGCGCCCTTCTTGAGCCGGGCGAACTCGACCGCATCCTTCGAGCCCGAGCCATCGGCGTCATAGGAGAGGATGCCCTTCTTCTTATCGTAGATGATGTAGTCGTTCCGGTCGTCGGCCTCGAAGCCCACCTCGAAATAGGTCTTCTTCAGCTTCTTCGGCCGCTTCTCCGAGCCCGAGCCGACCTTCATGAACACCTTGTTGTCGAGCCAGATCGTATCGTCACGGGTGCTGAAGTCGGCAATCTTGTCGAGGTTCTTCTTCTTGTTCGTTTTGGCCGAATAGAGCTTGGCGTCGAACACGAAGACGTCCTTGCCCGTGCCGCCGGTCAGCGAGTCGTTGCCCGCTCCGCCCCAGAGCTTGTCTTCGCCGCCCTGCCCCTTCAGGCTGTTGCGGCCTGCATGGCCGACGATCTTTTTGGCCGTATCCGAACCGGCCAGGCTCGCGGACGAACTGCTCGACACGCCCGACAGCCTCAAGGTCTCAATTTCGGCTCCGCTGGCGAGGGAATAGGTCGTGCGGGCATAGACCGTATCGGATCCGCCGCCGGCCGTTTCGATCACCGCATCCGCGGTACTGTCGATGAAGAAGATGACGTTCCCCGTGCCGCCGTCGAGACGGTCGGCGCCGCTGCCGCCGTCGAGAAGATCGGAACCGCTGCTGCCGTAGAGTCGGTCCTTTCCCGCCTCGCCCTTCAGTATGTCGTCGAAGCGGGTTCCGACATAATTGTCCTCCTCGTCCGAGCCGGCCCAGTTCAGGGCCTCGACGCGCGGGTCCAGGACTTGGGCGGCGATATAGGGCTTGTTCGACTGATCGAGCTGCGTCCAGGAGATCAGCAGCCTGCCATCTGACAGAGCCGACATCGAAGCGCCCTTGATCCTGACCTGCCCGCTCGAAGAGACCACGATTTCATCTCCGGCGCGAACGCCGTCGGAGCCGAACACGGCGACCCGGACGCTGCCTATGGACGTCGTTTCCATGTCGTCATAGGCGACCGCAAATCCCCCATTCGGTAGGGCAGCCACTGTAGCAAGCCTCTGCGCGCCTTCGGTTTTGAAGTTGATATGGAAATCATCACCGGCAGGCGTTCCATCCGCATTGAAGATGCGCCCGCGTATCGAATTGGCGGATGTATCATTCCCAGTCGGAATGCTCTGGGTCCACACGGCGACGAACCGTCCGTCCGCGAGCGCTGCCAGAGAGGGACTGAGCTGATAGCCATCCAAGGTGTTCGGCATGATGAAGCCACCTGCCTGCGTGATCTCCGAGCCGTCGGGCCTGTAGATATGAGCTTCCAGTTCCCCGCTGTCGAAATTCTCATAAGCGATGACGACGTTGCCATCCCTCAGGGTGACGATATTCTGGAAGTCGGCTGAAGGACTGACGACGGTCTTGCCGGTATCGAGCCGCGCTCCATTGGCGTCATATCGCTGGGTCTGGAGAACACTACTGCCGACGCCCTCGACGTTGGAAAGATAGGACAGCGTGAATCCGCCATCATTCAGAGCCGTAATCACAGGCAGTCCCTGCCAGCCCGTAGCGTCTTGCGTCGCCACGATCTCAGCGCTGGCGCTCCGATCCGCTTCATAGACACGCAGCCAGACGTCTTCATTCACGAAGCCGCCATCCGGTGTATGGCTGTATGAGACGGCAAACCCGCCATCCTTGAGAGCAGTCACCTGGAGCCCGCGATGAGCGGAGGACGTGCCTGCCTTGGGCGGACTGACGACGAACTCCTCCCCGAGCTTATCGCCGTTGGCGTAGAAGGCCTGACCCCGAACGGTGGTCTGGGTCTGGAAGACGCCCTTCGCGACCTCAACCCTAACGCTGTCGACCCAGGTGACGACGAAAGTGCCGTCCTTCAGCGTCGCGACGCTGCGCTCGTTCGAATATCCATCGACGGAACTGATCCTGAAAACAGGCCCTGCGGGAAGTGGTGTACCCACGGGATGTCCTTTCGCTCATCTACCAGACCGCATGATCCTGCGGCTTAAGGTCAAGCTTGTGCGGAGGATTTCAGGCCTGGCTACTCTCCGAACAGGGAGCTACCGCTGGGACAAGGCGCTCTTTCTTGCTGGAATGGTTGACGGCGGAGAGGACTCCTCAGGGCGCGACCGCCCTTGCTTTTCGGGCCCATCCGCGCCAACGGTGCCGCCTCACAACCGAATCCGGACATGACGCGCTCCTCCCCCAATGCCGGCCTGCTGTTCGCTCTCGCCTCGGCGAGCCTCTACGGCTTCAACATCGTCTATGCCCGCATGGCGTCGTTTGCCGGGGCGAGCGGGTCGGCCATCGTGGTCTACCGGGTCTTCCTGATGCTGGCGCTTGTCGCCGTCGTCGCCTTGGTCACCCGGCGCTCCCTCAAGATGGCCCGGGAGGAGCGCGGCACGCTGCTCCTGCTCGGCGTCGCCACTGCGCTCGTGGGCATCTGCTATCTCTCGTCCGTGGCCTACATTCCGGTCACCGTGGCGGCGGTGGTGTTCTATACCTTCCCCATCCTCATCGTGTTGGCCAGCCCCTTGGTGGAGGGGACAAGGCTCACCCCGGCCCTGCTCGGCGTCGTGGCCGTCGCGACCATCGGCGTCGCCCTGGTGGTCGGCCCGGCCTTCGGGGATCTCGACTGGCGAGGCCTAGCGCTGGCTTTCGGGGCGAGCATCGCAACGGCGACGCAATTCTTCGCCGCCGCACGCTGCCGCCGGACCGGAGTGGTGGCGAAGGTATTCTGGATCCACCTCCTCGTCCTGCCGACGGCCGCCCTTATCAGCTGGACTGCCGGCCAGCTCGTTCCTCCCTCGGCCCTGGCGGCCGCTCCCTTCGCCGTCGCCATGACGATCGGGGGCTATCTCTTCGGTTTCGTGCTGCAGTTCCTGGCGCTCGGGCGCATCACGGCGGTCGCGGCCGGAATCATCTACTGCACCGAGCCGGTGGTCGCAGCGGTTTCCTCGACGCTCATTCTCGGCGAGAGCATGGGACCGCTGCAGATCATCGGCGGAGTCCTTGTACTGACGGCCATCGTCACCAACGTTCTCCTGGACCAGCGCCGCCATAAGGATGCGCCCCTCGTGCCTATTGCGGATTGAGACATGACGGACAAGCCCCTCGCCCCTCCCCCGCCCCTGCCGTTGACGATCCTCACCGGCTTCCTCGGCGCAGGAAAGACCACCCTGCTCAACAGGCTTCTGGAGGATCCGGCCCTGCAGGACACGGTGGTCATCATCAACGAGTTCGGGGAGATCGGCCTCGACCACCTGCTGGTGGAGACGGTCGACGAGGGCATGGTGCTGCTGTCCGCCGGCTGTCTCTGCTGCACCGTGCGCGGGGACCTGATCGCGACGCTGGAGGACCTCCTACGCAAGCGCGATAACGGGCGGATCATGCCGTTCAAGCGCGTGGTCATCGAGACGACGGGCCTCGCGGACCCAGCGCCGATCCTCCATGCGGTGCTCTACCACCCCTATCTCTCCATGCGCTACGCCGTGGAAGGAGTGGTGACCGTCATCGACGCGGTGAACGGGGCCGCGACCCTCGATTCCCACCGGGAGGCCGTGAAACAGGCGGCGGTAGCCGAGCGGATCGTCATCACGAAGGCGGATCTCGTGGAGGATGCCGCAAAGCTATCGGAACTGCGCGAGAGGCTCCAGCAGCTCAATCCCGGCGCGATCCTGCTGGAGCCGGATGCTCCGGCCGAGGCCGTCATCGCCGGCGGACTGTTCGACCTCGAAGGCAAGATCGCCGATGTGGCCGAATGGCTGAAGACAGAGGCCGTGGAAGAGGCGGAGCACCGAAGCCATGCCCACCAGCACGGGCATCATCATCACGGTCACGATCACCACCATCATCACGACGTGAACCGCCACGACGAACGCATCCGCGCCTTCTGCCTCACGAGCGATCAGCCGATCCGCCAGGGCACGCTCGACATGTTCCTCGACCTCCTGCGCTCGTCGCAAGGCGCAAAGCTCCTGCGGGTGAAGGGGCTCGTCGCCCTGGCCGAAGATCCCGATCATCCGGTGGTGATCCATGGCGTGCAGCACGTGATCCATGTGCCGGCCGTGCTGCCGCGCTGGCCGAGCGACGACCGGCGCAGCCGCATCGTTCTCATCGTGGACGATCTGGAGCGGGAGAGCGTGGAGAAGCTCTGGAACGCCTTCCTGGGCCAACCCGCCGTCGACCAGCCGGATGCGGCGGCGCTCTCGGACAATCCGCTGTCACTCCGGCGCTAGGCCGCCATCTGCGAGCGCTGCGCCCATCCGGTCATCGAGCGCTCCGCATAGGCCGTGATCGCATACATGATGACGCCGAGCACCGCGAGCACCAGGAGAGAGGCCCAGACGAGAGGCACCTCGAAGGCAGCGGAAGCCCGCGTGAGCAGGTTGCCGATGCCGACATTCGAGGCGTTCTGCTCGCCGATGACGGAGCCCACATAGGCAAGCGTGATCGCCACTTTGAGCGAGCCGAAGAAGTAGGGCATGGCGCGCGGCACGCCGACCTTGAAGACGATGTCGCCCTTCGAGGCGCCGAGCGCCCGCAGCACGTCCTCCATCTCCGGCTCCACGGTCGCGATGCCGGTGGCGACGTTCACCACGATGGGGAAGAACGAGATCAGGAAGGCTGTCATGACCGGCGGCACCCAGCCCACACCGAACCAGAACACGAGGATCGGCACCACCGCCACCTTCGGGATCGAGTTGAAGCCCACCAGCAGCGGATAGGTGCCCGCGTTGATGAGCCGCGAGGAGCCGAGCAGCATCCCGAGCAGAAGGCCGAAGCCGACCGCAAGAGCAAAGCCCGCCAGCGTCATCCAGAGGGTGTGCATGGCATGATAGGCGAGCTGGCTACGGTACTCCCAGACAGCCAGAAGAATCGTCGAGGGGGCCGGCAGGATGAAGCTCGAGATCTTCAGTCCCCGGCAGATCGCCTCCCAGAGCACAAAGAACCCGATGGTGAAAACCCACGGCGCAAGGGCAAGCTGGTTCTTGGTTTTCATGAGAAATCTCAGGCCGCCTGACGCGCCTGCGCGATGTGGCCGCGCAATTCATGAACGAGGGCGGCGAATTCTGGGGTGTAGGTGATTTCAAGGTCGCGCGGTCTCGGGAACTCCACCTCCCTCTCGGCCACTATGCGGCCGGGACGCGCGCTCATGCAGAAGATGCGGTCGGCCAGAAACGCCGCCTCGCGCAGGTCATGCGTCACCAGGATGATCGTGACTTTCTGCGCCGCGTGGAGATCGCGCATCACGCACCACAGCTCCTCACGGGTGAAGCTGTCCAGTGCTCCGAAGGGCTCGTCCAGCATCAGGAGCTTCGGCTCGTGAATGAGCGCGCGGCAGAGGGAGGCACGCTGCTGCATGCCGCCGGAGAGCTGCCAGGGAAACTTATGGCCCTGTCCCTTCAGGCCCACCTGAGCCAGCAGGCCCTCCGCCTTGGCCACATACTCAGCTTTGTGCCTTCTGAGCCGCGAACGATGCGGCTCCACGATCTCGAGCGGCAGGAGAATGTTGTCGAGGGTGGTGCGCCAGGGCAGCATGGTGGGGTTCTGGAACGCCATGCCGGCGAGCTTAACCGGCGCTCCCACTTCCCTGCCGTCCACGATCACGGTCCCCTCGCGGGGAAACTGCAGTCCGGTGGCAAGTTTCATGAGAGTGGACTTGCCGCAGCCCGAAGGACCGACGATGGCGGCGAACTCGCCCTCATTGACCTTCAGCGTCAGGTTTCTGACCGCCGGTAAGCCGTCCTCGGCCCGCGCATAGACGTGGGTCACGTCGTGAATGTCGACAAAGGATTTCATGAAACGTGCCGCCCGGGCAGAAAGAAAGAAGCCCAACCACAGGTGCGGCCGGGCTCGACAGGTTCAGTTCACTTTCCGCTGGTCCGCGGCGGGGAGGAACTCTTCCGTGAACACGTCCTCCACCTTGGGCTTTGCCTTGTACGTGAAGGTCAGGCCGATCTGGTCGAGAGCCCTGGCGAAGCGCTCCTTGTCGATGCCGCCAAAGCCATTCTCCTTGACCCAGGGCGTGAGCATGTTCTGGTCCAGCACCATCTTCAGGCGCTCCAGTTCCACGTCCTTCTTGGCCACGTCATTGCGCTTGATGACGGCGTTGACCGCGCTTGCCGGGTCCTTCACCGTGTCCTGCACGCCCTTCATGATGGCGCGCAGCAGGCCCTTCACGGCCTCCGGCTTTTCCTTAGCGAACTTCTCCGAAACGATGATCGTGTTGCCGTAAAGATCGACGCCGTAATCGCTCATGAGCATGACGACGATATCGTCCGCCGGCACGCCGCGGGACTTCAGGTTGATATAGGATGACATCGAGAAGCCGAAGACCGCATCGACTTCCCCTTGCGCCAGCATCGGCTCGCGGACGGGGAAGCCCACGTTCTCGAACTTCATGCCGGCATCGTCGATCTTGTTCACCGCCTTGAAGATCGGCCATTGCGCATAGGCGCCGTCAGCCGCCGGCGCGCCGAAAGTCTTGTCCTGGAGGCTCGACACCTCCTTGGTGATGCCCCGGCTTTTGCGGCCGATGAGAGCGAAGGGCGGGCGGTCATAGATCACCATCACCGCCTTGATGCCGCTTTCCGGGTTCTCGTCCCGGAAGCGCACCAGGGAGTTCACGTCTCCGAACCCGACGTCGTAGGTGCCGGAGGCGACCCGGGAGATCGGCTCGCGGGAGCCCGCCGCCGGATCGATCGTGACGTCCAGACCCTCGGCTTTGAAATAGCCCTTGTCCAGGGCGACCGCGAAGGGGGCAGCCGGTCCCTCCCAGCGCCAGTCGAGGGAGAACCGCACCGGGGTCTGGGCCTGGGCGGCTGCGGAGCCCAGAACGACCGCCGCCCCCACAAGGATTCCCCTGACCCATCCGCTCTTCGTCGAACGACCCGAAACCATCACCGTCACCTCTGTTCTCTGTCCGGCCGTCTCGAAGCCGGATTTTGTGGCGCATTTTTGCGCCTTTGCTCTGTTCCTCATCATGCAAGCATAACGGCATGGAGGGTCAAGCCTCTTGCCATCGCACCGCTGCCCTCAGAAGCGACATCTGACGCAGATTTGAGCAGGAAGGGTTTCCGGCGGATGCCCCTTGACGCCTGCTAGGGGCCTCCCCACGTCGGATGGCGTCGGTGACCGGGCCCTCTGACGGACGAAAAGGCGTTCGTGATGTCGGAACCGACGTCGGTTCAACCAGTGGGTTCGGTCATCATGTTCGAGATCCTGCTAATCAGCTGGCTCGGCAAGGCCCTATGGATGTGGCTTGCCTTCCTCTCCCTCGTCATCGCTCTCCTCGTCCTCGATCTCGGTGTGTTTCATCGCAACAACCGGGAAATCGGCGTCCGGGAGAGTCTTTTTATGAGCGCCTTCTACATCGCCCTCGGCCTCGCGTTCGGCGGCTGGGTGTGGTGGTACCTGGGCCCCGAGCCCGGCATGAACTACCTGACGGGCTTCGCCGTCGAGAAGGCCCTGGCGATGGACAACGTGTTCGTCATCGCCATGATCTTCGGCTTCTTCGCCGTGCCGCGCCTCTATCAGCACCGGGTGCTCTTCTGGGGCATCCTCGGCGTCATCGTCCTGCGCGCGATCATGATCGGCTTCGGCGCAGCGGTGATCTCCGAGTTCTCCTGGGTTCTCTATCTTTTTGCCGTGTTCCTGATCGGCACCGGCATCAAGATGATCGTCTTCTCCGACACGGATTACGACATCGCGAAGAACCCGGTGCTGCGGTACATGCGCCGCCACTTCAACGTGACGGACGAGCATCACGGCGAGCACTTCTTCGTCAAGAAGACCCACCCGAAGACGGGCAAGCTCGTCTGGTTCATGACGCCGCTCTTCATGGCGCTCGTGCTCATCGAGATCGCCGACGTGATCTTCGCGGTGGACTCGGTGCCGGCGATCTTCGCCATCACCGCCGACCCGTTCATCGTCTACACGTCGAACATCTTCGCGATCCTGGGGTTGCGCGCGCTCTATTTCGCCCTCGCCGCCATGGTGCACCGCTTCCACTATCTGAAGTACGCGCTGGCCGTGGTGCTGATCTTCATCGGCTCCAAGATCTTCGTAGCCGACATGCTGGGTCTCGCCAAGATCCCGCCCGTGGTGTCGCTTGCCGTGACCTTCGGCATCCTGGTCTCCGGCGTCGCCTGGAGCCTCTGGAAGACGCGGGGCGAGCCGATCCCGGAGGGTAAGCACGCCACCCACTAAGCGCCTCCCCTTGTCATCCCCGGCCCTGTGCCGGGGGTGACTCTTCACACCGGCAGCAGCCCGTCGCTTTTGACTTCCTCCATCACCGCATAGGTGCGGGTTTCCTTCACGCCCGGCAGGGCCAGAAGGATTTCCCCCAGGAAATGGCGGTAGGCGGCCATGTCGGCTACGCGGGTTTTCACGAGATAGTCGAAGCCGCCCGCCACCATGTGACATTCCAGAACCTCAGGTGCGCGCTTCACGGCGGCAGCGAACTTTTCGAAGACGTCGGGCGTCGTCTTGTCGAGAGAGACCTCCACGAAGACCAGGAGCTCGAGACCGAGCCGGTGCGGATCGAGCCTCGCACCATACCCGGCGATGTATCCCTCCCGCTGGAGACGCTTGACCCGCTCGCTAGTGGAGGTCGGCGACAATCCGACTTTTTCGGCCAGATCTACGGTGGCGATACGGCCGTCGCTCTGGAGCTGCTTGAGGATCTTGCGATCGATCCGGTCCAATTCCGCCATTATCGCGGCTTTCCCATGTTTCTGCCGCTCTTATTAAGGCTAGAGCGCATATTTTGCCATCGAAACACGGTCTGCGCCCCCATATATTCCGTAAAACACCCAGAGGATATTCCCGATGAGCCCCGTTTCTGGCGCGACCCTGCCCTTCAACCCTCCTTTCGCAGAGGATGACAAGGCCCTCGCGGCCCGCCTTCTCGCCACTGCCCGGCTCTCGCCGGAGCGGGAGAAGCGCGTCGACGAGCAGGCCGCCCGGTTGGTCGAGGCGATCCGCGCCAAGGGCGGCGGGCTTGGCGGCGTCGAGGAGATGCTGCGGGAATACGCGCTTTCCACCAAGGAGGGCCTCGCCCTCATGGTGCTGGCCGAGGCCCTGCTGAGGGTGCCGGATGCGGCCACCGCCAACCGCCTGATCGAGGACAAGCTGGGGCAGGCCGATTTCGCGGGTCACGAGGCCAAGTCCGACGCTTTCCTCGTCTCCGCCTCGGCCTGGGCTCTCGGCATCACGGCGCGGGTGATCCAGCCCGGCGAGACGCCGGAGGGCATCCTGCGCCAGCTCACCAAGCGGCTCGGCCTTCCCGCCGTGCGCACCGCTACACGCCAGGCCATGCGGGTCATGGGCAATCATTTCGTGCTCGGCCAGACCATCGAGGAGGCCCTGAAGCGGGCCGGCTCCTCCAAGGGCCGGGTCTATCGCTATTCCTTCGACATGCTGGGCGAAGGCGCCCGCACCGCCGAGGATGCCCGCCGCTACTTCGACTCGTATGCCTCCGCCATCGACGCCATCGGGCGGTCCGCCGGCAATGAGCCCCTGCCGAACCGCCCCGGGATCTCGGTGAAGCTCTCCGCGCTCCACCCGCGCTACGAGGCCACGAGCCGGGAGCGGGTCATGCGCGAGCTCGTGCCGCTCGTGATCGGGCTGGCGCGCAAGGCGAAGTCCTACGACCTCAACTTCACCATCGATGCGGAGGAGGCCGACCGGCTCGAACTCTCCCTCGAAGTGATCGAGGCCGTGCTCGCCGATCCGTCCCTCACCGACTGGAAGGGTTTCGGGCTTGCCATTCAGGCCTACCAGAAGCGCGCGGGCTCCGTGGTCGACGCCATCGCCGCCATGGCGGAGCGCTATGATCG
This sequence comes from Microvirga roseola, assembly GCF_020866965.1. Lineage (GTDB taxonomy): Bacteria > Pseudomonadota > Alphaproteobacteria > Rhizobiales > Beijerinckiaceae > Microvirga > Microvirga roseola. The sequence continues at coordinate 80,562 of NZ_JAJATX010000003.1, forward strand.
CCAGCTCATGGTGCGCCTCGTGAAGGGCGCCTATTGGGACACGGAGGTGAAGCGGGCCCAGGAGCGCGGGCTCGACGACTATCCGGTCTTCACCCGCAAGGCGATGACGGATCTCCACTACATGGCCTGCGCCGAGAAGATGCTGTCGCTTCGCCCGCGCATCTACCCGCAATTCGCCACGCACAATGCGCTGACCGTCGCCTCCATCATCGAGCGGGCGGGCGGCACGGAGGGCTACGAGTTCCAGCGCCTGCACGGCATGGGCGAGGCGCTCTATGCGCGCCTGCTCGAGGACAAGCCGGGTCTTGCCTGCCGTGCCTATGCGCCGGTCGGCGGTCATCGCGATCTCCTCGCCTATCTGGTGCGCCGCCTGCTGGAAAACGGTGCGAACTCTTCCTTCGTCTCGGTTGCGGCCGACCCTAACGTTCCTGTCGAGGCGCTGCTGAAACGGCCTGCCGACATTATCGTCTCGGCCGATAAGGCGCGGCATCCCAAGCTGCCGCTGCCGCGTGATCTCTACGGCCCGAATCGCGCCAATTCGCGAGGCGTCGAGTTCGGGCACCGAGCCTCGCTCGACGCGCTGCTCGCCGAGATCGCAAAAAGCCCACAGCAGGGCTTCAGGGCCGAGCCTCTGATCGACGGCAAGGCGACCCCCGGTACGTCGCGCCCGGTCGCAAGCCCCATCGACGGCAGCACCGTCGCGGGACAGGTGACGGAGGCCTCGCCGGAAGTCGCCGACCGCGCCATGGCTGCGGCCCGCGCCGGTTTCACGGCTTGGAACCGGACGGCGGCCGACACCCGCGCCAAGGCGCTGCAGCGCGCGGCCGATCTCCTGGAGGAGCGCCGCGGAGCGCTGCTGCAGTTGCTGCAGCTGGAAGCCGGCAAGACCCTCGACGATGCCCTCTCCGAGGTTCGCGAGGCGGTGGACTTCCTGCGCTACTATGCCGTTCAGGGCCGCACGCTCTTCGGGGTTGGCGAGACGATGCCGGGGCCGACCGGCGAGAGCAACGTGCTGCGGCTGCGCGGGCGCGGCGTCTTCGTGGCGATCTCGCCCTGGAACTTCCCGCTCGCCATCTTCCTCGGCCAAGTCGGCGCAGCGCTCATGGCGGGCAATGCGGTCGTGGCGAAGCCTGCCGAGCAGACGCCGCTGATCGCGGATCTCGCCGTGCGCATCCTGCACGAGGCCGGCGTGCCGAAGACCGCCCTTCACCTCGTGCCAGGGGATGGGCGTGTCGGAGCGCGCCTTGTCGAGCACAAGGACGTGGCAGGCGTGGTCTTCACGGGCTCGACCGAAGTGGCGCGCATCATCAATCGCACGCTCGCGAACAAGGATGCCGCCGTCGTGCCGCTGATTGCGGAGACCGGGGGCATTAACGCCATGATCGTGGACGCGACTGCCCTTCCTGAGCAGGTAGCGGACGATGTCGTGACTTCCGCCTTCCGTTCCGCTGGCCAGCGCTGCTCGGCGCTTCGCCTGCTCTGCGTGCAGGAGGATGTCGCCGACCGGATGATCGAGATGATCGCCGGCAACGCCCGTGAGCTGAAGATTGCGGATCCGCGCGAGATTTCGACCCATGTGGGACCGGTCATCGACCGCGAGGCGAAGGACAAGCTCGACGCGCATATCGCGGCGATGAAGCGGCAGGCGAAGGTCCATTACGCAGGCGAGGCCCCGGCCGCCGGCACCTACGTGGCGCCGCATATCTTCGAGCTCAACAAGCCGCACGATCTCGCCCAGGAAGTGTTCGGCCCGGTTCTCCATGTGGTGCGCTACAAGGCGGGCCGGCTGGAGGAGATCCTTCAGGCCATCGAGGGCACGCGCTACGGCCTGACGCTCGGCGTTCATTCCCGCATAGACGCCACGGTGGCGCGGGTCGTCGAGGCTCTGTCGGTCGGCAACGTCTACGTCAATCGGAACATGATCGGCGCGGTGGTCGGTGTTCAGCCCTTCGGCGGCCACGGCCTCTCCGGCACCGGCCCGAAGGCGGGCGGTCCGCACTACCTCCTGCGATTCGCCACCGAGCAGACGGTGACGATCAACACGGCGGCTGCGGGCGGCAATGCGAACCTGATCGCAATGGGGGAGTAAGCACGAACTCCCTCTCCCGTTTGGGAGAGGGCCGGGGTGAGGGCAGGCCGTTGCCGAATGGGACGCCGTGATCTCTGCCTCGTCGCCCATTCGGGACGGAGCTTCACCTTAACCGCAATCCCTCACCCCTGCCCCTCTCCCGCCCGGGAGAGGGGTTCTGTATCGGTGGTGACGAATCTGAATTCCTGCACCTTCTCCCACGGACCGCCGCGGTACCACCACAGGTCAAGCCCGACACCGGTGACCTGATACGGTTGGAAGCTCCCGCCCAGCTCTTCCAGAAGGGCTCTGGCGGCAGCGGGGTGGACCTTGTTCTGCACCGTCACGTGGGGCTGATGGATCTGACGGTCCTGGGGCTTGAGCCAATCGTTCCACTTCAGCGCGAGAGAGCGGCGCATCTCGGCGAGTTCGGGTGATGTCAGCCCATAGGCGACGCCGCGTCCGAGGGGGCGCAGGCCTGTGACTTCGAGCGGAAACGCGCGCTGGAGCGCGGCGCTCGCCTCGATGTCCTGCCGGATCGTGAAAAGATGCTCGCCCGGCAGGTTGTGAAACAGCGTCAGGTGCGCCGGGATGAAGTTCCGCTTAGGCGGGAAATAGCGTCGCCTCTGTGCATCGAAGAAGGCGAAGGAGCGCTCGTCGAAGGCAAGTGTCAGGATGAGCGGGTCTGCATGGTCCATGAAAAGAAAAACCCGGCTCGGGGCCGGGTTGTTTCCACTTACATGTTCAGCGCCGCCTTGGCTTCGCGGAGCTGCGCGATGGCCGCTTCCGCCGCGTGCTTGGCGGCCGGGTCGCTGGTGGCGTCCCAGGCCATCTCGGCCTGGAGGATCTCGTGATCTAGGATTTCCTGCGTCAACTCCTCGGCCGGCATGGCGCGCTCGGCCAGGACGGTGAGGCCGTTCTGATTGATGTCGGCGAAGCCGCCGCGTACCAGGACCCGACGGCCGTTGCCGGGCGTGTTCGTGATGACGAGGAAGCCGGTCTTGAGAGCCGTCATGGTCGGCGCATGGCCGGCGAGAACCGTCATGTCGCCCTCGGTGGCGGGCAGTACGACCGCATCGACGTCGCCTGAGAACAGCACACGCTCGGGAGAGACGAGTTCGAAACTGAAGGTGGCCATTTGAGCTTCTCGTCATCCGTCCGCTGGGAGGAGCGGGCCGGGATCGTTGGAGACAGGCTTGATAAAGCAGTCCCGAGGCGTGCAGGCACGCCTCGGGACAATGCCGAACAGATTAAGCGGCTTCGGCTGCGAGGCGCTGGGCCTTCTCGACCGCTTCCTCGATGGTGCCGACCATGTAGAAGGCGGCCTCGGGGAGGTGATCGTACTGGCCTTCGACCAGACCCTTGAAGCCCTTGATGGTGTCTTCGAGCGCGACGAGCTTGCCGGGCGAACCCGTGAAGACTTCCGCCACGTGGAAGGGCTGGGAGAGGAAGCGCTCGATCTTGCGGGCGCGGGCGACGGTGAGCTTGTCCTCTTCGGAGAGCTCGTCCATGCCCAGGATCGCGATGATGTCCTGGAGCGCCTTGTAGCGCTGCAGCACCTGCTGGACCTGGCGGGCGACGTTGTAGTGCTCATCGCCGACGATGGCCGCCGAGAGCATGCGCGAGGTCGAGTCGAGCGGGTCCACGGCCGGGTAGATGCCCTTCTCAGCGATCGAGCGCGACAGCACGGTCGTGGCGTCGAGGTGGGCGAAGGAGGTGGCCGGGGCCGGGTCGGTCAGGTCGTCGGCGGGCACGTAGATGGCCTGCACTGAGGTGATCGAGCCCTTGGTGGTGGTGGTGATGCGCTCCTGCAGGGCGCCCATGTCGGTGGACAGGGTCGGCTGGTAACCCACGGCCGAAGGAATACGGCCGAGAAGGGCCGACACCTCGGAGCCCGCCTGGGTGAAGCGGAAGATGTTGTCCACGAAGAACAGCACGTCCTGGCCCTGGTCGCGGAAGTTCTCGGCGACGGTCAGGCCGGTGAGCGCGACGCGGGCGCGGGCGCCTGGGGGCTCGTTCATCTGACCGTAGACGAGGGCGCACTTGGAGCCGGCGGCCGAACCGGCCTCGCGGGGATCCACGTTCACCTTCGACTCGATCATCTCGTGATAGAGGTCGTTGCCTTCGCGGGTGCGCTCGCCGACGCCGGCGAAGACGGAGTAGCCGCCGTGCGCCTTCGCGACGTTGTTGATGAGCTCCATGATGAGCACGGTCTTGCCGACGCCTGCGCCGCCGAAGAGACCGATCTTACCGCCCTTGGCGTACGGAGCGAGCAGGTCGACGACCTTGATGCCCGTGACGAGGATCTGGCCCTCGGTCGACTGCTCGGCGTAGGAAGGAGCCGGCTGGTGGATGGCGCGGGTACCCTCCCCGACGATCGGGCCGGCCTCGTCCACCGGCTCGCCGATGACGTTCATGATGCGGCCGAGGGTGGCGGTGCCGACGGGGACGGAGATCGGAGCGCCGGTGTCGAAAACCTCCTGGCCGCGCACGAGGCCCTCGGAGGTGTCCATCGAGATGCAGCGCACGGTGCTCTCGCCAAGCTGCTGCGCCACCTCGAGCACCAGACGGTTGCCCTGGTTGGTGGTCTCGAGGGCGTTCAGGATCTCAGGCAGGTGGCCTTCGAACTGCACGTCGACGACCGCGCCGATGACCTGGGTGATGTGGCCGGCCTTGCCGGCGGGGGTAGCGGTGTTAGCCATGTGAGGCTCCTCTCGGATGTCGTCAGAGCGCCTCGGCGCCCGAGATGATTTCGATCAGTTCCTTGGTGATCATCGCCTGACGCGACCGGTTGTAGGTCATCGTCTGCTTCTTGATCATTTCGCCTGCGTTGCGGGTCGCATTGTCCATGGCGCTCATGCGCGCGCCCTGTTCGGAGGCGGCATTCTCCAGGAGCGCGCGGAAGATCTGCACGGTCAGGTTCCGCGGCAGCAGCGTCGCCAGGATCTCGCCTTCATCAGGCTCGTAGTCGTAGACCGCATCGGACGATGCGGCGGTCGTCTCGATCTGGGCGGGCACGATCTGCTGCGCCGTCGGGATCTGGGCGATCACCGAGCGGAAGCGCGAGTAGAACAGCGTCGCCACGTCGAACTCGCCCTGCTCGAAGAGGCCAAGCACCTTCTGGGCGATCATGTCCGCCTGCTCGAAGCCGATCTGACGCACAGAGCGCAGGTCCACGAACTCGATGATCTGCTGGCCGAACTGGCGGCGAAGGATGTCGTAGCCTTTTTTGCCGACGCAGATGATCTTGACCGTCTTCCCCTCGGCCATCAGCCGGTTGGTGTGTTCGCGGGCAAGACGTGCGATCGAGGAGTTGAACGCGCCGCAGAGACCACGCTCCGCGGTGCAGACGATCAGCAGGTGAACACGGTCGGAACCGGTGCCGGCGAGGAGACGCGGCGTCTCGGGACCGACTGTGATGCCGGACGCGAGATTGCCGAGCACCACTTCCATGCGCTCCGCGTAAGGACGCGCGGCTTCCGCCGCGCTCTGCGCGCGGCGCAGCTTCGCGGCGGCCACCATCTGCATGGCCTTGGTGATCTTCTGCGTCGCCTTGACCGAGGCGATGCGGTTACGAAGGTCTTTTAAGCTCGGCATCGAGCGGCCCTACCCTCTCCGGAAACCCGGTTGGATCTTACGAGAACGACTTGGCGAAGTTCTGGACGACGTCCTTGAGCTTCGCCTCGGAGTCGCTCGACAGGTCCTTCGAGGACCGGATGGCCTCCAGGATGTCGGCGTGCTTGCTGCGCAGGAGCGAGAGCAGACCGTCCTCGAACGCACGCACCCGGTTGAGGGGCAGGTTGTCGAGGTAGCCGTTCACGCCGGCATAGATCACGGCGACCTGCTCTTCCATCTTCAGCGGCGAGAACTGCGGCTGCTTCAGGAGCTCGGTCAGACGCGAGCCGCGGTTCAGCAGACGCTGGGTCGTGGCATCGAGGTCGGAGCCGAACTGGGCGAACGCCGCCATCTCGCGGTACTGCGCCAGTTCGCCCTTGATCTTGCCCGCGACCTTCTTCATCGCCTTCGTCTGAGCCGAGGAGCCCACGCGCGACACGGAGAGGCCGACGTTCACGGCAGGACGAATGCCCTGGTAGAACAGGTCCGTCTCAAGGAAGATCTGGCCGTCGGTGATCGAGATCACATTGGTCGGGATGTAGGCCGACACGTCGTTGGCCTGCGTCTCGATGACCGGCAGAGCGGTGAGCGAACCCGAGCCCTGGCTGTCGTTGAGCTTTGCAGCGCGCTCGAGCAGACGGGAGTGGAGGTAGAACACGTCGCCCGGGTAAGCCTCGCGGCCCGGAGGACGGCGGAGCAGGAGCGACATCTGGCGATAGGCGACGGCCTGCTTGGACAGATCGTCGTACACGATCACGGCGTGCATGCCGTTGTCGCGGAAGAACTCGCCCATGGCGCAGCCCGAGAAGGGCGCCAGGAACTGCATCGGAGCCGGGTCCGAAGCCGTGGCGGCGACCACGATGGAATACTCCAGAGCGCCGTTGTCCTCGAGAGCCTTCACGAACTGGGCGACCGTGGAGCGCTTCTGGCCGACGGCGACGTAGACGCAGTAGAGCTTCTGCGATTCGTCATTGCCCTGGTTGAGCGGCTTCTGGTTCAGGATCGTGTCGAGGGCGATCGCCGTCTTGCCGGTCTGGCGGTCGCCGATGATCAGCTCGCGCTGACCGCGGCCGACCGGGATCAGCGCGTCGATGGCCTTCAGGCCCGTCGCCATCGGCTCGTGCACCGACTTGCGCGGAATGATGCCAGGAGCCTTCACGTCTACGCGGCGGCGCTCGGTGGCCTGGATCGGGCCCTTGCCGTCGATGGGGTTGCCGAGAGCGTCGACCACGCGGCCCAGCAGACCCTTGCCGACCGGCACGTCCACGATGGCGCCGGTGCGCTTCACGGTCTGGCCTTCGGCGATCTCGCGGTCGGAGCCGAAGATCACGACGCCGACATTGTCGGTCTCGAGGTTGAGGGCCATGCCGCGCACGCCGCTCTCGAACTCGACCATCTCACCGGCCTGGACCTTGTCGAGGCCGTAGCAACGGGCAATGCCGTCGCCCACCGACAGGACCTGACCGACCTCGGTCACCTCGGCTTCGGTGCCGAAATTCTTAATCTGCTCTTTGAGGATCGCGGAGATCTCAGCGGCTCGAATGTCCATCAGCGGACCTCTTTCATCGCTAGACGAATGGAATTGAGTTTGGTGCGCACCGAAGCATCCACCATGCGGGAGCCCATCTTCACGATGAGACCGCCGATGAGGCTCGGGTCGATCTTGACGTCCACGGAGACGTCAGCCTTGGCGACGTCGCGCAGCGCCGCCTTGATTTCGTTGAGAACGGTGTCGGAAGGCGCCTCGGCCAGGATCACCTGAGCCCGTACGATGCCCTTGGCGTCGGACACCAGGTTCTGATAGGCGCGGATCATGTCCGGCAGAGCAAAAAGGCGGCGCTTGGAAGCCACGAGGCGGATGAAATTGCCCGCCAGGCCCGAGATGCCAGCCCTCTCGAGGAGGACATCCACTACGCGGGACTGCTCCTCAGCCGTGAAAATGGGATTGCGGACCAGACGCTGCAAGTCCTCGCTGCCACGGATCATCTGGCCGAAGCGATCGAGATCGCCGGCGACGGCGTCCACGGCATTCGCTTCCCGGGCGAGCTCGAACAGCGCCGACGCGTAGCGCTGTGCCACGCCCGACAGGAGGGGTCCTTCTTGGGAACCGCTTTGCGCCACGTAATCGTCTCTCTCAAGTTACGGATCTCTGACCGGAGAAGCCTTGGGGCCAAGGCTTTCGGGAAACCCGTCAGGTCGATGGAAGTGAGCCCAGGCGAGGACTGTCCCGCCCGTCAGGCGGGGGTGCACTAACATGGGTTTTCAGCAGGCGCAAGGCGACCTGAGCGCTACGCGCGATAACATCTCGGGCAGAGGTGGGATTCAGGGTTAAGACGCGCTCGGATCACAGGAAGCTCTGAGGATCCACGTCGATGGCGACCCGGGTGTTGCCTCGGGTCTTCGGGCAGCGGGTCATCCAGTCGCGCAAATATCCCTGAAGGTCGACCTCACGCTCCGTCTTGACCAGCAGCCGGTAGCGATAGCGACCCCGGATCAGGGCGAGCGGGGCCTCGGCGGGGCCGAGCACGGCGACCCCGGGCGGCGGCTCCGCCGCAAGGGCCATGGCGCGGGCGTGCCCCTCCGCCGCCTCCCGCTCCGTAGCGGAAACGATAAGGGAGGCGAGCCGCCCGAAGGGGGGCAGGCCCGCCATTTCGCGGACCCGGGTCTCCTCTCGATAGAACCGCTCGGCGTCCCCCGAGACCAGGGCCGCGATGACCGGGTGGTCCGGCTGCCAGGTCTGGACCAGGGCCCGCCCCGGCTTCTCGCCGCGCCCGGCGCGGCCCGTGACCTGCTGGAGGAGCTGGAAAGTGCGCTCGGCCGCCCGCGGATCGCCGGAAGTCAGGCCGATATCCGCGTCCAGCACCCCGACCAGGGTCATGAGCGGAAAGTTGTGCCCCTTTGCGACGAGCTGGGTGCCGATGACGATGTCGAACTGGCCTGCCGCGATGGCGGCGAGCTCCGCCCGCAGCCGCTCCGTGCCGCCGGGCATATCGCTGGAGAGCACGATGCAGCGCCTGTCGGGAAAGAGCTCAGCCACCTCTTCTGCGATCCGCTCCACGCCCGGCCCGCAGGGGACCAGCGAATCGATGCTGCCGCACTCGACGCAGGCCTGAGGCACCCGCTCCACATGTCCGCAATGGTGGCAGACGAGGGAGCGCCGGAAGCGGTGCTCCACGAGCCAGGCCGAACAGTTCGGACATTCGTAGCGGTGGGCGCAGGACCGGCAGAGGGTGAGCGGGGCATAGCCGCGCCGGTTGAGGAAGAGCAGCGCCTGCTCACCCTGCTCCACCGTCTGCTCGACGGCGGTCACGAGCGTGGGCGAGAGCCAGCGCCCTTTCGGGATGGTTTCCTTGCGCAGGTCCACGGTCCGGATCTGCGGGAGGGAGCGCCCGCCGAACCGTTCGGGAAGGCGCACATGGCGGTAGCGCCCGCGCTCCACATTGACCCGGCTCTCGATGGAGGGCGTGGCGGACGCCAGAATCACGGGGGCATTCTCGATCTTGCCCCGAACGACCGCCATGTCGCGGGCGTGGTAATGCACCCCGTCGTCCTGCTTGTAGGCGGTCTCGTGCTCCTCATCGACCACGATGAGACCGAGATCGGCGTAAGGCAGGAACAGGGCCGACCGGGCGCCCGCGACCACCTTCACCTCGCCCGATGCGATGCCGGCATAAAGGCGCTCGCGCTTGCGGCCGGTCACGCCCGAATGCCAGGTGGCGGGCTTGACCCCGAACCGGGCCGAGAACCGGTCGAGGAACTGGGCGGTGAGCGCGATCTCGGGCATGAGAATCAGCGCCTGCCTGCCCTTACGCACGGCTTCGGCCACCGCCTCGAAATAGACCTCCGTCTTGCCGGACCCGGTGACGCCTTCAAGCAGGATGACGGGCGGGTGCTCCTCGGCCAGGGCGGCGACGAGCGTGTCGGCGGCCGATTGCTGCCCGTCCGAGAGGCCCGCCTTGCCGAAATCGGGATCGGGCCTTTCGGCCACCGGTTCCTGGAGCAGAGCGACCGTCTCGAGCGTCCCCTCGTCGATCAGCCCGTCGACGACTCCGACGCTGACGCCCGCCTCCTGGGCGAGTTCGCGCTTGAGGCGCACCAGCCCGCTCTCGGCCGCCGCGATGACGCGCTGGCGGGCCGGGGTCATGCGCTTGGGCAAAGCGCCGGAGAGCTTTACCCCGACTCGGACCACCTCCGGACGGTCGCCGTCGGGAAGCTTGAGGCCCATGGCGAGCGCCGAACCCTTGGGCGCCAGAGTATACCAGGCCACCCAGTCCAGGAATTTGCGCATCGTGGGCGACAGGCTCGGCGCGTCGATGACCTCCGTCACCTTCTTGAGGTTTCCCCCCTGCCCTTCCCGCAAGCCCCAGACGACGCCCGCCACCTCGCGGGTGGCCAGCGGCACCTGCACCACGTCCCCCTCCTCGAGGGCGAGGCCATCCGGCACGGCATAGGAATAGGCCGTGTCCAGCGCCAGCGGGATGAGGACATCGGCAATGCGGGCTGTCATTCGGAAGGAGTTAACCTGTGCCTGTTATGGGTCCTGCCTTGCATAAAGCGGGACCATGTCAAGCAGCGATTCGAAAATGGCCGCAGAGCTCGCCCTTCCCGGTGCGGCGGATACGCAGCGGGAAACGATGGCCTGGCTCGCCTCGCTGGCCAAGGAGCGACGGCTGTCCCCCAAGACCGTCGAGGCCTATGCCCGAGACCTGAGGCAGTTTCTCGCCTTCCTGACGAATCACTTAGGCGAGCCGCCGGGCGTGAAGGCGGTGCTCGGCTTGAAGCCTCTCGACATCCGCTCCTTCCTCGCCGCCCGGCGCATGGATGCGGTGGGAAGCCGCTCCCTCATGCGCCAGCTCGCGGCTCTGCGCTCCTTCGCCCGGCACCTCGAGCGGGAGGGCCATGGCACGGCCTCGGCTTTTGCGGCGATTCGCACCCCGAAGGTGGACAAGAACCTGCCCCGGCCCCTTTCCGCCTCCTCGGCGGTGGCCGTGACGGATAGGGAGACGCGGGCGGACGAGAGCCGCAAGCCCTGGATCCTGGCGCGGGATGCCGCCGTCCTCTCGCTTCTCTACGGGGCGGGCCTGCGCATTTCCGAAGCGCTCGGCCTCCAGCGGCGCGATGCGCCGATCCATGGAACCGACACGATCACGGTCACCGGGAAGGGCGGCAAGATGCGCAGCGTCCCCGTGATCCCGCCGATCCAGCGGGCAGTGGAGGAGTATCTCCATCTCTGTCCCTACCCGCTTTCACCGGAGGGGCCGCTTTTCGTGGGCGCGCGCGGCGGACCGCTTTCCCCGCGCATCATCCAGTTGGCCGTCGAGGAGCTCCGCGGCGCTCTAGGTCTCCCCGACAGCGCCACGCCTCATGCCCTGCGCCACTCCTTCGCCACGCATCTTCTGGCCAAGGGCGGCGACCTGCGCGGCATCCAAGAGCTTCTCGGTCATGCCTCGCTCTCGACCACGCAGCTCTACACGAAGGTGGATGCAGCGCGGCTCATGGATGCGTTCAATGCGGCGCATCCGCGGGCTGGCTACAAGACTCCATAGTTGTCGGAAAGAGTAGCAACATAAGGCCGCAGCCACTGAGAGAAGATGCTGTTACTGGCCCGTACATGCCCAGGTGTAAGGCCTGCGAGATAGGCATTCCAGGCAAGCGACTCCCAGAGATGGTTGGCGTAGAGGCCTTGCACCTCATCTTGCGAGGTAGATGTGAACAATGTGCGAAGCGCCTCTTCATCCCATAAAGGCCAGTAGAAGGCATTGTGCGGAAGGGTGATGATGTCGCTGGGGTAAGCTTGCGCCAAGCGCTTGGGCAGAGCGACAGAGTGCTCCGCCCAATATCTTCCACCCGGCACGTCGTTGCGGAATGAACGGTATTCGTCACGCCACCGGTGCAGGAAAGGCGCGTCAGGCTCTGCAAGGATGACGGCATTGGCGAGGCCGTAAGCGCCGTCGACGCCCTCCTGTCCCAGGACAACCGAATGACCGAGCAAATCGTCAAAGCTACGGTGCACAATGACATCAACGTCTAGGTAGATGCCACCGTGCTCTAGCAGTCTATCGAGACGCAGAACGTCGGCGCGGTGGGCATAATGATGAATGGAATTGCCGAACACCTCAGTCGGCGCCTTTACCGGGATAACCTCCACGAGCGCCCGCGTCAGGTCCCACCATGGCCCTTTCGGCTGGTGCTCACAGTAGAAGAAAATACGATCAGGTCTGAGATGGTGAATCGCGCTGGCGACACATGCGTAATGCACCATGCTCCAGGGACGGCCACCGAAATCGGGCGTGAGACCGAAGCAGTAGTGCAGAACGCGGGGAATTCTGTTCATTAAAAGGATTCGCTCTGAGCAGGAAAGACCTATTTTCGATTCCTCCGTCATACTATTATAACGTAACCGTACCGGCCTTCTGAAACGTTCCTGCTTGTCTGCGACTTTTTCTCCTGAGGCCTGTTTAAAACCAGCCCTCGGGTGAGCAAGGCTGCTTTTCCAATCAGCTGCCGCCGCCCTACTCCGCCGCCACCGCGGGCGCCAGGAGCTGCCGGGCGGCGGGACCGATATCGCCCTTCGTCCAGTGCGGGCGGCAGACGGAGACGTAGCGGCCCTCGCCGCCGATCTCGATGACAGGCCCCGAGCGGACCGCCTCGCCGTTGGGATCGTATTTCAGAATCATCGTGGCCTTGCGGCCGCAATGGCAAAGCTGCTTGATCTCCTGGAAATCCTCGGCCAGCGCCATAATGGTGGCGATGGCATCGCTGAACAGCGTGCCGTACACGTTGTTCTTCAGCCCATAGGCCATGACCGGGATCTTCAGCTCGTCGACGATCCAGGCCAGCTGGCGGACCTGGTCCGCCGTCATGAACTGGACCTCGTCGATGAGCACGACGGTCACCGGCTTCTGGGCATGCTCCGCCGAGACGAGGGCGCCGATGTCGTCGCTCTTCTTCAAGGGGATCGCATCGGCCTCAAGGCCGATGCGGGATTTCACCTTGCCGACGCCGAAACGGTCGTCGATCAGGCTCGTGCACAGCAGCACGTTGCCACCGTTCTCGATGTAGTTGTAGCGAACCTGCAGGAGATGGGTCGTCTTTCCCGCATTCATCACCGAGTAGATGAAGTGAAGCTTTGCCATGAATCCATGTTACATATGGATGGCGCGCTTTTCGACTGCGAGAGCGGCTTCCTTCACAGCTTCCGCAAGCGTCGGGTGCGCGTGGCAGGTGCGGGCCATATCCTCGGAAGAAGCGCCGAACTCCATGGCGATGGCCGCCTCGTGGATGAGGTTCCCGGCTTCCGGCCCGACGATATGAACGCCGAGCACCTTGTCGGTCGCGGCGTCGGCCAGGATCTTCACGAAGCCGTCCGTGGTGCGGTTCACCTTGGCGCGGCCATTGGCCGTGAAGGGGAACTTGCCCGCGTTGTAGGCGATGCCTGCGGTCTTGAGCTCCTCCTCGGTCTTGCCCACGGAGGCGACTTCGGGGAAGGTATAGACCACGCTCGGGATCACGTCGTAATTCACGTGGCCCGCCTTGCCGGAGAGGATCTCGGCCACGGCCACGCCCTCGTCCTCCGCCTTGTGGGCGAGCATGGGGCCTGCGATCACGTCGCCGATGGCGTAGATGCCGGGAACGTTGGTGGCTAAGTGGGCATCGGTGACGACGCGGCCGCGATTGTCCTTCGCGACGCCGACCTCGTCGAGGCCGAGGCCTTGCGTGTAGGGCACGCGGCCGATCGCGACGAGCACCACGTCGGCCTCGATGGTTTCCGCAGCGCCACCGGCGGCGGGCTCGAAGGTCAGTATCGCGCCTTTGCCCGTCTTCTCGACCTTCGTCACCTTGGCCCCCAGCTTGAACTGGAAGCCCTGCTTGCCGAGGATGCGCTGGAAGTTCTTGGCGACCTCGCCGTCCATGCCCGGCAGGATGCGGTCGAGATATTCCACCACGATCACTTCCGCGCCCAGACGACGCCACACGGAGCCGAGCTCCAGGCCGATCACGCCCGCGCCGATGACGACGAGGCGCTTCGGCACGCTCTCCAGTTCCAGCGCGCCGGTGGAGGACACCACCACCTTCTCGTCGATCTCGATGCCGGGTAGGCGCGTCACGTCCGAGCCCGTGGCGATGAGGATGTTCTTGGTCTCGAGCGTCTGCTTGGAGCCGTCTTCCGCCGTCACCTCCACCTTGCCGGGAGCGGCGATGCGGCCTGCCCCGATGAAGGCGTCGATCTTGTTCTTCTTGAGCAGGAACTCGACGCCCTTGGTGTTGCCGTCGACGCCTTCCTGCTTGAAGGCCTGCATCTTCTTCAGATCCAGGCTCGGCGCGCTGACGCCGATGCCGAGGTCAGCAAAGTGGTCGCGCGCATCCTCGAACATGTGCGAGGCGTGCAGCAGCGCCTTTGACGGAATGCAGCCGACATTGAGGCAGGTGCCGCCATGGGTCTTGCGCTTCTCGACGACGGCGGTCTTGAGGCCGAGTTGGGCGGCGCGGATGGCGGCCACGTAGCCGCCGGGGCCGGTGCCGATGACGATGAGATCGTAGGACATTTCTTGTCTCCACTTAACGTCATGCCCGGACTTGATCCGGGCATGCACGTCTTGTCTTTCGGTTTGGAGGCGTGGGTGGCCGGGACAGGCCCGGCCATGACGCGGATTGAAGTGTTTCTTACAGGTCGAGCACGAGGCGGGCCGGATCCTCCAGCGCCTCCTTGATCCGCACGAGGAAGGTTACGGCTTCCTTGCCGTCGACGATGCGGTGATCGTAGGAGAGCGCGAGATACATCATCGGGCGCACGACGACCTGGCCGTTGCGGACCACCGGGCGATCCTCGATGCGGTGCATGCCGAGAATGCCGGATTGCGGCGCGTTGAGGATCGGCGTCGACATGAGCGAGCCGTAGATGCCGCCGTTGGTGATGGTGAAGGTGCCGCCCTGCATCTCGTCGATGGAGAGCTTGCCGTCGCGGGCGCGGCGGCCGAAATCGGCGATGGTCTTCTCGATGCCGGCGACCGAGAGCAGGTCCGCATCGCGCACCACAGGAACCACGAGGCCCTTCTCGGTGCCGACCGCAATGCCGATGTGGTAATAGTTCTTGTAGACGAGGTCCTGGCCGTCGATCTCCGCGTTGACCGCGGGAACGTCCTTGAGCGCCTGGATTACCGCCTTGGTGAAGAAGCCCATGAAGCCGAGCTTCGTGCCGTGCTTCTTCTCGAACACATCCTTGTACTGGCTGCGCAGGTTCATCACCGCGCTCATGTCCACGTCGTTGAACGTGGTGAGCATGGCGGCGGTGTTCTGGGCATCCTTCAGGCGGCGCGCGATCGTCTGGCGCAGCTTCGTCATCTTCACGCGCTCTTCACGCTCCGCATAGACCGGAGCGGAGGGGGCGCGCATCTGGACCGGTGCGGAAGGTGCGGAGGCGGCAGCGCCGCCCGTGGCGATGGCGGCGAGCATGTCGCCCTTCGTCACGCGGCCGTCCTTGCCCGTGCCGCCGACATTGGCCGGATTGACGCCGCTTTCCGCCGCAAGGCGGGCAACGGCCGGACCGTGATCCTTCGCGGCGCCGGGAGCGGCGGGCGCGGGAGCAGCAGCCGCCTTCGGAGCCTCCGCCTTGGGAGCCGCAGCAGGAGCCGCGGCTGCCCCGCCCTCGGTGATGGAGCCGAGCACCGCGCCGGGGCTCACGGTCTCGCCGTCCTTGGCGATGATCTCGCCGAGCGTGCCGCTCGCGGGAGCATTGACCTCGAGCGTCACCTTGTCGGTCTCGAGCTCGAGCACGGGCTCGTCGGCCTTCACGGGATCGCCGGGCTTTTTGAACCAGCGGCCGATGGTGGCCTCTGAAACGGATTCGCCGAGGGTGGGTACGCGGATTTCGGTTGCCATGGTCGTCTTACGGTTTCGGGGCGAGATCGCCCGTTGGAACGGTTGAGAACCTCCGCGGGGCTTAACCCGCGAAGGCCTCGTCGAGGAAAGCTTGCAGCTGAGCCAGATGCTTGGACATCAGGCCGGTGGCGGTGGCGGCGGAGGCAGGGCGGCCCACATAGCGCGGACGGTCCACCTTGGAGCCTGCGGTCTTGAGCACCCATTCGAGATAAGGCTCGACGAAGGTCCAGGAGCCCATGTTCTTGGGCTCTTCCTGGCACCACACCACGTCGGCCTTCTTGAAGCGCGCCAGCTCAAGGGCCAGCGATTTCGCCGGGAACGGGTAGAGCTGCTCGACGCGCAGAAGGTAGACATCGTCGATGCCCCGCTTCTCGCGCTCCTCGAGCAGATCGTAATAGACCTTGCCCGTGCAGATCACGACGCGCCGGATCTTGTCGTCCTTCACCAGCTTGACGCCCTCGGCCCCACGCTGTGCATCGTCCTGCAGCACACGGTGGAACGAGGTGCCCTCTGAGATCTCGGCAAGCGTCGAGGTGCAGCGCTTGTGGCGCAGCAGGCTCTTCGGCGTCATCAGGATCAGCGGCTTGCGGAAGTCGCGCTTCAGCTGGCGGCGCAGGATGTGGAAGTAGTTCGACGGAGTCGAGCAGTACGCCACCTGCATGTTGTCCTCGGCGCACATCTGGAGGAAGCGTTCCAGACGGGCGGAGGAGTGTTCCGGCCCCTGGCCCTCGTAGCCGTGCGGCAACAGACAGACGAGACCGGACATGCGCAGCCACTTGCGCTCACCCGACGAGATGAACTGGTCGAACACCACCTGGGCGCCGTTGGCGAAGTCGCCGAACTGGGCCTCCCACATGGTGAGCGCGTTCGGCTCGGAGAGGGTGTAGCCGTACTCGAAGCCGAGCACCGCCTCTTCCGAGAGCATCGAGTTGATGACCTCGTAGCGGGCCTGGTCCTCCGCGATATGGTTGAGGGGCGTATAACGCTCCTCATTCTCCTGGTCGGTGAGCACGGAATGGCGCTGCGAGAAGGTGCCGCGCTCGCAATCCTGGCCGGAGAGGCGCACCCGGTGGCCTTCCAGCAGGAGCGAACCGAAGGCGAGCGCCTCGGCCATGGCCCAGTCGATGCCCTGGCCGGTGTCCATCATCTTCTTGCGGTTGTCGAGGAAGCGCTGGATCGTGCGGTGAACGTTGAAGCCCTCCGGCACGCTCGTCAGGGCCTTGGCGATGCCCTGCAGAGTCTCGACCGCAACGCCGGTCTGACCGCGGCGCGGATCGTCCTGGTCCTCGCGCACGGCCTTGAGGCCCGACCACCGGCCATCGAGCCAGTCGGCCTTGTTGGGCTTGTAGTTGCTCGCGATGTCGAACTCGGCATCGAGCTTCGAGCGCCAGCTGCTCCTGACCTCCTCGATCTCGGCCTCGGTGAGAACGCCCTCGGCGACAAGCTTCTTGGAGTAGATCTCGACGATCGAGGGATGCTGGCGGATCTTGCGGTACATGAGCGGCTGGGTGAAAGCCGGCTCGTCGCCTTCGTTGTGGCCGAAACGACGGTAGCAGAACATGTCGATCACGACAGGCTTCTGGAACCGCTGACGGTACTCGGTCGCGACCTTCGCCGCGAAGACCACCGCCTCCGGATCGTCGCCGTTCACATGGAAGATCGGTGCCTCGACCATCTTCGCCACGTCCGACGGATAGGGCGAGGAGCGCGAGAAGCGCGGATCGGTGGTGAAGCCGATCTGGTTGTTGATGATGAAGTGGATCGAGCCGCCGGTGCGGTGGCCGCGCAGGCCCGACAGGCCCAGGCACTCCGCCACGACGCCCTGGCCCGCGAAGGCCGCGTCGCCGTGGATCAGGAGCGGCATGACCGCGCCGCGGTTTTCAGGCGTGCAGCCGTGCTGGTCCTGCTTGGCGCGAACCTTTCCGAGCACCACCGGATCCACGATCTCCAGGTGCGACGGATTGGCGGTGAGCGACAGGTGGACGTTGTTGCCGTCGAAGGAGCGGTCGGAGGACGCGCCGAGGTGGTATTTCACGTCGCCCGAGCCTTCCACGTCGTCCGGGGCGAAGGAGCCGCCCTTGAACTCGTGGAACAGCGCCCGGTGAGGCTTGCCCATGACCTGCGTGAGCACGTTGAGGCGGCCGCGATGGGCCATACCGAGCACGATCTCCTTCACGCCGAGATTGCCGCCGCGCTTGATGATCTGCTCGAGGGCCGGGATGAGCGACTCGCCGCCGTCCAGGCCGAAGCGCTTGGTGCCGGTGTAGCGGACATCGAGGAACTTCTCGAAGCCTTCCGCCTCGACGAGCTTGTTGAGGATCGCGCGCTTGCCCTGGTTGGTGAAGGTGATCTCCTTGTCCGGCCCCTCGATGCGCTCCTGAATCCAGGCCTTCTCCACCGGATCGGAGATGTGCATGAACTCGACGCCGAGCGTCTGGCAGTAGGTGCGCTCGAGAATGCCGACGATCTCGCGGATCGTGCCGAACTCGAGGCCGAGCACGTTGTCGAGGAAGATTTTGCGGTCCCAGTCGGCTTCCGTGAAGCCGTAATGGGAGGGATGCAGTTCCTCGTCGCTCGGGCGCGGATTGATGTCGAGGGGATCGAGCTTGGCATGCAGGTGGCCGCGCACGCGATAGGCGCGGATCAGCATGATGGCGCGCACGGAATCGCGGGTCGCCTGCTGCACGTCGGCTTGGCTGATCTCGGCGCCCTTGGCCTGCGCCTTCGCCTTGATCTTGTCGCCGACTGCCTTCTCGACCTGCGCCCAGTTGCCGTCGAGGGCGGAAATCAGTTCGCCATTGGCAGGGATCGGCCAGTTCGGCTTCTCCCAGGAGGGGCCGCTGGCTGCCTTCTCCACCGCCTGCTTGTCATCCTTCAGCGCGCCGAAAAACGCCTGCCACTCGGCGTCGACCGAAGCAGGATCCTTTTCGTAACGGGCGTGAAGCTCCTCGATATAGGACGCGTTCGCCCCATAGAGGAAAGCGGTATTGAGGAATTGTTCGTTGGCGTCTTGGCGTGCCATGGCAAATGTCTACCCAAAAGAGAGTTGGCCGCCCCTGTGCCGGGGCGGCCCTTTGTCGGTTATCGGCCCTTGAGAACCTCGACCAAGGTTTTTCCAAGGCGGGCCGGAGACGGGGACACGCGGATGCCCGCAGCCTCCATGGCGGCTATCTTGTCTTCCGCCCCGCCCTTGCCGCCGGAGATGATCGCGCCGGCATGGCCCATGCGGCGACCGGGGGGAGCCGTGCGGCCGGCGATGAAGCCGACCATCGGCTTCTTGCGGCCCCTCTTGGCCTCGCGGGCGATGAACTCGGCCGCCTCTTCCTCGGCCGAGCCGCCGATCTCGCCGATCATGACGATCGACTCGGTCTTGGGATCGGAGAGGAACATGTCGAGCATCTCGATGAACTCGGTGCCCTTCACCGGATCGCCGCCGATGCCGACCGCGGTCGTCTGGCCGAGGCCCTCGTTGGTGGTCTGGAACACGGCCTCGTAGGTGAGCGTGCCGGAGCGCGACACGATGCCCACCGAGCCGGGCTTGAAGATGTTGGCCGGCATGATGCCGATCTTAGACTCGCCGGCGGTCACGATGCCGGGGCAGTTGGGGCCAATGAGGCGCGACTTCGAGGCGTCGAGGGCGCGCTTCACACGCACCATGTCCTGCACCGGAATGCCTTCCGTGATGCAGACGATGAGCGGGATCTCGGCGTCGATCGCCTCGCAGATGGCGTCGGCAGCGCCCGGCGGCGGAACATAGACGACCGAGGCGTCGGCGCCGGTCTTCTCGCGCGCCTCGCGCACCGTGTCGAACACGGGCAGGTTCAGGTGCGTGGAGCCGCCTTTGCCCGGCGAGGTGCCGCCGACCATCTTGGTGCCGTAGGCGATGGCCTGCTCGGAATGGAAGGTCCCGTTCTTGCCGGTAAAGCCCTGGCAGATGACCTTGGTGTTCTTGTCGATGAGAATGGACATCAGCTCGAAACCTTACTTTCCGCCGCGCACGGCGTTCACGATCTTCTGGGCGGCGTCGTCGAGGTCGTCCGCCGGAATCACGTTGAGGCCGGATTCGCGGATGATCTTCTTGCCTTCCTCGACATTCGTGCCTTCGAGGCGCACCACCAGCGGAACCTGTAGGCCGACCGCCTTCACGGCGGCGAGAACGCCGCGGGCGATGACGTCGCACTTCATGATGCCGCCGAAGATGTTGACGAGGATGCCCTTCACGTTCGGATCGGCGGTGATGATCTTGAAGGCCGCCGTCACCTTCTCCTCCGATGCGCCGCCGCCGACATCGAGGAAGTTCGCCGGCTCCTCGCCGTAGAGCTTGATGATGTCCAGCGTCGCCATCGCGAGGCCCGCGCCGTTGACCATGCAGCCGATGGTACCGTCGAGCGCGATATAGGCGAGGTCATACTTGGAGGCCGCGATCTCCTTCTCGTCCTCCTCGGTGATGTCGCGCAGCTCCATCACCTCGGGGTGACGGTAGAGGGCGTTGGAGTCGAAGGAGATCTTGGCGTCGAGGCACTTGAGGTGGCCGTCCTTGGTGACGATGAGCGGGTTGATCTCGAGCATCTCCATGTCCTTCGCGGTGAAGGCCTTGTAGAGCTTGGTCACGAGATCCCCCGCCTCCTTGGCGAGCGAGCCTTCGAGGCCGAGCGCCTTGGCGACGTTGCGGCCGTGATAGGGCATCACGCCGGTGGCGGGATCGATGGAGAAGGTCAGGATCTTCTCAGGGGTGTCGTGGGCGACCTGCTCGATGTCCATGCCGCCTTCCGTCGAGACGACGAAAGCGACGCGGCCCGTGGCGCGGTCCACGAGCATGGAGAGGTAGAACTCGCTCTCGATGTCGGAGCCGTCCTCGATATAGAGGCGGTTGACCTGCTTGCCCGCTTCGCCGGTCTGCACGGTGACGAGCGTCTTGCCGAGCATCTGCTGGGCGAAAAGCTTCACCTCGTCCACGGACTTGGCGAGGCGCACGCCGCCCTTCTCGCCGGCCTCAGGCTCCTTGAACTTGCCCTTGCCGCGGCCGCCGGCATGGATCTGGGACTTCACCACCCAGAGCGGGCCGCCGAGTTCCTTGGCGGCGGCTTCCGCCTCGTCGGCGGAGAAGATGGCGCGGCCATTGGAGACGGGCAGGCCGAACTCCTTCAGGATGGCTTTGCCTTGATATTCATGGATGTTCATTCGTTTCTCTCCGCGTCAGCGGTTGAAGACCTGGATGGCCGGCACGAGGCCGGCCATGACGTGTCAGGTTTAGGCCAGAGCCGGGTTGATCTGCTTGCAGGCGTCCACGAGGCCCTGCACCGAGGCAACGGACTTCTCGAACATGGCCTTCTCCTCGGCGGAGAACGAAACCTCGACGATGCGCTCGACGCCGTTCTCGCCGATCACGATCGGCACGCCCACGAACATGTCCTTCACGCCATACTGGCCGGTGAGATAGGCAGCGCAGGGCAGGACGCGCTTCTTGTCCTTGAGATAGCTCTCGGCCATGGCGATGGCGGAAGCAGCCGGCGCATAGAAGGCCGAGCCGGTCTTGAGCAGGTTGACGATCTCGCCGCCCCCTTTGCGGGTCCGCTCGACCATGGCGTCGAGCTTCTCCTGGGAGGTCCAGCCCATCTTCACGAGGTCGGGCAGCGGAACGCCGGCGACGGTGGAGTAGCGCACCAGGGGCACCATGTCGTCGCCGTGGCCGCCGAGCACGAAGGCGGTCACGTCCTCGACCGACACGTTGAACTCCTCGGCCAGGAAGTGACGGAAACGGGCCGAGTCTAGGACGCCGGCCATGCCGACGATCTTCTCAGGCTTCAGGCCCGAGAACTTCTGGAGCGCCCACACCATGGCGTCGAGGGGATTGGTGATGCAGATGACGAAGGCGTTCGGGGCATATTGCTTGATGCCGTTGCCGACGGCTTCCATGACCTTCAGGTTGATGCCGATGAGGTCGTCGCGGCTCATGCCGGGCTTGCGCGGCACGCCGGCGGTGACGATGATCACGTCAGCGCCTTGAATAGCGGCATAGTCGTTGGCGCCCTTGTACTTGGCGTCGAACCCGTCGACCGGCGCGGATTCCGCGATGTCGAGACCTTTGCCCTGGGGAATGCCTTCCGCGATGTCGAAGAGAACGACGTCGCCGAGTTCCTTCAAGCCGACGAGATGGGCGAGGGTTCCGCCGATCTGGCCAGCGCCGATGAGCGCGATCTTTTTCCGGGCCATGGTTTGTCCTTGGGTGTTGATGAGGCGCAAGCCTTCCTAAAAGGTGGCGCTGTTTGACACGAGAAATGGGACCGCTTCAAGCCAACAAAAGGTTAAACGGCAAGGGTTTAGGCCATCGAGAGCCCCCCAGAAGGCCCGACCCTCTCCGTTTGCGCTTGAACTTCATGGGGTTAGCTGATGCTAACCATTCCGAAAATTCATGTTACATTTTCGAGAATTTGTAACAAGGCCTAGACACTGCCATTGGCGAGCGCCCGCAGGATCACGCGGATCATGGCGGCCAAGCGCTGGCCGAGAATATACTGCGGCACCTCCGCATCCAGGCGGACGGTCAGGGGATTGATAAAGCGGTAAACCGCATCGCTGATGAAGGCCAGAGCCCTCTCCCGGTCCCGCGGGTCGAACTTGGTGGTCACGATGCCTTCGTCCAGGACCCGCTCGATCAGCTGCCGCATCCGGGCCCGGTGCCGCCGGATCAGGGGACGGGAGGTTTCCGTGGCGGCGCAATAGACGTCGAAGAGGTTCCGATCCTCCTCCAGAAGCTCCCGGTGGGTGCGGGCCCAGGCCTGGAGCAGGCGCTCCAGCTTGTCGTCGGCCGGATCGGGGGCATCCGCGATCTCGGCGATGATGGCCTCGAGCCGCCGGAGCCATTGCTCCGCGACGGCATCGATCAGCGCGGCTTTCGATGCAAAGTAGCGGTAGACATTGGCATGGGTCATGCCGGCCGCATCCGCAATGCTCACCACCGTCACATGGCGCGGCCCGAACCGCTTGAGCTGATCGGCGGCGATGGCGAGAAGCCGGGTATCGGCCGGAACGGCAGCCTCCGCCATGCGGGCAGGGATGCCGCGGGGCCGCCTCATGTCTCGACGAGCCCCGTCGTTTGCCCCTCATCGGCCGAGTCGATCCTTCCATGCGGGAGCGACAGGTACTCCTCGGACCGCATCTCGATGAGGCGGGATACGGTGCGGTCGAACTCGAAGGCCTCCCGCCCCGTATCGGCCTGGTAGAGATCCGGCGCCTCGGCTTCCGCGGACGCGAGCAGCTTCACGTGGGCGTCGTAGAGTGCGTCGATGAGCATGATGAAGCGCTTGGCCTCGTTGCGCCGCTCAAGCGTCATCTTCGGGATGTTCTCGAGGACGACCGTGTGGAACTCCTCCGCCACGGCGAGGTAGTCGGCCGCACCCAGGGGCTTGGCGCAGAGATCCGCGAAGGAGAAGCGTGCGACGCCGCTCGCGGCTTCGGGCACCTCGACCGGGTGGCCCTTGACGGTCAGGGTCAGGGGCTTGCCGTGCTCGCGACCGGTGAGGCGCTTGAAGGCCTTCGTCAGAGCCTCGTGGGATTGCGCGTCGGCCGGAGCATAGAAGACCGGGCTTCCCGCCAGTTTCTCAAGGCGGAAATCCGTGCGGGATTCGAGCTTCACCACATTCATCCGCTCCTGCAGGAGAGAGATGAAGGGCAGGAAGAGCGAGCGATTGAGACCGCCCTCGTAGAGCCGGCCCGGCTCCACATTGGAGGTCGCCACCACCACGACCCCGCGGGAGAAGAGCGCCGTGAAGAGACGCCCCAGGATCATGGCGTCGGCGATGTCCGTGACCGTGAACTCATCGAAGCAGAGGACCCAGGCCTCGTCCGCCAGGGCATCGGCCACGGGGCCGATAGGATCGTCTCCCTTGACCTCTCCTGCTTTAAGCTTCTGCCGGTAGGCGTGGATGCGCTCGTGAACGTCCGCCATGAAGGCGTGGAAATGGACCCGGCGCTTGCGCCTCACCGGCAGCGCCTCGAAGAAGAGGTCCATGAGCATGGTCTTGCCGCGCCCGACGGAGCCCCAGACATAGAGCCCCTTGGGCGGCGCGGGATTCTTCTTGCCGAAGAGCCAGCCGAGAGCGCTCGGCTTGCGGGCGAGCCGGTAGGAGCCAAGGCTTCCTGCCAGCGCCTCCAGGCGCTTCAGCAGCGCCACCTGCGCAGGGTCGCGTTCGATGGCGCCCGACGCCACGAGGGCGTCGTATCGGGCCGTGATGGAATGGGGAGAGGTGAGATGAGGCTCGGTCACGGACTGACCGATACCGCTCCCCTCACCCAAGCGCAAATGTCTTATCGTCCAAGGCTCAAATGTCTTATCGTCCAAGGCTCAGCGGTGCGCCGGACTTGGAGAGAGCGCCGCTGAGCGAGGAGGACGAGCCGCGCAGGCGCGCCGTGACCGAGCCGCCGGTCTGGTAGAGATAGACCTCGCCGTCCCGGTAGTCCCAGGCGTTGACCTTGGACAGGTCCTGGTTGGAGCAGCCAGAGGTGGAAGCCCGGTAGAGGTCGAGCGCAGGAGAGCTCGACAGCTGGACGCGGCAGGTGCCGCCGGACGCCTCGCGGGCGGTCCAAGTGCCGACCATGGCGGTGCGGCTGGTGGGAGCGGCGGGAGCCGGAGCGGCGACGACCGGAGGGGGAGCGGCAGGGGGCAGACCGGCGATGTCGGTGCCGGGAGGCGCATCCATGATGCCCGGGGCCATGGGCGCTCCCGCGACCGGGGGCAGCGGCTGACCGTCGATGGGCGGCAGCGGAGAGGCCTCGACCGGCCCGGACGGCACCGCCTCGACGGGCTCGGAGGCGCGGGGAGCGGCCATGGCGCCGCGGGTCGGGGAGCCGCCGAAACCTCCGAGGCGGCTCGAGGAGCATGCGCCGAGCGCCAGGGCGGAGCAGAGCGTTGCGGTCACGATCCAGAGCGAGCTTCTCATCATTGTCCTCGTCATCCTTGGCCGTCGTCGGCGGCCTCTAGCGGCACCTTTCTCCAGACGCCGGAATAGGATCCTAGGGCGGAAAGATCCGAATTTCGACATATGGGATAGCGGCCCATAAAAAAAGGCGCACGAGGCGCCTTTTCGAGAAGGTGTTGCGGGGAAGCGTCACACGGCCCGCGCGATCATCATCTTCTTGACCTCGGCGATGGCCTTCGCCGGGTTCAGGCCCTTGGGGCAGGTGTTGGCGCAGTTCATGATCGTGTGGCAGCGGTAGAGCCGGAACGGATCATGCAGGTTGTCCAGGCGCTCGCCGGTGGCCTCGTCGCGGCTGTCGATGAGCCAGCGATAGGCCTGGAGCAGAGCCGCGGGACCTAAGAACCGGTCGCCGTTCCACCAGTAGCTCGGGCAGGAGGTGGTGCAGCAGGCGCAGAGAATGCACTCGTAGAGGCCATCGAGCTTGGAGCGCTCCTCCGGCGTCTGCCGCCACTCGGTCTCCGGCGCCGCCGTCTCCGTCTGGAGCCAGGGCTCGATGGAGGCGTGCTGGGCGAAGAAGCTCGTGAGGTCCGGCACCAGATCCTTCAGCACCGGCATGTGCGGCAGCGGATAGATCTTGATCGAATCCGACGCGCAATCCTCGATGCCGAGGGTGCAGGCGAGCGTGTTCTTGCCCATGATGTTCATGGCGCAGGACCCGCAGATGCCCTCGCGGCAGGAGCGGCGGAAGGTCAGCGTCGCATCGACGTTGTTCTTGATCCACAGAAGCGCATCGAGAACCATCGGCCCGCAATCGTCCCGGTCGATGTAATAGGTGTCGATGCGCGGATTCGCGCCGTCATCCGGATTCCAGCGGTAGATGCGGAATTCCTGAAGGTTGTTAGCCCCGACCGGCTTCGGCCAAGTCTTACCTTCGGTGTATTTTGAGTTTTTGGGAAGCGTGAACTGAGCCATCGTTGCGTTCTTCCTTAGTACACGCGAGCCTTCGGCTCGATGTACTGGATCTCGTTCGACATGGTGTAGGTGTGCACCGGACGGTAGTCGAGCGTCACCTTGTGGGTGGTGTCGTCGAGCCAGGCGAGGGTGTGCTTCATCCAGTTCTTGTCGTCCCGGTCCGCGAAGTCCTCGCGCGCATGGGCGCCGCGGGATTCCTGGCGGTTGGCCGCGCCTTCCATGGTGACGACGGCCTGGCCGATCAGGTTGTCGAACTCCAGCGTCTCGATCAGGTCCGTGTTCCAGATCAGCGAGCGGTCCGTGACCCTCACGTCGGCGGCCTTGTTCCAGACCTGGTGGATGAGCTGCTTACCTTCCTCGAGCACCTCGCCGGTGCGGAAGACGGCGCAGTTGTTCTGCATGGTCTTCTGCATGTCGAGCCGCAGTTCGGCGGTGGGAGTCGAGCCGTTGGCATAGCGGAACTTGTCGAGGCGCGAGAGTGCCAGCTCGTCAGCGCCCTTCGGCAGGTCGGAGTGCTTGGCGTTCGGCTCCACGATTTCGGCGCAGCGCAGGCCCGCCGCGCGGCCGAAGACCACGAGGTCGATGAGGGAGTTGGAGCCGAGACGGTTCGCGCCGTGGACGGACACACAGGCCGCCTCGCCGAGCGCCATCAGGCCCGGCACCACCGTGTCCGGGTTGCCGTTTTTGAGCGTCAGCACTTCGCCGTGATAGTTCGTGGGGATGCCGCCCATGTTGTAGTGGACGGTCGGCAGGACCGGGATCGGCTCCTTCGTGACGTCCACGCCCGCGAAGATCTTCGCGCTCTCCGAGATGCCGGGCAGGCGCTCGTGCAGGATCTTCGGGTCGAGATGGTCGAGGTGGAGATAGATGTGGTCCTTGTTCTTGCCCACGCCGCGGCCTGCGCGGATCTCCATAGTCATCGCGCGGGAGACCACGTCGCGGGAGGCGAGGTCCTTTGCGGAGGGAGCATAACGCTCCATGAAGCGCTCGCCCTCGGAGTTGGTGAGGTAACCGCCCTCGCCGCGCGCGCCTTCGGTGATGAGGCAGCCCGCGCCGTAGATGCCGGTCGGGTGGAACTGCACGAACTCCATGTCCTGCAGGGGCAGGCCTGCGCGCAGCACCATGGCGTTGCCGTCGCCCGTGCAGGTATGGGCGGAGGTCGCCGAGAAATACGCGCGTCCATAACCGCCCGTGGCGAGGATCGTCATGTGGGCGCGGAAGCGGTGGATCTCGCCCGTCGTCATGTTGAGGGCGACGACGCCGATGCAGCGGCCCTCGTCGTTCATCATGAGGTCGAGGGCGAAGTACTCGATGAAGAAGTTGGTCTGGTTGCGCACCGCCTGGCCGTAGAGGGTGTGCAGGATCGCGTGGCCCGTGCGGTCGGCGGCGGCGCAGGTGCGCTGGGCGGTGCCCTTGCCGTATTCGGTGGTCATGCCGCCGAAGGGGCGCTGATAGATCTTGCCTTCCGCCGTGCGGGAGAAGGGAACGCCCCAGTGCTCCAGCTCATAGACGGCGGCGGGCGCGTTGCGGCAGAGATACTCGATGGCGTCCTGGTCGCCGAGCCAGTCCGACCCCTTCACGGTGTCGTACATGTGCCAGCGCCAATCGTCCGGGCCCATGTTGCCGAGCGATGCGGAGATGCCGCCCTGAGCCGCCACCGTATGCGAGCGGGTCGGGAACACTTTGGTGATGCAGGCGGTGCGAAGGCCGGCCTGCGAGCAGCCGACGGTGGCGCGAAGACCTGCGCCGCCCGCGCCCACCACCACCACGTCAAAGGTGTGGTCGACGATCGTGTAGGCCTTGCCGTTGATGGCTGCGCCGTTCGTTGCTTGAGCCATGATGATGTTCCTTAAACGATGCGGCCGAGGCTGACTTTGACGATGGCGTAGAGGCAGGCAACCGCGATGACCGCAGCGTAGAAGTTGTTCGCGATGGTCGCCGCAAGCAGCCACCCCTTCTGGTGGATGTAGTCCTCGATCGGCAGCTGCATGCCGAGCCGCATGTGGTTCGTGACCGAGAGCACGGCGAGGATCAGGATGATCGCCACCAGAGGATGCGAGACGATGGCGATCGCCTCCGCATAATTGCTGCCGGCGAGAGTCGCGACGATGAAGACGAAGGCGATGATGAGCGGAATGTTGGAGACCGCCGTCATGCGGTGGAGCCACCAATGCTCCACGCCGTGACCGGCTGCGCCGAGACCCTTCGCGCGGGCGAGCGGGGTGCGCATGGAGCGGCTGGTGTCGTAGCGATTGTCAACCATGGTGCGTCTCCCGTTAGCCGAGCAGGAAGGCGGCGGCCCAGAGCACGATGGTGAGCGTGACCGAGCCGATGAGGGTGAAGCGGGCCATGTTGATCCGCTGGGTGGCTTCCATGCCGTAGCCGAAATCCCACACGAGATGGCGGATGCCGCCGAGCATGTGGTGGATCAGGATCCAGCTGTAGACGAACAGGATCAGGAGCCCGAGGGGCGAGCCGAAGAAGTCCTGCACGGCCTCGAAGGCGTCCGGACCGGAGGCCAGGGCCACGAGCCAGACGGCAAGGAGGGCGATGCCGACATAGAGGGCCCCGCCCGTGATGCGGTGGAAGATGGACATGGCCATCGTCCAGCTCCACCGATAGATCTGAAGATGCGGGGACAGCGGCCTGGGGGCCGTTTTCGCCTCAGCCATGGGTTTACTCCTGATCGGCGACCGTGTGTCGCGCCTAGTTTGGAACGGTTCCTATCGGATGCGCGGCAACACCGCAATGCGCCTTCCGCACGACAGGGCGACAGCAGGCACACTTCGTCAGCGGCGAAATGTGCGTTAAGCTCGCCCTCTACGCAATTTGTAATTATTCTTATCTACCTTCGCGAACGACGAAGGGAGTCCCATGCAGTTCGACCTAACCGATCTGAGCCTCTTCCGCCACGTGGTGGAGGCGGGCAGCATCACCCACGGGGCGGAGCGGGCCCATCTGGCGCTCGCCGCCGCCAGCACCCGCATCCGCAACATGGAAAAGTCGCTGGGTGCGCCCCTTCTCCTGCGCAACCGCCAGGGCGTGACGCCCACCCCCGCAGGCCGCACCCTGCTCCAGCATGCCCGGGCCATGCTGGCCCAGGCCGAGCGCCTGCGGGACGATCTGGGCTCCTTCACAGGGGGCCTTGCCGGCCAGATCCGGATTCTGTCCAACACCAACGCCCTTACCGAATTCCTGCCCGAGGCGCTGGGGGCCTTCCTCGCCGGCCATCCGCAGGTCTCCATCGATCTCGAGGAGCGCCTGAGCGACGAGATCGTGGGGCTGATCGCCGAGGGCGTGGGCGATATCGGCATCGTAGCGGGCACGGTCGATACCGGCCGGCTCGAGACCTACCCCTTCCGCAGCGACCGCTTCGTGCTGGTCGTACCGCAGGGCCATCCCCTCGCCGCCCGTCCCGGCATCGCCTTCGCCGAGGTGCTGGAGCACGACTTCGTCGGCCTCGATCGGGCGAGCGCCCTGCAGCGGTTCCTGGCGGGCAAGGCGGCCCGCATCGGCGTCCCCTTGCGTTTGCGGGTGCAGTTGCGCAGCTTCGATGCGGTCTGCCGCATGGTGGAGGCGGGCGTCGGCGTCGGCATCGTCCCCGAAACCACGGCCCAGCGCGCCGCCCGCACCACGGCCATCGCCATCGTCGCGCTGGAGGATGCCTGGGCCGCCCGCGACCTGACCCTGTGCATCAGGTCCTTGAAGGAGCTGCCCCCCTCGGCGCGGCAGCTGGTGGAGCACTTGCGACGAGATGGCGTTTGAGCCGCCGTCCGGCGATCCTCCCGTCATGCTGGAAATAGTCTCGAAATAGTGTTTCAATTCGGCGGTCAAGCAGTCGAGCCGCCCATGATCCTCACGCATTCCATCGAAATCCAGGCGCCCCGGGAGCGCGTATTCGCTCATCTCAGCGATCCGGACAAGGTGAAGCAATGGGCGCAGGGGACGGAGGAGCGGATCTATCTCACCCCGGAGCCGCACGGGGTGGGGACGCGTTTCAAGCAGCGGATCCGCGAGGGCCGTCAGGTCAACGAATACGACGGCGAGATCCTGGCCTACGAGCCTTCGTCGCACCTGCGGGTCCGTATGACGCGGGGCTCCACGGCCATGACCCTGGATTGCCGTCTCTCAGGCTCCTCTTCGGGAGTTACACACCTCGATCAGAGCCTGACAGCGGTGTTCGGAGGCCTGTTCATCCGAGCGGTGGCCCGTCTGTTCTCCCCCTTCATCCGTCAGCTCATGCGCAAGCAGGCCAATGCGCTTAAGGAACTGGCCGAAAAACCGTGAGCGCGGCTGACTTATAGCGCAGGAAAGGGAAGCCCGCGCCGAAGGCAGGCTGCCTCCAGCGTGTTGTGCAGAAGGCAGGCGATGGTCATCGGCCCGACGCCGCCCGGGACGGGCGTGATGGCCGCGGCGACCTGCGAAGCCTCCTGGTAGGCCACGTCGCCGACCACCTTCGTCTTGCCCTCGCCCGCAGCCGGATTCGGCACACGGTTGATGCCGACGTCGATCACGGTGGCGCCGGGCTTCACCCAATCGCCCCGCACCATTTCGGGCCGCCCGACGGCGGCCACTAGGATATCCGCCCGGCGGCAGACCTGCTCGAGATCCTTCGTCCTCGAATGGGCGACGGTCACCGTGCAGCTCTGGGCCAACAGAAGCTGCGCCATCGGCTTGCCAACGATGTTGGAGCGCCCAACCACCACGGCGTCGAGCCCGGCGAGATCCCGGCGGACGGACTGGATGAGGAGGAGGCAGCCGAGCGGCGTGCAGGAGACGAGGCCCGGCACGCCGGTCAACAGGCGGCCCGCGTTGATCGGATGAAATCCGTCCACGTCCTTGGCCGGATCGATGGCCTCGATCACCTTCTGGGCATCGATCTGCCTCGGCAGCGGCAGCTGCACCAGGATGCCGTCGACCGCCGGATCGGCGTTGAGCCTTGCCACCAGATCCAGAAGCTCCGCCTCGCTGGTGGAGGCCGGCAGCTTGTGCTCGAAGGAGCGCATCCCGACCTCGACGGTCTGGCGGGCCTTGTTCTTCACGTAGAGCTGGCTCGCCGGGTCCTCGCCGACGATGACGACCGCCAGCCCCGGCGTCACGTCCTGGCCAGAGAGGGCGCGGACCGCATCCGCGATCCGGGCGCGAAGCCCTTCCGCATAGGCTTTTCCGTCGATGATGTTGGCGCTCATGGGTTCGTCCGTCCTGTCAAAGCGGCGAGCGCGGCGGCCAGGGCTTCGGCCTCGCCCGCAATCGAAAACGTCTTGAGCCGGGCGGTCGCGCCCGTCTCCAGGCTCACCGCCGAGGCGGGGACCTTCAGGGTCTTGGCCAGAAGGCGCCTGACGGCCTCGTTCGCCGCCCCGTCTTCGGGAGCCGCCCGCACCCGCAGCTTCAGCACCGGCCTCCCGTCGGAGAGGGTCTCGACCCCGTCGACTGCGTCCCGCCCTCCCTTCGGCGTCACCCGGACGCGAACCTCGAGCCCGTCGGGACGGCTGCGCCAGGGCATGGCGCAATCCTTCAGAGCAGGGCCGGCGGGATATATTGCTGGGCGATCCTGATGAGAATGTTCTGGAGGAAGATGATGATGAGAATCAGGATGATCGGCGAAATATCAATGCCGCCGAGATTGGGCAGGATGCTCCGGATCGGCCGTAGGGCAGGCTCCGTCACCGCATCGAGGAAGCTGGCGATCGAGCGGACGAAATCGTTGCGCATGTTCACGACGTTGAAGGCCACCAGCCAACTCAGGATCGCCGAGGCGATGATGAGATAGGTGTAGAGCTGCAGGGCCAGCAGGATGACTTCGAGCAGAGAGCGCATGGGAAACCTGTCAGGATGGGGCGTTGCTCATGTAGCGTTGCAGGACGCCGGGAACAACCCGTAAGCCCCTCCAAGGCCAAGTTTATCCGCCAAAAAGACGAAGCGCGCGCCCTTCCGGCCGATTGACAGAGGGGAGCCCCGGGGCCTAAAAGTCCGCCGCTTGGTCTTTTTCCAGACCGGGGCTGTAGCTCAGATGGGAGAGCGCTGCAATCGCACTGCAGAGGTCAGGGGTTCGAATCCCCTCAGCTCCACCAAGTCCTTCTTTCCCCTGACATTCCGACGGAGCCGCCGGCTCCCTCTCAGTGCTGCACCGCCTCGCGCCCGCGGGTGGTGATCGCCACCATTTTCTCGTGACTGCCTCCCTCCCCGTAGCCGGAGCGCACGAGGCCCTGGCGTTCGAGGTTGGCGACGATGGCATAGGTCCGGCCGATGGGAAGCTGCAGGCGGGATGAGACGTCGTGGACCGGGCAGCGGGTCCGCTTGGCGATGTCCTTGAGCACATCGGTTTCGTGCCGGCGTGAACCCCTGTCGCCGCTGCGGAAAAAATCCGTGACACGGTTGAGCATCGGAGCGCGGGACAGATAGCGCCGCACCGGCGGCCGCACCATGAGGTCGTTGAGGGAGCCCCTGCGCCAGGCCGTGAAAGCCACTACGCCGACCGCCGCACCGGGGAGAGCGACCACGATCAGGCCGGTCGGAACCGCCCCCAAGAGGCCGGGCCGGGATTCGCGGATCTCCTCGATCTTCTCCTCCGCGAAGTCGTGCAGCAGATCCTGGGCGTCCTCGGGGCCGATGATCTGCTGCGCCAGGGGCAGGAGCTCGTGCTCCTCCCGGTAGAAATGCTGGTCGAGGAGATAGGAGAAATCCTCGAAGCGCTGGGTCCATTCATGGCTGCCCTTGTGGCGCACGCCGGCCAGCCGGCCGAGCTCTTCCTCGATCTCCTCGTGCTCGTCCTCGAGCTCGTCGATCAGGCGCTTCGTCCGGTCGTCATCCTCGAGCGCGTCATAGAGGCTGTCGTCCTCGGCCTCCATGTGCCAGCGAAGCTGATCGCTGAGCTGGTTGAAAAGCCGCTCGCGGCTCCTGACGCCGTCAGGCGCACGGAGGATGTCCCTGCAGAGGCTGACGATGTTGACGTGATCGTTCGCAATCAGATGCCAGGGATCCATGATGCACTCCTCAGATCGACAACGATCTGTCAACGGAGCGGGATGGGAGCGGTTCCGGCCGGGCCCGAGAGCGGGACAAAAGGAAAAGCCCAGGCTCCGGGGCGAACGGGCGGGATGCGTTGCATCTCCTGCCGCGCCAGCTACGGGCCTGGGCTGATCGGGTCCAGTCGGGCGCTCGCATCGTCAGGCGAGAGCAGGCTCGGACCGGGCCGGATTACATCCGTCCTGGCACGGTCCCAACGAAGCGCGCGGTGACGCCCGCCGCTTCGAAGTCCACAAAAATGTCCGCTGGGTCAGCCTGATATGGGGATTGAAAGACGTGATGCAAGAGGCGTCAGTCGCTTTCAGCAGCCGTGAAAGCCCCTGTCCGGGATCGGCGCAAGCAGGAGAATCCCGAGCACGCGCGGCTCGTTTCCGGGCTCGATGACGAGCGCCGCTCCTTCCGGGAGGGCCTCTCCGCCGACGCGCGAACCAAGCACCATGATGGCCGGGGTCCGATGGCCGACCAGGACGCGGTTGACGCCGGCGGGAACGGGCTCCGTGAGCAGCCGCCGGTGCCCGCCGAGAACCCATTCCAGCCGACGGCCGGCGTAATCATCCGCAAGCAGGCTGTCCGTAACCGCGACCCGATCGGAGCCGAAGGCGAGTTCGGCGGTGTCGCGCGCCCTGAACACGGGCCCTGCGAGGACCGGATCTGCGACCGGGATTTCCAGAGACCGGAGAACCTCGCCGATGCGGCGCGACTGCTCGCGCCCTTCCGGCGAAAGATTTCGCTGACCAGCACGCTCGCCGATCCGGTAGGTGCGGTCGCAGGGCATGCCCGTCGTATCCGCATGGCGGAAGAACAACACGATCCCTCCATGGCGCAGGCGCTCGACGAGGGCCCTTCCCTGCGGCTCCTGCACGGTCATGGGAGACAGGGCCTGGGCGGCCGCAAGGCTGGTTGCGCCGAGCGCCAGGACCAAGCCGAGAAGCACTGCTGTGAACTTTGCGTGCAACCGTTTCATCGATGTCACCCCCGGAAGCGCCGTCGCTGTCGAGGTCAGGTCGCCTGATTGCCGCCGTCGGCCGGCTCGCCTCCAAGCCAGCTCCAGGCCTGGGCCTCGTCCGCCAGCTCGTAGCGACGCGTCTGGATGCCGACGAATGGCGCCGCACTGGCCGTCACTCCCTCCATCCATGCGGGCCCGCCCACGAGCGCATAGCGTTCGACCTTGCCCCAGCCTCTCATCTTGGCCGCCATAAGGCCTTCCTGGCGCAGCGCATCGAGCGTGACGCCGTCGAAATCACGGACCCGCACAAGAACGCGCAGCCTGTGATGTTCGTCCATGGCCTGATTGAAGGTCGCGATCAGGCGGCGCATATCCTCGGCTCCAATCCGGCCGTCAACCTCGAAGGCGACAAGATCCGGCTTCGTCGTCCCGATGGGGCGGATGGAGGGCTGGACCGGTTCGGGCTCGGCAGCGGGAGGCGGCAGCGGCTCCGAAGCCCAGGCCAGCGCGGCATCCTTCTCGGCCGGCGGGAAGATTTTCACTTCGATTCCGGGCAGAACCGCCTGCTCCACCTGTGCGACCCAGCGCACCCAGTCCTGGCCGGTTACCACGGCCGCTCGCGGGAAGCGGTGCAGTTCGCGCAGCTTGCCGAAGCCGTAGCTCAGATGGCAGGCGAGCGCCCCGGGCGTCATGCCGTTAATGCCGATCTCGGCATAGACCGCGATCCGGTCCCGAGTAGCGAGAGCGTTGTCCACGGCCAGGATGGCGCGCTCGATATCGGCTTCGTCGATTCGCCCTGAAGCCCGCATGGCGAGAACGGCGTCCGGGGCGGGAAGAATCTCCAGCATGTCGCATCTCCATCTGCTCGAATGGCGAACCGGATCCACTTCGCCGAAAAAGTGCTCCAGAAGCGATATGGGGCCCGAACGGCGAGGGACAAACCGAACCTACGGCAGCGCCGTCGACCGATCCTCCTTCGAGCCAGCATCGTGTTCGGGGACCCCGGCCTTCGCCAGTCCCTCGACGAAAAGCGCGCAGTGGGCGTGATGGCGCAGGTTTCGCCGAATCTGTTCCAAGGTCAGCGGCGGTCCGATGCGGTTGCGATGCTGAAGCTGGGCCTGCGCCTCCTCGATGAGACCGAGATGACCACAGCAGCTGATGAGCGCATTGCAGTGCCCCGGAAATTCCGGGAAGACGAGCACCGAACGGCGCAGATAGGGCAGTGCTTCCTCGAAGCGGCGGTCTCCCAGCAGGGTCAGGCCGTGAAAGGCCGTGTAGATGCCGGCAAAGGTGTCGAGGGGGCTCATGCGCACGGCCCGGCCCGTTTCGCTGACGGCGTCGGCTGCGTATCCGGCCCGGAGCAAGGCCACGCCGTAGAGGGTGCGCCCCAGCGCCCAGCTCGGGTTCATGTCGAGAGCGCCGCGCATCTGCTCCAGGGCGCGGTCATGGTGGCCTGTCGTGCTCAGGGAGAAGCCGAAGATCATGCGGCCCCAGGGTTCCTGCGGATCGAGGGCGAGCGCACGCCGGGCGAGTTCCATCATCTCGCGGAATCCCTCCTCCGGCGGTCGCCAGTAACAGAAGGTCTCCCACCAGATCGCCCAGCCCAGGATGGCGTGGGCGCGGGCATAGCCGGGCTCGATGGCGATGGCGCGGTGCAGAAGAATCTGCGCCTCCCGGTTCGCCTCGCGTGTGGCCCTGTTGATGAGGGTCAGGGCCGAAACCACGAGGCCCCATATATCGATGCGCTCGGTCGCCCGGCTCTGGGCCCTGTAGCCCTCCTCTGCATAGAGGTGGGGCTCGATGGCGGCGACCACATGCTCCGTGATCTCGTCCTGGACCGCGAAGACATCCTCGACGAGCCGGTCGTAGCGTTCGGCCCAGATATGCTTGCCGCTCTCGGCGTCGATCAGCTGCCCGGTGATGCGGATTCGGTTGCCCGACGCCCTGACGCTGCCTTCGAGCACATAGCGGACGCCGAGGTCGCGTGCGACCTGGCGCACATCCACCGCCCTGCCCTTGTAGGCGAAGGTGGAATTGCGTGCGATGACGAGCAGCCAGCGCAGGCGCGACAGAGCGGTGATGATGTCCTCCGTCATGCCGTCGGCGAAGAATTCGCGCTCGGCATCGCCGCTCATGTTGGTGAACGGAAGCACGGCGATGGACGGCATGTCGCGCGGGGTAGGAAAAGGGTGAGCGCTGCCCGGCGTCGCGGTCGTCCGCGTTGGCGGCGCGATCCGGTAGATCTTCAGTGGCCGCGCGATGTTCTTGACCCGGCGTTCGCCTTCATCCTCGAACGCATAGGGCAGCTTGTCCCTGACCTCCTCGTACACCTTGCCGGAAAGGCAGATCGCACCGGGCTCGGCCAGCTGTTCGAGGCGCGCGGCGACATTCACCCCGTCGCCATAGATATCGCCGTCCTCGTCGACGATGATGTCGCCGAGATTGATGCCGACGCGAAGCTGCAAAGGCTCGGCACGGTCGGAGATCGTCTCACGCGCAAGACGCTCCTGGATGTCCACGGCGCAGCGGACCGCATCGACGGAACTCCCGAACTCGATCAGGAAGCCGTCTCCGGTGATCTTCACGAGACGTCCGCGGTGCCGCTCGAGACTGGGCGCGACGATCTCGCTGCGCAGCCGCTTGACGTGTTCGAGCGT
Source organism: Microvirga roseola (assembly GCF_020866965.1). Classification (GTDB taxonomy): domain Bacteria; phylum Pseudomonadota; class Alphaproteobacteria; order Rhizobiales; family Beijerinckiaceae; genus Microvirga; species Microvirga roseola. The sequence goes on from NZ_JAJATX010000003.1 coordinate 116,643, forward strand.
GCCCTCCTCGTCCCGACCCATGAGCCTGGAAAAGCCGGCTATGTCGGCCGCCAGAATGGCGGCGAGCTTGCGCGCGACAGGATGGTGATGCGGAGGCACGACTCCCCCGGGGATCGACGGATGCCGGTGATAGTGCGGTTCCCGTGAGAGCCCGTCCATAGGTAAACTCGCCGCGGCGGGACCCCGACCGGGCTACCTCGGACAGGTTGAGGCGAAGCCGAGTATCCATTGCACAGCGAGAAAGCCTGGGAGTCGAGCCCGCAATCCCCTGGACGGACGCTCGCGGCCGTGGCCAATTCGGTTCATGCCCGACATCCCCACCGCACTGTTTTTCACAGGCTTCACCTTTCTTCTCGCAGGCCTCGTGAAAGGCGTGATCGGTCTCGGGCTGCCGACGGTGGCGGTCGGCCTCCTGAGCATCGTCATGCTGCCCGCGCAGGCAGCCTCCCTCCTGATCGTGCCATCCCTCGTCACCAATATCTGGCAGCTTGCCGCGGGCCCGCGCTTCTGGAACACCGCACGGCGCCTCTGGCCGATGATGGCCGGCATCGCCGCAGGCACCTGGGCGGGATCCGGTCTCATGACGGGCGACACCGCCGATGAGGCGACAATCGCCCTTGGCTTCGCCCTCATCGTCTATGCAGCGCTCGGGCTGGCGGCGGTCCGTCCCTCCGTTCCGGCGAAGCACGAGAATTGGCTGTCGCCCGTGATCGGGGCAGGGACCGGCCTTGTCACGGCGGCAACCGGCGTCTTTGTCATCCCGGCCGTGCCCTATCTTCAGGCCCTTGGGCTTCAGAAGGACGACCTCGTCCAGGCGCTCGGGCTGTCGTTCACCGTCTCGACCATTGCCCTGGCCCTGACCCTTGCTCAGGAGGGGGTTTTTGCGGCCTCGACTGCGGCGGCATCACTGCTGGCCCTCATGCCTGCGCTTGCGGGCATGGCTCTCGGCCAGTGGGTGCGCGGCCGCGTGAGCGAGAGGGCCTTCCGGCTCTGCTTCTTCGTCGGCCTGCTCATGCTGGGCGGTCACTTGGCCGCCGGGGCCTTCACCTGATCGCCCCGCCCTGCCTGCGGCCGTTCGCGATCCCGGAGCGGTGAAACGCATCCTCGGCCTCGACATCCGCCTGTGGAGCGGGCCTGGGGCGGGTCGCGATATAGACAGCCACGCTGCCCATGATGCCGGCGAGGATGAAAGGCAGATATCTGCTCTCGACCAGCCAAACGCTCAGGGCATAGGAGCCGGCAAGAGTAGCGAGCGCAAAGATTTTGGCCTTGAGCGGGATGGCGCGCTGATCGCGCCAGGTCGTCAGCAGCTTTCCGAAGCGCGGATGACCATAGAGTCTTTCGGCCAGCGCCGGGTTGGAACGGGAGAAGCACCAGGCGGCCAGGATAAGAAAGGGCGTCGTCGGCAGAATCGGCAGCGCGATTCCGATCACGCCGAGTGCGATGCTCGCGTAGCCGAGGCCGAGATGCACCCTGCGCATGATCCGCTCCACCCTGTGCCCAGTCCGGGACAGACATAACGCGTTGTCGGCGATCCGGTGCCCTCGACCGCACAGGCTATCGATAGCAAGAGCGCCGGGTCGGGATCAACTCGCTCTCCAGGCCCTGAGAGCCCGTTTCAGGGCGCTCAACGCAGCCGGCCTTGCAGATGGATTGGCGCTCCGGTCCTCGTAGGAAATGCCGATCTGGCTGCGCCAGTTGAGATTGCGGTTCGCACTGGGGGATGCTGGCGGCGTGACTGGCTTCGAGACGGCGTTGGGGGAGTTTGTCATGTCTTCGCTCTCGATTGTCTCATGTCCTCCCGGAAGCATGAAAGCGGGTGCGCCGGTTGTTTTGGCCCCTGTCGAGGATCTTGCCGTTCCCGAGCGGGAGGTCTCGCGGAATGCGCGACCGGCGGTCTCGAAGAAAAGCGGATCCGCCCAGGCGCCCTCCCCCACGGCGCGAGGGTCGTCGATCCTGATCCTGGACGACGACACCTCACGATAGAGACGCCCGAAGCTCCTCCACAGAGCAGAGGCAATGATGGCTGCGCTGATGTTCGACATCTTGGATGCTCATGCCTCTAGGGAATGGAAGGGCTTGTTCTCGGAAGCAACTTATTACATGATGATCATAATACTACGAAACGTAGCTTTTCAATAGGGAATGCCTGAAATGTTGGTGTTATGGCCTTTTCGGCGGGCCCCGAACGAATTGGGGACCAGCCCGGTCCCCTTCCGGCCGGAAGCTTTGCAGGGCTTGCATTCTACGGCCCTGCAACTGTATTACTCAGGCATTCCGATCTCCGACTGAACTGCCTGCCTCGTCCAAGGAGCCAAGCTCATGCGCTACGGAAAAGGTCACAAGGAAGCCACGCGCAGACGCATCATCGACGTCGCCTCAAAACAGCTCCGCAAGGAGGGCATGGGCGCGGCGGGCGTTGCCGGTCTCATGGCCGGCGCGGGCCTGACCCATGGCGGGTTCTACAGCCATTTCTCGTCCAAGGACGACCTGATCGAGCAGGCCCTGCGCGACGCCATTGAGCAGGTGAAGGTCTGGATCGCCTCGGTGGCCGAGAAGGAGGAGAACAAGTTCGAGGCCGTCGTCCGCGCCTACCTGAGCACCAGCCACAGAGACAGTCCTCAGACGGGCTGCGTGGCCGCGGCCCTCGCGCCCGACATTGCAAGGCATTCGCCGGCGGTGAGGGAAATGTTCACGCAGAGCATCGTCGAACATATCGAGATGCTCGCAACCCTGCTGCCTCCGCAGGCGACCGCGGAAGCCCGTCGGTCCGTCGCAACGGCCATCATCTCGGGCACGATCGGCATGATCCAGCTGGCGCGGGCCGTCGACGACGAGGAGCTCTCGGAGCAGATCCTGGAGGACGGCATCTCGGCCTGTTTGTCGCTTGCCCGTGCGATCAAGGCCTGACGTGACGCATCCCGATTAGAGCGATAATTCCTGCTCGATTCCGGCTGCAATCTCAAGCAGCTGACGATCCTGCCCGTGCCTCGCCACGAGCATCAGGCCGACCGGGCGGAGACAGCCGGGGATGGGCAGGGAGATGGCGGTGAGGTCGAACTGGTTGCCGAACATGGTGTTGCGCAGGATCAGCCAGTCCATCCTGTTGTAGAGCCTGTCATCCGCCTCCAGCGGCGCCATGAGCGGGGCGGAGATGGCCGTCGTCGGCAGCGCCAGCACGTCGATGGGCGCAAGCCGCTCGTCCATGGCAGCCACGAGCGCCTTCCTGCGGCGGAGCATGCGGATATAGGCCGGAGCCGGCACCGCCCCGCTGCGCACGATCCACCAGCGCACGCGCGGATCGATCTCGTCCGCCTTCGTGTCGAGCCAGTCCGCATGAACCTCGGCGGCTTCGATGGAGGCGATGGACGCCTGGACGGTGGTCTCCGCCATGGCTTCAAGAAGGTCGTCGATGTCGTGCTCGACGATGTGCGCTCCGGCCTCCGACAGGCCGCTCAGGACCGTCTCGAAGGCGTCCTCCACCAGCGGCTCGCTCTCCGTGAAGAGACGTCCGCGGGGGACGCCGATCCTGAGCCCCTCCAGCGGCAAGGGATCGAGCACCGGCGGCTCCTCCCCCACCATGACGGCATCCGTGAAGGCGCAGTCCTGGACGGACAGCGCAAGCGGGCCGATGGAATCGAGGCTGGGCGAGAGGGGAAAAGCCCCGTCGAGCGGCACCCGGCGCGCCGTCGGCTTGAAGCCTACGACCCCGTTGAGCGCCGCCGGGATGCGCACCGATCCGCCCGTATCGCTGCCGATGGAAATCTCGCTCGTGCCCTCCGCCACCGAGACGCCCGCTCCTGAAGAGGAGCCTCCGGGAATGCGCTCGGGATCGACAGCGTTGCCCGGCGTGCCGAAATGAGGATTGAGGCCGAGCCCGGAGAAGGCGAACTCCACCATGTTCGTCTTGCCGATGATGACGGCGCCCGCCTGTCGCAGGCGGCGGACGATCTTTGCATCCGCCGATGCGAGCGGAGCATCGCGAAGGGCGAAGGACCCCGCGGTGGTCGTCTCTCCCGCCACGTCGAACAGGTCCTTGATCGAGACGATAGCCCCGTCGAGCGGCCCGAGCGAAACGCCGGCCGCCCTCCGTGCATCGGCGGCATCCGCAGCGGCGCGGGCGGCGGCGTGATACACGCGCAGGAACACGCGTTCGTCATCGGCGCGCTCGGAGAGGCGCGCCAGAATGTCTTCGAGCCTGTCTCGGGTGGAGCTCATGGTTGGACCGGACTGACAGCTGATCGGGAGGCCAGCATCCGAGGATGCCGGGCCCTGTCAAGCCGGCGGGATCAGGCCGGGTCCTGAGGCGTGCCTTTTACTGTGCGTATTTGGCTTCGAGATAGGCGAGATACGGCGCCGGATCGAGGCGGCGGCCGGTCTCGCGCTCGAGCAGTTCGTCGCGCATGAAGCGGCGTCCGTGCTGCCAGATCCGGCTGCAGAGCGCCTCCGCAAGGCCGGAATAATCCCCGGCCTCGATGGCGGCGTCGAGCGAGGAATCCTGCTGGCGCAAGGTTTCCATCACCTGCGCCGCCATGACATTGCCGATGGTGTAGGTCGGGAAGGAGCCGATATATCCGGTGGACCAGTGGACGTCCTGCAGGACCCCGCGGGCATCGTTCGGGACGTCGAGGTCGAGATCGCGCTTGATGGCGGCGTTCCAGGCGGCAGGCAGATCCCGGACCGGGAGCGAGCCGTCCATCAAGGCGCATTCGATGTCGACGCGCAGCATGATGTGGAGATCATAGGTCAATTCGTCCGCCTCGACGCGAATGAAGCCGGGCTCGACGCGGGTGACGGCGCGATAGAACTCCTCGGGGCTCACGTCTCCGAGCTGATCCGGGAAATACCGCTGCAGATCCGGGAAGTGCAGCTGCCAGAAGGTGCGGCTTCGCGCGATGTGGTTCTCCCACAGGCGCGACTGGGATTCATGCGCGCCGAAGCTCGTGCCGCCGACGGCGTAAAGCCCGACGAGATCAGTCGCGAGCGTCGTGCGGGTATAGGCCGGATCCACACCCTGCTCGTAGAGGCCGTGCCCGGTCTCATGGGCCGTGCCGAAGATCGAGGCCGGAAGGTAGTTGCGGCTGTAGCGTGTGGTGATGCGCACGTCGTTGCGGGTGAACGACACCTCGAAGGGGTGCACGGTCGTGTCGAGACGTCCGCGCTGAAGGTCGTAACCGAGCTTTTCCGCAAGGCTCAAGCCGAAGGCGCGCTGGCCCTCCTCCGGGAAGTCCCGGAAGAGGAAGTCGGAGCGGGGAGCAGGCTTCGCACGGGCGGCGGCCAGGATCGGCAGCAGGCCCGAACGCAGGGTCGAGAACAGTCTTATGAGGCTCGCAGCCGTCTCGCCCGGCTCGTAGATCGAGACCATCGCGTCGTAGGGATGCTCGGACCAGCCGATGCAATCGGCGTAAGACCGCGACAGCTCCACCGTCTTGGCGAGATAGGGCGCGAAGATGGAGAACTCGCTTTTCGCGCGGGCCTCGATCCAGGCGGAATGAGCGACCGTGCGCAAAGCCGCCCGCTCCTGAATGAGGGAGGCAGGCACCCGGCGGTGGTGCTCAAGGGCCAAGCGAGTCTGCGTCACCATCCGGCGCTCCGCGGCATCCTGGGGCAGAGCCTCCACCGCCCGTTCGGCGGCATCGAGCGCCGTCTCGGTCTCGGACGAAAGCAGCAGGTCGCGGGCAAGGCGCGTGAGGGTCGCGATCTGGTGCCCGCGGGTCTCCGCGCCGCCCGGAGGCATCATGGTACGGGAATCCCAGGTGAGAATCGATGTGGCGTTGAGCACGTCGTTGACGGCGGCCACGCGCTCGTTGAGCGCCGAGAGGGAGGCTTGCGGATTCATGGGAGCAGTCTCTGACGTCAGGCGGTTCCGCCGGTGTTGAGGTGGCAGGCCGAGGAACGGCCGGGACCGATGGGCGCGAGAGCCGGCGCCTCACGCTTGCAGCGCGGGCCAGTGAAGGGGCATCGCGGATGGAAGTGGCATCCGCTCGGCGGATTGAGGGGCGATGGTATCTCGCCGGCAATCGGGCGGAAATCCTTGCGCCCCACGCCGACGCGGGGAACACTTTCGAAGAGCGCGCGCGTATAGGGGTGGTTCGGCGCGGCATAGAGCTCCGCAGTGGGGGCGAGCTCGACGATGCGGCCGAGATACATGATGGCGACCCGGTCGGAGACATGCCGCACCACGCCGAGATCGTGGCTGATGAAGATCGCCGTCAGGTCGAGGTCCTGACGCAGATCCATGAACAGGTTCAGCACCTGCGCCTGGATTGACACGTCGAGGGATGCGACCGGTTCGTCGAGCACCAGAAGGTCGGGCTTCATGGCGAGCGCGCGGGCGATGGCGATGCGCTGCCGCTGTCCGCCCGAGAACTGGTGCGGAAAGCGCCTGCGGTAGCTGGGATCGAGGCCGACGCGACCCAGGATGTCCGCCACGTAAGAATCGGCCTCGCGCGCCTTCACGATGCGATGCGTGACCGGCCCTTCCGCCACCGTATCGCCGATGCGAATGCGCGGATTGAGGCTGGCGAAGGGGTCCTGGTGGACCATCTGCACGCGGGTGGTGAGCTTCTGCGTGCGACGCCCCTGCTCCTTCGCGACCGGCGCATTGCCGAACAGGATCCTGCCGTCGCTGGGCGTGTAGATGCCCGCCACGATACGCCCGAGGGTGGACTTGCCGCAGCCGGATTCGCCGACGAGGCCGACGACCTCGCCCTTCTGCACGGTGAGGCTGACATCCGTCACCGCGCGCACGACCTCCGCCTTGCGGCCGGCTCCGACGAGGCTCGCGATGCGCTCCCCGAGGTTCGGATGCTTTACGAAGCGCTTCGATACGTGGTCGATGTCGAGGAGAGCGGCTGACATGAAACGGGCTCGATCGGGTAATTGCAGAGGGCGGTGCGTCCGTCCTCGAAATGCTGGACGGGCGGCGTGGTGGTGCAGGCGGGGCCGGCCTTGGCGCAGCGGGGCGCGAAGGCGCAGCCGGGAGGAAGGTTGGCGAGCGACGGCGTCGAGCCCGGCACCTGCGGAAGCCGGGTGCCGGGCTCATGCTCGGCCGGAACGGAGGCGAGAAGCCCCGCCGTGTAGGGATGACGCGGCGAGGCGATCACATCCGCCGCAGGCCCCGTCTCGACGACGCGGCCGGCGTACATGACGCAGATATCGTCGGCGAGGCTCGACACCACCGCAAGGTCGTGCGTGACCCAGACGAAGGCCGTGCCGGTCTCGTCCGCGAGCCGGCGCACCTCGGCGAGGATCTGCCCCTGGATCGAAACGTCGAGCGCCGTCGTCGGCTCGTCGGCGAGGATCACCGCCGGGTTGTGCAGGAGCGCGATGGCGATCGCCACGCGCTGGCGCATGCCGCCGGAGAGCTGATGCGGATAGGAGTCGAGACGCTCCTCCGGGCTCGGGATGCCGACCTTGGCGAGCGCGTCACGGGCGCGGCCGCGGGCCACCTTGCGGGACACCCTGTCGTGGGCGCGCACGGCGGCGATCATCTGCGTCCCGATCTTGAGGACCGGGTTCAGGGTCATCATCGGGTCCTGGAAGACCATGGCGATCTGCGCGCCGCGGATCTTGCGCATGGCCTCGCTCTTGAGGCGCGTGAGATCCTGCCCGTTCAGCAGAACCTCGCCGCCCGCGATCTCTCCGGGAGGCTCGATGAGGCCCAGGATCGAGTAGCCGGTAACGCTCTTGCCGGAACCGGATTCGCCGACGAGCCCGAGGATGCGGCCGCGGCCGACCTCGAAGCTGACGCCGTCGACGGCCTTGAGGACGCCCGCCCGCGTCTTGAACTGCGTGCGGAGGTCTTTGACACGAAGAACGGCTTCACTCATCGGCTGCGCCTCGGATTCAGAACGTTGCGGACCTGATCGCCCACGAGATTGATGGCGACGACAGTCAGCATCAGGGCGATGCCGGGATAGATCGAGATCCAGTAGCGGCCCGAGAGCAGGAACTGGAAGCCGTTGGAGATCAGCGATCCTAGAGAGGGCTGCGTCAGCGGCAGGCCGAGGCCCAGGAAGGAGAGGGTCGCCTCCAGCGCGATGGAATTGGCGACCTGCACCGTCGCCACGACGATCAGCGGCGGCAGGGCATTCGGCAGGAGATGGCGGAACAGCACCTGTCGTGCGGGCAAGGGAGTCGAAAGCGCGGCCTCGATATAATCCTTGCGCCGCTCCGCGCTCGCCGCGCCGTGGGTCGTGCGGGCGAAATACGCATATTGCGCAGCCACCAGCGCCGCGATGAGCTGGGGCAGGCCCTGTCCCAGCATCGCCACCAGCACCAGCGCCAACAGGATGGCGGGCAGCGAGAGCTGGAGGTCGATGACGCGCATGATGAGCGCCTCGACGCGTCCGCCGTAATAGGCGGCGACTAGGCCGACGCTGGCGCCGAGCACGAGGGCCAGCGCGCCGGCCATGACGCCGACGATCAGGCTCGTGCGCAGCCCGTAGAGAATGGCGGAGAAGACGTCGCGACCGGCCGCATCGGTGCCGATCCAGTGGACATAGCCGCCGGAACCGATCTCGCCGGGCTCGAGCCGGGCGTCGAACAGGTCGAGGGTCTCCTGGTTGTAGGGATCCTGCGGCGCGACGAGCGGCGCGAACACCGCCATGAGAACGATGACGACGATGACGGCGAGGGCCGCGACGGCGACCGGGCTCTGCCTGAAGTCGGCCCAGAAATTCGCAAGCCGGTGCAGGCGGGTCTCGGCGGGAGCCGCAGTGACGGATGCTGTGCTCATGATGCGGCCTTCACGCGGATGCGGGGATCGAGCTGCCCGTAGATCAGGTCGACGACCAGATTGATGATGACGAACAGGAACACCACCAGGATGAGGTAGGCGACCATCACGGGCCGGTCGAGCACGGTGATGGAATCGATGATGAGCTTGCCCATGCCGGGCCAGTTGAACACGGTCTCGGTGACGACCGCGAAGGCGAGCGTCGATCCGAGCTCAAGGCCGAAGACGGTGACGATCGGGATCGAGATGTTCTTCAGAACATGCAGGCCGACGACCTTGCCCTCGGACAGTCCTTGGGCGCGCGCGAAACGCACGAAGTCCGAACTCATGACCTCGATCGTTCCGGCGCGGGTGAGGCGAATCAGGAGGCCGAGCTTGAACAGGGCGAGGTTGAAGGCAGGAAGAATGATGTAGCTCCAGCCTTCGAGCGAGGTGATGGAGAGCTGCATGCCCAGCACTTCCGTGGTCGGTCCTCGCCCGCCCGAGGGCAGCCAGCCGAGTTCGACGGCAAACGCCATGATGAGCAGCAGGCCGACCCAGAAGGTCGGCACGGAGAAGCCGAGCACCGAAAAGCCCATAATGGCCTTTGCGGAAAGGGAATCCGGCTTGTAGCCGGCCCAGAGCCCGAGCGGAATTCCCAGGCAGGTGGCGATCATCATCGCCGTCAATGCGAGCTCCAGCGTCGCGGGCAGTCGCGAGAGGATCAGCTCGAGCACAGGCAGCCGGTAGATGAAGGACTCGCCCAGATCACCGTGCAGCATGTTGTTCATGAAGATGAAATACTGCTCGTAGAGCGGACGGTCGAAACCGTAGCGCTGGATCAGCGATTCACGCAGGGCCTGATCCGAAGCAGGGTCGATCATGACGTCGATCGGGTTTCCGATGGCGTAGACGCCCAGAAACACGATCACCGACATCGCGATGACGACCATGAGCGCCTGAAGGATGCGCTGGATAAGAAAACCGATCATGCTGTCTCATGCATGGTTTTGAAACGCCTTCAGGCGACCTGGATGAAGGACCGCCTGAGGGAACAGATCTGAAAAACTGGAAGCCCGGAGCGACCCCGAGCCGGAGGAGGCCGGAGCGCGTAGGAGAAGCGACCGGCCGGACGATTCCGGCCGGTCGAAGTCAAGATTACTTCTTCGGCTTGATCTCGTAGGCCAGGGTCTCCTGGTCCACGCGGGCCGGGACGGTGAGCAAGTCCTTCTTCGCCGCCCAAACCGTCTGGATCTGGACCGTCGGAATGAGGGCGCGGTCGTTCATGGACACTTCCGTGGCCTTCTCGAAGAGGGCCCGGCGCTTGGCGTCGTCCATGGTGCGGGCGCCTTCCTGAAGCAGCTTGTCGACTTCAGGATTGGAGTAGCCCTGCTTGTTGAACGCGCCTAGGCCGATTTCCGGATCCGCCGTATGCACCAGCGAGCCGTAGGTATAGCTCGCCTCGCCCGTCAGCGTGCCCCAGCCGCTCATCCACATGGAGAACTCGCCCTTCTGCTGGGCCGGGAAGAAGACCGTCCCGTTCAGCGCATTAGCGTTCACCTTGAGACCCGCGCGGGCCCACATCTGACCGAGCGCCTCGCACACCGCCGAATCGCCCGGCAGGCGGTTGTTGGTGCAGTGGAAGTCGATCTCGAAGCCTTTCGGGTAGCCGGCATCGGCCAGAAGCTTCTTCGCCTTGGCGATGTCGTAGGGACGCTCCGGCAGGTTCTTGTTGCCGCCGAAGAAGCTCGCCGGCATCAGCTGGTTGGCGGGACGGCCCAAGCCTTCGAGCACGACGCGCACCAGCGTCTTGCGGTCGATGGCGAGGTCGAGCGCCTCACGCACGCGGGGATCGCGCAGCGGGTTTGCGTCGATTTCCTTGCCGTCGACCTTCACCTTTTTGGGCAGGGTTTCCTTCACGTTCGGCGTGATGTTCAGGAAGTAGACCGAGTCGGCGACGAAAGTGTCGACCGACTTGTCCCTCTGCATCGCGGCGTAGTCGGTGGCGGGAACGTAGTTGACGAGGTCGACCTGTCCGGATTTCAGGGCCGCCATACGCGCCGGATCGTTCGGGATCTCCTTGCGGATCACCTTCTCCCACGGCTGCTTGCCGCCCCAGTAGTTGTCGTTGCGCTCGAGAACGAGATCGCCCTTCGGTTCCCAGGACACGAACTTGTAGGGACCGGTGCCGATGGCGGCCTTGCCGGAATTGAACTGCTCGTTGCGCGCATCCATGCCGATGTCCTTCGACACGACGAAGAGGCGGATGAAGTCGTTCGGCAGGGTCGGCGCAGGCTTCTTCGTCTTCACGTGCAGGGTGTACTTGTCGGCGACGCTCGTCGACTCGACCTGCTTCGTGTAGATCGTCATGCTCATCGGGCCGGTGACGACCGGGATGCGGTCGATGGAGAACTTCACGTCCTCGGCCGTCAGCTCGGACCCGTCATGGAATTTCACGCCCTCGCGGATCTTGAACTCCCAGGTGGTATCGTCGATCGGCTTCCATGAGGTGGCAAGACCCGGCTTCAGCTGGAGGTTCTCGTCGGACATGACGAGCGTATCGAAGATATGGCGCAGAGCCTCGGCCTGGCTGCCCAGCGTCGACCAGTGCGGATCGATGGAATCAGGACCGGCGCGCAGACCCATGGTCAGCGTCTGCGCGGAAACGGCGCCGCCAAGCGTGGTGCCGAGAAGGAGCGCCGCCACGAGGGCACCGCCAAGCTTGAAATTTTGTTTCACGTCACTTCCCCTCTTGCTAAGGACCTGTCTTTTCGTACAAGGTGTTCTTATCGAATAGAACGGTAAGTCAGCCGATTCCCAAAAGTCAACAAGCTCGTGCCTAAATCGCAACCATCATCTGACGCTTCGCTGAGCATCTGTTATGTTGAAGCAGAACAGAGCGCGGAGGAGCGGATCCTGGCCAGCCTCGCCGGCGCGCTCGACCGCACACTGCCGGTTCCGCTGGGCATTCAGCTGCGCGGGTTGATCGAGTTCGGCATCGGGCTCGGAGAGCTGCCGCCCGGACAGCGTCTCCCCTCCGTTCGCGAATTGGCGGAGCGGGCCGGCGTCGCGCACATGACCGTCGCGACGGTTTACCGGGAACTGCGCGAGGCGGGCCTCATCGAGGCGAAGCCCGGCGCCGGGACCTATGTGGGCGACGGGCACAACAGCGACGGCCTGCGCTCGGCGGCGATCCGCAAGATCCAGCGCCGCATCGAATTGCTCTTCAACGAGGCCGAGGAGCTGGGGCTGGCGCCCTCCGTCGTCTCGTCCCTCGTCAATGCGCGCGCCGCGCGCGGTCGCACATCGACCCGTCCTCTTCGCCTGGTGCTGGTCGGCCACTTCGTCGAGATCACGCAGCAATACGCCAACCGAATCCAGGAATTCATCGGCCCGAGCGACGGCATCCTGGTGACGACCATCGACGCCCTGCATGCCGGCGAGACCTTTCCGCAGCCCTGCGACGTCTGCATCACCCTCGCCCACCGGCGAAGCGAGGTCGAGCATCTCGTGCCCAGCGGCATCCCGGTGGTGGGCCTGAACTTCATTCCCGCCGAGGAGACACGCGCGCGCTTTGCGATGATCGACCCGATGGCCCGCATCGGCATCGTGTCCATCTTCCCCGAGTTCACGGCCCTGATGAAGCCGGGCGTACTCCGTTTCGCGCCTCATGTCTCTGATGTGGAAGTGCGCCTCATCACCGCTCCCGATCTCGCCGCGTTCCTGGAAGGTGTTGATGTGGCGATCTATGCCAGCGGCGCAGAGGCGACCGTGAAGCGGCTCCTGCCGCCGGGCCGCGAGGCCATCGAGTTCCGCTACATGCCGGATCCCCATTGGATCCGCGCCACGCTTTTGCCTGTTCTCGAGCGTCTGCGCTCGTCAAGTGAGACCCAAGAGGAAGACCTTCATGAAAATCAGTGAGATGAACTGGCTTCAGGTCGAAGAGTACCTGAAGGCGGATGATCGCGCCGTCGTGCCGCTCGGCTGCACGGAGCAGCACGCTTACCTCAGTCTCTCCGTCGACAGCATTCTCGCCGAGCGCGTCGCGCTGGAAGCGGCCGAGCCCCTGAACGTGCCGGTCTTCCCCGTTCAGGCCTATGGCATCACGCCCTATTTCATGGCCTATCCGGGTACTGTCTCCCTGAAGGCCGAAACTTACCTTCGCATCGTCACCGACATTCTCGATTCCCTGAAGCGCACGGGCTTCCGCCGCATCCTCTTCGTCAATGGCCATGGCGGCAACACGCCGGGCCACACGGCCGCCATCGAGTGGATGGGCGCGAATCCGGATTGCCGCGTGAAATTCCACAACTGGTGGAATGCGCCCAAGACCTTCGAGAAGGTGAAGGAGATCGATCCGGTCGCTTCCCATGCCTCCTGGATGGAGAACTTCCCCTGGACGCGCCTGCCCGGCGTCGCGCAGCCCGAGCACCAGAAGCCGATGGCCGATCTCGACCGCATGCGCACCTTCGGCCCCGAAGGCGTGCGCGAGATCCTCGGCGACGGCAATTTCGGCGGCCGCTACCAGCGCTCGGACGAGGACATGAACGCCATATGGTCCGTCGCCATCGCCGAAACCCGCGCCCTGATCGAGACCTGGTAAATGAGCGAGAACACAATCCTGATCTGGGGCGCCGGCGCCATTGGCGGCACCCTCGGCGCCTATCTCGCCCGCGCGGGCGAGGATGTGCTCCTCGTCGACATCGTCGAGCCGCATGTGGAGGCCATGAACGGGGACGGCCTGTCCATCGAAGGTCCTGTCGAGACCTTCCGCCAGCCTGTGCGCGCAGCCTTGCCCTCCGACGTGAAGGGACAGTTCAAGCGCATCATTCTCGCCGTGAAGGCGCACCACACGCGTGACGCCGTGCGCGCCCTGAGGCCTCACCTCGCCGATGACGGGACTGTGCTGTCGGCACAGAACGGCCTCAACGAGATCGTCATCGCCGAGGAGATCGGAGCGGAGCGGACGATCGGCTGCTTCGTCAATTTCGGCGCGGACTGGCTGGAGCCGGGACGCATCCTCTTCGGCAACCGGGCCGCGGTCGCCGTCGGCGGCCTCGACGGCAAGACCAGCGATGCGGTGCGCGACTATCACCGCCTGCTCTCGATCTTCGAGCCGCAGGCCGTGCTCACCGACAACATCTGGGGCTATCTCTGGGGCAAGCTCGGCTACGGCTCCCTGCTCTTCGCCACCGCCCTGACGAACGCCTCCATGTCCGAGAACCTCGCCTCCGAGCGCCACTTCCCGGTCTATCACCGCCTCGGGCAGGAGGTGATGGCGGTCGCCAAGGCCCGGGGCGTCAAGCCTCTCGGCTTCAACGGCTTCGATCCGGACGCCTTCATGCCGGGAGCGGATGAAGCGGCCGCCCGTCGCTCCGTCGCCGACATGGCGGAGTTCAACCGGCACACGGCCAAGACCCATTCGGGCATCTGGCGCGACCTTGCCGTGCGCAAGCGTAAGACCGAAGTGGATGCCCAGATCGCCATCATCGCCACCCTCGGCGACGAGGCAGGCATTCCGACACCCACCATCAAGAAGCTGGTCAGCCTGATCCACGACATCGAGGACGGGCGGCGCGAACAATCCTGGTCCACTCTCGACGAACTGCTTGCATCATGAAGCTCGATTTCACCAAGAAGCGCGCCGTCGTCACGGGAGCGGCGCAGGGCATCGGACGTCAGATCGTGCAATCGCTGGCAGCCGAGGGAGCCGATGTCTGGGCGCTCGACCTGGACGAAGCGGGACTCCGCATCGCCGCAGAGAGCGGCGCCCGCGCCACGCGCACCCTCGACCTGGCGGACCGCGCAGCCGTCGCCCGCGTCATGGAGGAGATGGCAGGCTCTCTCGGGGGCATCGACATCCTGGTCAATTGCGCCGGCGGCGTGCGCGGTCAGGTGGCGAAGCCCGTCGAGGAGGTGAGCGAGCAGGACTGGCTCGTTCTCTTCGAGGCCAATGTGCACGGCGCGTTCTATTGTTCGCAATCCGTTGCACCGCACATGAAGCGCCAGAAGTTCGGGCGCATCGTCAACATTTCCTCAGGCGCGGGCCTGCGCCCGAGCCTGACCGGCATCCAGGCCTATACGGCCTCGAAGCACGCGCTGGTGGGCCTGACGAAGCAGTTGAGCTTCGAGCTTGGGCCCCACGGCGTGACGGTCAACAGCGTCGCCCCCGGTTTCGTCCTGTCGAACCCTGCGACCCAGCGCCAGTGGGAGAGCTACGGACCCGAGGGTCAGGCGCGTCTGGTGGAGAGCATCCACACGCGCCGTCTCGGCCACCCTGAGGATATCGCCAACACCGTCCTGTTCCTCGCCTCCGATGCGGCTTCCTGGGTTTCCGGGCAGATCATCTCGGTCGACGGCGGACGCTCCTGAATCAGAACGGAAGGAAACGCCCATGGACGATCTCGGCATGCAGCCGTGGAGCTGGAGCGAGGAGACCTGGCGCAGCAAGGTGGATCATGTCCGCGCCGGACGCTCCATGAAGCCGGCCAAGTGGAAGAACGGCGCACGCTGCGCCGTGGCCCTGTCCTTCGACTCGGACCACGAGACCAACGAACTGCGCGACGGCGGCAAGTCCATCGGCCGCATGTCCCAGGGCCAGTACGGCAACCGGCAGGGCGTGCCGCGCATCCTGAATGCCCTCGCCAAATACGACGCGAAAGCCACCTTCTTCGTGCCCGCGGTCGCGGCCCTCCTCTACGAGGACGAGCAGCGTCGCGTGGTGGCGGAAGGCCACGAGATCGGCATCCATGGCTGGATTCACGAACTCAACAGCCAGCTTCCCTATGAGATCGAGCGCGACCTGATGTTCCGCGCGGCCGATACCCTCGAGCGCATCACAGGCACGCGTCCCGTCGGCCTGCGCACGCCGTCCTGGGATTTCAGCCCGACGACGCTGCGCATCGAGCGCGAACTCGGCCTGCTCTACGATTCCTCGCTCATGGCCGACGACGATCCTTACGAACTTCTGGAGCAAGGCGAGCCCACCGGGATCGTGGAGTTGCCGGTGGAATGGATCCGCGACGATGCGGTCTATTTCAACATGCATCGCTTCAACGGTCTGCGCCCGCATACGCCGCCCACCGCCGTCTATGACATCTTCTTCCGCGAATTCGAGCGGGCCTACGAGGAGGGTGGGCTGTTCCTGCTGACCATGCACCCGCATGTGACCGGCTACCGCTCCCGCATCTGGATCCTCGAGAAGCTCCTGGAGGAGATCAGCCGGCGTTCGGATGTATGGATCGCGACCCATGCGGAGATCGCGGCTTTCGTGAAGGCGGAATGCCCCTGATGGGCACCGGGCTTCGCGCGCGGGATGTAGGCCTTGTCTGCGGCAGCCTGCCGGCAGGCCCGCTCAACAGCATCGCGGATGTTCCGGGAGTCCATGTCGGACACCGGACGCTGAATCACGGCGATATCCGCACCGGAGTCACGGCCATCGTGCCCCATGGCGGCAATCTCTACCGCGAGAAGCCTGTCGCTGCCGTGCATGTGCTGAACGGCTTCGGCAAGAGTGCCGGCCTCGTGCAAGTCGAGGAACTGGGGGCCATCGAAACGCCCATTCTTCTCACCAACACGCTTTCGGTCGGCGCCTGCTGCACGGCCCTGGTGCGCCATGCCATCGAGCATAATCCGGATATCGGCCGCGAGACGGCGACGGTGAACCCGGTCGTGTTCGAATGCAACGACGGCTATCTCAACGACATCCAGGCTCTCGCCGTGACGGAGGCGGATGCGCGCGCTGCCCTCGCGGAGGCCTCCGCCTACGTCGATGTGGGTGCGGTCGGCGCAGGCTGCGGCATGAGCACCTTCGGTTTCAAGGGCGGTATCGGCACGACCTCGCGCCGGATCGATCTCGATGACAGGAGCTACCATTTCGGCGTGCTCGTTCTGTCCAATTTCGGCCGGCCCGGAGACCTGCGCCTTCCCGACGGTCGAACCGTCGCGCCCGCCATAGCGCAGCCGGATGCCAAGGCCGCGGAGAAAGGCTCGATCATCATCGTCGCCGCCACGGATATCCCCTTGAGCGACCGGCAGCTCAAGCGCATCATCCGCCGCTCGGGCGTCGGCCTTGCCCGGCTCGGCTCCTTCTGGGGCCATGGCAGCGGCGATATCGCACTCGGCTTCACCACCGCTAACATCATCGGCCATGACGAGGGTGCGGCGCTGGTAGAACAGCGCCTCCTCAACGAGAACCGCATCGACATCCTGTTCGAGGCCATGGCTGACACGACGCAGGAAGCCGTTCTCGACGCCCTGGTAGCGGCGGGCTCCATGACCGGCCGTGACGGTCATCACCGTCCTGGCCTGACGGACGCCCTGAAAAACCTCCCGACAACCCGATCGTGATTCCCATGACCACAGCATCCGATTCCGATTTCGCTCTCGCCATCCATGGAGGCGCGGGCACGATCCTGCGCAGCAGGATGACCCCGGAGCGCGAGGCCGCCTACCATGCCGGCCTGCGGCGCGCCCTCGATGCGGGCCGTGCGGTGCTCGCCGATGGCGGCGCTGCGCTCGATGCCGTGACCGCCGCCGTGATGGTGCTGGAGGACGAGCCTCTTTTCAATGCGGGACGCGGGGCGGTCTATACGTCCGCCGGCAAGCAGGAGATGGATGCGGCGGTCATGAACGGCCGTGACCGGGCGGCGGGCGCAGTGGCCGGCATCTGCGGTCCGCGCAATCCCATCCTCGCGGCGCGTGCGGTGATGGAGCATTCAGGCCCTGTGCTGCTCATCGGCGAGAGCGCTATGGCTTTCTGCCGCGAGCACGGCATCGCCTTCGAGGAGCCCTCCTATTTCCATACGGAGCAGCGCTGGCAGGCCCTGCAGGACACCCTCGCCATGCGCCGCAGCGGCGCGGAGGATCAGGACGAATC
This sequence comes from Microvirga roseola, assembly GCF_020866965.1. GTDB lineage: Bacteria > Pseudomonadota > Alphaproteobacteria > Rhizobiales > Beijerinckiaceae > Microvirga > Microvirga roseola. The sequence continues at coordinate 134,240 of NZ_JAJATX010000003.1, forward strand.
CCGCAAACATGGCACGGTCGGGGCCGTTGCGCGCGACCGGAACGGGCATCTCGCGGCTGCGACCTCCACCGGCGGCATGACCGCGAAGATGCCGGGGCGCGTCGGCGACAGTCCCGTCATCGGCGCGGGCACCTGGGCGGATGACGAGACCTGCGCCGTCTCGGGGACAGGCCACGGGGAGATCTTCATCCGCTATGCAGCGGGCCACGAGATCGCATCGCGCATGCGCTATGCAGGCCAGTCCCTGGAAGAGGCCTCGCGAGCCGTGGTCATGGACATGCTGGCTCCTGCCGGAGGTTCGGGCGGCATCATCGCTGTGGATCGTGCGGGCAACGTGTCGCTGCCCTTCAACTGCTCGGGTATGTATCGCGGCGTAGTGCGCGGCGACGGCGCTCTGCGCACCGCGATCTATGACGAACCTCTCGTCGAATATGGGCAGTCCTAAGCCGTCTTAGATCCATACCCTCTCCCGGCTCCGCCTCGGGCGGAGCCGGTCTCATGATGCGTAGCGTTCCTCTTCGTCGCCTGCCTCGTCCAGATCGACGGCCACGCTCTTGAGCGGGAAGGAAATGACGCACCGAATTCCGGCAGGGGCGAAATCGAGCTTGATCTCGCCACCGAGCTGTTGCGCCAATCCGCGCTGAATGAGTTTCGTTCCGAAGCCCTGACGTTCCGGCGGCTTCACGTGCGGGCCTCCGCTTTCGACCCATTCCACCAGCAGCGTCGGCGGATTCGATCCCGTTGTCACGGCCCACATTACGCTGACGCGTCCCTCCGAGACCGAGAGGCTCCCGTACTTGTTGGCGTTGGTGGCCAGTTCGTGAATCGCGAGACCCAGGGCCAGCACGGCGCTCGGCTGGAGGTTGACTCTCGGCCCGCGCAGGCGGATGCGCTGGCGCAAGGGATCCTGATAAGGATCGAGTTCGTTCTTGAGCACGTCCTCCAGGGATGCGCCCGTCCAGTGGGTGGCGGTGAGGAGATCGTGGGTCTTCGCCAGCCCCTGGATGCGCCCGAGGAAAGCGTCCCACGCGTCCGGACCGCCCTTATCGGCCGAACGCCGGGTCAGAGAGGCCACGGACTGCACCGTGGCGAGCGTATTCTTGACGCGGTGGTTGAGCTCGTGGAGCAGCAGCGCCTGACGTTCTTCCGCCAGCTTGCGCTCCGTGATGTTCTGCGACACTCCTACGAGGGATAGCTGACCGTCGCACCCGATGCGCGTGCGCCCCCTGACGCGGATCCAGTGCTCGCTCTGGTCCGGCCAGGTGATGCGGTATTCCAGGTGCAGGTCGGTCCGGTCCGCCATGGCCCTGGCGAAGGCATCCGCCTGCCTCTGCCTGTCGTCCGGATGGATGGCGTCTACCAGCTTCTCATAGGTGAGAGGCTCGTCGGGACTGCGTCCGTAATTGGTGCGACAGGTAGGCGAGCTCGTATAGATTCCGGTCGAGGGCGTATACTCCCAGCTCCCGAGGCTACCCGCATCGAGCGCCATGCGCAGGCGTGCCTCGCTCTCGGCGATCTGGGCAAGCGTGGCCTCCCGTTCCTGCTCATGCTTGCGGACGCTCGTGCCAGCCTCCACAAGGGCCTTCTTGATCGAGTCGAATTCCAGAACGCGGGTGGTGGCGGGTCCCGCGACCTCTTCCCCGCGGCCGAGGGACTGGGCGGCCGTGACGAGCTGGTCGACCGGCCTGGCGATCGCACGCGAAAGGAGCCAAGCCATGACCAAAACGCTGGCGATGACCCCGACCACAATCATGAGCCAGAACAGGGAGCGTTGGGCCGATTGGGCCAGCTCTGCTTCAGGGATACTGATGACGAAGGTCCAGCCATAGGTCGGCGACTGGCTGAAATAGGTGCGAACGGGAATGCCGTCGAGCGTCACACTCCGCAGGTGCCCCTCAGGAGAGGAAGCGAGCGCTTCCTGGATGTTGGAGCTCGCCATCTGGCCAACGTATCGCTCCGGCGACCGGGAGCGGGCGACGATCTGTCTGCTCCGGTCGAGCACCGCGGCATTCCAGCCCATGGCAATCCGCTGATCGCGGATGATGCTCTGGAAAACATCGGGGCTGAATGCCAGCGAAAGGATATAGGCCACTGTCTCGTCGAGAATGACGGGAGCGTCGATCGTGATCAGCCGCTGTCCCGTCAGGGAGCCGACATAGAGATCCGACACATGCGGAGTACGGGTCTCCCGGACCTGCCGCAGCACCTCGGGCCGGCGTGTCTCGGGCAGCCTCACGCCATAGGGCACGCGCGTGTTGAAGATGGTCCGGCCATCGGGCTCGAACAGGGCGATCCATGAGGAATCCGCGAGGTTGGCCGCAGCCGCCCGCCGGTAGAAGGCCTCGTAATCGCCCTCGGCGAGAGGTTGGGACTGCCCCAGGATCCGCAGCGCCAGCACCGATTTTTCGATTTCGCGGTCCAGCAACAGACTCAGCGCGCGCGCTGTATCCTGCATGCGCAGATCGATGGCCTCCTGCTCGGCCCGGTAGCTCGAATAGAGTCCTCCGGCCGCCACGAGAACAGTCGGCAGGGCAAGCACGAGGACCAGACCCCACAGCACCTGCCGCAGCGAGGTCCGGGTCTTGCCCGGAGGCTTGTCAGCCGGTTGTCCGGCTGTGCGCGCGGCTTCGGCCATGATCGTCATCTAGCGAAGCTCCTGAACGGGCATGGTGACACGCACGAGCGTCTTCGGATCCTCATGCGGCCAGTCGATAGCGGCATCGAGCTGGCGGGCGAGAGCCTTCAGAATGGACCCGGATGCGCTGTCCTTGGCAGCCTGCCTTTCCTCCGGGCTGAAGCCGTCGTCGGAAACCTGGAACAGCAGTGAACCGTTGCGAAGCCCCATCGTGAGCTTCAGCTTTCCGTGACGCTGCCGGTAGGCATGGGTGATGGCGTTGACCAGGATCTCGTTGAACAGGAGCGCCATGGGCGCCGCCTTGGCAGCCTCCACCTCCAGGTCCTCGATCTCGAACTCAGGCGCGATGTTGACGCCCGGAACAGCCGTCAGCTCCTCGCAGAGATTGCGGGCGAAGCTCGCCGCATCGAAGCGGGTCGAACCTTGCCCGTCATAAAGATCCCGGTGAGCCGCCGCGAGAGCCTGCAGGCGCTCCCTCATGCGCCCGAGGACGAGGCGAACCTCTTCGCTCTCGGATTGCCGCGCCTCGATCCCGGTCAGGGAGAGGAGAAGCTGCAGGTTGTTCTTCACCCGGTGATCCAGTTCGTGCAGCAGGGCGGTACGCTCCTCCAGGAGGCGATGAAGCGCATCCTGTGCGCTGCGCCTCTCCGCTCGCTCACGCGCTTCGGCGAGCGCGCGCAGAACGATGGAGGGCAGCCGCTCCAGCCTGTCCTTCAGGACATAATCGGTCGCGCCGCGCTTGAGCGATTCGACGGCAACTTCCTCGCCCAGGGCACCGGAGACGAACACGAAGGGCGTTCCGGGAGCCTTGTCGCGCACGATCTCGAGCGCGCTCAGGCCGTCGAAGGCCGGCAGACGGTAATCCGCCAGGATGAGATCCCATGTTCCATCCTGAACGGCTTGAGTGAATTCGCCTGCCGAGACCACGCGCTCCACCGTCACGTCCAAACCGGCCTCGGCCAGGGCCTCCATCACCAGCTCGGCATCGAGCGCGCTGTCCTCCAGGAGGAGGACGCGCAGCACGCGGGCAGGGTGGGAAGCGGTCTGCCGGTCCATCAATCCTCCGTACGGCCGTTGTGCACCGGCGGCGGCTCGTTGAGGATGGCCCAGAATACGCCGAGATCCTGAATGGCGTCGAAGAATTCGCGGAAGCCGACCGGCTTCACCACGAAGGCGTTGACCCCGAGTTCATAGCTTCGCACGAGATCGCTCTCCTCCCGCGAGGAGGTGAGCATGACGACGGGCGTATGCTTCAGGCGCGGATCGGCCTTGACTGTCTCCAGCACCTCGAGACCGTCGACCTTCGGTAGCTTGAGGTCGAGGAGGACCACGGCGGGGTCGCTGGTGTTGCGGCTCTCGTGCTCGCCGCGGCGGTAGAGAAAGTCCAGCGCTTCCGCGCCGTCGCGAACGACCACGACCTCGTTGGCGAGCTGGCTCTGCTCCAGGGCGGCCAGCGTCAGTTCGATATCCTTCGGGTTGTCCTCAACCAGAAGAATGGGCTTCAACTCCCGCATTCACGCCGCTCCTTCAGGGTTCGGCAGGGAGACGTAGAAGGTTGCGCCCTGATCGAGCGCGCCTTCGGCCCAGCTGCGCCCCCCATGCCTTTCAACGATGCGGCGCACATTGGCCAGCCCGATTCCGGTTCCCTCGAACTCCTCGATCCGGTGCAGGCGCTGGAACACGCCGAACAGCTTGTTCACATACCGCATATCGAAGCCGACGCCATTATCCCGCACGAAAAAAACGGTCTCGTGACCGTCCCGACAGGAGCCGATCTCGATGTGGGCCACGGACCTGGGGCGGGTATATTTGACCGCATTGCTCATGAGGTTTTCGAAGACGAGGCGGATCATCGCCGGATCCGCAAAGACTTCGGGCAGGTCCGCCACCTGCCACTCGACCCGGCGCTCGCCGATCTCCATCAAGAGCCGCTGACGGATCTCCTCCACCATCGGCATCAGATCCAGATGCCGGGGCTTGAGCGCCGTGCGGCCCATCTGCGAGAAGTTGAGCAGGTTGTCGACGAGGGTCCCCGCCGTGTAGGCCGAATCGATGATCGTATCGACATAACGCCGCCCCTTTTCGGACAGGCTGCTTGCTTCCTGCTTCTTCAACAGCTCCGAGTAGCCGACGATATGCCGGAAGGGCGCACGCAGGTCGTGCGACACCGAATGGGAGAAGGCCTCCAGCTCCTTGTTGGAGCGGCGAAGCTCGTCGGTAAGCGAGGCGAGTTCCTCGGCCCGGCGCAGCACGATTCCGACCACCGTGTTCCGGAGTTCCTTCACCGCCTCGATCTCGCTCTGATCCCAAGGCAGCGAGTGGCCGCGCACGATCTCCTTCCAGGTCTCGAAGGAGCGGCGAGGGTGGAGCCGCTTCACACCCGCCTCCTCGCTCACGGGCTTGTTCGGATCACCGCCCCATTTGACGGTCTGCACCACCTCGGGCCGGAACCAGAGAACGTAGCTCGCATGCATCTTCGAGATCGAGATGGAGAGAAGCCCGCTCGCCCTGTCCACATAGCCTTCAGCCTCCGGGAAAGCGCCGGCGAGATGGTCGGTGGCGAAGACATCCTCCTGGTGGTGTTCCGACAGCCAGGCGAAGAGCGCCTTCACACCCTCCTCGCCGGGCGTCTGGCCCAGACACCAGCAGTGGTTTCCGGACACCACGGCCGCGCCCTGGGCTCCGGCGAGAAGCATCAGGTCGTCGGGATGCTTTACGAGGCCGTCGATGAAGGATTCCTCCGCCGCCATATGAGCGAGGAGTTTCGCCTGCACGGCTCCGAGGCGAACGCGGTCCTCTGCCAGCTCCGTGCTCCCGCGCGCCTCGAGCTGCAGGGAGAAGATCTGGGTGAGGAAATCGCAGGCATTGCGCACCTGCAGCGGAATGCGCTTGGGCTCCTTGCTATGGCAGGAGATCAGCCCCCAGAGCGCACCGTCGCGCAGGATCGAGATCGACATGGAGGCGAGCGTCCCCATGTTGCGCATGTATTCCAGATGCACCGGCGAAACGCTGCGCAGCACAGAGTCGCTCAGGTCCAGAGGCGCGGGATCGTGCGATTGGATGGGGACCGGCGTGTAATTGGCGTCGGAAATGATCCGCAGCCGGTTGCGGCGGTAGAGCTCCCGCGCCTGGGCCGGGATGTCGGAGGCGGGAAAGCGCAGGTCGAGATAGGACGGCAAATTCTCGTTGCGGTCCTCCGCAGTGACGGTGCCGTTCCACTGGGGATCGAAGCGATAGATCAGAACCCGGTCGAAGCCGGTGAGACGACGGACATCCTCGGCGGCCAGCCGGCAGAGCGTATCGACAGTGGAAGCGCCCTGAAGCTGCTCCACGGAGCGGCGCAGGACCGGATAGAGCGTGTCGAGGCTCGCGACCGCACCGGGCGGCACCTCCTCCAGTTCGAGAACCGCGTGGTCGCCGGAGCGGGAGAGCACGGCATCGTAGGACCGGACGGCGCCCGCAACCTCCATGCGGAAGGTCCGGATGAAGCGGGAGCCGTCGACGGGAGAATCTGCCAGCTCCGCCTCGAGCTCTCCGGCAAAATCGGGCAAAACCTCGCGAAACGGGCGCTCGAGCAGGGAAGCTGCATCGCAACCGAAGACGCAAGCCGCATTGGCGCTGACATAGGACAGGCTCATGTCGGAGAGCCTGACGGCCAGCAGGATCCCGTGCGGCTGAATGCTGCCGGGAATATGGATCGGCTCCCGCTCGCAGGCGGTCAGGTCGAGATCCTGTGGCGTTTGGACGTTCATGGGGTCCTGCAGATCCAGTCGTGCATCACGTCGAATGTCCTTTTGGCGGCTTCGACGACCAGATCGTCCACCTCCGGCGACGACGCGGCCAGGAGCCCAGCGCCGAACGATTTCCACATCAGGGCGGTCTCCCGCCCGTAGCTTCGAAAATAGGCGCAGCCCGTCTCGGGCGTCAGGCCGAGCCTGCGTTCCACGTCCCGCGCGATGATCGCGCCCCCGAGGGTCGAGCCCTCGACGACATACATGCTCCCGAGCGTAGCAGCGGGTGCAGGCAAAGGCATCAAAGGATGACATCGTGGCAATCCGATGATCTCTTCCGATTTCATTCCCAATGCCTTGAGATCTTTGGCCAGGAGCCCGGCCTTGCGGCGGCTCCCGAAGAAGGCGCGGTCGGGCGCGCGGAGGGCGGCAGCCTCCTCCCAGGCCGCGTGAAAGCCGTAGAAGCGGATCAGAAGATCTCTGTAACTGTCCCGCGAGGCGGTCCGGCGGTCGAGGTCCATGGCGACCTCGATCCGGTCATGGGCGGCTCTCGTCTCGATTTTCAGCCGCTCGAGCAGGGTCATGTCGTTTCATCCGCAGGACGGCCAAGCCTTCTGGCGACGGCCCGTTCGGCCACCGAGAGCCCGTCGTGGATCAGAACGGCGAGAAGCGCAACCACCAGCCCGCCCTGGAGAATGAAGGCGACATTGTTCGACTGCAGCCCGGCGATGATGACCTCGCCGAGCCCCTTGGCGGCCACCGTGGAGCCGATGGTCGCCGTGCCGAGGCTGATGATGACGGAAAGGCGGATGCCGGTGAGGATCACCGGCAGGGCGAGCGGCAGCTCGATCTGAAAAAGCCGCTGGCGCGGGCTCATGCCCATGCCCTTCGCAGCCTCCAGCGTCAGCGGCGAGACCTGGGTGAGACCGCTCAGGGTGTTCTCGAAGATCGGCAGCAGCCCATAGAGGAAAAGCGCGATGAAGGTGGGCTTCTCCCCGAAGCCGACGAGGGGAACCGCGATGGCGAGCACCGCGATGGGCGGAAAGGTCTGGCCGACATTGACGAGGCTGCGCGAGAGCGGAAGGAAATCGAGTCCCGCGGGCCGCGTGACGAAAATGCCGAGCGCCACCGCAACCACGGTGCTGGCGAGGGTTGCGCCGACGACGATCCGCAGATGCGAGAGGGTCAGCGACAGAAGGCTGCCCTGGTTGTAGATCGCCGGTGCGTTGTTCGCCGTCAGTGGCTCGAAGGCGAAGGCGAAGAGCTGCGGCGCGAAGATGAAGACCGCGAGCATGAATAGCGCCAGGCCGCGCGTGAGGATCGAGAACGCGCTCATGCCGGCGGGCGTCCATGGGCGAGAATCCCGCCGACGCTGATCCGGCCGACAATGACGCCGTTCGGGTCCGCAACCGGCAGGGACTCGCGGCCCGACCAGACCAGCTGGGACAGGGCATTCTGGAGATTGTCCGACAAGGCGATGGGCTCGCCTTCCGCACCGCCGGGCTCGAGGGCCGCCTGCACGCCGGTCAGCGACAGCAGGCGGAAGGGCCGCTCCACGGTTCCCACGAGGCGCTCGACGAAGTCCTCCGCCGGGCGCGTCAGCAGTTCTGTGGGCGTGGCGTATTGCAGGAGCCGCGCCTGGTCCATGACGGCGATCCTGTCGCCGAGCTGGAAGGCCTCATTCATGTCGTGGGTCACGAGAACGATCGTGGTGCCGAGCCGGCGCTGGATCGCCAGGAGATCCTCCTGGGCCTTGGCCCGGATCACCGCGTCGAGCGCTCCGAAGGGCTCATCCATCAGCAGTAGCGCAGGCCGCGCCGCGAGCGCCCGCGCGACGCCCACCCGCTGCTGCTGGCCGCCCGACAATTGGTGCGGAAACTTTCTCGCGAACTCGGCGGGGTCGAGCTGGAACAGGTCGAGCAGTTCATTGACGCGGGCGGCGATCCGCTTCGAACCCCAACCGAGAAGGCGCGGCACGGTGGCGATGTTCTCGGCCACCGTGCGATGGGGGAAGAGCCCGTAGCCCTGGATGACGTAGCCGATGCGGTGTCGGAGTTCGTCCTCCGGCACCGTGCGCGTATCCTGCCCATCGATGAGCACACGGCCTGCGCTCGGCTCCACCAGCCGATTGATCATGCGCAGCAGCGTGGACTTTCCCGCGCCGGAGGTCCCGACCACCACGGCGATAGCGCCCTCCTCCACGCGCAGCGACACGTCGTCGACGACGACCGTCGATCCGTAGCGCCTCGTGAGGTGCTCGATCTCGATCATGCGGAGCCTTTCGCCAGCTCGGTGGCCGCATCGAGAATGATGGCGGCCGCGAACGACAGGGCCACCGTTGGAATGGCGCCGAGGAGAACAAGGTCGATGGCGCTCTGGCCGATGCCCTGGAAGACGAAGGTGCCGAAGCCTCCTCCCCCGATGAGCGCCGCCACCGTGGCGAGCCCCAGATTCTGGACGAGCACGATGCGAATGCCGGCCAGGATGATGGGAAGGCTCAAGGGAATCTCGATCTGGACGAGGCGCTGGCGCGCGGACAATCCCATGCCACGCGCGGCATCGACGACTACGGCGGGAACCTGGTTCAGGCCGAGGACCGTATTGGCGACGATGGGAAGCAGGGAGTAGAGGAACAGGGCCAGAAGAGCGGGAGCGGCGCCGATGCCGCGGATCCCGAGACCCGCCGCCAGGGGAGAGGCCGCCGCCAGGGTGCCGAGGGGCACCATGAGCAGCCCGAAAAGGGCGATGCTCGGGATCGTCTGGATCACGTTGAGCGCCTGCAGGATTCCAGCCCGTAAGGCTCGCACGCGATGGCAGAGCATTCCGAGGGGAAGCCCGACGAGACAGGCCGCCGCGAGCGAGCCCAGCGCCAGGAACAGGTGCTGGCGCGCCTCCCGCCAGAAGCTGTCGGAGCGGGTCGCATATTCCTTGAGGATGGAGAGCCCGTCCCAGGCGCCAGAGAGGAGCAGCAATGCTACAGCCCCGAATGCTGTCGCCAGCGCTGCAAGCCGCGCCCAGGGCCCGAGGCGCAGCCGGGTCAGCGAGTCCGCGGCGAGCAGTGCAAAGGACAGGGTGAGCAGCCAGAAGCCGACCGAGGGGGAGATGCGCGCGAAGCTGTTGCCCGACGGCGTGAGGAAAACAGCCGAGAGGCCCACCGCCGGGAATATCGCCGCAAGCCCGACGAGGGCGGCGGCGAGACGCGCCAGGGGATTGCGGATCAGCGCCGCTGCGAGCCCGGCGCCGAACGCCACGGCAAAGACGGCGGCGGCGACAAGGACGGGCAGCGCCTCGGCGAGCATGCGACCTTCGCCCGAGACGATGCGGTTGGCCCGATAGGTCACGAAGGGCGCAGCGAGGAGCGCAACGCCGATGAGAATGGCGATCACGCTCCCGAGCGGGTCAAGCGGGAGGCCGGAGCGCAGGGGACGCATGCCGAGCGCACTCGGTGAGGAGGAAAGCGTATTCACGGCCTGCCAGACTTCTGTCCCGCAACACGGCGCCTGCTTCCAGCTGTCAATCGCCTACTTCAGGAAACCTTTGGACTTCAGGTAATCCGCCGCGACGGCTTTCGCCGCCTCTCCTCCGACCTGGACGCGAGCGTTGAGGTTCTGGAGGGTGGAGAGATCGAGGGAAGCGAAGACGGGCTCAAGGATCTCCCCGATTTTCGGATTCTCCTTCAGCGCCTCCTCGCGAACGATGGGGGCTGGCGCATAGACCGGCTGCACGCTCTTATCGTCCTCCAGCACCACGAGGCCCGACGGCGCGATGCCGCCGTCAGTGCCGTAGACCATGGCGGCGTTCGCGCCATTGGTCTGCTCGGCCGCCGCCTTGATGGTGGCCGCCGTGTCGCCGCCGGAGAGCACGATGAGCTGCTCCGGCTTCATCTGGAAACCATAGGCCTTCTGGAAGGCAGGCAGGGCCGCTTCCGAATTCACGAACTCGGCGGAGGCCGCCAGCACGACCTTGCCTCCGTCGGACACCCATTTGCCGAAATCGGACAGCGTCTTCAGCTTGTTGGCCTCGGCCACGTCCTTGCGAAGGGCGATGGCCCAGGTGTTGTTGGCCGGCGCGGGATCGAGCCAGACGATCTTGTTGGCGTCGTAATCGAGCTGCTTGGCGGTCTCATAGCCCTTGGCGGCGTCCTTCCAGAGCGGATCGTCCGCCTTGTTGAAGAAGAAGCCCGCATTGCCGGTATATTCCGGGTAGATATCGACCTCGCCGGCGGTGATCGCCTTGCGGACCACGGGGGTTGCGCCGAGCTGGATACGGTCCTGCGTCTTGATGCCGTTGGCGTCCAGCATCAGGAGGATGATGTTGCCCAGCACCGAGCCTTCCGTATCGATCTTGGACGAAACGACGACATCCGCATTGGCGGCGGTCAGGCCCGCGAGGCCGAGGGCCAGCGCAACGGCGAACGGTTTCAGGATGGCTTTCATGATGATCCCCCTCGAATGACGGCAGGCAGCCTGTGATGTTTTAGGTCACGCGAAGCCTTTAGGCAGAGGGGGGGCCTGCATAGTCCTGTGAGCAGGGAATAAAAAGATCGTATGCGACCATGCGGATCCGCCGCCCGGTCACGCCGGGCGGCGCAACTATTCGCCGGTGCGGACGTCAGGCGCTCAGGACCGCCGGAGGCTCCTGGGCGATGGTGAAGCGCACCTGAGCCTGCGGCCGGTGATCCTCGGACAGGATGCGCCAGGTGCGCTCGGCCTCCGTGCGGCTCTCGAAGGGGCCGATCACCCGCTCGGTTCCCTGGACAATGGTTTCGCAGTCGCAGGAGGTGTACTCGCCGCCGACCACCCAGAAACGTCCGTTTTGCATGGCGATCTCCTTAACCCTCATCATAAGGTTTACAGTCGTTGACAAACCTTGCTGCCCGGCCACATTATCGATGTCGACAGCGAAGCTTTTGACTGTAGTAACTACCGAAGAAGGCTTTGTTTCAACGAAGAAATCAGAAAGAAAGGTCGGCGTGTAAATGCTCGACCGAAATCGTTCTGAAAATCTGTAAAGTTATTCACATATGGATGAGAGCAGAAAACTCTTCGTCGGCCCCCGCCTCAAGCGCCTGCGGCGGGAGCGGAATCTGAGTCAGGCCCGCATGGCGGAGGAGCTCGGGCTCTCAGCCAGCTATCTCAACCTCATGGAGCGCAACCAGCGCCCCATCACGGCGCAGGTCCTCATCCGCCTCGCCCACGCCTACTCCCTCGACCCGCGCGAGTTCGCAAACGACGACGACGAGCGCGCCGTCTCCGAGCTGGAGGAGGTTTTTGCCGATCCGCTCTTTCGCAATGCGCCGGTCTCGCGGCTGGAGCTGCGCGAGACCATCGAGAGCGCCCCCAGCGTCGTGGATGCCGTCAACCGACTCTACCGCGCCTATCTCGCTATGCGCGGGGCGAGCGAGGCCATGACGCCGAGCCTCAACGACCGCGACCGGGCGGAGGACGCGCCGCAGGTCAACCCGGTCGACCGGGTCAGGGACCTGATCCACGAGGCCAAGAACCATTTCCCGGAGCTGGACGAGGCCGCCGAGAACCTCGCCTCGGACCTGAGCCTCACCGGGCACGAGCCCTTCTTCGCCATATCCGAGCGCCTGCATGCGAAGCACGGCATCCGGGTGCGGATCATGCCGATCGACGTGATGTCGGATTCGCTGCGCCGCTACGACCATCACCGCCGGCAGCTCCTGATCTCGGAAATGGTGGAGCCTTCCGGAAGAACGTTCCAGGCCGCCTACCAGTTGGCCTTCGCCGAGATGCGGGACACCATCGACGCCCTCGCGGCGCGCCTCGAGCCGACCGACGGGCCGGCGCGGCGGCTGCTGCGGGTCTCCTTCGGCAATTATTTCGCCGGGGCCCTCATGATGCCCTACGGCAAGTTCCATGCGGCAGCGGAGGCGCTGGGCTACGACGTGGAGGTCCTGGGCTCCCGCTTCGGCGCGAGTTTCGAGCAGGTGGCGCACCGGCTCACGACCCTTGCCCGCCCGGGTGCGCGCGGCATTCCCTTCTTCCTGGTGCGGGCGGATTCCGCAGGCAACGTCTCGAAGCGCTTCTCCTCCGGCCGCTTCCCGTTCTCGCAGTTCGGCGGCACCTGCCCCTTGTGGAACCTGCACTCCACCTTCCGGACTCCGGGCCAGGTGGTGACGCAGATCATCGAGTTGCCGGACGGCTCGCGCTGGTTCTCCGTCGCCCGCGCGGTCAAGCGCGCCTTCGCGCCCTGGGGCGCGCCCGATCCGCAATTCGTGGTGGGTTTGGGGTGCGAGCTGAAATACGCCAATCGCCTGGTCTATGCCCGAGGCTACGATCTCGCCGCTCCCGACCCCACACCCATCGGCATCAATTGCCGCCTGTGCGAACGCGTCGCCTGCCCCCAGCGCGCCGCGCCGCCGCTCATGCATGCCCTCGTGGTCGACGAGATGAAGCGCGGCGTCTCGCCCTTCGAGTTCGATGCGACCTGAGGCTCCGTCCGGCGCAGGGCTCTACGGTTGCGGCTCGTCGAGCCAGTGATCCAGGAACCGGTCGAGCCAGAGCCGGACATGCGGATCGTACTGGAAGCGTCCCTCGATCTGCCGGATGCGGTCCTGGGCCCCCGGCATCGACAGGCGCTCCTCGGCGACCACGGTCCAGCGGCACAGCATGGCGTGGGTAACCTCCGGGTGGAACTGGAGCCCGAAGGCCGCCTCCCCTACGCGGATCGCCTGGGTCGGGAAATCGTCCCCCGTCACGAGCGTCTCCGCACCCGAGGGACAATCGAAGCCCTCCCGGTGCCAGTGATAGACATGGGTCGGCCAGGGCACGCCCCATTTGTCGCTCAGAACTGCGCCGGAGGCGGTCGGAACCAGGGGATAATAGCCGATTTCCGCCCGTCCCTCGGGATGCGGCCAGACCCGTGCCCCCAAGTGCTTCGCCAGCATCTGGGCCCCGAGGCAGAGGCCGAGGAAAGGCTTTCTCTCCTTGAGCGGCACCTCGATCCAGTCGATTTCGGCCCTGATGAAATCGTCCGGGTCGTTGGCGCTCATCGGCCCGCCGAAGATCACCGAACCCGCGTGAGCTTCCAGGGTTTCAGGCAGGGGATCGCCCAGGCGCGGGCGGCGGATGTCGAGGCGGTGGCCCCGTTCCGCCAGCAGGCGCCCGACCCGGCCGGGAGTCGAGTGCTCCTGGTGGAGGACGATGAGGATCGGCTTTTTGGAATCTTGGCTGGGCATGGGCTCGTTCCGGACCGGCCCTGCGGCCCGCGCGACGAATGGGAAGGAGGAGGGGAGAAAAACATGATCCGCCATGGAACGGCAACCTCGGCCTGGATTTTCAAGGCTGCCGCCCAGGAGCTAGCCCGAATCATACCTAAGACGAAGAAGCGCGGAAGACCCTTGGAAAGCCCGACCTTCACCATATTTCCATCGCGCAATGCCAAGCTTCTCAGGATCTAGGCAAGCGGAGGCTTCCCTCGTAAGATCAACTTCTTAAGGGCGTGTCGGGGATTTCCATTGGGGTCCGGCCGGCTTTGCGATAGAGAGTTGAGAGTGCTAAGAATTTCTGATTCTCGGCCCTCTCCGAAGCCTCGCAAGGCAGCCGTCCGGCCCGGAATGGCCACCTTCCGACGCGCTGACTGAAAGAAAGAAAAACGGTGACTGAAAGCGTGACCAGCGACGGCGATCTCAGCGGCTTGCGTATTCTCGTAGTGGAAGATGAAGCGGCGATTTCCCTGCTGCTCGAGGACATGCTCCTCGATTTCGGCTGCGAAGTGGTCGGTCCGGCGGCCCGCCTCTCGGCGGCCCTCGAGGCGGTGGCGCGCGAGCAGTTGGACCTCGCCATTCTCGACGTGAACGTGGCCGGCGAGCCGATATACCCCGTCGCCGAGGCCTTGGCCCAGCGCTCCGTTCCCTTCGTCTTCTCCACCGGCTATGGCAGCGCCGGCATCCGCGACGCCTTCCGCGATCGACCCGTGCTTCAGAAACCCTTTGCCCAGCACGACCTGAAGCAGAAGCTCATCCTGGCCCGCGGCAAGCCGGCGTAAGCCGGATTCCGCCTCCGACCTGCCTTTCGACCTGTGGCGCATATGCCGCAAGGATTCACGCTGTGCTGCAAAACATAGCACCCGTGACGTGAATCGGCTTTGATCCTGCCGCGTTCCTGCTAAGCTGAAGGTAACGTTAGAGCAGCTGTCCCTCCAATCCGCTAATTCCCCATGTCCGTACGTTCCCTCAGGCTTCTGGCCGCGACCAGCGCCCTGGCGCTTTGCCTCGCTGACGCTCAGGCGCAATCTCCCGTCCCGAGACCCACCCCGGTCGCCGGGTCCATTGTTGCGACCAAGGGGGGCGAGGAAATGCGGTTCGTCCGGGAGGAAGCCTGGCGCGGGGTGCTGGTCAGGCAGGACGTGCTCGGCGGCGACGTCCTTCGCACCAACGCTATCGGCAACCTGGCGATCCTGTTCGCGGACCGGACACAGATCCGCGTCGGCCGCAACTCGGTCCTGACCGTGAACGACGTTGCGGCGGGCAGCGGCACGACCGAACTCAATCTTCAGGCCGGCAACATCTGGGCGCGCGCGAACCGCGGCGGCACGGGCGTCGACGTCAGGACGCCCGCTGCGGTGGCGGCGATCCGCGGCACCGACTGGTCCCTGTCGGTCGACGGATCGGGACGGACCTCGCTCATCGTGCTGGAAGGCGTGGTGGAGCTGCGCAATGCGCAAGGATCGGTCACGGTCCGCCAGGGCGAAGGCGCTGTCGCCGCCATCGGCCAAGCCCCGGCGAAGTTCGTCCTCACCAGTGCAAACGACCGCGAGCAGATGCTCTTCTACATGAGCCTTCGCGACATCTTCTCGACCTTCCCCGCGACCCCGCTGGCGGGACCCGCAATCCGGGCGGAACGGGCCCGGATTGCCGCCATCGCCCCGGAGCGGCGGAGTGCGGAAGACTGGCTGAGCCTGGCTGAGGTCGCCCTCTATCTCGACGGGCGCACTGCGGCTGCGGAAGCCTTGGCCCAGGCCCGCAGCCGGGGTCTGAGCGCCTCCCAGCGCGCCCGCGCCGACCTCGTCGAGGCCACGCTCCTCGGCATGAAGCACCAATGGTCGGAAGCGGCCCGCCTCTTCGGGCGGGCGGCTCAGGGCGTCTCGGGCGAGAGGCGCATCATCGCATCCTACGGGCGTTACATCGCCGAGTCCCTCGCCAATCCTTCGCGGGTCTATGCGGAGCCGGACTTCGCCCTCACCGACCCTATGGCGGTGCTCGCCCACATCTACATCGTCGCCTTCCAGAAGGATCTGAAGGCGGCCGGCGAGCTCATGAAAGCGGCGGAGAAGCGCTTCCCGAAGGACATCCGCATCGCCGCCTCCGCCGCCCAGGTCTATTACGCGCTCGGCTGGCGCGACGAGATGCGCGCCTCCATCGCCCGCGCCAAGGCCATCGACCCGAACGACCCGGAAGTCGTTCTGGCGGACAGCAACATCCGAGCCGATGTCGACGGCGAGGTGAATGCGGCCATTGCCGCCCTGCGCGAAGCGGCCGCCGTCGCGCCCGGCAACTCCGATATCTGGAACAGCCTCGGCCTGCTCGAATCCGACCGCGATCATCCGCTTGCGGCCGAGGAAGCCTTCCGGCGAGCCATTGCGGAAGAGCCGGGAAGCCCCGTCGCCTACACGAATCTCGCCCTTCTCCTGCTCGAACAGAATCGCGTCGAGGAGGCCGGAGCCCTGATCGACAAATCCCTGGAGCTCGATCCGGACTTCCACGTGGGCTATCTCGCCCGCGGCCGGTACCTTCTGCAGAAGGGCGAGCCCGAGAAGGGCCTCGAAGCCATCCTCGCAGGCTCCGCCGCCAATCCGGCCTATTCCCAGGGGCTGCTGATGGCGGCCATCGCCTATTACCAGAACGGCGAGGAGGAGCTTGCCGATCAGGCGCTCGACAATGCGGACCGGCTCGATCCCAACGATCCGAGCGTCTCGATGGCCCGCACCGCTATTGCCATCGACCAGTACCAG
This sequence comes from Microvirga roseola, assembly GCF_020866965.1. Taxonomy (GTDB): domain Bacteria; phylum Pseudomonadota; class Alphaproteobacteria; order Rhizobiales; family Beijerinckiaceae; genus Microvirga; species Microvirga roseola. The sequence goes on from NZ_JAJATX010000003.1 coordinate 150,584, forward strand.
GCGGATCAGGCGGTGCTCGCCGCCCGGGAAACTCTGCGTCGCTACCGGCAGCGGGGCGGCGATTTCGCAGGTCTCGCCGTCAACAAGGACGGCGGCTCCTATCCGGCCCAGGCTTACCGGTTCCTCGACCTGAACGAATGGGCTCGCTTCTACGGCGACCGGGTGTTCGACCCTTTCACGGCATCGAGCTATTTCGACCAGGCGGCCGCTCTGCGTCCGAACCTCGTCACGACGAGGCCGACAATCGATGCTCTTGAAGGCGATGTAGCCGACCTGACAGCCTTCAACCTCACGGTCCAGGGGCTCTTCTTCGATCCGCTCGCCGTCTCAGGCCGCATCGGTCGCCTCGATCTCGTGCGGCGGCCCTTCATCGATGCGGAGGTGGGAGGAAGCCTCATTTCCAGAGACGGCCAGATCGGCTGGGGCGCTGAAGCCAATGTCCAGGGCTTTTCGAACGAGCCGGTTCCGACCTCGTTCCTGCTGAACGCAGGCCGCACCCGGATCGACGTCGACAATCCCATCGACCGGGAGCAGGCCGATACCGGCTCCCTGTTCATCGGCATGGCACCCTCGGCGGCGGATCGTTTCCTGGTCTTCGGCTCGGTGGCGAACCAAGAGCCTAGCCTCGCACGGGTCAGCACACAGACCCGGCTCTTCGAGGGAACGCAGGAGACCACGGCCGTGCAGGCCGGCGCGGGCTGGAGCCACAGCTTCAGCGACCGCAATGTGCTCACGGCCGCAATCTACGCCAATCGCGGCCTCGACCGGCGTTTCACCAACTCGGCGACCATTTTGCTAAGTCCAACAATCGTCGGTGGATCTGCTCTTATTGGTGGGGAGCTGTGGGAACGCAATAGGACAGACGGAGCTGTGGCAGCCATAGGCCATAGCATCGGCTTCGACGCTCTCACCCTGCGCTACGGCTTTGAGGCTCAGACCGGGCGCAGCATCGCCAACTCGTTCGGGCGTAGCTACATCTACAATACTACGACCGGAGAGATTCAAACGGCGAACATCAGCGAAGCAGCGGATCTGGATTTCCGCGGCACGCGCTTCTACGCGGACGCCTTCTGGCGCCCGTCCGACTGGTTCGAGATGCAGGCCGGGATCGAGCGCAGCGCCATCGATGTCGAAGGGCAAAGCGAGGAGCATTCTATATCTCCCCGCATCGGCTTCGGCGTCTCGCCCTTCGAGGGACAGTGGCTGCGGGCAGCCTTCCGCCGTGACCGCGTGCTGCCGGTGTCGTTCACGCTGTCCCCCGTTTCGACGGTCGGCCTCGTGCCCAATTACCTGCCGGTCGCCCTTGGCGGCGAGGTGGACACCCTCGCCTTGCGCTGGGATGCCGAATGGACGCCGCACGTCTTCACGGCCGTCGAGTACCAGCGCCAGGATGTGGAAGGCCTCGACCTTCCCGTCCCGAACACCTTCGACAGCGTTGGCATCGAGAAGGCCCGTATCGAGCGTCTGGCAGCGACAGCCAATCTCTGGCTCGGCCACGGCATCGGCGTGTTCGGAACGATCGGCACCACCTCGACCGAAATTCGCGCCGGCGAGGATCGGGGACGGGACATACCGTTGATCGCCGGCCAGTTCGCAAGGTTCGGCGTCACCTTCGTGCATCCGAGCCGGATCAAGTTCACCCTGGCGGGCACCTTCGCCGGCGACCTTCGCGGCGATCTCCTGCGCTACCAGAAGCTCGAGGACTACTGGACAACAGATGCCTCCGTCACCTGGGAAACGCCCGACCGGCGGCTTCTCCTAGGCCTGAGCGTCCTTAACATGTTCGACCGGGAATATGAGCTTGCGCCGGACATTCCTGGCCCTGGGCGCACCATCGCGGCGAGTGTGAAGGCGCGGTTCTAGAGCCGCTTCAGGAAAGTGGGAGCCGGTTTTCCGTCCGAAATGGCGACGAACACGAATTTGCAGAACGGAAACCGGCAGGCATCGGGAAGCGAGGGAAACGGCCAGCCTCTCTGGCGGCATTTCCTCATGGCGGGGCTCGTCGCGGCCCTCCTGCTCCCGGTTCTGTACTTCCCGCCCTTCCGTCTCATCGAGGCGCGGCTCTACGATATCCTTTCAGTCGTCGCGCCGCCCTTCCCAACGGATCCTGGTGCGGTGGTGGTCGCCATCGACGAGCCTTCGATTTCGGAGATCGGCCAGCGCTGGCCTTGGCCGCGGGACCTGCACGCCCGGCTGATCGAAAGCCTGCGCGCGGCAGGCGCGAAGGTCATCGCTTTCGACATCATCTTCGCCGAGCCCTCCACGGAGGAAGCCGACAGGCGGTTTGCCGGCGCGCTCGGGCCGGATGTGATCCTGGCGGCGGACGATGTGACGATCCCCCTTCCCCAGGGTGTTCAGACGACCCGGATCAACCCCATCGATCCCTTCCTGGATGCCGGCGCGGTGCCGGGCGTCGCCGCAGTCGATCTCGACGGCGATGCCTACCTGCGCCGCATGCCGCAGACGCCCGACAACTTCGCCAACGAAGGCCTTCGTCTGAGGGGAGAGCCGGTTCCGGAGCTGCCCGAAGGGGCCCTTATCCAATATTTCGGTCCGGCCCGGACCTATCCGACCGTGTCCTATTACCAGGCGCTCGATCCGGAGAACTTCCTTCCCCCCGGCTTCTTCAAGGATCGGACCGTCATGGTGGGACTGAGCCTGAAGGCCGCGACATCGGCCGACGCGGGCGCGCCCGATACCTTTGCAACGCCCTATACCCTCACCACCGGCAATCTGACTGCCGGAGTGGAGGTGCAGGCGACGATCCTCGACAACCTGCGCCACAACCTCTTCGTAATCCCCGCTCCCCGGCTCGCGATGGTTGCGCTCGTGATCGCAGCGGCCTTTCTGGCGGCAGCCTTGTGCGTCCACGGGGTGTCATGGCGGACCGGGTTTGCGGTCGTCTTCGTCCTCGCCTTCTTCATCGTCGGAGCCTGGGCGCTCCTCCGCTTCGAGCGCATCTGGGCCCCGCCTGCGCTGCCGGTTGCGGCGGCGCTCGCGGTGTTCGGCACCCGCTTCGGCCTGGATTATGCCCGCGAGAGGCACCTGCGCCGTGCGGTCTCGGAGGCCTTCTCGCGCTACCTGTCGCCCGAGCTGGTGGCGCAGCTCGCGCGCGATCCCGGCGCCCTGAAGCTCGGCGGCGAACGGCGCAATCTCTCGATCCTGTTCTGCGACGTGCGCGGCTTCACGACTCTCTCCGAGCGGATGAAGGACGAGCCGGAAAAACTCACGGCCCTCATCAACCGCCTGCTCGACCCGCTCTCGGAGTCGGTGCTGACGGAAGGCGGCACCATCGACAAATATATCGGCGATTGCGTGATGGCATTCTGGAACGCCCCGCTCCCGAGTCCCGACCATCCCCTGCGCGCAGTCGCGGCTGCAATGCACATGTTGGATGCGGTCAATGCCCTGAATGCGGACCTCCGGCGGGAGCAGGGCGAGGATGCTCCCACCTTCGCCATCGGGGTCGGCATCAATACGGGCGATTGCGTCGTCGGGAACGTCGGCTCGCGCTGGCGCTACGATTACTCCGTGCTGGGCGACACGGTGAACCTCGCTTCACGGCTTGAGGGTCTGTCGAAGGAATTCGGCGTCTCGATCGTCCTCGGCCCCGCAACCGCAGATGCCGTGCGCGAGCACTATGTGGTGATCGAACTCGACCGGATCGCAGTCAAGGGACGTGCGGCGGAGACTGCGATCTTTACCATTGTCGCGCCGGCTGCACGCCGCCAGGATCCGGCGGTCGCCGAGCTCGAAGGCCTGCACCCTCAGCTGATGGACACCGTCCGCGCCGGACGGCGGGAAGAAGCGCTGGAGCTTGTCCACCGCTGTCAGGCGCTCGCTCCCTCGCTGGCGCGGTACTATGCGAGGCTGGCGCTGAAAGTGGCAAAGACAGCGGAATGATGATCGAGACGGAGCGCCTACGGCTTCGCCCGCCGAACCCGTCGGACGCACAGGACCTGTTCCGTTTCCTGGGTGACCGAAATGCGATGCGCTTCACCCATGTCCAGGCATCGCTCGACGAGTGTCGGCGCTACCTCGAAGGACACGAAGGGAACCGGGAAAGAGTTGGATACGCGCCCTGGGTCATCCTGGACAGGTCCGATCTGATCGTCGGGTTCGGCGGCTTGTACGAGGATCCTTTCGATCCGGGCTGGGGCCTCGAGATCGGCTACTACTTTGCCCCCGAGGCTTGGGGGAAAGGCTATGCAAGCGAGTTGGTGAGATACTGTCTCGACCTTGTGCGGCAGGACGTAAGGCTGTCCGAAGTCGGAGCCTTCGCGCATCCTGACAACGCCGCATCGCGCCATGTGCTGATGAAGTCCGGCTTCCGGCAGGAGCGGCTCATTCCTTCCATGAGCCGCTATTTCTACCGGCTCGCCCTGCGCAACTCGGCATGATGCCGATTGCTCCACCGCGCTGAACTTGCAACCTATTTGCAAGTAAACACAAGGCTTTGCACTTGAGGTCGCAGCCTCTATAAGGTCGGCTCCGTTCTCCCGCTGCCCGTGCTTTTCGTTGTTGTGCCATGGACAAGATCCAGAAACTTGCCATCGGCAGCATATTCGTCGGAACGTTCGTTCTCGTCCTGAAATATGCCGCCTACGCCGTCACGGGCAGCATCGCGCTTTATTCCGATGCGCTGGAGAGCATCATCAATGTGGTGACGGCGCTTGCCGCCTTCATGGCGGTCCGGCTGAGCGCTGCGCCCGCCGATGCCAATCACCCTTACGGACACCACAAGGTCGAGTACTTTTCCGCCGTGCTCGAAGGCGTGCTGATCATCATCGCGGCGCTCGCGATCCTGCGGGAAGCCTATTACGGCTTCATGAATCCGAAGCCGCTCGATGCTCCCGGCCTGGGTATCGCCGTGAATGCAGTGGCGAGCGCCATCAACGCCTTCTGGTCGTGGATCCTCATCAGCCGGGGCCGGCTGCTGCGCTCGCCGGCGCTCGTTGCGGACGGACGGCATCTTTTCACGGATGTGGTCACATCCATCGGAGTCCTAGGCGGTCTGCTGCTCGTGCCGCTGACAGGCTGGACCTGGCTCGATCCGGGGCTTGCCGCCCTGGTCGCCGTCAACATCCTCTGGTCCGGCTGGGGGCTCATCAAGGAGAGTGTCGGCGGTCTCATGGACGAGGCCCTGCCCGAAACGACCCTGAACCGCGTGCGGGAGGTCATCGCCAGCAATGCAGAGGGCGCCATCGAAGCTCACGACCTGCGCACGCGGAATGCCGGACGCATGACCTTCATCGACTTCCACCTCGTCGTGCCTGGCCGCATGAGCGTCACCGACGCCCACGATATCTGCGACCGCCTGGAGCGGGCCCTGAAGGAAGAAATCGAGGACGCCCTCATCACGATCCATGTGGAGCCCGACGACAAGGCAAAGCACGCGGGCATCGTGGTGTTGTAGCGCAGAGCGAGCGCAAAAAGAGGGGCGCTTTCGCGCCCCTCCTCGTTCATTCTAACCGGGATCAGCTGCGCTTCGGCGGGGAAGCGGGCCAGCTCTTGATGAGCGTGTCGTAGTCGACCGTCTCGCCCTTCGGCTTCTCGTTATCGAGCTTGCGCTGAGGTGCGATGTGGCCTTCGGCGGCAGCCTTCTTGAACCATTCCTCGGCCGAGGTCTTCGGGTTCAGCTTCGGTCCGCATTCGCCCTGAACGCCGGCGCGCTCGAGGCGGGCGAGCACGTCGTCCTGGGCCGCCGCAAGGGCATTCATGGCTTCCTGCGGGGTCTTGGAGCCGGAGGCCGCGTCACCGATATTCTGCCACCAGAGCTGAGCGAGCTTCGGATAGTCCGGGATGTTGTTGCCGGTCGGGGTCCACTGCACGCGAGCGGGCGAGCGGTAGAACTCGACGAGGCCGCCGAGCTTCGGCGCACGCTCCGTCATCGACGGATGCCAGATGTCGCTCTCGCGGATGAAGGTGAGGCCCACATGGCTCTTCTTCAGCGAGACCGACTTGGAGGTCACGAACTGCGCATAGAGCCAGGCGGCCTTGCGGCGCTCGACCGGGGTGGACTTGAGGAGCGTCCACGCTCCTGCGTCCTGGTAGCCGAGCTTCATGCCGTCCTTCCAGTAGGAGCCCTTCGGTGAGGGAGCCATGCGCCACTTCGGCGTGCCGTCCTCGTTCATCACGGGAAGGCCCGGCTTCACCATGTCGGCGGTGAAAGCCGTGTACCAGAAGATCTGCTGGGCGACGTTGCCCTGAGCCGGAACGGGTCCCGATTCGGAGAAGGTCATGCCGGCCGCCTGGGGCGGAGCATAGTTCTTCAGCCAGTCGAGATACTTGGTGATGGAGTACACGGCCGCCGGACCGTTGGTGTCGCCGCCGCGCTCGACGGACGAGCCGACCGGGCGGCAGCCGTCCATGCGGATGCCCCATTCGTCCACCGGCAGGCCGTTGGGCAGGCCCTTGTCGCCGTTGCCGGCCATGGAAAGCCAGGCATCGGTGAAGCGCCAGCCGAGCGACGGATCCTTCTTGCCGTAATCCATGTGGCCATAGACCTTGACGCCGTCGATCTCCTTCACGTCCTTGGTGAAGAACTCGGCGATGTCCTCATAGGCGGACCAGTTCACCGGCACGCCGAGGTCGTAGCCGTACTTGGCCTTGAACTTCTCCTTCAGATCCGGCCGCTGGAACCAGTCGTAGCGGAACCAGTAGACGTTCGCGAACTGCTGGTCCGGCAGCTGGTACATCTTGCCGTCCGGGCCGGTGGTGAAGGACTTGCCGATGAAGTCGTCGATGTCGAGGGTGGGCGAGGTGACGTCCTTGCCTTCGCCCTTCATCCAGTCATCGAGCGCCACCGCCTGCTTGTAGCGGAAATGGGTTCCGATGAGGTCGGAATCGTTGACCCAGGCATCGTAGATGTTGCGGCCGGACTGCATCTGCGTCTGGATCTTCTCCACCACGTCGCCTTCCTGAATCAGGTCGTGGGTGAGCTTGATGCCGGTGATTTCCGAGAAGGCCTTGGCCAGCACCTTGGCCTCGTATTCATGGGTCGCGATGGTTTCGGAGACCACATTGATCTCCATGCCGGCGAACGGCTTCGCCGCATTCACGAACCATTCCATCTCCTTGAGCTGCTCTTCCTTGGAGAGCGTGGAAGGCTGGAATTCGGTTTCGACCCAGCGACGGGCCTCCTCCATGCCGGCAAAGGCCGTGCCGCTGCCGATCACCATGGCGAGGGCGCTCGCGGACATGAAGAGTTTCAAGCGCCGGTGAGATTGGGTAACTTTCATTTATTCCTCCCAGATTGTGCCCCTGCCGGCTTGAGCCGGTCTGCTTCTCTTCCGAGCCCCAAGCCCGAAAGAGCTTTATTGAGCCCGTCCCTCACACGTAGCGGAAAACCGCCGCCGCATAGACGAGAGACAAGCCGGAAGCCCACCAAAGGTCCGTGCCGACGAACCCGAGCCAGGCCAAATGGATGAAGGCTGCGCCCAGAAGAGAGATGAACAGGCGGTCGCCGCGCGTCGTGGGAATGCGCAGCACGCCCACCCGCTCGGTCTCAGGGCGGTAGATCGCGAGCAGCGTCATCAGCAGGAGCAGGCTGGCAATGCCGGCAAAGAAGAGCGCCGTCTGCCAAGTCCAAGCCATCCAAGCGAGATCAGGCACGGGCACCTCCCGTAGCATTGTTCGAAGCATTCACGACCGTTCCGCTGCACGCATAGGCCAGATAGCCCAGAATACCCTGCAGATGATGGCATGCATGCTCTACGACCATGCCGCGATCACGGGATCGAAACGCCTCCATCTCCTTGCGGAGATCGCCGATGTCATCACCGAGCGAGCCGACAACCGGCTTCACCGGATCATCGAAGTCGAAGGCGTCATCGAAAAAGATGCTCCAGTACTGGTCATGCTCAAGGGTGACTTCCGTAATGCCCCGCAGCTCGAGAGCGTCACAGATCGAATTCGCCCACTCGCGGATCTCGCTCACGGGAAGCCGGTGCCTGGTTTCCATCACACCCTCCCCAGGGCGAAGCCCTTGGCGATGTAGTTGCGGACGAACCAGATCACGAGTGCGCCGGGCACAATGGTGAGCACGCCCGCCGCCGCAAGGAGCCCCCAGTCCATGCCTGCCGCCGAGACGGTGCGGGTCATGGTGGCGGCGATCGGCTTGGCGTTGACCGAGGTCAGGGTACGCGCGAGCAGCAGCTCGACCCAGGAGAACATGAAGCAGAAGAAGGCCGCAACGCCGATGCCGGACGCAATCAGCGGCATGAAGATCTTGATGAAGAAGCGGGGGAAGGAATAGCCGTCGATGGCCGCCGTCTCATCGATCTCGCGCGGCACGCCCGACATGAATCCTTCGAGAATCCACACGGCCAAGGGCACATTGAAGAGGCAATGCGCGAGAGCCACCGCCCAGGGCGTATCGAAGAGGCCGATGGCGGAATAGAGATTGAAGAATGGCAGCGCGAACACCGCCGCCGGAGCCATGCGGTTCGTGAGCAGCCAGAAGAACAGGTGCTTGTCTCCGAGGAAACGATAGCGCGAGAAGGCGTAGGCCGCCGGAAGCGCAAACGAGATCGACAGCACCGTGTTGATCAGCACGTAGGTGAGCGAGTTGATGTAGCCCGAATACCAGCTCGCATCCGTGAAGATCGTGACGTAGTTCTGGAAGGTGATCTCCTGCGGCCAGAGGGTGAGGCCCGACGTGATCTCCGTGTTCGTCTTCAGGCTCATGTTCACGAGCCAGTAGATCGGCAGCATCAGGAACAGGAGGTAGAGGGTCATCACCACCACCCGCCCGTTCACGCGCGGCCGAGGGACGGCCTTGTTGGCGGCGAGCGGCGCGGCGGAGACCTTGGTCTCGGATGGCCCGATGGCGACGGTTCCGGTCACTCCTGCACCCTCCCGCGCTGCGCATCCGCGTTGGTCATGATGGTATAGAAGACCCAGCAGATCGCAATGATGATCAGGTTGTAGACCAGCGACATGGCGGCGGCCTTGCCGAGGTCGAACTGGCCGAGCGCCAGCTTCACGAGGTCGATGGACAGGAAGGTGGTCGCATTGCCCGGTCCGCCGCCCGTGAGCACAAAGGGCTCGGTATAGATCATGAAGGAATCCATGAAGCGCAGGAGCACCGCGATCAGCAGCACGCGCCGCATCTTCGGCAGCTGGATGGTGCGGAACACCGCCCAGCGCGAGGCCCCGTCGATCCGCGCCGCCTGGAAATAGGCGTCAGGGATCGATTTCAGCCCTGCATAGCAGAGGAGCGCAACGAGGCTGGTCCAGTGCCAGACATCCATGATGATGATGGTGACCCAGGCATCCAGCGGATCGCCCGTGTAGTTGTAGTCGATCCCCAGCCTATTGACGGCCCAGCCGAGGAGTCCGATGTCGCTGCGGGCGAAGACCTGCCAGATCGTGCCGACCACGTTCCACGGAATCAGAAGCGGGAGGGCCATGAGAACGAGGCAGAAAGCGACGCCCCAGCCCTCGCGCGGCATGGCGAGCGCCACTGCGATGCCGAGCGGCACCTCGATCATGAGAATGATCGCCGAGAAGAGCAGGGTCCGCCACAGGGCGTCGAAAAAGCGCTCGCCGAGCTGGGTCGACGGGTCGAGCAGGTCCTGGAACCAGCCGACGCCGTTCCAGAAGAACTGGTTGTTGCCGAAGGTGTCCTGTACCGAATAGTTCACCACCGTCATGAGCGGCAGGATGGCCGAGAAGGCCACGATGCCGAAGACGGGCAGGACGAAGAGCCAAGCCTTGTTGTTGAGGGTCTTCGTCATTGCGCATTCCCTCCCGGCTCTTCGCCCGGAACCAGGTGACCGTCGGCGTAAATGTGCACATAGCGCGCATCGAAGGCGAGCGAGGCCTCGTCACCCTCGATGGAGATGTCCTCCGGCACGCTTGCGGCGAGCGCCCGACCGCCCATCTCCACCCGGGCGATGCGCGCTCGCCCGATATCGTCGATGCGCCGGATGCGGACCGGCAGCCCGCTTCCCTTCGGCTGAAGCTGCACGAATTCCGGACGAATGCCGAGCTCGATCCGCTCTCCCGCAGGCAGAGCCGGATAGGCGCCTTTCAGCGCGATGCGCTCGTTGTCGATGAAGGCCGTCGCACCCTCGACCCGGCAGGGCAGGATGTTCATGCCGGGCGAGCCGATGAAATGGCCGACGAAGGTGTGGGCGGGGCGCTCGAACAGTTCGTCCGGAGTTCCGGTCTGGACCACGGCGCCGTCATGCATGACCACCACCTTGTCGGCGAAGGTGAGTGCCTCGGTCTGGTCGTGCGTCACGTAGATCATGGTGATGTCGAGCGCCCGGTGGATCTCCTTGAGCGTGGAGCGCAGCTGCCATTTGAGGTGCGGGTCGATCACGGTGAGCGGTTCGTCGAACAGGATCGCCGCCACGTCGGGGCGCACGAGCCCGCGCCCGAGCGAGATCTTCTGCTTCATGTCGGCGGTCAGGTTGTTCGCCTTGCGGTCGAGAACTGAGGTCAGGTCGAGCAGGCGGGCGATCTCCTCCACCCGCTGATGGGTCGCTTCCCGCGGCACACGGCGGTTCTTGAGCGGGAAGGCGAGGTTCTCGCGCACGGTCATGGTGTCGTAGACCACGGGAAATTGGAAAACCTGCGCGATGTTGCGCTGCTCCGTCGGCTGATCCGTCACGTCCCGGTCGTCGAACAGGATGCGCCCGCGCGTCGGGTGCACCAGGCCGGAGATGATGTTGAGGAGGGTGGTCTTGCCGCAACCCGAGGGACCGAGCAGCGCATAGGCGCCGCCCTGGTCCCACACATGGTTGATCTCCTTCAGGGCATAATCCTGCGGTCCCTTCGGATCGGGCCTGTAGGCGTGGGCGAGATGGTCGAGGGTGATGCGGGCCATATCCTCTCTCCTCACGCGGCTTTGGCGAGATCGGCAGCGGCGAGGCGGCCTCTTTCGTCGAACAGGAAGACGTGGCGCGGGTCGAGATAGGCCGTCACCGCGGCTCCGGGCTGAAGACGCGTCACGCCGGCAACGAGGGCGACGAAGCGGTGCTCGCCTGCGCTGAGATGCACGTAGCTCTCGGAACCGGTGATCTCGGCGAGCGAAACTTTGACAGGAATCGCGATCTCGTCCCGTCCCGTCGACTCGAAGCCCAGGTGATGAGCCCTGAAGCCCACCGTGTACTCCCCGTCCGGCGCGGCGGCGAAGGCACCAGCGGCAGGGCCCTGCCCGCCGGTGCTCAGGGCGACCGTGGAGCCGGTCTTGCTGGCCCTGAGCGTGTTGAGCGGCGGGTCGGAGAAGACCTGGGCCGTGACGAGATCCTGCGGGTGACGGTAGACGAGCGGCGTCCGGCCGAACTGGGTCGCCCGGCCTTCGAAGAGCGTCACTGTGTTGCCGCCGAGAAGAAGGGCTTCGGAAGGCTCCGTCGTGGCATAGACGAAGATGGCCCCCGAAGCGGCGAAGACCCGCGGCAGCTCCTCGCGCAGTTCCTCGCGCAGCTTGTAATCGAGATTGGCGAGAGGCTCGTCGAGAAGCACGAGGTCCGCGCGCTTCACCAGCGCCCGGGCGATGGCCGTGCGCTGCTGCTGTCCGCCCGACAGGTTGAGGGGCTTGCGGTCGAGATAAGGCTCGAGCTTGAGGAGCCGCGCCGCATCCTGGACCCGGGCATCGACTTCCGCCGATGGAAGCCGCGCGACCCGCAGGGGCGAGGCGATGTTCTCATAGACGGTGAGCGACGGATAGTTGATGAATTGCTGGTAGACCATCGCCACGCTGCGGCGCTGCACGGGCCATCCCGTCACGTCCTGCCCATCGACCAGAATGCGTCCGCTGCTCGGGGCGTCGAGGCCCGCCATCAGGCGCATCAGCGACGTCTTGCCGGCGAGCGTCGCGCCGAGCAGCACGTTGAGCGAACCTCGCTCCAGGGTCAGCGATATGTCGCGAATATGGGTCTCCGCGCCGACCTTCCTGCAGACATTGTCGAGAACGAGCGTCACGAAAGCGCGCCCCTCGACCGGTCAGAGGCTAGTTGCATCGCGATCGCCAGCACCGGGACTGCGGCAGCCTTCCCGATGGAGCGGACATGCCAACGGGCACGAGCCTCGGCTCCCAAGCGTCTTCTCCCTCAAAGCCCTCTTTTGATTTGGCTTTTATTGTTATGTTGGCACGAGCCTAAGTGGCGGCGGGAAAGAGCGCAAGAGCTTGTCGCTAGGCGCGCACAGCCTCCCGGCGTTACAGCCGGAGAATTTTGTCACAAAAGACAGACTTTCGAATGGGTTAGGTAAAATTGCGAGGTAGCGCGCCCCCGCTCTCTCCCGCTCCTATGGGGATCATCAGCGAACAAGGATTCAATGTTCGGCGCGGAGGGAACATGACCGGCAACAACATCGACGCGAACGCCGTCGGCAGGGCCTTGAGAGGCACGAACTCATTGGCGCTGGAATCGATCATGCGAGAGGTTCTCCATACTCTCGGCGACATCGACTTCCAGCACCGGGCGGCACTGCAGAACCTGGAGATGAGCGGCATGGATGACCGCACCAGAACAGAGGTCAGGGAGAAGCTTCTCAGCCGGCATCGCGAAAGGTGCAAGCCCTATGCCGGGCTGCTCTTAACGCCTGCGCAGACGACAGTACCGCCAGGCCCGATCCGGCAGCGGCCAGCTTGACCGATAACCGAAGCCGCATGTGCGCGACTTTCTGTCCGGCACGCCGGCCAAGCCGGAACTTATGAAACGCGCGGGGCTTGCCTCTCCACGATGAGAACCGAAGAGCAACAGCGGCGGCCGGACTTCTGATGAAGGACCCCGCATGTGCGGCGCAGCACAGCCGCCCCGCCCCCATTATGCTGATGTCTCGGCATCAGGAGAATCAATGATGCGCTCCCTGTTAACCGGCCTGCTGATAGGCGCTTTCAGCGCCTCGCTTGCAAGCTCCGGCGTTCGCGCCGAGTCGGCCGAGACCACCCGGGTCGCCACGATGCCGTTTGCCGATTGCCTCTCGATCATCGCCGAGGTGTCGCAGGAGATCGACGAGGAGCCTGTGAACCTCGCCAGCACCGACGACCTGATCTCCGTTCGAATCAACGCATCGGACGGGTTCGTCACCGTGTCCTGCAGCCGGCCCGACAGCAGGATGACCCTCACCAGGAGTCCCGTGCCCCAAGCGGCCGGCATCACGGCTTCGCGTTGACGAAAGACCTGGGCGGGCGCTCCGCTCTGCATTCCTGATGGCGATTGCCGCACCATCCGTGCGATCGAGCTCCGGCCCTGCAGCAAAGGCAGCAGCCCTGCAGGTCAGGCCGGTGCCAAATGTCGCCTGATTTATCGGCTCTGCTGTGAGTCGTTGCTGTCCGCATCATTCGGCGCGCTTCCGAAGTCTCGCCGCAGATGCCGTCAGCTCCTGTGACACAGCGGAGAAGCGCCATGGCCCGGCAGAAGATGAAGTCTCATCATGCAACGTGTCTGTGGTGGCGCGTCGCCCCGGCGGCGGTTGCAACGCTGATCATGGGCTCCCTGCCTCTCGCTGCGAATGAGCGCGGCGCCAGGATGGATGCCTCCTCGCATACTGTGAATTCCCCTGACGGGCACAGCACGACGGGTTCTGCCCCAGCCGGCGAACCGGCGCGGGACTGGTCCCTCATGCTTGGCGGCCTCTCCACCTCGGAGGAAGGCCGGGCGCTGATCGCCCATCTGGCGGCGCTGGTGCAGAAGGGCGATGCGGCACAGGCGAAACAGGTCCTCTCATCCGCCATCGAGGCAGGATCGCTCGCCGTCATGATGATCGACCACATCGGGGATCCGGCCCTGCAGATGAGTCTGCAGGAACTGGCATCCGGCGAGCAGGGCCCTCCTATCCTGTCCGACGAAACACGCGACAGAACATCGGAAGCCGCCACGGCCAGAATCGCCGAGCTTGAAAGCGCCCTCGCGCGGGAGAAGGACCGGGCCGATGCGGCGCTGAAGGCGCTGGACGGTGCCCGGGAACAGCTGACTGTTCTGACCACAGCTCAGCCTGTCACTGCCGAGCTCGAAGAGGCATTGGCGGATGAAAAGCGGAGAGCAGATCAGACCATCGAGGAGCTGAACCGCGCCAGGGAGCGGCTTGCGGTTCTGGCGGATGCCGAGGCCAGGGCGGCTGCGCGTGAAGGCGAGCTTGCGCAGGAGCGCACGAATGCCTCGGCGGCGCGTCAGGAACTCGAGATCCTGCGCGCTCAGGTCGCGAGCCTGAAGGCAGCGGAGGCCGGAGGGAGTGCACTGGAAGCGGCGCTGAAGCAGGAGAGGGAGAGGGCTGCCATAACCGCTCGCGAACTTGAGGCGGCGCAGGAGCAGTTGGAAGCGGCCGAAGCCATCAGAGCGAGAAACGCTGAACTTGAAAAAACGGTCACGCTTGAGAAAGGCCGGGCCGATGCAACGACGCTCGAACTCGCGACATCGCGGGAAAGGCTTGCTGCCCTTCAGGCTCGCGTTGCGAACGCACAAGAGCTCTCGGAGACTCTTGCGCAGGAAAAAAAGCGCTCCGTTTCCGTAGCGCACGAACTGTCCGTGGCGAAGGAGCAGATCGCAGCATTCAGAGCGAACGCGACGAAGGCGCAGGAAGCGGCTGAAACGGAAAAGGAGCGCAGCTCGTCTCTGTCTCTTCAGCTGGACGATGCACGAGGGCAGCTTGCGGCCCTGCGATCCGCCGAAGCGCAGGCAGCGCAGGTTGGGATTGCATTGCGCCATGAGCGGGAGCTGCTCGCCGCTGCTCATCGCGAGCTCCATGGCCTCAGGCAGAAGCTCGCCGCCTTGCAGGCCCGGAATGAGCACGTGCCCGCAGCCGTGATGTTCCGGCTTCCCCTCACTCTGGAAGCGCCTGCGCCTGCTCCGCCGGAGAATGCGCCGCGGCGCACCGAGAAGGACGAGCGCGGCGATGACTCACGCAAGGCCAAGCAGGCCGCACTGCCGAAGGACGCACCGGAAAGAGCAGCGAAGCCTTCTTCGCAAGGCCGCGCATCCGTCAAGGAAAATTCTCGCTCGACCAAGCCGGCAGCAGAAGAGCGCAGCCAGCGCTCCGCCAACAAGAAGTCCCCGACGCGGGCGGCGAAGCAATCACCGCGTTCCACTGCGAGAGCGGCCGATGCAGGACGGGAGATCCGCGTTCTCGAACTGCCGCCCGAATTGCTGCCCGACGGGAGATTGTGGCGGCAGAACTAGACCCGCCTCCATCGGCGGACAATTCGGGTCCTGCCGCGGATACGGATCGATACCGCGACTGATTTCGCACGGCCGCTCGGGATCGGGGTGCAAAGCAGGATGGCCTACCTCTGAAGGGTAGCGGCCCGGCTTTTCCTTGACGCTGCCCTCCCCCCGGCCGATCCTCGGCAGGAATAGCAGGAACTCGTTCGCTTCAATTTTACCAGGCGTCAGGAAGCTCCGAACCACGACCGGCTCAAGACCTCACGAACCGGAATCCGCCAGCCTGCGACCAATGACGTTCTCTTCGTTTTGCGTTCCCCGGACGAGTCCAAACCCGAACCAAGAGACCGAGCGGATGCAGCTGCTGCACCGGTCTCGCACCCTCTGGAGGAGCCATGCTTCGGACATCGTTCGTTTCCCTCGTCGTCCTCGCTCTCGTTTCCGCCCAACCGGTCCTCGCCAGAGGAGGTGATGGCGGAGGAAAAGGCGGCAAAGGGGATGGGGGCAGCGAGAGCGGGAACGGTGGCGGCGGACGCGGCGGCGGTGGAAGGGGCGATGGCGGCGAGGCCGAAGGCCGTAGCGACAGCGATGGGAGCCGCGGTGGCGGCCGTGGCGGCAATGAAGGCAATGGCGGACGGGGTGGCGGGGGCGGCCGCGGCGGCAAGAATGGCGGTGGCGGCTCGCTGGGCGGAAGCCTGGGCGGGAGCAGCCAAGGCGACGGCACAGGCGGAGTCGGCCGCGGCGGAGGTGGCTCGGCGGGCGGCGGTTCGGGCAGTGTGCAGGGAGGCGACACCCCGAGCGAAAACCCGAATGCCGGCACGGCCAGTCCCAGCCCATCCGGCGCGACTGCCGACACTCCCGCGGTCGGCCTTTCCAATTCCGGAACTGGCACCTCCAGTGCGGGCGGAATCGGTGCGGGTGGAAATGGCGCCGCAGGATCCTTAGGAGGCGGAATCAGCACGAGCGCTGGCGCTGTAAACAGCGGCGGCCAGGGTCCGAGCCCTTCGAGCCCTCCCGGAGGCGGTTCAGTGGCGAGCGATCCAGGCGGCGGCTCTCCCAGCAGGAGCGGTGGCTCACGGCGCAGCGGCGGCAGGCAATCCGCGGAATCCCCGGCTCGGGATTCGTCTCCTTCCAGAAGCTCGTCGAAAGCGGAGGCATCGAGGGCGACGAATTCCCGCCCCGCCGCGGCTCCGGTCGTCACGCATTCCGCCCTGCCGCCGGCGCAGGTTATCGTTCGCAGAGGAAGCGGCGGCGAGCTGAACCTGCCGGCTGCTCTCCGTCCGGCTCTTCAGGCCTCGAATTCCGGAGATGGCGGCCTACCGATGCAACAGCCGATCTCGACCGGCTCCATTGCGCCGCTCGTTCCCCGCAGCGGCACGCCGACATACATCGTCCGGAACTGCCGCGACTCCATCGTCGCGGCTGCGGCCCCGCTGGGTGCGGTTCGCGTGGATGCGGCCAGCGCCGGCCAGACACAACAGGCGCAGGATGGCAGGCTTGTCGCACCGATCGAGGTGAGGATCGTCTATGCCAGCACCCGCGCCCGCCAGGTCCGCCACTCTTATATCACCTGCCAGATCAGCGCCGACGGCACGGTTACGGCCCTGGACTCATAGCGGCGCATGAAAGCAAAGCCCCGCTGCCTTCGGGAAGCAGCGGGGCTTGCGCATCTTAGTCTCTCCGCTCGCGCCTCAGCTCCTGCCGGGCTTCGAGGAGTTCGCGGCGCTCCCGCTGGAGCTGGCGCCGCTCATCGCGGACATTGCCTCCGACACGGCGTTCGCGCTGCAGGTCCCGCCGGGCATCGAAGACATCCCGCTGCTCCTCGCGCACCGCGCGCCGGGCATCGCGCAATTCGCGGTGCTCCCGGAATGCATCCCGCCGGTCGAAATAGGGCTCGCGGGCCCAGCGACGCTCGAGGTAGCGGTCGCGGTACCAGGGACGATCGACGTAGTAGCGGCGGTGATAGATGCCGGGATCGAAACCGATCACCGGAACGCCAATGGAGAAAGCAACGCTCGGAATCGGCTGGCGAGCATAACGCTCGCCTGCATAGGCCAGATAGTTGCCCGAGACCCAGCCGCGCTCGCCGGCCCAGGTGACATCGCACCAGTTATAGCCGGTCAGACAGCCATGAACCGTCACGCGCCCGCCCTCCGGAATCGTATCAAAGCGTTGATAAGATGCGGCAGGTCCCGTGCGGATGTTGAGATCCGTCGTCGTGAAGGCAAGTGGTGCCGCAAGGGCAGATCCCGGCAGTACAAGGCCAGCAGCAACGGCAGCGATAGCTACGATTTTCTTCAGCATCGTCCAGTTTCCTTCCATTCGCGTGGCGCTTGACTCAGGAACACATGCTCATGAGCAGGGTTCCATTCTGCCCGCAGAATGCATCTGCGAATGTTAACTTGCTCTGAATGGAGGAGATGCTGGCCGTTCAGCGAGAGGCCGCCCCGATGTGGCCGGGGTGGCTCGGCGGCAGAGCCGTCCATATATGGAGGCGGTGAAGCGGCGTCAGTCGCCGAGCCTGGCCACGGGCGCAGCTGCCGCAGCATCCATGGCCAAGCTTGACAATACCTCTTCCCGCTGCCCTTGCCATTCGGGCAAGAGAGGTAGTGCGAAGAATGGGGCGGAGCCGACGTTCGGCCGCCGCCATATCGTCAGACGAAATAGAAATCGTTGTTCTTGAGCGTCCCGGAGAATCCCGCGAGCCGGAACTCGCCTTCCGAGACAGGCCCATCGACGGTCACGACCACGTCGCTCCCAACCCTTTCCCACTCGACCTGCGAAAAAGGATTGAGGCTGCGATCGACATTGATCTCCAGACGGTCCTTGCCCTGCTGGAAGTCATGGATGCGGGTGTCTCCGAACTCACCGGAGAAGGCGAACGTGTCGCGACCGCCCTTTGCATGGTCGAACATGAACTTGGCATCACCCCACATGTCGGCGACAGCGCTGCTGGCGACAAGGCGATCATTGCCTCCGCAGGTGTTGCCCGACATTTTGTACGCATCGCCATAGAGGTCGTTCTGCAGGTTCTCGCTGCTTCCGGCGCCTGCGGTGAGCACATCATGCCCGCCCTTGCTCCTGCCGCCCATTGTATAGGCATCGCCGAAGAGCTCGTTCGAGACCAGATTGTTGCCTCCAGTCAGCTTGTCGTTGCCGCCGCGAACGCGACCGCTCATCGTATAGGCGTCGCCGAAGAGATCCGACTGGAATCCGTCACCTGCGATTGTGTCGTGCCCCCCTCGTGCGTAGTCGGATATCTCGTAGGCATCGCCGTATACCGTGTGGATCTGGCTACCGATATTCATGGTGTCGTTACCACCGACCGACCGACCGGACATAGACTTTGCATCGCCATAGAACAGCTCCGAAACGCGCCCGCCGGCCGTAATGGTGTCATGGCCGCCGCGAGATCTTCCGGTCATGGTATAGGCATCGCCATAGACGATACCCCACCACCCAGGATCGAGCTTATCGTTGCCGCCCCTGGTAAAGCCCGACATCTGGTAGGCATCGCCGTAGAGAATGGTCTGGAGATTGTTGCCGTTTCCCCCGGTCATTTCATCATGACCGCCGCGCGCCCATCCAGACATGACATGAGCATCGCCGTAGAAGGTGCCACCGCCGTCCCCAGCGTTGAAGATGTCATGGCCACCGCGCGTCAGTTCCGACATCCAGTAGGCATCGCCGTAGAGCGTTCCCTGCGCATAGGAGCCGACGAGGTTGAAAACGTCACGCCCTCCCGCAGCGAGGTCGGACATCTCGTAGGCATCGCCGTAGAGAATGCTGGTCGTCGTGGGAGTCGAGTCTGTGCCCTGCAGGGACAGCGTATCGTGGCCGCCCCTCGCAAAGTTGGACATCCACCGCGCATCGCCGAAGAAGGTGTTCGATACCTCCGTCGATCCCCTCAGCGTATCGTTGCCGCCGCGCGCGAAGTCCAGAATCCCATAAGCGTCGCCGTAGAGGATGTTGTCCTGCGTGACCACGCCGACAAGAGTCTGGTTCTTTCCTCTCTGGAATCCGGTCAGATTTCCGCTGGTATCGCCGTATTCGATGTTCATGGCTCGTGCCTCCCTTTTCCGGAAGTATCGCGCCAGCGGAGACGGCAGGCCATTGTCCTTCGGATGCGCACTCGTCCGTCAGGATTACCGATTTGAATCGGCTGCGGGACATGAGGCGAGGACAAGAGCTTTTACGGAGTGCGACAACCTGTCAGAGAGACGGACATACGTTGACGCAACCTAGGGGATGCTGGAGTTCTGGAGATTGTAACCGGCTGCGAAAACTGGAGCGGGCGAAGGGATTCGAACCCTCGACCCCAACCTTGGCAAGGTTGTGCTCTACCCCTGAGCTACACCCGCGCTCCGTCGTTTTCAGAGGAATGGTGGAGCCAGGCGGGATCGAACCGCCGACCTCTTGCATGCCATGCAAGCGCTCTCCCAGCTGAGCTATGGCCCCAGACCAATCGGTCCATTCGTTCCACATCCATCCCAATTGGGGTCCGGGACGCCTTCCTCGGGATCCTGTTGGAAACCTTTGGAAATGATGGTGCCGCAAGAGGGATTCGAACCCCCGACCCCCTCATTACGAATGAGGTGCTCTACCAGCTGAGCTATTGCGGCGTCGCAAATGTGCGAACGAAGAGGGCGACCTCATACCCTCTCCCCCGCCACTTGGCAAGGATGGAAAGGCCTGGATCCGCCCTACCAGATTGAAAAAACGCCGCGCCTCGCCGGCGTCGTCTCCTTGGGCTTGGGCACGTCCGGCGGGTTGGCGGGAAAGACGACGGGCTCGGGCTTGGGCGGGAGGGGGGCTTCCTGCGCCGGCTCCCTTTCCCCCGCCTCCACGGTCTCGACGACCTCGCTCTTCTCCACGACAGCAGGCGCGGGCGCAGGTTCGGACGCGGGCTCCGCAGGCGCAGCAACCGCGGGCGGCTCCTCCACCACCACAACCGGCAGGGCTTTGGGTTCCTCGTCGAGATCCGCCGTGACCTCGTCGCTCAGGGTGAGCTCAGGCGCTACGAGCACATCCGGCGGCGCCTGCCAGACGAAGGCGTCGAGGCGGCCGGTGACGGGCGAGACCGGGGCCCAGTAGTCGGACACGACCCCGTCCGCGATCCAGGCGGGATCCCGCGGCGCGCGGGTGGCGCGGGCGAGCCAGCCTCGGCCATGGCCCGTCGAGCCGTGCTCCAGCTGCTCCAGATCCGACATGAGGAGGCATACCCGCATGGTCGGGCGCTCGGCGAGCAGCGGTTCGAGCACCTCGCGGACACGGGCGAATTCCCGCGCCTCGAGGGCGGCGCGCGCCACCGCCAGCCGCCCTTCCGGATCGCCACCGGACATTTTCAGGAGGGTCTCGGTGCGCTTGAGCCGGTCGAGGGCCGAATCGCCGGGCCGCACATTGAGATAGACTTCGGCGAGATCGGGATGGGGCTGGCTGCGCCATGCGACCTCGATCACCTTGGCGGCGCGGCGCATATCGCCCCGGCGCGCCAGGAGGCGGCCGGCCAGAGCCGCTGCGGGCACGAGATCGGGAGCGAGCTTCACCGCGTCCTGGGCGCTTCTGAGCGCCCCCTCCGCATCGTTGTCGACCCGGTCGAGGGCGTCCGCCGTCAGGAGCACCGCCCGGTGGCGGCGGGCCGTCGTCTTGTCGAGAAGCCCAAGGGAGGTCCGCCGCTCGATGGCTTCCAGCGCTCCGCGCCAGTCCCGCTCTGCGCAGCGCGCCTCGAGAACGGCGTCGCTCGCCCAGGCGGCGGCCGGCGCAAGGCGGACGGCCTCGGCCGCGTATTCGCGGGCGGCCACGGCATCGCCCCGGCGGCGGGCCTCGACGAAGAGACCGCGCAAGCCGAGAACCCGGGTCTGGTCCTCCTCCATCATCTGCGTGAACGCGGCCTCGGCCGCAGCTCGATTGCCGGAGACCTGAGCGGCCTGGGCCTTGAGCAGAAGCGTCAACGGCTCCTGGCCCAGAAGACGCTCGGCTTCGCTGGCGTAGCGACGGGCCGCGATGGTGTCGCCCGCGCCCACGGCCACCATGCCGCGGGAGACCGCCTGATAGCCGCGCGAGCGGCGACGCGAGCGGGATGCGGACGTCAGGCGGGAGGGCAGGCGCAGCAGGCCGGATACCGCCGACCAGAGGAGCGCCAGCAGCAATGCAAGGCCAGCAAAGGCGATGGCGGCCACGGCCACCGAAGTCTGAATCTCATAGCCGCCGAAGGTGATCAGGACCGTGCCGGGCCTGTCGGCCAGCCAGACTGCACCGAAAGCCGCAATGCAGAGGAGAGCGATGAAGAGGAGAGCGCGCCACATCCTGGGCTGATCCTTTTACTGCGCCGTTCGGTTGAGGGCGGCGAGAGCGTTGTCGGCGATGGCCTGACCGGCCTGGCGGGCCTGGGCGACCGCAGCAGCCTGTTGCGCCCATTCCTCGGACATGCGCCGCGCCGGCTCCGGCAGGGCCTGCCAGGCGGCGACCGCCTCCGCCACATCCCCGCGCTCCAAAGCCTGCTCGATGCGCGCGACGAGGCTCGGAACCCCCGTGGAGCCTGGCTGGTCCACGGGACGGACGGTGACCACCCGGTCCGCCATGCGCAGAAGCCGGTCGGTCCAGCCCCCTGCCGGCCCACGGCTCTCGCGCAGGATAGCGGCTCCGAGAGGCTCGAAGCGCTGCGCGATCTCGG
This sequence comes from Microvirga roseola, assembly GCF_020866965.1. GTDB lineage: Bacteria > Pseudomonadota > Alphaproteobacteria > Rhizobiales > Beijerinckiaceae > Microvirga > Microvirga roseola. The sequence goes on from NZ_JAJATX010000003.1 coordinate 172,370, forward strand.
CGGCCGTGGGAGCCCCCTGCTGTGCGAAGGGTTCGAGAGGAGCAAGCCGCGCCGGATCGGCCTCGACATGCCTCAGCCCCTCCAGGACGTCCACATAGGGCGTTCCGTTCCGCAGGGCGTCGCTCAGGCGCTCCGCGAGGATGATCCGGGTTCCGGTCTGGAAGGCGCTCGTCGCGCCCTGGTTCTCCTGGGCCAGCCGGTTGGAGAGCGCCCCGATATCGTTGGACAGGGCTGAAAGGCTCTGCTGCTGCGCGGCGAGGCGGCTGTCCAGTTCCGCGATCCGGCCATCAAGGTTCTGCGCTGCGTTCAGGGCGCTTGTCGCGGTCTGGGCCGCATTGGCAGCTTCCTGCGCTACGTTCTGAACCTGATTGTCCAGCGCCGACAGGCGCTCGGTGATCTGGGCCAGAGCCGCATCCGTCTGCGGGGCAGGAACCTCCGGGACCGGCCGGTTGGCGGCTTCCTGAGCTTGCGCCAGGGCCTGCTCGGCCGTGCTCTGAAGGGCCTGAAGCCGCTCATTGAGGGATGCGCCTGTATTCTCGACCGCGCCGATGCGGCCGGACAGGGCCTGAAGATCCCCTGGCCGCACGCCCTGCTGCCCGAGCGTCGCCACCTGCTGCTCCAGCTGCACCAGCCGGGCATCGTCCTGACCCTCGGGACCGCGCCAGGTCTGCGCGCCGTAGAGGATTCCTGCACCGACGAGCCCGCCGAGGAGGCCGGCGCCGACCAGGGCCCCAAGAGGGGTTTTCCGGTGATCGGTGTCGCGAACCGGCCCGCTCTCGGGCGGAGGAGGCTGCGACGGCGGCTCGTTGGAGGAGGTCTCCGGCGCAATCGAATCGGTCGCGAGGCCCGAATCGAGGGTAGCCTCCGGCTTCGACACCTCCTCCTGGGCTGCCTTCTCGGGCTCAGGCGATATCGTCTCCTCCGGCTTCGTCTCCTCCCTAGACGCGCCATCGTCGACGACCGTCGCCTTCAGGTCGAGGGTCGTCGGTTCGCGCGCGGGCTTCTTGCGAGAGGATTTCGGGGCTCGGGGATCGGATGAATGGGTCACTGTTCGCTCTTGGTGGGCACTCTTGAAAGGTCACGGTGGAAGGTCATTGTGGCAAGCTTGAGCGCGGCGTTTCGTTCCCTGGCAAGAATGTCGTCCTTGATGGTCTGCAAAGATCCCTAAAGCCCCAATCGTAATCGAAACGGCTGCCGACGTCATAGAGGGCCGTCGAGAAGTCCGAGGAGAGCGCCCTCCGCAGGCTCCTCCGCCACAAGGACGGGAGCGCCCATGGCCTCGAGAGGCACGGCCACATCCGCCGAGAGGCAGAGGTGCGGAAAACTTCCGAGAGTGGACGTCAGCCCCGCCTCCCCCATCCGCCGGACGAGGAGATCCGCGCTCCTTCGAGAATAATGGAGCGCCGCGCCGATTTTGCCAGAGCGGAGCGCCTCGATGGCCGTCGGCGGCAGGCTGCCGGTGGCCCTTGCCTCGTAGGCCTCCCATTGCAGAACGTGGAAGCCGGATGCGCGCAACGAGGCCGCCGGCTCGTCCTTGTGGTGTCGGGCCATCACGTGGAGCAGCGTCAGTCCAGGCTCCTTCTCGCGCCGGATCAGCCGCGACAGGGACGCCGCATCGCCTTCCGCTACGGATACGGACGAGAAGCCCGCATCCCGCACCGTCTCCGCCGTGCGCTCACCCACGGCGAAAACGGTGAGCTGCCTGTTCTCGATGGCAGACAGGGCCTCCGCCGCATGAGCGCTGGTGACGACGATAGCATCATAGGGGCCTGCAGGAGCGGGCTCGCCCGTTGTGGCAATCTCGATCACGGGCGCGCAGAGAGCCTCATGCCCACGGGCCTCAAGCTTTCGGGCCGTGCGCGATGCATCCTCCGATGCGCGTGTGACGAGAACGAGCATCAGGCGCTGAGGAAACCTGCGGGCATGCGGGTGCGCAGCTCGGTGCCCACCTCGCGCCCCATGGCGACGGCATCGGAGACCGCGCCGCGCCGGGCGGTCTCCAGGCTTTCCGAGCCGTCGGGACGCATGACGAGGCCGCGTATCTCGAGCTCGCCGTCGATCAGGCGGGCATGGCCGGCGATGGGCGTGCGGCACGACCCGTCGAGGATTGTGAGAAAAGCCCGCTCAGCGGCGAGCGTATGAGCCGTCGGTTCGTGGAGGATCGGCTCAAGGGCCTCCCGTACCCGCTCGTCCTCCACCCGCACCGCGATGGCGATGGCCCCCTGCCCCACCGCGGGCAGGAAGTCCTCCGTGTCGAGGATCGTGGTGACGTGGTCGGTCAGCCCCAAGCGGCGCAAACCAGCCATGGCGAGGAGCGTGGCGTCGACCTCGCCGCCATCCAGCTTGGCGAGACGCGTCTGCACGTTGCCGCGCAGCAGCGTGACCTGCAGGTCGGGTCGCAGGCGGCGGATCTGCGCCTGACGGCGAAGGGAGGCGGAGCCCACCACCGCACCTGCCCGCAGCTCGTGCAGGGTCTTGAAGCGGCGGCTGATGAAGGCGTCGCGCACATCCTCGCGGGGCAGGTAACCTGCGATGACGATGCCTTCCGGCAGGGTCGTCGGCAGGTCCTTGGCGGAATGCACGGCGAGATCGATGAAGCCCTCCAGCAGGGCGATGTCGAGCTCCTTGGTGAAGAGCCCCTTGCCCCCGGCTTCCGAGAGGGGCCTGTCCTGAATGGCGTCGCCCGTGGTCTTGATGATCGACAGGGGCAGCTGCTCCACGGGCCAGCCATGGGCGATGCTCACGCGGTCCTGCGTCTCACGGGCCTGGGCCAGCGCCAGGGGACTGCCGCGCGTGCCGATGACCAGGGGGGATGAAAGGGGCATTCCTGCTGTGCTCTCCGATGATGCGAGATGGCGTTTGATCTTGTGCGTCGGGGCGGACTATAGGGGGAGGACAGGCGGGCCGCAAAGCCCGAACAAACACGTAGCAACGGCAGCCCGACGACCATGCGCATCCTTGGCATCGAGACCACCTGCGACGAGACCGCCGCCGCCGTTGTGGCACTCGGCTTCGACGGACGGGGCGAGATCCTCTCCAACGAGGTCCTGAGCCAGATTGCGGAGCACGCGGCCTATGGCGGCGTGGTCCCGGAGATCGCGGCCCGGGCCCATGTGGAGGTGCTCGACCGGCTCGTCGCCCGCGCCCTGAAAACAGCGGGCTGCACCGTGGACGACATCGACGGCATCGCGGTGGCGGCCGGCCCCGGCCTCATCGGCGGCGTGCTCGTGGGGCTCACAACCGCCAAGGCGATGGCGCTCGTCACCCGCAAGCCGCTGATGGCGGTGAACCACCTCGAGGCCCATGCGCTCACCGCCCGCCTGACCGACGGCATCGGCTTTCCCTATCTGCTGCTTCTCGCCTCCGGCGGCCACACGCAGCTCGTGGCGGTGAAGGGGGTCGGCGACTACACGCGCATCGGCACCACCATCGACGACGCCATCGGCGAGGCCTTCGACAAGGTGGCGAAGATGCTGGGGCTTCCCTATCCCGGCGGCCCCCACGTGGAGAACGAGGCGGCAAAGGGCAATCCGGAGCGCTTCGCCCTGCCTCGCCCGCTCATGGGACGAGCCGAGCCCGATTTCTCCCTGTCCGGCCTCAAGACCGCCGTGCGCCTGGAGGCGGAGCGCATCGCGCCGCTCACGCAGACCGACGTGTCCGATCTCTGCGCCAGCTTCCAGGCCGCGATCGTGGACGTGGTGGTCGACCGCACCCGCGTCGGGTTGCGCAAATTCCGCGAAATCGCAGGCCATCCGAGCGCCCTCGTGGTGGCGGGCGGCGTCGCCGCCAACCAGACCATGCGGCAGGCCCTCCAGCGGCTTGCGGTCGAGGCGGGCCTCAAGCTCGTCGCCCCGCCCGTGTCGCTCTGCGGCGACAACGGCGCGATGATCGCCTGGGCGGGCCTCGAGCGCCTGCGGCTCGGCCTCATCGACGATATCGGCGCGCCGGCCCGCGCCCGCTGGCCGCTGGACACGAGCCGCGACGAGGCGGGAGCGAAGGCCTGATGAGCCTGCCTTCCGGTTCCATCGGCATTGCCGGCGCGGGAGCCTGGGGAACGGCGCTCGCCAATGCGGCGGCGGCGGCCGGAAACGACGCGATCCTGTGGATGCGCACGGCCGAGCAGGCGCAAGCGCTTGCTGCGACCCGCACGAACGAGCGCTTCCTGCCGGGCGTCAGGCTGCACGACCGCATCCGGCCCACCGCCGATCTCGGCGATCTCGCCACATGCCGCGCCGTGCTCCTCGTGACTCCGGCCCAGACGACGCGGGAGATGACGGCGGCGCTCGCCTCCGTCCTGCCCGCCGCCACGCCCCTCGTGCTCTGCGCCAAGGGAATCGAGCGGGGCACGAACGCCTTTCTCTGCGACGTGGCGGAGGAGGTCCGCCCCGGCGCGCCCGTCGCCGTGCTCTCCGGTCCCAGCTTCGCGGATGACGTGGCCCGCGGCCTGCCGACCGCCGTGACCCTGGCCTGCCGGGATTCGGCGCGCGCGGAAGAGCTTGCTCTCGCCCTCTCCGGGCCGACCTTGAGGGTCTATCATCGCCACGACATCCGTGGCGTCGAGATCGGCGGGGCGGCCAAGAACGTGCTGGCCATCGCCTGCGGGGCCGTGGCCGGCAAAGGCCTCGGCGAGAGCGCCAAGGCGGCGCTGATCGCCCGCGGCTTCGCGGAGCTTCTGCGCTTCGCCCGCGCCTATGGCGGCGAGGCGGAGACCCTGATGGGCCTCTCCGGCCTCGGCGATCTCGTTCTCACCTGCTCCTCCGCCCATTCCCGCAACTTCGCCTTCGGCATGCGTCTCGGCCAGGGCCTGAGCGTGGATGACGCGGCGGGCGGCAAGCTGGTGGAGGGAGCGGCCACCGCAAGCGCCCTCGTGGCGCTGGCGCGTGCGAAAGGCATCGACATGCCCATCGCCGAGGCCGTCGAGCAGATCCTTTCCGGCGCATGGACCCTCGACCACGCTGTCGATGCGCTGATGAACCGTCCGATCAAGTCCGAGTATTGAGAGTTGAAGATGGCCCACTGGCTCTACAAGTCCGAACCCTCCGTCTGGTCCTGGGACGCCCAGGTCGCGCAAGGCGACAAAGGCACCTTCTGGAACGGGGTGCGCAACCATGTCGCCAAGCAGAACCTGATGGCGATGAAAAAGGGCGAGCAGGGCTTTTTCTACCATTCTAACGAAGGCAAGGCGGTGGTGGGCATCGTCGAGGTCATCCGGGAATATTACCCCGACCACACGGACGAGACCGGCAAGTTCGGCATGGTCGACGTCAACGCCGTGAAGGCCCTGCCGAGGCCCGTAACGCTGGACGAAATCAAGAAGCAGCCCGGCCTCGAGAAGATGATCCTCGTCAACAATTCCCGCCTCTCGGTGCAGCCGGTCACCGACGAGGAGTGGGAGATCGTCTGCCGGATGGGCGGGCTGTAAGAGCTCATTGTCTTTTCCGGAAGGACGCGAAGCAGAGGGCAAGGGAATCCAGGGCTAAGCGCACCGCAATGGATCCCCTTTCCGGTCCCGCGGGCCGCCGGGGACGGCGCTGAACCTTCGAAACACCCGAAAGTAGCAGCGACCAAAGTCCGATGCCGGTCCCGCTTGCCCGGACCCTCTCTCTTTCCGTAAACCTAGACCTAATTACCCAACAGGGACGCGTCTGGGAGAAGCGCCATGGAAGAGAAGATCTACGACGTTTCGTCGGAGTGGAGCCGCCGCGCCTATCTGGATAACGCCGGCTATCTTGCGAAATACGAGGCCTCCATCCGAGATCCGGAGGCTTTCTGGGCGGAAGAGGCCAAGCGGATCCACTGGTTCACCGCGCCGACCAGGATCAAGAACACCAATTTCGGCCCCGGCGAGGTCTCGATCCGCTGGTTCGAGGACGGCGTGACCAACGTCGCCTATAATTGCGTCGACCGGCACGTCGACACCCGCGGCGATCAGGTCGCCATCATCTGGGAAGGCGACGACCCGTCCGAATCGAAGAAGATCACCTACCGCGAGCTTCATGCCGAGGTCTGCCGCATGGCCAACATCATGCGCAACCGCGGCGTCGGGAAGGGCGACCGGGTGACGATCTACATGCCGATGATCCCGGAGGCGGCCTATGCCATGCTCGCCTGCGCAAGGCTCGGCGCGATCCACTCCGTGGTTTTCGGCGGCTTCTCGCCGGATTCGCTGGCCAGCCGCATCCAGGATGCGAAATCCGCCTTCATCGTGACCGCCGACGAGGGCCTGCGCGGCGGGCGCAAGGTGCCCCTGAAGGTCAATGTGGACGCCGCCATCGAGCGGATCGGCGAGGGTGTCGTGGACCACGTCCTCGTCGTGCGCCGCACGGGGTCCGCCGTGAACATGGTGCCGGGCCGCGACGTCTATTATCACGAGGCGGCCGACCAGGTGACGGACGAGTGCCCCTGGGAGGAGATGAACGCGGAGGACCCGCTGTTCATTCTCTACACCTCGGGCTCCACCGGAACGCCGAAGGGCGTGCTGCACACCACCGGCGGCTATCTCGTCTATGCAGCGATGACGCATCAATACGTCTTCGATTACCATGACGGCGACGTCTACTGGTGCACCGCGGACGTCGGCTGGGTGACCGGCCATTCCTACATCCTCTACGGGCCGCTCGCGAACGGCGCGACGACCCTGATGTTCGAGGGCGTGCCGACCTATCCCTCGATCTCCCGCTTCTGGGAGGTGATCGACAAGCACAACGTCAACATCTTCTACACCGCGCCGACCGCGATCCGCTCCCTCATGCAGGCGGGCGAGGAGCCGGTGAAGAAGACCTCCCGCAAGACCCTGCGGCTTTTGGGGAGCGTCGGCGAGCCGATCAATCCGGAAGCCTGGGAATGGTATCACCGCGTGGTCGGCGACAGCCGCTGCCCCATCGTCGACACCTGGTGGCAGACGGAGACCGGCGGCATCCTCATCACGCCGCTTCCCGGCGCGACCAAGCTGAAGCCCGGTTCGGCCACCCGCCCCTTCTTCGGCGTGAGGCCGGAGATCGTGGATGCGGAAGGAAAGGTGCTGGAGGGCGCAACCGAGGGCAACCTCGTGATCGCCGATTCCTGGCCGGGCCAGATGCGCACGGTCTACGGCGACCACGAGCGCTTCGTGCAGACCTACTTCTCCACCTACCCTGGAAAATACTTCACCGGCGACGGCTGCCGCCGCGATGCGGACGGCTATTACTGGATCACCGGCCGCGTGGACGACGTGATCAACGTCTCGGGCCACCGCATGGGCACCGCTGAGGTCGAATCGGCGCTCGTCGCCCATCCGAAGGTCTCGGAAGCGGCAGTGGTGGGCTATCCGCACGACATCAAGGGCCAGGGCATCTACGCCTACGTCACCCTGATGGCGGGCGAGCAGCCGAGCGAGGAGCTTCGCAAGGAGCTCGTCGCCTGGGTGCGCAAGGAGATCGGCCCCATCGCCTCTCCCGACCTGATCCAGTTCGCGCCGGGCCTGCCCAAGACCCGCTCCGGCAAGATCATGCGCCGCATCCTGCGCAAGATCGCCGAGGACGAGTTCGGCTCGCTGGGCGACACCTCAACGCTCGCCGACCCCACCGTGGTCGACGACCTGATCACCAACCGCCAGAACAAGCGCACGCAGGCGGCCTGAAGGATCCACGACACCCCGGATTCCACTTTGCGATCCGGGGTGCCTGCTTAACGGAACCTTAGCCTTTTCATCGGCGTCTCACCCTAAGCGATCATTCCTGCGGAGAGCTTGAGACATGGGCGTGCGCGCCGCAATCGCCATGGCCGCCGTGATCGGCGCCATGGCCGTCACCAATACAGACGCCGTTGCCCGCGAGGTCGTGCCCTTCAAGGCGCGGGTGGAGCCGGGCACCATCGTCGTCAGGACCAAGGAGCGGCGGCTCTATTACGTGCGCGGGGACGGCACGGCCTTCCGCTACCGGGTCGCCGTGGGACGCCCGGACAAGCAATGGTTCGGCGAGGCGCGCATCAACGGCAAGCATGTGCGGCCCGCCTGGTCTCCGCCGAGAGAGGTGAAGCGCGACAACCCGCGCCTGCCCGACGTCATTCCCGGCGGCGCGCCCAACAATCCCATGGGCGAGCGGGCGCTGACCCTCGACCTCGACGAATACGCCATCCACGGAACCAACCGCCCGAACTCCATCGGCACCTACGCGTCCTACGGCTGCATCCGCATGTTCAACGAGGACATCATCGATCTCTTCGATCAGGTCAGCGTGGGGACGCGGGTGGTGGTGGAGCGCTAGGAAGCGTCATCCACGAGCGCTCATCCTGACAAACGCAGCGTCTCCCGCGCTCCCTGGATCATCCTCCGAATCGCCGGTTTCGCGCCTCCACAGGATTAGGCTGCCAATCAACGATACAGATCCGCCCGCGACGGCGGCAGCCCTGACGGTCCGCGCGTGCGCTTGGAGGCCAGCGTCTGGTTGACGCCGATGACCCCGCGCTCGAAGCCCAGGGACACACCGGCGAGATAGAGAAGCCAGGCGCGGGTGGTCTCGGGGCCGACCTCGGCCTCAGCCTGCGCCCTGTTGGCGCTCAGGTTCTCCCACCAGAGGCGGGTGGTGCGCTGGTAGTGCTCGCGCCAGGCCTCCACGTCATGCACCTCGAAGCCGTAGCGTTCGAGATTGGCGACCGACATGCCGAGATGATCGAGCTGAGCGCCCGGAAAGATGTAGCGCATGATCGCCTTGGCCTCGGGTCTCAAACGGCCGAAGGCACGCTTCGAGCGCTTGGCGCGCCGGGCGATGGCGTGGTGGAGATAAAGGCCCCGCGGCCGCAGCAGCCGATGCACCGTGCGGAAGTAGGTCGGGTGGTTGGCGATGCCCACATGCTCGAACATGCCGATGGAGGAGATCTTGTCGAACTCCCCCTCCACCTGGGTGAAGTCCTTGAGAACCACCTCGACCCGGTCCTGCAGGCCGAGCCGCGCGATCTTCTCCCGCGCGAGCGCCGCCTGCTCCTCGGCGAGCGTGACGCCCGTCGCCTTGACCCCGTAATGCTGCGCCGCATGGCAGATGAGCGCGCCCCAGCCGCAGCCGATGTCGAGAAGGCGCTCGCCGGGTTTGAGCCGCAGCTTGCGGCAGATCATGTCGAGCTTGTCCCTCTGCGCGCGGGCGAGGTCGTCGTGCCAGTCGGGCTGGAAGTAGGCACAGGTATAGACCATCTTCGGGTCGAGGAAGAGCCGGTAGAAGTCGTTCGACACGTCGTAGTGGTAGGCGATATTCGCCTTGTTGGTGGAGGGCTTGCCGTCCCGGGCGCCGGTGCCCTCCCGCGGCCGGTCGAGGGGGCGCGGCATGTCGGCGGGCGCGCGCAGGAAGTGATAGGCGGCTCTCAAGGCCTTGGCCTTGCTCACCTCCTTCAGGCGGCGGCCGATCTTTCCCCGCGGGCGCTGGTCGGCGAGATCGAACAGGGTGCCGTTCTTCAGGTCGAGCAGGCCCGCCACATGGGCGTTGATCACTGTGTCGAGCGTCGGGCGGCGCAGAAGAGCGGCCGCCACGTTCTCGCGCCGGATGACGAGCCGCATGGCATAGGAGGGCAGATCCGCCGGGATCGTCGAGCCGTCCCACAGCTCGAAGCCGAAGGACAGGTCGAGCGCCCGATGCGCCTCGCTCAAGAGATCGCGAAGGATCTCCAGCCGTGCCGCCTTGCTCATGCCCCTCCCCTTTCGGGAGGCGAGACTAAGCGCGGCCTTTGCCGGAGACAACCGGTTAAAAGTCGCTCGCCAGCCCCTTCACCTCCCAATCCTCGTAGCGGACGGGCTCCAGGCCGCCCCGGCCCTGGTGTTCCTTGGCCTTGGCGATCTCGGCCGCACGGGCGTCGATTTCGAGGCGGCGTCGGGCGGCCTCTTCCAGGGCCCGCTGGGCTGCGGGCGAAAGGGGCTTGCCGGGGGCCGCGCCCTCGACGGGGAGGTCCGGGCTTGTCTCGGGTGTGTCGTTCGTGCTCATGAAGCGCCTTTGCCAGTTCTCGGAGGCCCTTGGGAGGGAGCTGGACCGTTCCCACATAAGCGCTGTGCGAATGGATCCGACGTTCCCCACGAGGTGGAGACCCCGATGAACACCGTCAAGACTGCAATGCTGCTGGCAGCCCTGACCGCCTTGTTCGGCGTTGTCGGCTACTTGCTGGGCGGCGCGAGCGGCATGATGATCGCGCTGGGCCTGGGCATCGCGATGAACGCCTTCGCCTACTGGAACTCGGACCGGCTGGCGCTTTCCGCCCACCACGCGGTGGAGGTGGACGAGCGCACGGCCCCCGAACTGGTCGGAATGGTGAGGGAGCTCGCCCATCGCGCGGGCCTGCCGATGCCGCGGGTCTATCTCATCGACAATCCGCAGCCCAACGCCTTCGCTACGGGCAGAAGCCCGGAGAAGGCAGCGGTGGCGGCCACCACCGGCCTTCTGCGCATGCTTTCCCGGGACGAGATCGCCGGCGTGATGGCGCACGAGCTTGCCCATATCAAGAACCGCGATACGCTCATCATGACGGTGAGCGCGACGATTGCAGGCGCCATCGCAACGCTCGCCCAGTTCGGTTTTCTCTTCGGCGGACGGGGCGACGCCCGGCCCAACCCGATCGTGACGCTGGCAACCATGCTGCTTGCGCCGATCGCGGCCATGATCATCCAGATGGCGATCAGCCGCTCGCGGGAATATAACGCCGACCGGCTCGGCGCGCAGATCTGCGGTCAGCCGCTCTCGCTCGCCTCGGCCCTGTCGCGGATCGCGGGCGGCGTGGCGCAAATTCCGAACCACGATGCGGAGAACCACCCGGCGACCGCGTCGCTCTTCATCATCAATCCCCTCACAGGCCACGGCATGGACAATCTCTTCTCGACCCACCCGGCGACCGAAAACCGGATCGCCGCCCTCCAAGCCCTGGCGCAGGAGATGGGAGCCGCATCCCGGCCTCAAGGCAGCTTCGCCTCCGGAGCCTCTACGAGCCCCTGGGGCTCCCCTTCCCGTCGCGGACCCTGGGGCTAAAGCCGTGGACCATTCCGAACAAGCAGGACTCGGCCCCCGCCGCCTCGCCTGGAAGACAGTGGCGGAAACCATGAAGCGGCGCGTGCCGCTCGACGACGTGCTGGAGGAGCTGGCCCCGGCGGAAGCCCTCTCGCCCCGGGACGAGGCCCTGGCGCGGGCTATCGCCATCGTCACCTTCCGCCGCCTCGGCACCATCGGACGCGCTTTGCGCGAGCGGCTCAACAAGGAGCCCCGTGACGAGCGCCTGATGCATCTTCTCGCCATCGGTGCGGCGCAGATCCTGTTTCTCGACGTACCGGACCACGCCGCCGTGGACACCGCCGTCGCGCTCGCTCAGGAAGATCCCAAGCTCAGCCATGCCGGCGGCTTCATCAATGCGGTGCTGCGGCGCGTGGCGCGGGAGAAAGAAGCGATCCTGGCCGAGAGCGATTCCTGGCTCAATACGCCGACCTGGCTGGAGGCGCGCTGGATTGCGCAATATGGCGAGCCCCTCGCCAGGAAGATCGCCGAGGCGCACCGCTCCATGGCCTCGGTGGACCTGACGGTGAAGGAGAAGCCCGAGGATTGGGCGGAACGTCTCGGCGGCGTTCTTCTCCCCACCGGCAGCATCCGCCTTGTCGAGCGTACTGCCATCCGTGACCTGCCTGGCTACGAGGAGGGCGCCTGGTGGGTGCAGGATGCCGCTGCAGCCCTTCCCGCCCGGCTGCTGAATGCGAAGCCCGGCGAACGCATCGCCGATCTCTGCGCGGCTCCGGGCGGCAAGACGGCCCAGATCGCCTCCACCGGGGCCGAGGTGCTGGCCGTCGACCGGTCGCCTAGGCGGGTGAAGCGGCTCGAGGAGAACCTCGCCCGCCTGAACTTCAAGGCCGAGACCCGCGCCATCGATGCGGAAAAGCTCGACGAGCCCGCCTTCGACGCCATCCTGCTCGACGCCCCCTGCTCGGCGACCGGCACGATCCGCCGCCACCCGGACGTCGCCTGGACCAAGGGCGAAGAGGACATCCGCAAGCTCTCGGGCCTGCAGAGCCGTCTGCTCGACAAGGCGGCGGCCCTGCTCAAGCCTGGCGGACGGCTGGTCTATTGCACCTGTTCGCTCGAAGCCGAGGAAGGCGAGCGCCAGGCGGAGGCCTTCCTCGCCCGTCACCCGGATTTCGTGCGCCGGCCCATCGAGCCCGCCGAGATCGGCGGATGGGCGGAATGCATCACGCCGCAGGGCGACTTGAGAACCCTGCCGTTCCAGCTGGAGCTTGCCGACCACGACCGCAGCGGCCTCGACGGCTTTTTTGTCGCGCGGTTTGTGCACAAAGGTACGGCATAAAAGGAGCCTGCGCTTACCGGTTGTTAACCAGTCAGCAGGAAGTCCTCTCTTAAGCTGACGCGGATACAGCATGATACGAGGAGCGCCAGGAGTGGATTTCGGGCCAGATCGCTGGCGGCTTTACCGGCTTGCCTTTCGTGAGGCAGGCCGCTCCATGCGTGGAGCCGCGGTCTGGACGTCGTCCAAGGTCCTGAGCGGGACTCCGATGCCGACGCGGCTGCTCTTCGCGCCGCAGGACCTGCGCACGGCCGACCCCACCATCGCGACCGACATCTATTCCGGTTTCTTCGCCTTCGCGGGCCGCGCCATCACCACGGGCGGGCGCTCGCCCTTCGCGTTTGCGCCGCCGAGCCGCGCCTGGGGCGAGGCCCTCTACGGCTTCGGCTGGCTCAGGCATCTCAGGGCCGCCGGCACGGCGCTGGCCCAGGCCAATGCCCGCTCCCTTGTGGACGAGTTCGTCACCTCCCGTCTCGGCGACAAGCGGCTCGCCTGCGATACGCAGGTTACGGCCCGCAGGCTCATGTCCCTCGTCAGCCAGTCGCCGCTGATCCTGGAAGGGGCGGACCACGCATTCTACCAGCGGTTCCTGCGGATCATCGGCCAGCATGTGCGCGAGCTGGAGCGGCATGTCCGCTCCGGCGTTCCGCCCTTCTCGCAGCTCATGGCCGCCATCGCGCTCTGCTATGCGGGCCTGTGCTGCGAGGGCCTGGAGCGCACCACGCGGCGGGCGAGCCGTTACCTCGCCCGCGAACTCGACCGCCAGATCCTGCCGGACGGAGGCCATGCGAGCCGCAACCCGCGGATCACCGTCGATCTCCTGTTCGACCTGCTGCCCCTGCGCCAGATGTTCGCCAGCCGCGAGATCGACACGCCCGAAGCCCTGCTCCGCGCCGTGGACAGGATGCTGCCCATGGTGAGGCTCTTCCGTCACGGGGACGGCACCCTCTCCCACTTCAACGGCATGGGCGTCACGGCGGCGGACCATTTGGCGACGCTGCTGACCTATGACGACATGCGCAGCCAGCCGATCCACCATGCGCCCCATTCGGGCTACGAGCGCGTAGAGGCCGGACGCACCCTGCTGGTGGCGGATGTAGGCGCGCCGCCCCCGGTCGCCCTCTCGACGGAAGCGGGCGCGGGATGCCTCTCCTTCGAATTCTCCAGCGGCATGCAGCGCATCGTGGTCAATTGCGGCATGCCGCGCATCGCGGGCGACGCCATCATCCAGGCCTCCCGCTCGACCGCCGCCCATTCCACCGCCTCCATCGGCGATGCCTCGTCGTGCCAGATGGTCAGCGACAAGGGAGGACTGGCGGAGCGCCGGATCGCCGGCTGGCTCCTGCGCCGCCTCGGGCCCGTGATCGTCAGCGGCCCCGAGCAGGTGACGGCGGAGCGCAGCGAGCGGGAGCACGTGCAGTCGCTCAGCGCCAGCCACGACGGCTACCAGGCCCGCTTCGGCCTCACCCATGAGCGGCGCTGGCACCTGTCGCCCAAGGGCGACAGCCTGGACGGCGAGGACATCTTCTGGGGCGAAGGGGCCAGCGCCGCCTCCCGGGAGGCCATCATACGCTTTCACCTCGCGCCCGGCGTCCGGGCGAGCCGGGCCCAGAACGGGCGCGTGGTCATGCTGGTCCTGCCGAACCGCGAGGCCTGGCAGTTCTCCGCCGATCCCATCGAGGCCCGTGTGGAGGACAGCGTCTTTCTCGCCGCCCCCGACGGCATGCGCCGCACGGAGCAGATCGTCCTGACCTTGCGCCCAAGCGAGACCCCCTCCGTACGCTGGCGTTTCGAGCGCATGGCGCGCACCTACACGCCGGGACAGACGCAGGAACCGGGGCCGGAGCTACTTTGAAGACAGCAGACTGCCGGCGAGGGCTCAGGGAAAATTAAGCTCCCCTGAGCCCTCGATTCCTCAAGGCGGCGGGTTCATTCTCCACAATCCGTCCACTCGGCTTTCGGGCTCGCGCCACAGACCGACGTCGCGCAGTGCGTGGTCGTTGAGGTGCTCCAATCTCTGCAAGGCTCGCCGATAGGTGAAGCGATTCCACCACGCGAGGATTCCCGCTGCCCAGGAGGCAACATTCCTGACGGTGAGAACGGCTCGATAAAAATGGGGCTTGTGCTTCGGCGAAGGGAAATGTGTGTCCATGCTTGCTCTCCACTCGATGTGAGGAGAGCAGAGAACTCCAGGACCCTACCCGCCTCGGGAGGGTCCTCGGGAATGATCATGCACGCGTCAGCGCAACACCCATCCCGCGCACCCTCTCAGGTACGTGAAACGACGGGTAAGGCGGGACACGCGGTTGATCATGAAGGAAGTCCTAGCAGAAGATACATTATCCGCCAAGCTTGTAGACGCGGGCTGAGGGCTGACGGAGGCCTGCGGTTCTGTGGGCTGCCCGGTTCCCATCGCTCTCCCGCCGTGCTATCGCGCCCGCAGATCAAACCCTTCGCATGGAGCGGCCGGATGCCGAGCGACCTGAAGCGCGTGACGCGCGCCCTTCTTTCCGTTTCCGACAAGACGGGCCTCGTGGACTTCGCCCGGGCGCTCTCTGCGCGGGGCATCGAGCTGGTCTCCACCGGCGGCACGCACAAGACCCTGCGCGAGGCGGGCCTGCCCGTGAAGGACGTGAGCGATCTCACGGGCTTTCCGGAGATGATGGACGGGCGCGTGAAGACGCTCCACCCCGCCGTTCATGGCGGGCTCCTGGGCATCCGCGCGAACCCCGAGCACCAGGCGGCGATGCTGGCCCACGGCATCCAGCCCATCGACCTGCTCGTGGTGAACCTCTATCCCTTCGTGGCGACGGTCGCGGCGGGCAAGCCTTACGACGACTGCATCGAGAACATCGATATCGGCGGTCCCGCCATGATCCGTGCGGCGGCCAAGAACCACGGCGACGTGGCGGTGGTGGTGGACGGCGCGGACTATGCCGCCGTGCTCGATGACCTCGGCCAATACGACGGCTCGGTGACCCTTACCCTTCGCCGCCGCCTCGCCCAGAAGGCCTATGCGCGCACGGCGGCCTATGACGCGGCGATCTCCAACTGGTTCGCGAACGAACTCGGCGAGGCGACCCCGCCTGTCCGGGCGCTCGGCGGCTCCATCGCGGAAGTCCTGCGCTACGGCGAGAACCCGCACCAGAATGCCGCCTTCTACCGCACCCCGGAGAACCGCCCGGGCGTCGCCACCGCGCGCCAGGTGCAGGGCAAGCAGCTCTCCTACAACAACATCAACGATACGGACGCGGCCTATGAGGCCGTGGGCGAGTTCGATCCGAGCCGCTCGGCCGCCATCGTGATCGTCAAGCACGCCAACCCCTGCGGCGTGGCGGAAGGCGCAAGCCTTCGCGAGGCCTATGAGAAGGCGCTTCGCTGCGATCCGGTCTCGGCTTTCGGCGGCATCGTCGCCATGAACCGCCCGCTCGACGCGGAAGCGGCAAAAGCCATCACCGAGATCTTCACCGAGGTCATCATCGCCCCCGATGCAAGCGAGGAAGCCATCGCCATCGTCGCGGCCAAGAAGAACCTGCGCCTCCTGCTCGCCGGCTCCCTGCCCGATCCGCGCCAGGAAGGGCTCACCCTCCGCACGGTGGCGGGCGGCTTCCTGGCGCAAGGGCGCGACAATGCCGTGATCGACGCCATGGACCTGAAGGTGGTGACGAAGCGCGCGCCCACGGAGCGCGAGCTCAAGGACCTGCGCTTCGCCTTCCGCGTCGCTAAGCACGTGAAGTCGAACGCCATCGTCTATGCCAAGGATCTCGCCACCGTCGGCATCGGCGCAGGCCAGATGAGCCGGGTCGATTCCTCCCGCATCGCCGCCTGGAAGGCGGCCGAAGCCGCGAAGGCCGCGAACCTGCCGGAAACCCTCGCCAAGGGCTCGGTGGTCGCCTCCGACGCCTTCTTCCCCTTCGCGGACGGTCTGCTCGCCGCTGCGGAAGCCGGCGCCACCGCCGTGATCCAGCCCGGCGGCTCCATGCGCGACGACGAGGTGATCAAGGCCGCCGATGAGGCGGGCCTCGCCATGGTCCTCACGGGGCACCGCCACTTCCGTCACTGAGAACCGATCCCTACATCAGAGTCTCCACCAAGGGAGACTCTGATGATCGTCACCACCACGCCCACCGTCGAAGGCCGCCGCATCGGCTCCTACCGGGGCATCGTCTCGGGCGAAGCCATTTTGGGCGCGAACGTCTTTCGCGATTTCTTCGCCTCCATCCGCGACGTGGTCGGCGGGCGCTCGGGCTCCTATGAGCGGGTCCTGCGCGATGGGCGCGACACCGCCATCCGCGAAATGATCGAGGAAGCGCAACGCCTCGGCGCGCATGCCATTGTCGGCGTTCACATGGATTACGGCGCCATCGGCAAGAACGAGGGCATGATGATGGTCACCGTGAGCGGCACGGCGGTGACGCTGGACTAGGCCTATACCCGCTTCACGCCGCTGAGCAGCGCAAGGCCTGCGAACAGGAACAGGATCAGCACGGCGGGAGCCGCGGCCTGTGTCTGGAAATAGGCCGTCGCCATGGCCACCGACAGCGGCGCGAGGAAGGACGTGACCTTGCCCGAGAGCGCCAGCAGGCCGAAATAGCGCCCTGCCTCCCGCGCCGGCACCAGCCGCGCGAGAAGGCTGCGCGAGGAGGCCTGCATCGGCCCTGCCACCGCGCCGATCAGGAGGCCCAGCAGCACGAACATCTTTTCCGGCGCGGTGCCGTAGAGCCCGTCCTCCGGCGCCGGCGGCGCGGTTGGGACGATGAAGAGCATGTGCTCGCGCCCCAGGGACAGAACGCCGAAGCAGACCAGCACCAGGATCAGAATCGCGCCCGCGACCACGGGCTTTGCCCCGATGCGGTCGTCGAGCCGTCCGCCGACCAGCGCGCCGAGGGTTCCGGTGATGGTGAGCAGGATGCCGAACACGCCGAGCTCGATGGCCTGCCAGCCGAACACCCCTGCCCCGTAGATGCCGCCGAAGGCAAAGAGCGCCACAAGGGCGTCCTGATAGACCATGTTGGCGAGGAGGAAGCGCAGCACGCTCCCATGCCGGCGCGCATCGACGAGCGTGTTTCGGACCTGCGCGAATCCCTGCTTGACGGCCGCGCCCGTGGCGAGCGTGGAGCGGGCGACATCGGGAGTGAAGAGGAAGAGCGGCAGGACGAAGACGAGGAACCACAGGGCTGAGAAAGGCCCCGTGATGCGGTCGCCCTCCCGCTGGGCCGGATCGAGGCCGAAAAGCGGCTCGAAGCCGAGAATGGTCCGGCCCGTCTCAGGGTTGGCCGCCAGGAAGCCCAGTACGACAACGAGGGAGACGAGACCGCCGAAATAGCCCATGGCCCAGCCCGAGCCGGAGAGACGCCCGAAGCGCTCCGGCGGGACGAGGTGGGGGATCATGGCGTTGTTGAACACCGCCGCCACCTCCACCGCAACCGTGCCGAAGGCGAAGGCGATCAGCGCGATGGCGATTGCGCTCTGTTGGCCGGGGGCCGCGTACCACAGGGTGAAGCATGCGAGGCCGAGGATGAGACCGCATACGGCGATCCAGGGCTTCTTCGGCCCGGTCGCATCGGCGATCGAGCCAAGCACCGGCGAGAGGATGGCGAGCGCCAAGCCCGCCGCCGCCGTGGCGTAGCCCCAGAGGCTCTGTCCCGTCACCGGGTCCGGAGCCAGGGCGGAAACGAAATAGGGCGCGAAGACGAAGGTCGTCACCAGCGTGAAGAAAGGCTGGCAGGCCCAGTCGAAGAGCAGCCAGCCGAGGATGGCGGGACGCGAGGCCTGGACGGCGGATGCCGTCGCAGGTCCGCTCTCGTCCACAGGCTTTGCGATGCCGGTCGCTTCGGCCAAGGCCCGGCTCATCGCGTCACGTCGTCCGCGCCAGATCGCCGAGCAGGTTCGCCGCCACCGTGATCTTCGAGAGCGTCAGGCCCGAGGAGACGATGTTGTCGACCGCATTCTTGATCCGGGTCACGTCCGCACCCCGCCTTTCGCTCCAGGCTTCGACCGCAGCCGCTCCCGAGGAATCGAGGGAGGATATCTCCGCGGTGAGATTGCGATGGGCGTAGGCGATGCCGTCGATAGCCCGGTCGAGGGCCAGCCGGTCGAAGTAGTCGCTGACCGGGATCTGCTGGGCCGCGCCGATGAGCGAGCCGAGCTGGAACGAGGCCTCGAGCGCGAAATGCGTGCAGGCGATCTCCTTCACGGGCTTGCTGGTCTTGTGCGCCGTCTGGACGATGTCGGGCGCGGCGACGAGATCCGGCAGCGACGCGATGCGGCGCGCAAGCTCCTCCGGCGCGCCCTGCTCGACCAGCGCCTTCGTGCGCTGGTCCCAGGCCTCGAGCGCCTGGGGCGAGAGCGCCTCCGGCAGGCTCGCCTCCACCTCCGCGATGCCGGCCTGATAGGTGCCGATAATGTCGTCGAGGGAGTGGCTGACGAAATCGACGTTGCGGATGAACCAGACGATCCGGTTCATGAGCAGGTCCTGCAATTCGCCATAGAGGCGAAGCTGCAGTGCGCCCGGCGCGACGCCGTCGAGGGCATCGACCGCCGCATTCATCTCGATCAGGCCGAAGGAATCCCGGGTGGCTGCGTAAGCCGCGGCAATCGTCGGCGCGTCGGCGCCGGTCTGGTCGACGAGACGGGCCACCATGGTCGGCCCGCCCCGGTTGATGATGGCGTTGGCGAGCTGGGTGGCGATGATCTCGCGGCGCAGGCGGTGGCTTGCGATCGCATCGGGGAAGCGCTCGCGCATCTCATCCGGGAAGTAGCGCTCGAGCTCCTTCGAGAGATAGGGATCGTCCGGGACGGTGCTGTCCAGAAGCTCATCGTGGAGCGAGAGCTTCGCATAGGCGAGCAGCACCGCCAGCTCGGGCCGGGTCAGTCCCTCGCCCCGTCGGCCACGCTCCAGCAGGACTCCGTCATCGGGCAGGTATTCCACCGTGCGATTGAGACGCCCCTGCGCCTCCAGCATATGCATGAGACGGCGCGCGAAACCGAGATCGCCCGCACCCTTCTGCTCCGAGAGCGAAAGCGCAAGGGTCTGCAGGTAGTTGTTGCGCAGGACAAGCCTTGCGACCTCGTCGGTCATGTCGGCGAGCAGCGCATTGCGCTCGTCCTGGCTGAGGCGGCCGTCGCGCTCGGGAGTGGTGAGCGCGATCTTGATGTTCACCTCGACGTCGGAGGTGTTGACGCCGGCCGAATTGTCGATGGCGTCCGTGTTGAGACGCACGCCCGTACGCGCGGCCTCGATGCGCCCGCGCTGGGTCAGCCCGAGATTCGCGCCCTCGCCGATCACCTTGGCGCGCACATCCGCGCCTGTGATGCGGATCGGATCGTTGGCGCGGTCGCCCACCTGCTCGTCCGTTTCCGAGGAAGAGCGGATATAGGTGCCGATGCCGCCGAACCAGAGAAGGCCGACCGGAGCTTTCAGGATCGCGCTCATCACCTCGGCGGGCGTGGCCTCCGCCTTGTCGAGCTCGAGAAGGGCGCGGATCTCCGGCGAGAGCGAAATCGACTTGGCGTTGCGCGGGAACACGCCGCCGCCTTTCGAGATGAGCGATTTGTCATAATCCTGCCAGCTCGAACGGGGCAGGTCGAAGAGACGCTGACGCTCCAGATAGGAGGCCTCCGGATCCGGGTTCGGATCGAGGAAGATGTCGCGGTGGTCGAAGGCGGCAACGAGCTTGACGGCGCGCGAGAGCAGCATGCCGTTGCCGAACACGTCGCCCGACATGTCGCCCACGCCCGCCACCGTCACGGGCTGCGTCTGGATGTCGATGTCGATCTCGCGGAAGTGGCGCTTCACCGCTTCCCAGGCGCCGCGGGCGGTGATGCCCATTTTCTTGTGGTCGTAGCCCTGGCTGCCGCCCGAGGCGAAGGCGTCGCCCAGCCAGTGGCCCTTCTCGATGGAAAGCGCGTTCGCCGTATCGGAGAAGGTGGCGGTGCCCTTGTCGGCTGCGACGACGAGGTAGGGATCGTCCCTATCGTGGCGCACGGTGTCCGGCGGCTGCGCCACGCTGTCGCCCACGATATTGTCGGTGAGCTGCAGGAGCGTGCGCACGAAGATGCGGTAGCTCTCGGTGCCTTCCGCCAGCCAGGCCTGGCGGTCGCCCGGCGGGGGCAGATGCTTGGGCACGAAGCCGCCCTTTGCGCCGACCGGCACGATGACCGCGTTCTTGACCTGCTGCGCTTTGACGAGACCCAGAACCTCCGTGCGGAAATCCTGTGGCCGGTCGGACCAGCGCAAGCCGCCGCGCGCGACCTTGCCGAAGCGCAGATGCACGCCTTCCACGCGCGGCGAATAGACGAAGATCTCGAAAAGCGGCCTCGGCAGCGGTAGCCCTTCCACCTTCGCGCATTCGAACTTGAACGCGATGGTCTGTCGCGGCAGGCCGTTGTCTTCGAGCTGGAAGAAGTTGGTGCGGGCCGCCGCCTCCACGAGGTTGATGAAGCGGCGCAGAATCCGGTCATCGTCGAGGCTCGTGACGCTTTTCAGCTGCTCCTCGATCACCGCGCGGATTGTGTCTTCCTTGGCGGCGCGCGCAGCCGCATCCTGATCGCGCGGATCGAAGCGGGCGTAGAACAGTTCGACGATGCGCACGGCAATGTCGCCGTGACGCGCGAGCGTGTCCGCGAGATAGTCCTGCGCGTAGGTTATCTGGATCTGGCGAAGATAGCGGCCGAGCGCCCGCACCATGGCCACATCGCGCCAGCCGAGGCCTGCTTCCAGCACGAGGCGGTTGAAGGCATCCGATTCCGCAAGGCCGCGGAACAGGGCCAGAAGGGCCGCCTCGATGAGATCCTGGATCTCGTCGATCCGGATCGCACCACCGGCTGCGCGCTCGAGCGTCATGTCGTGGAGCCATACGCGGTCCATGCCGGAGACGCCCGTCGAGACCACGCGATAGGTGCGTTCGTTCACGACGCGGAAGCCGAGATTCTCGAGCAGCGGCACGCGCTCGGAGAGGGGCAGCGCCGTGCCGCGCGAGAACAGCTTCAGGTTCACGCGGGTCTCATCGTCACCCTCGCGTCGGTAAAGGTCGACCGCGCGCGGACGCGCCTCCGAGAGCTGCTCCAGGAGGCCGATATCCTTGATCGCCTGCTCGGCCCCGAAGGCCTCGCGGTAGGCGGCGCTGAAGGCGTCGGCATAGCGGGCCGCGAGCGCGCGGGCCCGTGCGCCGCCGATGGTCTCGAGGAGCTGGTCGCGCAACGCGTCGCCCCAGGTCCGCACGATGCTCGCGATGCCCTTCTCCAGGGTCTCACGCGAAACCTGCGGAGTCTGCCCCTCGTCGCGGCCGATGATGTAGTGGGTGCGCGACAGGGGGCCTTCCGGATAGGCCGGGTAGGAGGCGGAGACGCGACCTTCGTAGATCCGGGCGAGGAACTGCCCGATGCGCAGGCGCACGCCCGTGTCGTAGCGGTCCTTCGGGACGAAGACGAGAACGGACACGAAGCGGTCGAACTCGTCGGGCCGCGCCAGCGCCCGCACGCGCGGGCGCTCCGAGAGATTCATGACCTCGATGGCAAAGTGGTAAAGCGTTTCCTCGTCGATCTGGAACAGCTCGTCGCGCGGGTAGTTCTCAAGCACGTTGAGCAGCGCGCGGCCAGCATAGCTCGCCGGATCGAAGCCCGCCCGCGCGATCACCTTCTCCACCTTGTGGCGCAGATACGGGACCTCGCCCGTGGTGTTGGTATAGGCGCTCGAGGTGAAGAGGCCGATGATGCGCAGCTCGCCCTGCAGCTGCCCCTTCCGGTCGAAGAGCTTCACGCCGACGTAATCGAGGTGGGCGCGGCGGTGGACGCGGGATTTGACGTTCGCCTTGGTGATGATGAGCGCCTTCGGGCGCGCCAGGAATGCGCGGATCTCCGGGGTCATCGCCACCAGCTCGCGGCCGCGCCGCAGAACACGCACGGACGGATCGCGCAGCAATCCGAGGCCGGAGCCCTCCACCGGATCGGCGGCGGTGTCGCCGGCAGGCAGGCGGTACTCGCGAAGGCCAAGGAAGGTGAAGTTGTCCTGCGCGATCCAGTCGAGGAAGGCGATGGCCTCCGTCACCTCGTCCTCCGGCAGCGGCGGAGGATTGAGCCGGTAATTCTGAACGAGCTCGGTGATGCGCGCGCGCATGCCGGGCCAGTCATGAACGGCGAGCGCCACGTCTTTGTGGACATGGCGCATGGCCTCGATGAGACGGCTGCGCGATTCCGCATCGTCGATGCGCGGCAGGTGGATATGAATGAAGCTTTCGCGCCTCACGCCGATGCGCGAGGACGCCGTCGTCTCGCCCACGAGGCGGACGAGAGCGCCGCCCGCATCGCGCTCGACCGCCAGGATCGGGTGCGCGACGAGCAACGGCTCGTAACCCTGATCCACGATCTCGGCCAGCGTCGAGTCGAGGAGGAAGGGCATGTTGTCGTTGATGATCTCGAGCACCGTCACGTCACGGTTGCGGCCTTCGCGCTCGATCTCGAGGTCGATGAGGTGGATATCCTCCACCTCGCCTGCGCGGGGCGCCTTGAGGTGCTCGTAGGCCTCGGCCGCCAGCTCCGCGAGAGCTTCGGGCGAATAGACCGCGAGATCCTCGGACGGAACACGCCCGTAGAGATGGTGGACGAAAGCAGGTGGAACGGCTTTGTGCCCGGTTTCCAGCACGGCGACGGCCTCGGCCGTCAGTTCGCTTCCGCTGGTCGGCGTCTCCAGCCTCATGCGCGCATCCTCGCTCACGGTTGTTGCGGGAGCGTTGCCACAGACCGGAAGGCCGCGCAACCGAACCCTGCCGATCAGCCTATGACAGGGTTAAGTTATTGCAACGCACAGACACTTTACGCTGCTTCGACCTCGGGCGACGACAGATTCCTGTCGCCCCATGCCTTCAGCGCCATGATCACCGGTTCGAGGCTGCGCCCGCGTGCCGAGAGCGAATATTCGACCCGCGGCGGCACCTCCGGATAGACCGTTCGGATAATCAGCCCGTCGGCTTCGAGTTCCCGCAGCTGGTTGGTGAGCATGCGCTGGGTCACGGCCGGGATCTGGCGGCGGAGCTCGTTGAAGCGCAGCGTGCCCTTCAGGAGCTTGTGGAGGATGACGATCTTCCATTTGCCGTCGATGAGGTTGAGCGCACGCTCGACGGAGCACCCGGTGGTCATGGTCGCCTTCGGATGAAGCTGCGTCATCACGGTATCCTTTTCGACACTATGTGCAGAAATTGTGCGTTCTTGCGAAGGTTAGCATTATGTCCCCATTCTGTCTCCACTCAACAGGAGACAAGCCATGCGCGCCGTTGCCTATCGCGAATCCCTCCCCATCGAAGCCGGATCGTCCCTGATCGATCTCGAACTCCCCCGCCCGGAGCCCGGAGCGCGGGACCTCCTGGTCGAGATCAGGGCCGTCTCGGTCAATCCGGTCGATACGAAGGTCCGTGTACGGATGCAGCCGGAACCGGGAGGCGCCAAGGTCCTGGGCTATGACGCCGCCGGAATCGTGACGGCGGTCGGGCCGGAGGCCTCCCTCTTCAAGCCGGGAGACGAGGTCTTCTATGCAGGGGCCATCACACGCCCCGGCACCAATGCGGAATTCCATGTGGTGGACGAGCGGCTGGTGGGCCTCAAGCCCCGTTCGCTGAGCTTCGCGGAGGCGGCCGCCCTGCCGCTCACTTCCCTGACCGCCTTCGAGACCCTGTTCGACCGGCTCGACATCCTCCGTCCGGTCACCGGCGCGGCGAACGCCATCCTGATTCTGGGAGCGGGCGGCGGCGTGGGCTCGGTGGCGGTCCAGCTGGCGCGCCGGCTCACGGATGTGACGGTCATCGCCACGGCCTCAAGGCCGGAGACCGGGAGCTGGGTCCGGGAACTCGGGGCCCATCACGTCATCGACCACAGCCGGCCCATCGCCGGGCAGGTGGAGGCCCTGGGCCTTGGCGCGCCCGCCTTCGTGTTTTCGATTACCCAGACGGAAGAGCACTTCCCTGAGATCGCCAAGCTGATCGCGCCGCAGGGCCGCTTCGCGCTGATTGACGATCCGAAGGCCCCGCTCGACATCGGTCAGCTCAAGAGCAAGAGCGTCTCGATCCATTGGGAATCGATGTTCACCCGCTCGACCTTCCAGACGGCGGACATGCAGCGCCAGCACGAGATCCTGGGCGAGGTCGCCCGTCTCGTGGATGCGGGCACGCTCCGGACGACCCTGGCGGACACGCTCGGGCCGATCAATGCGGCCAATCTCAAGCGGGCCCACGCCTTCATCGAAAGCGGCCGCGCCCGGGGCAAGATCGTGCTGTCGGGGTTCGGGACGTGAGGGCTGGACTCAGCCAAAAAAGAAAGGCCGCCTGCGGGCGGCCTTATGCTTCGACTTTGGTGGCCCGGCTCGCTAAACGACCCGGAGGGCTGGGGGGCTGACGTGTCCAAGCCGGTCATTGAGCCGGGCCGTCGAGGCAACGGAGTTCTTATCTCCATCCAGTGGGGCTGCCTGAGGGCATGATTGCGGCAAAATCAAGATTCGCACGCAAAGACTCGGGCGATTGCGCGATGCCGGGTTGATCCGATCTTTAGCCGACCCCATCATCAGGACAGAGTTACCAGTCCTGGGAGAGATCATGAGCGAAGGTGAGATCGCAGAGCCGATGCGCGGCGGCCCGGGCTCGGCCCACATCCTGCCCTTCCCCGCCGCGCCGAAACAGGTCGCCTTCGATCGCAAGGAGCTGCAGACCATCCTCAACCTCTATGGCCGCATGGTCGCCGCGGGCGAGTGGCGGGATTACGCCATCGACTTCATGCCCGACAAGGCCGTGTTCTCCATCTACCGGCGCAGCTCGGAGATGCCCCTCTACCGGATCGAGAAGGACCCGAAACTGTCCAAGAAGCAGGGCGCCTATTCGGTCATCGTCTCGACCGGCCTCATCCTGAAGCGCGGGCACGAGCTCGACCGGGTGCTGCGGGTTCTCGATAAGCCGAAAGTGGTTTCGAACTAGCCGTCGGCCTCGTCCGGCAGAGCGAGGAGCCACAGGCTCGAGGCAAGGATGCCGAGCGCCGCAGCCCACAGGACCGGGCGGATTCCGATCTGCTCGGCGAGGGTGCCCGCGATCAGGGCCGCAACCAGTCCCAGTCCGCCGGTCAGGAGATGCAGGCTTCCGCCCTCGCGCCCCCGCAGGGCATCCGGCGTCACCTTCTGGCGCAGGGCGACGGCATTGGTGTGAAACACCACGAAAAGGCCATCGCCCAGAAGCTGCGGAATGCACAGGAGCGCGACCGCGAGCCAGAGCGGCCCCTGGGCCAGGGGGATGAAGCAGACCGCAACCCCGTAGGCGAGAAGCGTTCCCAGCAGGAGGCGGCGTGAAGGCAGGTGCGATCCCGCCCAGGCGGCGCAACGCGCGCCGATCAGGGCGCTTATGCCCCCGAAGGCGATCACAAAACCGAGAATGCCGGGCTCGATGCCGAGATCGCGCACCGCATAGAGAATGTAGAGCGGCGCGAAGAAGCCGAAGAAGAAGGCAAGCGTCGCAGAACAGAGCGTCAAGGGCCTCAGGATTGGGTGTCCGAAGACGAAGCGCAGCCCCTCCTTGGTCTCGCGCCAGAGATCGGGCGCATGCTCGCCCGTGGCGACCGGGATCTCCTTGCGCCTGATGGAGCCCAGAAGCGCGGCGGACCAGAGATAGGACAAGGCGTCGATCAGGATGGCGAAGGGCGCCGTCAGGAGCTGGATGGTGACGCCCGCCATGGCGGGCCCGGCAACCTCCGCGAACGCATCCGTGGTCGCGAGCTTCGCGTTGCTGTCGAGGAGCTGATCGCGCTCGATGACGGTGGGCAGATAGGCGTTATCCGCCGTCTGGAAGACCATCGAGAAGAGGGCGACGACAGTGGCCACCCCGATCACCTGGCCGATGGTGACAGTCCCGAACCAGGCCATGATAGGCAGGGTTGCGAGCGCCGCGGCCCGCACGAGGTCCGCCAGGATGAGCACCTGTCTGCGTCGGGTGCGGTCGATCCAGGCTCCGACGAAGGGGCTCAAGACCACTCCCGGCAGGGCGCTGAGCGCCACGAGCAGCGCGAGATCCATGGCCGAGGCGTCGAGCGTCAGCGCCACGATGATCGGCAGCCCTTCCCGCGTGAAGCGCGCGCCGATGGCGGAGAGGCTCTGCGCCGCCCAAAGGCGCATGAAATCGGGATTGTGCCAGAGAGCGCCGTCCGGCCTGCGGATCACGCCTGCGAACATGTCTCGGACCTCAAGCTATCGGCCGGGTCGGTGGCTGGGAGATCCCGCGTCCGAGAGGGCGCTGCATGAGCACGGTGGAGAGCCAGCGCCCGTGCTTGTAGCCGATGCCCGGAATGATTCCGGAAAGCGCGAAGCCGAGGCTCCGGTGCAGCCCGATGGAGCCCTTCGATTCCTCGTCGCCGATGACGGCGATCATGAGGCGGAAATCCATTGCCTCGCACGCGTCGATCAGGTCTTTCAGGAGCGCGCGACCGACCCCCTGCCCCTGCGCCTCGGGTGCGATGTAGATCGAATCCTCGACCGTGGAGCGGTAGGCGGGCCGCGTCCGGTAGGCCCCCGCATAGGCATAGCCGAGAACAACCCCGTCCCGCTCCGCAACGAGGTAGGGGTACCCGCCCTCCAGAAGCGCCTGCCTCCGGCGGGCCATTTCCGCCTCGCCGGGCGGGTCGAGCTCGAAGGAGGCCGTCCCGTGCAGCACCGCATGGGCGTAGATCGCCGTGATGGCAGGTAGGTCGGCATCGCGGGAGGGGCGGACGAGAAGGCTCATGGAGCCCTCCTAAGCCCAAGCCGCGGCCCATGCAACGGCCAAGAAAAAGCCCCGGCTGTGGGCCGGGGCTCGAAGGACCGGTATGTCCGTTCCGTTACTCGTTGCGGTTGCCCAGCAGAGCGAGGAGGAACTGGAACATGTTGATGAAGTCTAGGTACAGGGTCAGGGCCCCGAACACGGACACCTTGGCGGCGGCCTCGGTGTCGTAGTTGCCGTAGAGATACATCTCCTTGAGCTTCTGCGTGTCGTAAGCCGTGAGGCCTGCGAAGATCAGCACGCCGATCGCGGAGATGGCGAACTGCAGCATGGTCGAGGCAAGGAAGATGTTCACGATCATGGCGAGGATCAGGCCGATCAGACCCATGATCAGGAACGAGCCCATGCCCGACAGGCTGCGCTTCGTGGTGTAGCCCCAGAGCGACAGCGAGCCGAAAGCGGCCGCCGTGATGAAGAACACCTGCACCACGCTCGCGCCGGTATAGACGAGGAGCAGCGTGGAGAGCGAAGCGCCCATCACCGCCGCGAAGGCGAAGAAGGTGCCGCGCGCAGCCGCAGCCGACATCCGGTCCATGCGGAACGAGAAGAAGAAGATGAAGGCCAGGGGCGCCAGCGCGATCACCCACTTCAGAGGCGACGTGTAGAGCAGAACGCCGAACTGAGTGAGATTGATGCTGCCGGCTCGGGCGACCGCCAGGGACGGATCGCTCGTCGTGGCGAGCATGTTCAGGCCGAGCGCGACCAGGGCTGAAATCGCCAGGCCCAGGACCATGTTGTTATAGACGCCGAGCATGAAGGAGCGCAGGCCCTGGTCGACCTGTGCTGCCGTCCGGGCAAAGCCGGTGCCATAGGCGTATTGGTTTTGCTCATACGGTTGCATCGGAGTCCTTTCTCACGGTGTCCCGTTGATGTTCCCTCGAAAGGCCGGGAAGTCAGCCTTCGGTCGCCGCTTGGTCGGCGACAAAGGAAATATGAGAGGTTGGCTTCAGTTCCGCAAGAGGCAACGCCAAGCTTCAAGCCATCGTGAGCGGAATAAAGCGGAAGGACCGCGGCATACCCCACCAGTAGAGTTGTGAAATACGCCTCCGGCCGCTCCCCCGCTCCTGATTTGTTAAAGGTTTCTTAGATATGAAGCCGGCTTTTGACTGAGGATACGCCAGGTTCCCATCAGTCCCAGCGCGATCGTGACAAGAATCGCCAGAATCGAGGCGAGAAGAGCGCCCGACAGATCGAGCGTAAAGCTTAAGCGCATGATCTGAGTCACGATGAGGTAAGCCGCAAGGCCGCCCGCCAGGAGGCCGAAAACCGCCGTGGCGAGGCCCAGAAACCCATATTCGAGGGCATAGGCCGAGAGCAGCTTGGCCCGCGTGGCGCCGAGCGTCTTCAGCACCACCGCATCGTAGAGCCGCGCCCGGTGCCCCGCCGCCAGGGCTCCTGCCAGAACGAGCAGGCTCGCGATGAGCGCGATGGAGCTTGCCCCGCGAATCGCCATGACGAGCTGCGAGACCACGTCGTTGACCGCCTCCAGCGTATCCTTCACCCGCACGCTCGACACCATGGGGTACTCCTGGGCCGAGCGCCGCAGGATCCGCGCATCCGTCGCCGCGTCCGATCCGTTGGGGAACGTGACCGTCGCCACATGCGTATGGGGCGCCCCAGCGAAGGTGTTGGGGGAGAACACCATGACGAAGTTGATGCTGAGGGACTGCCATTCCACCTCGCGCAGATTGGCGATGGTGGCGGAGATGTTGCGCCCGAGGACGTTGACGGTGATCTCGTCCCCGATCTTCAACCCCAGGCCCTCGGCGATCTTCTTGTCGAAGGAGACGAGGGGCTTGCCCCGGTAGTCCTCGGGCCACCACTCGCCTTCCACGAGGCGCGAGCCTTCCGGAGGCATTGCGGAATAGGTGATCCCCCGGTCGCCTTCGAGCACCCAGGACACGTCCTCGTCCGCCCTGATCTCGCTGACCGGACGGCCGCCCAAGGTCACGAGCCGCCCGCGCATCATCGGCACGCGCTCGATCTCGCCTCCCGGAGCCTGGGCTTCGAGGAAGTCCTCGAAGGCATCGGCCTGGGCGTTGGGGATATCGAGGAAGAAGAAGCTCGGCGCGCGCTCAGGCAACGTCTGCGTGAGCTGGCGCGTCAGGTTGGTGTCGATGAGGGCGAGCGTCACCAGGAGCGTGATGCCGAGCCCCAGAGATAGCACAAGGGAGGGCGTGAGGGCGCCGGGCCGGTGGATATTGGCGAGCGCAAGCCGCGGCGCGGTCCTCCGGGGCCGGGGCAGGCGGCGCGCCAGCGCCATAATTCCGAGCGCCACGAAGCGCAGCAGCACGAAGGATCCAGCCGCCGCGCCCACGAACATGAGGGCGATCCGCCGGTCGTAGGCCGCAACGACGGCAAGCGCCACGAGCGCCGCGACGGAAAGGGCGAGCGCCACGAGATAGCGGCGGCGCGGCCAGCGGCTCTCCGGGTCGATCTGATCGCGGAAGAGCCCCGAGACCTGCACGTCATGGGCGCGCCCCAAAGGCGCGAGCGCGAAGACCAGGGCGGTCAGAACGCCGTAGAGGAGTGCGACGCCGAGTTCGCCGACAGCAATGACCGGCCTGATCGGGATCGGAAGGAGATGACCGAAGAGGCCCGTGACGATGAAAGGCAGGGCCGCCCCGACCGCCAGACCGATGGCGATGCCGACGCCTGCGATCAGCATGACCTGGGTGAGGTAGAGCATCACCACCTGGCCGCCCGGCGCGCCGAGGCTCTTCAGGGTCGCGATGGAGGCGCGCTTGCGGTCCACGAAGGCGCGCACCGCATTGGCGACGCCGACGCCGCCCACGAGCAGGGCTGTGAGGCCGACCAGCGTCAGGAACTGGGTGAAGCGTTCGATGTTCTTGGCAAAGCGCGGATCGGCGTTGAGCCGGGTGCGGACGCGCCATCCGGCTTCCGGCAGGACCTGCTTCGCCTCCGCCTCCACCTGCGTCATTCCCGCCTCCGTCGAAAGAGCGGGCGGAAGGGCCAGGCGGTAGGTCCAGCGCACGAGGCTGCCCGGCTGGACAAGGCCGGTGGCGCGAAGCGCCTCCTGGGAGATGATGAGGCGCGGACCGAATCCGATGCCGTCCGCGATCTTGTCCGGCTCCGACCGGAGGCTTGCCCGCAGTTCGAAAGGAGCCGAACCGACGGTGATCCGGTCGCCCACCTTCAGATCGAGCTTGGCGAAGAGAGCCGGATCGGCCACCGCGCCGAAGACGCCGTCGCGCCCCGCGAGAAGCTCGGAAGGGGGCAGCTGCGGCTCGGTCTCGAGCGTTCCGACGGTCGGATAGCTCGCATCGACCGCCTTCATCTCGACGAGGGAGGCCCCCTTCTCGCCCGCATTCGCCATGGCGCGCATGGAGGCGATGACATTGACCTGCCCTTTCGAGGCGAGAAAGGCGCGCTCGCCCTCGCTCGCCTCCCGCTGGAGCAGGGAGAAGGCCATGTCGCCGCCGAGAATCCGGCGGCCCTCGCCGGAGATGCCTTCCGTGAGCGCGCGCGACAGGGAGGACACGCCTGCAATTGCGGCTACGCCCAGCGCGATGCAGGCGAGAAAAATGCCGAAGCCCCTCAGGCCGCCGCGCAGCTCGCGCAGGGCAAGGCGCAGCACCAGAGGCAGGGACGAAGCGGACCTTGTGCCCCGCTGCGGCGAGGCGGAAACCGTGCCGTGCATTAAGCCTCCTTACGCCGGGACCGTGGCCGCATCGGCCTCGATGTGGCCGGAGCGCAGGCGCACCGTGCGGTCGCACAGGCGCGCGAGATTGAGGTCGTGGGTCACGAGCACGAGAGTCGCGCCGCGGTCCCGCTTGAGGGCGAACAGCAGATCGACGATGGAGGTGCCCGTCTTCTCGTCCAGGTTCCCGGTGGGCTCGTCCGCCACGAGGATGGCGGGGTTCGGCACGAGGGCGCGGGCGATCGCCACGCGCTGCTGCTCGCCGCCGGACAGCTGCGCCGGATAATGGTGAAGCCGGTGACCGAGGCCCACCGCCTCCATCTCGGCCTCCGCCCGCTCGAAGGCATCGGCCTCCCCGGCGAGTTCCAGGGGCAGCGCCACGTTCTCGAGCGCCGTCATGGTGGGGACGAGGTGGAAGGACTGGAAGACGATGCCGATGCGCCGGCCCCGGAAACGCGCCAGCGCGTCCTCGTCGAGCCCCGCGAGATCGGTGCCGTCGACGATGACCTTGCCCGAATCCGGACGCTCCAAGCCCGCCATGGTCATGAGCAGCGTGGACTTGCCCGAGCCCGAAGGTCCAACGAGGCCGACCGCCTCGCCCCGCCCCGCGCCGAGGGAGATTCCCTTCAGGATATGCACCCGCGCGGCCCCGCGCCCGAGGCTCAAATCGACATCGTGCAGCGCGATGGCCTTGTCCTGCATGCCCGTTCACCCGATCTGTTGGAAAACCCGCCGAAGAATTCCGGTCTAATCCGGCACATATGGGAATCCTATCGATGAAGCGCCAATCCGGCCCATTCATGACGATCATATTTGCGTGTGCGGCAGCGCTTGCCGCCATGATCGCCCCCCTCCACGCTCCCCTGGCCCAAGAGGATCCGATCCACCTCGTCGCGCTCGGGGACAGCCTGACCGCAGGCTACGGACTGCCCCAGGACGCTGCTTTTCCGGAGGTCCTGGAGCGCGCCCTGAAAGCCAGGGGCCACAATGTCGAGATCACCAATGCAGGAGTATCCGGCGACACCGCTTCCGGCGGACTCGAGCGGCTCGAATGGTCCGTTCCCGACGATACGGATGGGGTGATTCTGGAGCTCGGGGCCAACGACATGCTGCGCGGCATCGGTCCCGCCGTCACCCGGAAGGCCATCGATACCATCGTCCAGCGCCTGAAGGAGCGGAACATCCCGGTCATGCTGGCGGGCATGTACGCCTCGCGCAATCTCGGACCCGAATACACCGCCAAATTCGACAGCATCTATCCGGACATTGCGCAAAAGCACGACCTTGTGCTCTATCCCTTCTTCCTGGAAGGAGTGGTCGGCAATCCAGCCCTCAACCTGCCCGACGGCATTCACCCGACGGCCGAGGGGGTGGAAAAGATCGTCGAGCGCATCCTCCCGACCGTCGAGACCTTTCTCGCCCGCATCTCTCAGCGCTGACTTCCCCAATCGGCGCGTCCCTCACGCCTGAACGCGGCGGAGCTTTTCGCCGCGAGGAGCCTTGACCCATGGAATACCGCCGCCTCGGCCGCACGGATCTCAATGTCAGCCTCATCTGCCTCGGCACCATGACCTGGGGCCAGCAGAACACCGAGGTCGAAGGTCACGCGCAGATGGACTATGCCCTCGACCAGGGCATCAACTTCTTCGATACGGCCGAGCTCTATTCCATCCCGCCGCGCCCGGAGACCCAGGGCTCGACCGAGCGGATCATCGGCTCATGGTTCAAGTCGCGCGGAACCCGAGACAGGGTCATTCTCGCCACCAAGGTGGTGGGACGCTCCGAGAACACCTGGTTCAGGGACGACGGCTCGCCGGCCGAGCTCTCCCGCGCCCAGATCGAGGAGGCGGTCAACAAGAGCCTGAGAAGGCTTCAGACCGATTATATCGACCTCTACCAGATCCACTGGCCGGATCGCCCCATGCCCTGGGGCTCGAACCCGACGATCTACCGTCACCAGGAGGGCAAGGCCCACCCTATCCCTAAGACCGTCGAGATCATGACGGACCTGGTGAAGGCCGGAAAGATCCGCCATTTCGGCCTCTCCAACGAGAGCGCCTGGGGCACGATGAGTTTCATCAAGAGCGCCGAGGCCAAGGGCCTGGCCCGGGTGCAGTCGGTCCAGAACGCCTACAACCTCCTCAACCGCACCTATGAGGTGGCGCTGGCCGAGGTGAGCCTGCGTGAGGACGTGAGCCTGCTCGCCTATTCGCCCCTCGCCCAGGGCTATCTCACCGGCAAGTATCTCGACGGAGCCCGCCCGCCGGGCGCACGCACGACGCTGTTCAACCGCGGCCAGCGCTACGAGAACCCGACGGCCGAAGCCGCCATCCGCAAATATCTGGCGCTCGCCAGGGAATTCGGCCTAGATCCCGCCCAGCTGGCCCTGGCCTTCGTCAATTCCCGGCCATTCGTCACGTCCAACATCATCGGCGCGACCTCCATGGAGCAGCTCAAGACCGATATCGCCTCCATCGCGGTGACGATCACGCCGGAGCTGGAAAAGCGCATCGACGCGATTCACGTCGCGCACTGCAACCCCTGCCCTTGAGCAAGCTGGCTTTCGTCATCCCCGGCCTTGTGCCGGGGATGACGGCAGGGCCTTGGAACAATTCCGGGCTGTCGATCGTCTGAAAGAGCGTCTTGCCAGGGCGGTCGGCCCGCCCCCATTCTCAAGAATTGAGTATCCGCCAAGCCCGGGAGGTGCCGCATGCCACGCCTGTTCACCGGCATCGAGATCCCGGCCGATATCGGCGCCATCCTCTCGAGCTACCGCGGCGGCCTTCCCGGCGCGCGCTGGATCGACCCTGAGAACTACCACATCACCCTGCGCTTCATCGGCGACATCGATGAGCGCACCGCAGGCGACGTCTTCTCGATTCTGGGCGACGCCCGGCGGCGGGACCCCATCCCCATGACC
The DNA here is from genome assembly GCF_020866965.1 of Microvirga roseola. Classification (GTDB taxonomy): domain Bacteria; phylum Pseudomonadota; class Alphaproteobacteria; order Rhizobiales; family Beijerinckiaceae; genus Microvirga; species Microvirga roseola. The sequence continues at coordinate 206,022 of NZ_JAJATX010000003.1, forward strand.
ATCGACGGCCTCGCCTCCTTCGGCGGCGACCGTCCCCGCGTCGTCTTCGCCCGCGCCTCCGGCAACGGCGAGCTGAACGACCTCCAGTCCGAGCAGGAGCGCCTGATCCGCCGGGTCGGCGTGGCCCCGGAAAAACGCAAGTTCATGCCGCACGTGACGCTCGCCCGTCTGCGCGACGCCTCGCCCATGGATGTCGCCGACTACATCGCCACCCGGGGGCATTTCCCGAAGCTCACCTTCACGGCCCACCGCTTCGTCCTGTTCTCCTCCCGCGCCTCCACCGGCGGGGGCCCCTATATCGTGGAAGCGGCCTACCCCCTCGGGTAAGCTCGACGGGAGCGCAGGCAGGGCTTAAGCTTGGCCATGGCCTCCCTCATCTTCATCACCCATCCCGAAGTCGTCATCGACCCCGAAATGCCCATTCCCGAATGGCCCCTGAACGCCGTCGGACGGGCGCGGATGGAGCGCTTCGTGGAAGCCCTCGCGGGCCGGAACGTCTCGGCCGTCTATGCCAGCACCGAGAGGAAGGCGATGGACGGGGCGGAGATCGTGGCAGAGCGTCTCGGCCTCACCTACCGCACCGAAGAGGACCTGGGCGAGAACGACCGCTCGTCCACGGGCTACATCGCCCCGCCGGAATTCTGGGAGGTGGTGGACGAATTCTTTTCCCGCCCGCAGGAGAGCATCCGCGGCTGGGAGCGCGCCATCGACGCCCAGACCCGGATCGTGAACGCCGTCGGCCGCATCGCGCGGGAGGACGGGACGTCCGGCGACATCGTCATCGTCTCCCATGGCGGCGTCGGATGCCTGCTCACGGCCCATCTTCAGAACGTGGAAATCGGCCGGGAGAGCCGGCCCTCCCATCCCGGCGGCGGCTGCTTCATCGTCATCGACCGCGATCCGCTGGCCCTGAAGCAGGACTGGCGCACCATCGAGGAGGGTTTTGCGACCTGAGCGGCTTACGCGAAGTCGCCGGGGGCTTGAAACCGCCTCTTCGCGCTTCATCACTTAAGAGCAACCCGTCCCAGCGATGAAGCATGCCATGAACCGCCTGACCGAAGCCGAACGCGCCGAACTCCTGCCCGCCCTGACCGGCTGGACCCTCGTCGAGGGCCGCGACGCCATTCACAAGCGTTTCGTCTTCGACGATTTCAACGCCGCCTTCGGCTGGATGACCCGCGTCGCCCTCGTTGCCGAGCCCATGAACCACCACCCTGAATGGTTCAATGTCTACAACAAGGTCGAGGTGACCCTCTCCACCCACGACGCGGACGGCCTGACCCGCCGCGACGTCGAATTGGCCCAAAGCATGGACCAGCTCGCGGCGGGCTCGGCGAAGAGCTCATGAGCCGGGTCGGATCGGCGGGGAACCGCGCCTGCACTCCGCCGGCTTGTTAGAGGACGAAGAAGTCCTTCTCCTTCAGCGCAAGGCCCGCCTTGATCTTGGCAAAGGCCACCGCCGCCGCCTTGCCGGAACCATCAGGATCATAGGAGATGACCCCTTTGCTCTTGTTGTAGACGATCCGGTCATTCTCATCGTGGGCCCGCGTCCCGACGTGGAAAGCGCTCTTCGCGAGCGTTCCCTTCTTGGCGATCTTCGTGAAGACGTCCCGCTCGAGCTGGATCGTGTCGTCCTTCGCACGAAAATCGGTGATCCTGTCGATATTCGACTTGCCGAGCCTCGTATCGAAAAGAAAGCTGTCCTTCCCAGTTCCTCCCGAGAGCACGTCCTTGCCGGATCCTCCCGCCAGCCGATCCTTTCCGGATCCGGCGGAGAGCCTGTCGGTGCCTGTCCCGCCATCGAGGATGTCGGCCCCGTCGCCGCCATAAAGCCTGTCGTTGCCGCTTGCGCCCTGTATCCGGTCCGCCCCTGTGGATCCCACGAGAACATCGTGCCCATTTCCGCCGTCCGCCGTGACCGATCCTCGCGGCGCAAGGAAATAGTCGGATCCAGCGCTGCCCTCGAATTGCAGCGTGTCAGCGCGGCTCCAGTTCGTGAAACTCCAGCTGCGAAGGTCGATGGTGCGCGCTGAAAACAGCCGGATCGTGACCTCGTTGGCGTGAGCATCGCCGGCAATGGCCAGGGACGACTGTGGAACGCCGTCGCTGAATTGGATCCGCTTGGCGCCGTCGAACGCGAGCCGTTCGATCTCCGACAGGCGCATCAGGGACATGTCGACATCGCCCGAAAGGCGGATCGTGTCCGTGCCGCTGCCGCCGATCACGCGGTCGCCTGCGGTTACATCGCCCGCCTTGAGGATGAAGACGTCATCGCCATCTCCGCCGGCGACAAGATCAGCGCCGCGCCCGCCGCTCAGCGTGTCCGACCCGGCCCCTGCCCAGATCACATCGTCGACAGCAGTGCCGACGATGCGGTCGGCCTGGGGCGCTCCCGCATCGTCGTCGAAGCGGAATGTGACGGCCTGGTCGAGCCGGCCCCAGTTGGAAAAGCTCCAGCCCGATAGATCGAGATCCGCGGTGCCCGTTCCCGAGCGCTCCAGGACCACCGAATCGCGCTGCGAGGCCGAACCCTCCACGCGCAACGCCTGCGAGACGAGACCTGCGCCAACCTGATCATGGCGCAACGTGAGGCTGCCCTCTCCGCCGCTGGACGCGAAGCGCAGCGCATCGATCTGCGAAATGGAGGCGAAACCGATTCCGGCGCCCTCGACCACGACGGTATCGACATCGCCCGCCGGTCCGGCGCCATCTGCCTCGCCGCCTGCAATCACGGCGTTCGCGACCCCGGCGCCGAGGCGGAAAACATCGCTGCCCGAACCGCCGATCATCTCCGCATTGGCCTGGCCCCGATTCCAGAGAATATCGTCGCCGCCGCCGCCTTCCAGGGTGTCGGTGGAGGATAGTCCGTAGGCGGTCAGATGATCGGCCCCGCTCGAACCGGTGATGGTGTCGTTGCCGCTGAACAGCTCATCGAAGGCGGAAAGGCCGCTGATTCTCAGGGTGGATGCGAAGCCAGGGAGATTGTCAGGAACGTTGTCGATCGTCAGATCCGCTTGAATGTCGCCGAACCTGAAATAGCCGCAGAGACCGAACCAAGGCTGGCAAAATACGTGTTGTCGGGCAACTGTGTCGCCAGGATGCCGGAGCCGTCCAGACGCAGCTGGGCGTTCTGATAGGGTCCTTCCGAACTGTTTGCGAAGCTCGCAGCATTGAACACAGCGGCGGTGAACGACGTGTGGGACCCGAAGATCTCCTCGAAAGCGAGGTTCGTGCCCGCATTCTCTCTGAAGACGATCTTGCCCATATCCTTGCCCCCGCGCTCATCCTGCAGCAGGGTTACAGGAATGCAGTCATAAAGCCAAGAAACCGACTCGCGCCCCGAGCGCCGATTCCCGACATTTCTCTGCGCGAGGCGGCACTGGAGGAACCGGCGGATCCGTTCCGGCGGTCACTCCGCCGGAACCCCGTATGCATGGTGCGCAGAAGTCTTACTTCGGCTGCATCCGGAGCGCTCCGTCGAGGCGGATGCCCTCGCCGTTGAGCATGTCGTTCTCGACGACGGCCTTCACCAGCGCCGCATATTCCTCGGGCCGACCGAGGCGCGAGGGGAACGGGACATTGGCCTCCAGCGCCTTGCGGTAATCCTCCGCGATGCCCTCGAAGAGCGGCGTGTGGAAGAGCCCCGGCTGGATCGTCATCACCCGGATGCCGAAACCGGACAGGTCGCGGGCGACGGGGAGGGTGAGAGCCAGGACCCCGCCTTTCGAGGCGGAATAGGCCGCCTGCCCGATCTGCCCGTCCTGCGCCGCAACCGACGAGGTGTTGATGATCACCCCGCGCCCGCCGTCGGGCGTGACGGGATCGAGCCCCGCCATGGCGGCGGCGCATTTGGCGATCATCGCATAGGTGCCGATGAGGTTGATCTCGATCGCCCGGCGGAAGCTGGCGACGTCGTGCGGGATGAGCTCGCCCGTCTCGCGCTTCTTCGTCACCGTGCGCCTGCCCGGCGCGATGCCGGCGCAGTTGACGAGGACGCGCTCGATTCCGTTGGCGGCGCGAGCCTTGTCCAGCGCCGAATCGATGGAGGCCTCGTTCGTCACGTCGGCCTCGCAGAAGACCGCGCCGATCTCCTTCGCAACTTGGCCGCCGCGCTCGGCGTTCATATCGAAGATGGCGACCTTCGCGCCCTGCGAGGCCAGCATCCGCGCTGTCGCCTCGCCGAGGCCGGAGGCGCCGCCGGTGACGACGGCCGCCACAGAATTGTCGAGCTTCATGGGTTTCCTCTCAATGGATGCCGTGATGTCTTAAGCCATCCGCCGCAGGACGGAAACGTGGATTGTCGAAGGAGTTGACCGCATGAGCGAACCCCTCACCAAGCCTTTCACCAAGGCCGAGATGGACGCCATGCGCACAGCGACCCGCGACGAGGAAGGCCTGAAGCAGCGGTTCTGGGACAAGCTGAGGCGGGTCGCGGGCAGGATCCCCTTCGCCGAGGATCTGGTGGCGGCCTTCTACTGCGCCACCGACCCGACGACGCCGAATCGGGTGAAGCTGATTCTCTTGGGCGCGATCGCCTATTTCGTTCTGCCGACCGATGCGGTGGCGGATTTTCTGCCCCTCATGGGCTTTGCCGACGACGCAGCCATCCTGGCGGCCGCCATCGCGCAGGTCGCAGGCGCTATCCGGGACGATCACCGGGAGAAGGCGCGGAAGACCTTGAGCGATATCGGCAAGTAAAGCCAAGCTTAGGATGGCCGGAATGCCTGGCGCTTCTTAGGAATATAGACCTATTGCAATGATATTATTTTTCTTTATATGGTTAATGCGTTGATGCGTAGCCGATTTGAGTCCTCCTCCTTTCAACGACCAAAAACTTTTTCCAACCGACTCCGCGGGCCGTTTCGACGGCCCTTTTATTTTGCTCCACGGCCGTCACGCCACGTTTCGACGCATCGCCTTCAGGGCGGCTTGGCATTAACGGAGATGGTGAAGAGTTCTTAACCATCTTGGACTAAACATCCGCCTCATGATGATCGTATCTCTCAAGCGCGGCCTGGCCGCAGGCACGATTTCCGCCCTTCTCGCCCTGGCAGCCGGGCCCGTCATGGCCCAGGTCCAGCGTCCCGTTGCCCAGAAGACGGCGCAGGCCAAACCGGCGCAGAAGAAGACCACGACAGCCAAGCCCGCCGCCAAGGCTGCAGCGGGAGCTGCGGCAGCCGCGGGCTCGGCCCAGGCCGCCACGGGACCGGGCGGTGCGTCGCTGATTGCTTCCTACGGCGATTGGGGCGTCTACACGGCCCAGAGCGGCCGCTCCAAGATCTGCTATGCCCTGACCCAGCCCAAGGACCGGCTGCCGAAGAACCTGAACCGGGATCCGGCCTATCTCTTCGTCTCCTTCCGCCCGGCGGAGAACGTGAAGAACGAGGTCGCCGTCGTCCTCGGCTTCCCGGCCAAGGAGAACGGCCCGGCGGAGGCCGCCATCGGCGACGCGTCTTACGCCCTTCTCACCAAGGAGGGAAATGCCTGGCTGAAGAACCCGGCCGAAGAGGGTCAGGCCATCACGGCCATGATCAAGGGCGCGAATCTCACGCTCAAGACACAGTCCGCCCGCGGCAACAGCCTCATGGACCTCTATTCCCTGAGCGGCTTCAGCAAGGCGCTGGATCACGCCCGCAAGGAATGCGTCTCCTGAGCGGCCGGAGCCTGGAAAACCCCGCCGCGCGGTTGAAATGGCGGGCCTGAATACGCATCTGTTCCGGGCGAAAGCCCGGAATTTTGCGTCTTCAAGGACCTCACGTTTCCGACGCAATCGTGTTATAGACGCTCTCCGCTCCCCAAAGACGAGGCTTGAGATTTCCCATGGCGACGGCGCTCGACATCGCCAAGCGTAACCCCAATGCGGCCCCGGTGGCCGTGAGCGATGCCGCGCGCGCAGCCGGCTTCGTCGAGAAGACGGCCGAGCTGAACGTCGTGGCGGGCGCAGCCCCCGGCGGCGCATCGCTCATCGGGCTCACCCGCGACCAGCTGAAGGATTCCCTGGCGGCCATCGGCGTGCCGGAGCGCGAGCTCAAGATGCGCGTGGCCCAGCTCTGGCACTGGATCTATTTCCGGGGTGCGAAAGACTTCTCCGAGATGACCAATATGGGCAAGGAGCTGCGCGCAAAGCTCAGCTCCGCCTATACGCTCGCCCGCCCCCAGGTCGTCTCCGAGCAGGTGTCGAAGGACGGCACCCGCAAGTGGCTCATCCGCCTGGCCTCGACCGGGCCCCTCGACAAGGGCGCGGAGATCGAGTGCGTGTATATCCCCGAGGTCGACCGGGGCACACTCTGCGTGTCGAGCCAGGTCGGCTGCACGCTCACCTGCTCCTTCTGCCACACGGGCACGCAGCGCCTCGTGCGCAACCTGACCTCGGCCGAGATCGTGGCGCAGCTCATCGTCGCCCGCGACTCCATCGGCGACTGGCCGCACGCCACGCCGCCGGAAGGCGCCTTCGTTCCCACCGACGGCGGGCGCTTCGTGTCCAACATCGTGTTCATGGGCATGGGCGAGCCGCTCTACAGCACGGACAACGTGATCGCCGCCATCGACGTCATGTCGGACGGCGAGGGCCTGACCCTGTCGCGCCGCCGCATCACGGTCTCCACCTCCGGCGTCGTGCCGCAGATGGAGCGCCTTGGGGCTGAAGCCAACACCATGCTCGCCATCTCGCTCCACGCGGTGCGCGACGACCTTCGCGACGAGCTGGTGCCGATCAACCGCAAATACGACATCAAGCAGCTCCTCGACGCCTGCCGCGCCTATCCCGGCCTGTCGAATGCTCGCCGCATCACGTTCGAGTACGTGATGCTCAAGGGCGTGAACGACTCGGATGCCGATGCGCGCGAGCTGGTCCGGCTGCTCAAGGGCATTCCGGCGAAGATCAACCTGATCCCGTTCAATCCCTGGCCCGGCTCGAAATACGAGTGCTCGGACTGGGAGCGGATCGAGCGCTTCTCCGAAATCGTCTACCGCGCCGGCTACGCCTCCCCGGTCCGCACGCCCCGCGGCCGCGACATCCTCGCCGCCTGCGGCCAGCTCAAGAGCGAAACCGAAAAGCTGCGAGCCCGCGCCCGCATGATGGCCGAACAGGGCATCGGGGCCGAGGGCGTCTATGCGCTGGGGGACGGGGAGTAATCCCGCATCCTCCACGCTTTCTCCCTTCATCATCGCTGGCTTGAGCCAGCGATGATGCATTCTGCGGACACACGATAACGGCCATGCTATAGCCGAGCCATGATCCGCTGGCTGCTCCTCATTCCGCTCGCCCTCCTCATCGCCATCGGCGCGAGCAGCCTCTTCTTCCTCATCGCCACCATGGTCGATCCGGTCATGGCGACGCTGACCGGCGACACGCTCTTCTTCGGGTTCTGGTCGTTCCTGGATGCGGTCCTTTCCTCCGAGGATCCTGCCCCCATCGTGACCGAGGCCTTCCTGGCCGTGGGGCGGCTCGTGTTCTCTCTCCTCGTCTTCCCGCCGCTTCTCGTGGCCGTCGTTAGCGAGGCGATCCGCGCGCGCAGCCTCGCCTGGCATGCAGGCGCCATGGCCGTGCTGACCGCCGCCGTGCCCTGGATCCTGCGCGGCGAAGCCCGCGTCGCCAACCCGGCCGAACTGCATGTGAGCTTCATCCTCGCTCTCACCGGCGCGGTGGCCGGCCTCGTCTACTGGGCCATAGCGGGCCGCGAGGCGGGCGGAGGGGAGACGCAGCAGGCCGGATGACGGCGCTGCGGCGGCGGCTGCCCGCCAAAGCGGCTTGTTGAACGGCCCGGCTTGTTCCATGTGTGGAGGGACCGGAGCGAATCGAGGAACAAGAACAATGATGGGTTTGCCGCTTCCGGCACGGATCCGTGCCGTCCTGACCGTCATGGTCCTGAGCCTTGGATTGTCCGCCTGCGGCATCAACAATGTGCCCACCCTCGAAGAGCAGGCGAAGTCCGCCTGGAGCGAGGTGCAGAACCAGTACCAGCGCCGGGCCGACCTGATCCCGAACCTCGTCGAGACCGTGAAGGGCTTCGCGCGCCAGGAGCAGGAAGTTCTGACCCAGGTCACGGAGGCCCGCGCGCGCGCCTCGCAGATCCAGGTCGATGCCTCGACCGTCACCGATCCGGAGCAGTTCCGCCGCTTCCAGGAGGCGCAGAACCAGCTCTCCGGCGCGCTGGGCCGCCTGCTCGCCACCGTCGAGCGCTATCCGGAGCTGAAATCCAACGCCAACTTCCTCGCCCTGCAGTCGCAGCTCGAAGGCACGGAGAACCGGATCGCCGTCGCGCGCCGCGATTACATCGAGGCCGTGCGCGCCTACAACACGGAGCTGCGCACCATTCCGGGCCGCTGGATCGCGGCCATCGTCTATCCGGAGGCCGAGCCCATGCAGACCTTCACCGCCACGGCCGGCGCCGAGCGCCCGCCGGAGGTGAAGTTCTAAGGGCATGAAGGGCGCACGGGTTTTCCCCTCCCCCTCGCCGGGAGGCCATGGCGGAGCGAATGTGGTCATATTGGCCGCACTTCTCCTCCTCATCCCCCTCGCCGCCATCGCCCAGACCTTCCCGCCCCTGACGGGCCGCGTGGTGGACGCAGCGAACCTTCTGCAGCCGCAGGAACGCGCGGCCCTGGAAGCCAAGCTCAAGGCCTATGAGGACAAGACGACGGACCAGGTGGTCGTCGCCACCGTGCCCTCCCTCGAAGGCTATGCCATCGAGGACTACGCCAACCGACTGTTCCGGCATTGGCAACTCGGCGACAAGGAAAAGGACAACGGCGCGCTGCTCCTCGTCGCTCCCAACGAGCGCAAGGTCCGCATCGAAGTCGGCTATGGGCTCGAGGGTGCGCTGACCGACGCCCTGTCAAAGGTCATCATCACCACGGCCATCGCGCCGCAGTTCCAGCGCGGGAATTTCGCGGGCGGGATCGATGCCGGAACGGACGCCGTGCTCTCGATCCTGACTGGCGACGCCGAGGAATGGCAGCGCCGCGCCGAGGTGCGCGAGGATGCCGAGACGCCCTTCGATCCCGTTGCCGCCTTCATCATCTTCCTGGTCCTGTTCTTCATCATCTCGCGGATGATGAGCGCGGGCCGGCCGCGCCGGATCGGTCGCGGGCGGCACGGTCCCTGGATCGTCACCACCGGCGGATGGCCGGGCCGATCGCGCGGGGGATGGTCAGGCGGCGGAGGCTTCTCCGGAAGGGGCGGCTCGTCCGGCGGCGGCGGCGCATCGGGGAGCTGGTAGGATGATCTCGTCCGAGGATCAGGTGCGCCTTGCGGACGCCATCCGCGAGGTGGAGGACAGGACGGCCGGCGAAGTCGTGGTGGTGGTGGCGGAGCAGGCCAGCGCCTACCGCTCGGTCCCGCTTCTCTGGGCGCTTCTCGCCGCGCTCGTCGCGCCCTGGCCGCTGATCGAGATCACGACCCTTGCCGCCTCGCGCATCTTCCTGGTCCAGCTTGTGGTCGCCCTGGTCCTGAGCGTTTTCCTGTCATGGCCGAAGCGGCGCTACGCCCTGGTGCCGCGCTTCATCAAGCATGCCCGCGCCCACGAGGCCGCCGCCCGCGAGTTCATCCGCCGCGGCCTCACCCGCACCCGGGAGAAGACGGGCGTGCTGATCTACGTGGCGCTCGCCGAGCACTATGCCGAGATCCTGGCCGATACGGGCATCGCGGACCAGGTCGATCCGAAGGTCTGGGCCGACATCATCGCCGATCTGACGGGCGCCATCCGGGAGGGCCGGATCGCCGACGGGCTTGTCGGCGCGATCCGGCATACGGGCGACATTCTCGCGGAACACGCCCCCGCGCGCTTCGACGACACGGACGAGCTGCCGAACAAGGTGATCCTGCTCTGAGGGCTAGTTGAGGCTGGCGCTCTTGGCCGCGCCCAGGATCGGGCCGGGCAGATTGCCCTTGGAGACCTGGAGCAGCACCACATAGCCGTCGCCGCCCTGGCGGGCGGTATCCAGCGATACCTCGTAGCGGGCGGAGCCGCCGCGCCATTCGCCGACGCGCACAAGAGCCCGGACCACGTTGGCGTAGGTGACCGTCTTGCCCTCGTTCTCGCCCTTGCCGATCGGCACCGTGTGCGAGCGCAGGACAGGCATGACCCAGACCTCGGCGGAGCGCTCCTCGGTCTTCTCCTTTTCATCGACGGCGATGGTGACGACGCCGTTCTGCTCCGTGAGCGCGATATCGACCGGCAGGCCCTGGCCTCCGTGGGAGGCGGCCTGGATGGTCTTCTCGATGGTGGCCTTGTCGGAGCCGATGCAGGATTTCCGGCCGTTCACGATCATCTGCGGCGTGAAGACCTGCCTGTCCTTGCGGCCATGGGCATAGGCCTTCTGGCGCTTGGTGAAGGACGTATGGGCAAGGGTGTCCTTCCAGCCGAGATAATCCCAGTAATTCACGGGAAAGGAGACGGCGACGATATCGGGCCGGCGCGCATATTCGGCCAGCTGTTTATCCGCCGGCGGGCAGGAGGAGCAGCCCTGACTCGTGAAGAGCTCAAGGACGGCGCGAGGCGGATCGGCCAGGGCAGGGCCCATGAGGGCCGCCGTGCCGAGCGCCGCCAGCAACCATTTCAATCGTGACACCATGATGCGGGCCATGGAACACGAATCAGTCCCTAATGGGAACTCACTTTAGCTTGAACCGTCCCCTGAACCTTGGGGGGAACCCGCCAGCGGCGATGCATCCAGAGCCACTGCTCAGGGTTTTCCCGCACCCAGGTCTCGACCACGGAGGTCATGACCTGCATGGCGCCCTCCACATTGATCTGCCCGTCCGGATCGCGGGGCAGGTTGAGGGGCGGCGTGAGCTGCAGCCGGAAACGGTGGTTGGGGAGGCGGATCACCCGAACCCCGTGGACCGGGCAGTCGAAGCGGCGGGCGAATTTCCCCAGGATCGGGTTCACGAGGGCCGGGCGGCCCATGAAGTTGACCACCACGCCCCGGGTGAAGTGCTGGTCGATGAGCATGCCGAGATGGCCGCCCTTTTCCAGCGCTCCCTGCATGGCGAAGGCTGCGCCCTGGCGGGCCGCCTCCAGCCCGCCCATGGTCTCGCTGCGGATCTCGTGCAGCACGCGGGCGATGGCCGGGTCGTTGGGCGCGCGGAACACCGCCGTGGCGTCGAGCCCGAACCGGGCGGCGCAGATGGCGGGCAGCTCCCAATTGGCGAGATGGGCGGAGAAGATGATGCCGGGCTGCCCGTCGTCGCGCAGGCTGAGGAAGTGCTCGATGCCGTCCACCTCGGTGCGCCCGACGGCCTCGCTGTCGGGATCGTAGTCGAAGAGGCGGCCAAGATGCGGATATTCCCCGCCCGTGCGGCCGAGATTGTCCCAGGCTGCGAGCGCGAGCGCCTTCACCTCGGCCTCGGTCTTCTCCGGATAGACGGCGCGGATGTTGTTGAGCGCCGTTCTGTGAGCCCCGAGCCACGGCCCGATCCAGCGCGCGAGCGCCGCTCCGACCGCTCCCGACCGTTCTGGGCCAAGCGCCCGCGACAGGGCGAAGACGCTGCGCACCACGCCGACCATGACGGTCTCGGTCAGGCGCGAGACGAGGCTGCGAGGGCGTTTGGAATTCTGCACGAAATCGGGTCCTGAGCTGGTGGGTCGCGGCAAGCGGCCGTCAAGCGAAGCCATGCCTCATTCCGCGGGAAGCCTGCTTCGTCAAGGCCTTGCGGCGCGGCAGCTTGTCCTTCCGGCGCTCAGAAGGTCACGATCACCTTGCCGAAGACCTTGCGGCCTTCCAGGCGCTCCAGGCCCTTCTGGAACTCGTCGAGGGGGAAGACCGAGTCGATGACCGGGGTCATGCCTTCCGCCATCTTGTCGAGGGACTGGCTGATGTTCTCGATCCGGCAGCCGAAGGAGCCGAAGATCCGGTACTGCTGCTGGAAGAGCTGCATCAGGTTCATGGTGGTGGAGACGCCCGAGGTCGAGCCGCAGGTGACGAGACGGCCGCCCCGCTTGAGGCAGAGCAGCGAGCCGTTCCAGGTCTCCGCGCCCACATGCTCGAACACCACGTCGACGCCCTTGCGCTTCGTCAGCTGGCGCACCTCGCCCTCGAAGCGTTCCGTGCGGTAGTTGATGACGTAGTCGGCGCCCAGAGCCTTCGCCTTCTCGCCCTTCTCGTCGTCGCCCACCGTCGTATAGACCGTGCAGCCGATGGCCTTCGCCATCTTGATCGCCGCCGTGCCGATGCCGGAGCCGCCGGCATGGACCAGGATCGACTCGCCCGGTTCGAGCTTGGCGTTGTCGAAGAGCATGTGCTGCACGGTGCCGAACCCGATGGGCGCGCAGGCCGCCTGTTCGAAGCTGACGCCCTTCGGCACCGGGATCACGAGGCGCTCGGGCCGGTTGATCAGCTCGCGGGCGAAGCCGTCGATGTGAAAGCCCATGATCCCGGCGACGTTCTCGCAGAGATTGTCACGGCCTTCCCGGCAGGCCTTGCAATGGCCGCAGGTCTCGGCCCCGTACATGGTGACCGGGTCGCCCGCCCTGAAGCGCGTCACACCCTCGCCCACCGCCGCGATCTCGCCGGACGCCTCGACGCCTACCGCCTGGGGCATCTTGCGCTTGGCGAAGGCCATGCCGCGAAAGCCCCAGACATCGAGGAAGTTCAGCGCCAGCGCCCGCACCCGCACCTGGACCTCGCCGGGCCCGGGAGGCGGGGGAGCCTCGATCTCGGTGATGCGAAGATCACGGTCGCCGAAGAGCTGAAGGGAGCGCATGCATAAAATCCTTGCAGTGCAAAGACGTGGATGGCCGGGACAAGCCGGCCATGACGCGGAGAAACTGTTTGCGGCGGCTTAAAGGGCGGCGGGGCGGATGGCAAGTTCAGGCTCATACCCGCAGGTGCAGGTCTTCGCTCCACCCGGGAAGCCGGGCCTCACGACCTCAGGGAGCGCTGTCAGCCGCAATCGTGCCCTGCGCTGCGATCACTCGCATTGCATCCAGCATCTCGTGATGCATCTCGGTCAGGCGGGACATTTCGTCTTCGGTCAGTTCGCGAACTTCGCCGTGGAGCCAGCCTAAATGGATCGCCATTTCCTGCTGGTAGAAGCTGAAGCTCCCGTAAGGGCGCTTGGGATCGATCGCCGGCCTGGGCCAAGAGCCCTCCTCGAAACCTTCAAGCGGAGCGGTGTCCCATTCGAACCACATCCGCTTCGCGAGAGTCAGATGATCCTGCGTCAATTCAAACGGACGCCCTTCGACGCCGTAGGTGCCCGGCTGCAGCCGAAACTGCCGCAGGTAGGAATTCAGGACCGTGGTCATGTCGGCATGGCGTCTGGCGAATTTGGGAACGGGCGCCTTGCCGGTCATGGCAGCGATATCCTTCAGCGGATCGGGCGACCCGTAAGGCTGCTCCGTATCGACGCGCGGGGCACCCACTTCAATCGTACTCCAGGCGAACCGAGGACGACGGATGAGCATGAGGTGCTGTTCGGTCAGCTTCATCTTTGAGCTGGTCTCATCCGGCTCGTGACCTTCCCAGACCTCCAGGGCCTCTTCGGGAATAGTCTCGACTTCGGTGACGAGCATCCTGATCATCTGATTGAGGACGGTGTCCTGCTGGATCTCCGCGACAAGGCTCGCTTTGTCACGGGGAACGCCCTCCTCCAAATCACCTTCCTCCAAGACATAGTCTGCCGTCTGCTCGGCCAGCTTGCGCATCAGCTCGTCGTGACCTGCCACACCCTCGTTGTGAAGAGCCGTCGCCTGCTGAAGGATGAACCACATCGTGAAGGGGGACTGCAGGAAAGGGAGAGCCATAGCGCATATCCGTGTTATTTTATAACAGATACAGCCCGCTCACCTTTCCCGCAACATGAAGATCAGCGGTGCACGCCCAGCATCGCCGTGAGCCCGCCGTCGATGGGGAGCACCGCGCCGGTGATGTAGGCGGCAGGCTCGCTCATGAGGAAGGCCGCCAGACCTGCGATCTCCTCGGGCCTCGCGAAGCGCCCGGCGGGGATCTGCTTTTCCATGCTCTCGCGATAGGCGGCGTAGGGGGCCATCATGTCGGTGTCGATGAAGCCGGGGGCGATCACGTTGACGGTCACGCCGCGCTTGGCGGTCTCGACGGAGAGCGTACGGCAATAGGAGATCAGCGCGCCCTTGGAGGCGGCATAGGCCGCGTTGCCGGGATTGCCCTGGAGCGCGGCCACCGAGCCTATGGCGACGATGCGCCCGGCCTTCGCGCGGATCATGCCGCGCATGAGGGATTTCGCGATGCGGGTCAGCGACCAGAAGTTCACCTGCATGGCGGCTTCGGCCTTGTCCTGCTGCATCATGGCGGCGAGCGCATCGTAGGACTGGCCGGCATTGTGGACGAGCCCGAAGAAGCTCTCGCCTTCCAGCACCTCGCAGAAGGCCTCCAGCGCCGCCTTGTCGGCGAGGTCCACCGCATGGGCCTTGATGGCGCGGCCGGGATGCGCCGTCATCAGCTCGTCGGCGAGCGCCTTGGCGGCGTCCGCGGAGGAACGGTAGGTGAAGTCCACGTCGTGGCCGGCCGCCGCGAGTGCGCGCACGGTTGCCGCGCCGACGCCCTTGCCGCCGCCGGTAACGAGAATGCGGGTCATGGTCTCAGGCCCCCTTGGGCTCGGCCCCGAAGACGAGGCAGGTGTTCTGGCCGCCGAAGCCGAAGGAGTTCGAGAGCACGAAATCGACCTTTGCGTCGCGGGCCACGTTCGGCACCACGTCGAGCGGAATCGCCGGGTCCGGCACGTGGTAGTTGATGGTCGGCGGAATGCGGCCGGTGCTGAGGGTCAGCAGCGACATCACCGCCTCCACCGCGCCGGCGGCAGTGAGCGTGTGGCCGATCATCGACTTGTTCGACGAGATCGGGAGGCTCGCCATGCGCTCGCCGAACACGGCGGTGCAGCTCATGGCCTCCATCTTGTCGTTCTCCGGCGTCGAGGTGCCGTGGGCGTTGATGGTGTCGATATCGTTTGGCGATACGCCCGCATCGGCGAGCGCCTGGTTGATCGCCGCGATCGCCGGCGAGCCGTCGGGGGAGGAGCGGGTGCGATGGAAGCCGTCGCCCTTCTCGCCGCAGCCGAGCACGTACCCGAGGATCTTTGCGCCGCGGGCCTTGGCCTTTTCCGCGTTCTCGAGGACCAGCGCCGCGCCGCCCTCGCCCATGACGAAGCCGTCGCGGTTCTTGGAGAAGGGTTTGGAGGCGGCCTCCGGGTTCTCGTTCTGCGTCGACAGCGCCGAGAGCAGGGAGAAGCGGATGAGGGATTCCGGGTTCACGGACCCGTCGGTGCCGATGCAGAGCGCCGCATCGGCCTCGCCGCGGCGGATCGCCTCGACGCCGAGCTGGATCGCGGTCGCGCCGGACGAGCAGGCGGTCGAGAGCGAGATCGGCGAGCCCCGCGTGCCGAAGCGGTCGGCGACGCGGTCCGCCACCGTGCCAAAGATGAAGAGATCGTGCCAGGCCTTGAAGCGGCCGGTGGCGGCGGCCTTCAGCAGATCCTTGTAGGTGACGTCGCCGGTCTCGCCGGAGGCCTCGGCCAGCACCTCGCGCTGCGGCCATTCCATCTCGACAGGGGGAACGGCGATGAACAGCGCGCCCGGGAAATCGGTCGGCGCGAGACCCGACTGGCCCACCGCCTCCTCCGCCGCCAGCATGGCGAGGCGCTCGGAGAGCATGGGGGCGCAGAAGGGCTCGACCTTCACGGAATCGATGGTGCCGGCGATCGTGGTGCGCAGGCCCTCGGTGGGGAAGCGCTCGATGCGGTGGATGCCGGACCGGCCGGCCGTCAGCGCGGCCCAGGTCTCGTCCTTGCCCTGGCCGATGGAGGTGACGACGCCCATGCCGGTGACGGCGACGAGCGGACGGCCCTGTTTGTCGCGAAGCGCCATAGCCGTTCTCTCCTCAAGCTTTCACGAGGCGCACGGCGCCTTCGCCGCGCCAATGTCCGACGGAGGTGACGAGCGCCTCGGCGGCCTTTCCTTCGGAGATCAGGCCCGCCGCGAGCGCCACGCCCGTCGGGGCCTGGGCCTCCATGGTGTGGCCGACGAGATCGCCGGTCGCATGGACGGCCGCGCCGGGGGCGATGTCCTTCAGCGCCGCCAGCTCCTCCTCCGTGATGCCCTTCACGCCGGTCGCGCCGGAGATCACCGCATCGGGCTTTCCGCCGAGCTGCGCGGACAGGCCATGAAGCGCCTGCTCGACGCTGCCGGGCTTACGGCGGCTGCGGTCGGAGGCGACGCCGGCGATGGAGGCCAGCGGCTTCACGCCCCGGGCCTCCGCATGCTCGCGGGATTCGAGCACCAGGAAGCACGCGCCGGAGCCGAGAATCATGCCGCCGCCATCGGCGGGGCGCTCGCGGACCGGGGCATAAGGCTTCTTCCAGAGGAAGCCGCCCATTTCGTAGATGAGCAGCACGTCGGGCCGCTCGGCATTGTAGGCTCCGCCGACGAGGAAGATGTCGTCCTGCCCCGAGGCGATGCGCTCGCGGGCGATGCGCAGCGCGTCCACGCCGCTCGATTCCTCGCCCATGAAGGTGCGCGAGGCTCCCGTGACGCCGTGGACGATGGAGATGTTGCCGGCGAGAAGGTTCGAGAGCTGCGCAAGAAAGAGCGTCGGGCGCAGATCGCCCATCAGGCGCTCGTTGAGGAAGACGCCCGGATTTTCCGCCTGGCGCAGTCCGGTGAGGATCTGGCCGTCGACCGCGTAGTCGCGCTCGCCGCCGCCTGCCGCCACGATGAGCTGCATGCGGCCCTTGAGCGCCGCGTCGTCCTTGGCCTTCGCCGCGTCGAGGGCGAGGCCCGCCGCATAGCAGCCGAGCTTCTGCCAGGCTTCCATCTGCCGCTGGTCGGATTTCTTCGCGATCTGGCGGTCCCATTCCAGCGGCGCGACCGGATGGACCGGATGGGGCGCGAAGGTCTCGGCATCCGTGCGCGGAGCGCCGCCCGACAGCGCCGCAAGATGCGCCTCGAGCCCCTCGCCCGCCGAGGAGACGAGACCCACTCCCGTAATGACCACGTCGCGCATCAGGCTGTCTCCCCCAAGAGGCCGATGCGCTTGCCCTGGGCGCGCATCAGGCTGTCCATCCCATCCGGGAAGGGCATGATCCGGAAGCGCAGCTCCGCATCGCAGACCGGCTTGCCCTCCGTCATGATCTTCGCCTTGGTCACCGCATAGCCCGAGCCCTCATGCTCCAGCGTCGCGGTGACGGTGAGGACCGTACCAGGGGGCACGAAGGTGCGGAAGCGCGCCTTGTCGACGCCCATGAGGAACGGCATGTGGGAGAAGTCCGTCAGGCCCAGCACGAGATAGCCGGAGGCCTGCGCCATGGTCTCGGTCAGGAGCACGCCCGGCACGAGGGGATGGCCCGGGAAATGCCCCTCGAAGACGGGGCTTTCCATCGGCACGGTGGAGCGGGCCTCGATCCGCTTCGCATCGCGGTCGAGGCTCGTCACCTGGTCGATCATTTCAAAATATTCGAGGCGCATCCGGATTCCGTGACCCTGTCGCTCCCGGCGGGTGGAACGGGGAAGGAAATCCATGAGGCGGGGTTCGCGATGGATTGCCTCTCCGAGCCGGCCTGTCAGGTCCGGGCCGCCGGGGTGCGTCGTCTTGTCGTTGGGTTAGGCCTGCTTGGCGGCGACCAGGGCGTCGATGCGGGCGACGAGATTCTTGAGCACGAAGTACTCCTCGGCCGGCGCCTTGCCCTCGTTCACTTCCTGCGTCCACTGCTCCAGGGGCAGCTTGATGCCGAAGGCCTTGTCGATCGCAAAGGCGATGTCGAGGAAGGCCAGGGAGTCGATGCCGAGATCGTCGATGGCATGGCTCTCGGGCGTGATCTGCTCGCGCGGGATGTCGGCGGTCTCTGAAATGATGCCGGCGACGGTCTTGAAGGTAGACGACATGACGCCGCTCTCCTGAAGTGCTTGGTCTCGACGATGCATTGCCGCCAGGCCACGAAGCCCGGGTTTTCAGCCGCTCTTTCGTCAAGGAGGGGTTGTATTAGAACGCTCCCCTTACACGACGGACCGCCAAGCGGCAACGCCCTTGCCGCGCCTTCCTTTGCCCCGTGTGCTCCGGAGCACACGGGGCAAAGGAAGGCGGCGCGACGCCTCGGGACCGGTCACGCGCTCCGTTCGGCCTTGGGCGGGAGCGGAAACAGGGTCACGAAGCGCTCGGCCAGGGCGCGCTCGCCCTCCACCGTGAGCGCGCCCGCCCGCTCCAGGGCGTCGAGCGGCTGGCCGCCATAGATCGCCCCCGCCAGTATGGGCGGCGTCCCGGCGAAGACCAGGTCCGCCCCCTCCAGCGGGGCGCGCGCGATCTCGATCCGCCCTTCCGCGAGACGGGCGAGGAAGGTCTCATCGCCCAGGCGGAAGCCGATCCGGGCGTCGAGCCCCTCGGCGCGCTTCGGGTCCAGCATCGTCCGCAGAGAAAGGCAGAACGACGCGGCGCTGAAGGGCAGAGTGGGGTCGTGCCGGGGCGAGCGCGCCGCCCAGCGGCCCAGCGCCTGGAAGATCGGCTCGCTCTCGTAACCCCATTCCGTCAGTTCGTACACTTGGGCCGAGACGGGCGGCGGGAGCTTTCGCCGCACGAGCGCCCCCGCGGCCTCGAGCCCTTCGAGGCGCTGGGTGAGCACATTGGCGCTGATGCCGGGAAGGCTCTCGCGCAGGTCGCTGAACCGCTTCGGGCCGAGCATCAGCTCACGCATGACGAGGAGCGCCCAGCGCTCCCCCACGAGGTCGAGGGCATGGGCTGCGGCGCAGGCGTCCTCGTAATGGCGCCGCCGCGCCTCGGAAGTGTTAGTTATTTTTTCTAACTTCATAGTTGCTTTTTATAACTTTCTCGGGAATCAATGTCAAACCGACACACCGGAGGAAGAACCAATGTCCAAGCTGATCTTCGTGAACCTGCCCGTCGGCGACTTTGAGAAGTCCATCGCCTTCTACGAGGCCCTGGGCGCGGTCAAGAACGAGCAGTTCACCGACCACACCGCCGCCTGCATGGTCTTTTCCGAGACCATTCACGCCATGCTCCTGACCCACGACAAGTTCCGCCAGTTCACGCCCAAGGCCATCGCGGATGCGACCAAGACCTCGGAGGTGCTGATCTGCCTTTCCGCCGACAGCCGCGAAGAGGTGGACGGCACCATCGCCAAGGCCGGCGCTGCGGGCGGGCAGATCGATCCCGGCCCGAAGCAGGATTACGGCTTCATGTACGGGCGCAGCTTCGAGGATCCGGACGGGCACATCTGGGAGGTGATGTGGATGGACATGGCGGCCGCGAAGGAAGCCATGGGGGACATGGCGACGGCCTGACGGCCGGCCGCCAAGCAGAAATCGGCAGGCCGACGGGCCTGTGTCGAACACAGGGAGAAGACGATGCGTGTCATGGTTCTGGTGAAAGCGACAAAGGACAGCGAAGCGGGCCTCATGCCCTCGACCGAGGCCTTCGAGGCCATGGGAAAGTTCAACGAGGAACTGGCCGAAGCGGGAATCCTGCTCGCCGGCGAAGGCCTGAAGCCGTCGTCCCAGGGCAAGCGCGTGGCCTTCGACGGCCCGAGCCGCACCGTGATCGACGGGCCCTTTGCCGAGACCCGCGAGCTCGTCGCCGGCTTCTGGCTCTGGGAGGTCAGGGACATGGCCGAGGCGCTCGCATGGGTGAAGCGCTGCTCCAACCCAATGCCGGGACCCAGCGAGATCGAGATCCGCCCGCTCTATGAGACAGCCGACTTCGGCGAGGCTCTCACGCCGGAACTTGTCGCACAGGAAGACCGGATCCGCGAAAGAGTGTCCGGCCGCTGAAACCCCGTCGGCTGCCGATCCAGCTCGCCGCCATCGCGAGAAGCGGGCCTGAAGGCACCGTGTCGGCGCCCATCCAAGACAAAGGAGGAAACGATGAGCTATATCGACGGTTTCGTGATCCCCGTCCCCGACGGCAATCGGGAGGCCTACCGCGCGGTGGCCGCAAAAGCGGCGCCGATCTTCAAGGAATACGGCGCGCTGCGCATCGTGGAGTGCTGGGGCGACGACCTGCCCGACGGCAAGGTCACGGATTTCAAGGGCGCGGTGAAGGCCGAGGCCGGGGAGAACGTGGTGTTCTCCTGGATCGTCTGGCCCTCGAAGGAAGTGCGCGACGAAGCGACCCCGAAGGTCATGAACGACCCGAGGCTCGCCGAGCCCGACATGCCCTTCGACAGCAAGCGCCTGATCTATGGCGGGTTCGAGGTGCTGCTCGATACGGGAGAGGACCGCTAGCCGGACTGCGGCAATCGCCTCAGGTCCGGGCCGATTGATTAATCGGCACCCATCGCCCATAAGGGCCCCGGTCCCGGGCCGAAAGCTCGGGCCTTTTTCGTCACATTCGAGAGTCACCGAGTCGACGTGATCAACAGGTTCCTCAAGCCTGAAGTCCGCTATGCCCGGCGCATGGCCCGCATCGCCCGCTGGGACAAGCCCGTCGAAGGCGGCGCGGGACGCCTGCGCGCCTGGGCCAACATGCTCCTCGTCGATCACGGGGTGTTCCGGCTCATCTATCTCAACAAGCACCGGGTCTCGGACCGTCTCTGGCGCTCCGCCCAGCCCGCGCCGCACCAGATCGCGCGGCTGAAGGCCGAGGGCGTGCGCACCATCATCAACCTGCGCGGCGGACGCGAGCACGGCTCCTGGCAGCTCCAGAAGGAGATCTGCGGCCGTCTCGGCATCACGCTCACCGAATTCATCGTGCGCTCCCGCGGCGCGCCGGACCGGGAAACCCTGCTGAGGGCCAAGGAATTCTTCGACACCCTCGCCTATCCGGCGGTCCTGCACTGCAAGTCGGGCGCGGATCGCGCGGGCTTCGTCGCGGCGCTCTACCTTCTCGTCCATGAGGGCCGGAGCGTGGACGAGGCGCAGCGGCAGCTCCATGTCCGCTACGGCCATTTCCGCTTCTCCAAGACCGGCATTCTCGACGCCTTCTTCGACCTCTACCGTAAGGAGGGCGAGGCCAAGGGCATTCCGTTCCTGACCTGGGTCGAGACGCACTACGATCCGGAAGCCCTGGAGCGCAGCTTCCGCCCCGGCTTCTGGTCCAACATCCTCGTCGACCGGATCATGCGGCGGGAATAGGCTTCGCCCTCACGCCGGCCTACCCTCCCCTCATCCTGAGGAGCCGCAAAGCGGCGTCTCGAAGGATGATCCAGAGCGCACCGGAGACGCCTCGTCCTTCGAGACGCTACGCTCCTCAGGATGAGGCTGCGGGATTACTTCCTGATTCAGGAGGACGCCGCCAGGCGCGGCTCGCTGTCGTCCGACAGTTGCAGACGGTGCAGGCGGGCGTAGGAACCGCCCATGGCGATCAGCACGTCGTGCGAGCCCGTCTCCACCACGCGCCCCTGCTCCATCACCACGATGTTGTCCGCGTCGCGCACGGTCGAAAGCCGGTGCGCGATGACCAGCGTCGTGCGGCCTTTCATGAGCCTGCGGATGGCGTCCTGCACCAGGCGCTCGGATTCGGAATCGAGCGCGCTCGTCGCCTCGTCAAGCAGCAGGATCGGCGCATTCTTCAGGAAGGCACGGGCCAGCGACACGCGCTGGCGCTCGCCGCCCGAGAGGCGTCCGCCGGCAGGGCCCACCACCGTGTCGTAGCCATCGGGGAGCTTCATGATGAAATCATGCGCCGCGGCGGCCTTCGCCGCCTCCACGATGTCTTCGTGCGATGCGTTCGCGCGACCGAAGGCGATATTCGCGCGCACCGTGTCGTCGAAGAGCACCACGTCCTGGCTGACCACCGCGATGGCGGAACGCAGGCTCTCCAGCGTCACGTCGCGGATGTCCTGCCCGTCGATCAGGACGGCTCCGTCCGTGACGTCGTAGAGGCGCGGCACGAGGGAGAGGAGCGTCGACTTGCCCGAGCCCGACCGGCCGACGAGCGCCGTGGTGCGTCCGCCCTCGGCCGTCAGGTCGACGCGGTGGAGGGCCGTCGCCTCGCCGCCATAGGAGAAGCTCAAGGCAGAGAAACGGATCTCGCCGCCCGCGAGCGCGAGCGGCCTGGCGCCGGGCCTGTCGCGGATGTCAGGCTCCTCGTCCATCACGGCGAAGGTGCGCTGGAGGGCGGCTGCCGCCTCCTGGACGATGGCGTTGAAATTGCCGAGCGCGCGGATCGGCTGGGCGGCCATGATGAGCGCGGTGACGAAGGCGATGAAGTCGCCAACGGTGCTTTCGCCCGAGAGGATCCGCTGCCCGATCAGCAGCAGCACCGCCGCGACGGCAAGCCCGCCGCCGACCTCGAGCAGCGGATCGAGCCGCCCGCGGGCATTCGCCGCCTTCATCTTGAGACGGCGGACCTCGTCGAAGGTCCTGGCCGCCTTGCCCTTGAGATAGCCCTCCAGCCGGTAGGTCTTGGCGATCCGCGTGCCGGCGAGACTCTCGGCGATGAGACTCGCCATCTGGCCCGCCTGCTCCTGTGTGCAGATCGCCACGCGGCGCAGCTTCCGGCCGATCCTGTCGATGGGATAGGCGATGATCGGGGCGACGATGCCGGCCACCAGCGTCAGGACCGGGTCGATCCAGAGCATGGCCACGACCAGGGCGACGATGGTGGCGATCTCGCGCAGGAAGACCGTCGAGAGGCGGGTGAGCGCCTCGCGGATGAAGAGGAAATCCGTGGTGAAGCGCTGCGTCAGCGCCGCCGGGCTTTCACGCCCGATCTGGGCGAGATCCGCCTCGATCATGCGGCCGTAGAGGGCGGTCTGCATGTCCGCCTCGATCTTCGTGACGACCCTGTTGGTCAGCACGGTCAGGGCCAGCAGCGAGAAGCCGCGCACGAAGGTCACCGCCACCACGACGGCGGGCCCGAGCCGGAGGACGGTCTCGTCCTTCGTGGCGAAGGCGTCGAAGGCGATCTTGATGAGGTAGGTGTAGAGCGAGGTCGCGCCCGCGACGATGGCGATGAGCACCACCACCACCGCCAGCGTCTTCACATGGGGACGCATCCAGTCCCGCCACAGGCGGCGGATCAGGGGAAGGGTGTCGCCCCGGAGGAGGCTTTTGCGGGCCATGACGCTGCTGGAACTCTTGTGATCGTGGGCCCGCGGTTAGCACGCGAGCCCCGCAGGCGGCAAATTCCCCTCTGCCGCAGCCGCCTCAGACGGCCTTCAGATGCCGGATCGGACGGCCCGGCGCGATCATCTCCGCGGCGGCGATGATGCCTTGAGCGTCGATGCCGAAATGGCGGTAGAGGTCCTTGACCGTGCCGGTCTGGCCGAAATGCTCGACGCCCAGCGAGCGCGTGCGGTGGCCCATGACCGAGCCCATCCAGGCCAGCGTCGCCGGATGCCCGTCGATCACGGTCACGAGCCCGCAATGGGGCGGCACCTCGGCGAGAAGCCGCTCCACATGGCTTCGCGCATGGACGAGGCCGCGTTCGCGGGCGCGCTGCGCCGCCGTCCAGCCGGCATTGAGCCGGTCGGCGGAGGTGATGGCCAGCAGGCCGATGTCGCGCCGGTCCTCGGCCATGAGGCCCACCGCCTCGATGGCTTCCGGCGCGACCGCGCCCGTATAGGCGACGACGACCTGGGCGTTGGGACCGGGCTTTCTGAGCCAGTACGCCCCCGCCATGATGTCGTCGGCCAGATCCGGCGTCATCTCGCGGCGTGGCTGCTCCAGGGTGCGGGTGGACAGGCGCAGGTAGACCGAGCCGCCGGTCTCGTCGCGCAGCCACGTCCTCTCGTCGGGCTCGCCCCCCTCGCGCTGCATGTAGTCGAAGGCCCAGCGCATGATGACGGAAAGCTCGTCCACGAAGGCGGGCTCGAAGGAGGCGAGCCCGTCCTGCGCCATGCCGACGAGCGGCGTGCCGATGGACTGGTGCGCGCCGCCCTCGGGCGCCAGCGTCACGCCCGAGGGCGTGGCGACGATCATGAAGCGGGCGTCCTGATAGCAGGCATAGTTCAGCGCATCCGCGCCGCGATAGATGAACGGGTCGTAGAGGGTGCCGATCGGCAGGATCCGCTCCCCGAACAGCGAATGCGAAAGGCCCAGCGCCGAGAGCACGATGAACAGGTTCATCTCGGCGATGCCGAGCTCGATATGCTGGCCCTCCGGCGAGAATTCCCAGTTGTAGGTCGAGGGAATCCGCTCCTTCTTGAAAGTATCCACGAGGCTCTCGCGAGCGAACAGACCGCGACGGTTCACCCAGGCCCCGAGATTGGTCGAGACCGTCACGTCCGGCGCGGTGGTGACGACGCGCTCGGCGAGAGGCTGGTCGGAGCGCGCGAGCTCGTTGAGGATGAGGCCGAAGCCCTGCTGGGTCGACATGGAGGGATTGGCCGGGAAGGTCAGCTTGTCCGGCACCGGCACCTTCGGAGCCGCATGGCGGCGGGTGCCCTTCTGGACGAAGGGCACGGCCTTCAGGAACTTTTCGATTCCCGCCTGCGGGACGTTGAGCCCCTCGAACTTGTCCCATTCATGGCCGGGGCGCACGTTCTGAGCGGCGCGCCAGGCCTCCATCTGGGACGGCGTGAGCAGGCCCGAATGGTTGTCCTTGTGCCCCGCGAGCGGCAGGCCGAAGCCCTTGATGGTGTAGGCGAGGAAGCAGACCGGCCGGTCGTGCTGCCGCGCCTTCTCGAAGGCGTCGAGCAGGCTCGGGAGATCGTGCCCGCCGAGATTGGACATGAGCCGCGCCAGTTCCTCGTCCGAGCGCTTCTCGATGAGGCGCGTGACCGGCCCCTGGTCGCCGAGGTCGTCCAGCAGGCGCTTGCGCCAGGCGGCCCCGCCCTGGAAGGTGAGCGCGGAATAGAGCTGGTTGGGGCAGGAATCGATCCAGTCCCTCAGGCGCTCGCCGCCGGGCTCCTTGAAAGCCTCCTGCATCAGCGAGCCGTGCTTGAGGATCACCACCTCCCAGCCGAAATTGCGGAAAAGGGCCTCGAAGCGCTGCCACAGGCCCTCGCGGATCACCGCGTCCAGGCTCTGGCGGTTGTAGTCGATGATCCACCACGTGTTGCGGATGCCGTGCTTCCAGCCCTCCAGCAGCGCCTCGAAGATGTTGCCCTCGTCCATCTCCGCGTCGCCCACGAGCGAGATCATGCGGCCTTCAGGAATATCCTTGGCCCAGCCATGGGCCTTCACGTAGTCCTGCACGAGGCTCGCAAAGAGCGTCTGCGCGACGCCGAGGCCCACGGAGCCGGTGGAGAAATCCACGTCATCCCCGTCCTTGGTGCGGGAGGGATAGGATTGCGCGCCCTTGTAGCCGCGGAAATTCTCCAGCTTCTCCCGGGTCTGGTTGCCGAAGAGGTACTGGATCGCGTGGAAGATCGGGCTCGCATGGGGCTTCACCGCCACCCGGTCCTCCGGGCGCAGCGCCGAGAAATAGAGCGCGGTCAGGATCGTCGAGAGCGAGGCCGAGGAGGCCTGATGCCCGCCGACCTTCATGCCGTCCTCGTTGGGACGCAGGTGATTGGCGTTGTGGATGGTCCAGGTCGAGAGCCAGAGCACCTTGCGCTCGAGTTCCTTCAGAAATTCAAGGTGCTGCGCGTCGGCCATATGGGTCCTCCCGGGTGATGCGGCGCTTCCAGACCGCCCTCCCGTGCCGGCGAGGCCAGGGGCGGGGTCGCATCGGTTCGTCGTGAGGAGGACTCTTAGCAGGAAGCGGCTGGCTGCGCATCCGGGCAACAAAAAACCGCCCTAAGGCGGTTTTTGTAGATCCAGTGGGTTCTGGAAATTGGAGCGGGCGAAGGGATTCGAACCCTCGACCCCAACCTTGGCAAGGTTGTGCTCTACCCCTGAGCTACACCCGCGCTCCGCGATGCCGAGGCATCTTTGCGAGGCCGCTGATTTGCCCCAAAACGATTCACTTTGCAAGGGGTTTTCGAAGAAGTTTTTGCGGAACGCTTGAGCCTTCCGGGCAGGCTCGGTAGAAGCCGGGCATCACCGGAGTCCGTTCAGCCTTGGCCCATCTCTCCCCGCAAGAGCTCCTGGATCGCCTCGCCACCCTCGGCATCCCCGCCGAGACCGTCGAGCACGAGCCCGTCTTCACGGTTGCCGAATCGCGCCCCGTCAAGGCGCGGATCCCGGGCGCCCATTCCAAGAACCTCTTCGTGAAGGACAAGAAGGGGCGCTTCTTCCTCATTACCGCCAAGGACGAGACTCCCATCGACCTCAAGCGCACCCACGAGGCCATCGGCGCGTCGGGCCGCCTCTCCTTCGGCTCGGCGGAGCAGCTGCGGGAGCTTTTGGGCGTGGAGCCGGGCTCGGTGACGCCTTTCGCCGTTGCGAACGACGCCGAGGGCCGGGTCACGATGATCCTCGACGCCAACCTGATGGAGCACGAGCGGGTGAACTTTCATCCCCTCGTGAATTCCATGACCACGGGCGTTTCCCGGGAGGGTCTTCTGACGTTCCTCAAGGCCACAGGACACGAACCGCTCATCCTGCGCCTGCCCGAGCCCCCGGCGGAATTGTCACAGGGCTCCCAAGCTCCCATCTAGGGAGCAGCTTCCCACCACGATTTCCTGCGAGGATCGCATGCTCTCCGACAATCCTATCCCCGGAACTCCCTCCGATGATCTCGTGAAGGACACCACCACGGCCACGTTCCGCCAGGACGTTCTGGCCGAATCGATGAACCAGCCCGTGCTGGTCGATTTCTGGGCCCCCTGGTGCGGTCCCTGCAAACAGCTCACCCCGGTGCTGGAAAAGGCCGTGCGCGCCGCCGGCGGCAAGGTGAAGCTGGTGAAGATGAACATCGACGAGCACCCGCAGATCGCGGGCCAGCTCGGCGTGCAATCGATTCCCGCCGTCTTCGCCTTCCAGCGCGGCCAGCCGGTGGACGGCTTCATGGGCGCGCTGCCGGAAAGCCAGATCAAGACCTTCATCGAGCGCCTCGTCGGGCCGCTCGGGCCCAGCGCCGTGGAGGAGGTTCTGGCCGAGGCCGACCGCCTGGCGGCGGCGGGCGATGCGGCCGGTGCGGCGGAGCTTTATGTTGCAGTCCTGTCCCAGGATCCTGAGAACGTGGCGGCGCTGGCGGCCATCGTGAAGCTTCACGTGGAGCTGGGCGATCTCGAAGGCGCGAAGCGCTTCCTCGCCATGGCGCCGGCGGACAAGGCGAACGATCCGGCGGTTGCCGGCGCCCGCGCGGCGATCGAGCTCGCCGAGCAGGCCGCCTCACTCGGCGACACGACCGAGCTTCAGCGCAAGGTGGAGGCCGATCCCGCCGATCACCAGGCGCGCTTCGATCTGGCGCTTGCGCTCAACGCGCGCGGACGGCGCGAAGAAGCTGTCTACCACCTCCTTGAAATCGTCCGGCGGGACCGCAATTGGAACGATGACGGCGCGCGCAAGCAGCTCGTTCAGTTCTTCGAGGCCTGGGGCCCGACGGACGAGATGACTCTCGCAGGTCGGCGGAGACTCTCCTCGATCCTGTTTGCCTGACGCAGCCGGCCAACGGGGAGATCGGCATGGGAATGAACGCGGTATACCGGGGGCCGGAAGATTGCCCATCGGTCATCCCCGTCTTTCCCCTTCCCGGAGCGCTCCTCCTGCCCCGCGGCCAGATGCCGCTCAACATCTTCGAGCCGCGTTACCTCGCCTTGGTGGACGACGCCCTGAAGGGTGAGCGCATCATCGGCATGGTGCAGCCGGATGCGGAGAGCAATGCTACCTCGACGACGCCGAAGCTCTACCATGTGGGCTGCGCGGGCCGCATCACCCAGCTCGCCGAGACCGGCGACGGGCGCTACCTCATCACCCTCGTCGGCGTTTCGCGCTTCCGCATCGAGGAGGAGTTGCCCCAGACGACGCTCTACCGCCGGTGCCGCGTGAATTTCGAGCCCTTCACCGTCGACTTCACCGCGCGCGCCGGCGAGCAGGAAGTTAACCGGGCGGGCGTCGTGAAGGCCCTGCGCGATTTCGTCGATGCGGCGCATGTGAAAGTCGATTGGCGCGGCATCGAGGAGGCCCCCAACGAGGCTCTCGTCAACGCCCTGTGCATGATGAGCCCCTTCGGCGTGCGCGAGAAGCAGGCCCTGCTCGAAGCACCCGACCTCAAGACGCGCGCAGAGGTTCTCATCGCTTTGACGGAAATCGAACTCGCCCGTGGCGGCGAGGGCTCCGATTCGACTTTGCAATAGGATTGATCCGATGACCCAGGATACATCTCAGCCGGTCGAGGCCACCCGGGCCGACCCCAAGCTGCTCGAACTCCTCGTCTGTCCCCTGACGAAGGAATCGCTCGATTACGACGCTGCGCGCCAGGAGCTCATCAGCCGCCGCGCCAAGCTCGCCTACCCGATCCGCGACGGCATCCCGATCATGCTGCCGGAAGAAGCGCGGCAGATCACGGATTGAGACTTCCTCCCTCCCTGCCGGGGAGGGAGTTCCGGCGTCACCTCCGCTGTGCGATCGCCTCCGCCAGCGCCACGACCCGCTTCGCCATCTCGGCGTGAAGCCGCTCCACCATGCGCCCGTCCAGGCTGATGACGCCCTTTCCCGCATTCTCCGGCCGCTCGAAGGCCGCGATGATGGCGCGCGCGCGCGCGACCTCTTCCGCCGACGGCGCGAAGATCTCGTTCGCCGCGGCGATCTGGTTCGGATGGATCAGGGTCTTGCCGTCGAAGCCGCAATCGCGGCCCTGCTCGCATTCCTCGCGGAACCCCGCCGCATCATCGATGCCGTTATGGACGCCGTCCAGAATGTCGATGCCGGAGGCCCGTGCGGCGGCGAGCGCCGTCATGAGCCAGGGCAGCATCGCCGCGCGTCCGGGCGCAAGCCGGGTGCGGGTGTCTTTCGCCAGATCGTTCGTGCCCATGACGAAACAGGCGAGCCGCGTGTCCACGTCGTGGGCGGCGCTGGCGATGCTCCGCGCCTCGAGGATCGCCAGCGGCGTCTCGATCATCGCCCAGACCTGCATCCGCTCCGCCACGCCGAGCCGCCTGAGGCGCAGGCCCACCGCCGCGAGCGTCTCCACCGACGAGACTTTCGGGACGAGAACCGCATCCGGCCCGGCAGCCGCAACGGCGGCCAGATCCGCCTCGCCCCAGGGGGTGTCGAGGGCGTTGATGCGGATCACCACCTCCCGCGGGCCGTAGCCGCCGCCCGCAACCGCCGCGCAGGCCTGCTCGCGGGCGCTTTCCTTCATGTCGGGCGCGACCGCATCCTCCAGGTCGAAGATCACGGCATCCGCAGGCAGGGTCTTCGCCTTCTCCAGGGCGCGGATATTGGAGGCCGGCATGTAGAGAGCGCTGCGGCGCGGGCGGATGGCGGTCATGGTCTTTCCTCGTGCGGCCTGTGAGTTGTAATCGGGCATCCGGTGGCAGAGCAATGTCATTCCCGGCGAGCGAAGCGAGGGAAGGGAATCCGGATACGGGCTCCCGGAATATGGATCCCCTTCCCGGCCGCAAAGCGGCCGCCGGGGATGACATGGAGGAGGCTGGGAATGTGGGTCGCAGGGATCGATGGGTGCCGGGCGGGGTGGATCGCGGCGCTGATGCGCGCGGGCGATCCGCAATCCGTCCGCATCGTGACCGCGCCGTCGCTGGCCGACATTCTCGACGGGCCGGACGAGCCCGGGATCGTGGCCGTCGACATGCCCATCGGACTGCCCGACGCCACGCAGGGGTCCGGCCGGGAGCCGGAACGGCTGATCCGCCCGCTCCTCGGCCAGCGGCAATCCTCGGTCTTCGCCATTCCCTCGCGCCGGGCCGTCTTCACTGCGGATTACGGGGAAGCCTGCGCCATCGCGCTCGCCACCTCCGATCCCCCGAAGAAGGTCTCGCGCCAGGGCTTCGCCATCTTTCCCAAGATCCGGGAGATCGACGCGCTGCTGCGCTCCCGTCCCGATCTTCTGTCCCGCATCCACGAGGTCCACCCGGAGCTCGCCTTCTGGGCGCTCAACGGAAGGTGGGCGCTCGACGAGCCGAAGAAGGTGAAGGGCACGCCCTATCCTCCGGGTCTGGCCCTGCGCCGGAGGCTTCTCGCGCGATCCGGGTTCCTGCCGGAGACAATCATCCACGCCGCCCCGCCGCCGGGGGCCGCCGCGGACGACCTTCTCGATGCGCTCGCGGGCTTGACCGTCGCGCTCGATATCGCGAGAGGTGGGGGACAGCCATTTCCCGACCCGCCGGGCCGGGACTCCCACGGCCTTCCCGTCGCCATCTGGACGCTCCGCAGGTAACCCATGACCATCGCCCGCGCCGATATCGAAGCAGCCCATGCCCGCATCGCCCCCCATATCCGCCGCACGCCGGTCCTGAACCAGGCCGGGGCTTTCGGCCATGACGGGCCGGTGAGCCTGAAGCTGGAATTCCTGCAGCACGCGGGCTCGTTCAAGACCCGCGGCGCCTTCAACACGCTCCTGTCGCAGCCCGTGACCGAGGCCGGAGTCGCTGCGGCCTCTGGCGGCAATCACGGCGCGGCGGTGGCCTATGCGGCGAAGCAGCTCGGCGTGAAGGCCCGCATCTTCGTTCCCGAAATCTCCAGCCCCGCCAAGATCGCCGTCATCCGCTCGCACGGAGCGGAGGTGGTGATCGGCGGCGCGCGCTATGCGGACGCGCAGGAAGCCTGCGACCGTTACGTGGCCGAGACGGGGGCGCTGCGCATCCACCCCTTCGCGGCCGAGAGCACCATCGCGGGCCAGGGCACGGCGGGTCTCGAATGGGAGCAGGACGCCCCCGCCCTCGAAACGGTTCTCGTCGCGGTCGGCGGCGGCGGCCTCATCAGCGGCGTCGCGAGCTGGTGGGCGGGCCGGGTGAAGGTGGTGGGCGTGGAGCCGGAAGGCTCGCGGGCGCTCCACGCGGCGCTTGCCGCCGGAGGGCCGGTGGACGTGGATGTCGATTCCGTCGCTGCGGATTCCCTCGGCGCGAAGAATACCGGCGATCTCGTCTATTCCATGTGCCGCCAGACGGTCGATCATGTGGCCCTCGTGAAGGACGAGGCGATCCGCGATGCGCAGGGGCTTCTCTGGCGCGAGTACCGCATCGCCTCCGAGCCCGGCGGCGCGGCGGCGCTCGCTGCGCTGATCTCCGGCGCCTACAGGCCTCGCGCCGGCGAGCGGGTCGGCGTGCTCCTGTGCGGAGCCAATGTCGAGCTGAAGCGGCTCGCCGAACTCGTGCCCTGACGGAGCCCCGTCCTCCGCCGCGCCCCCTTTCACCTGCACCGGGTCCGTTCCGTGAACCTTTTCGAACTTGCAGCCCAGAACCTCCTCTCGCCGATGGTCCTCTTCTTCGCGCTGGGGCTCGCGGCGGCCCTCGCGCGCTCGGATCTGACGGTCCCGGAGGCGGTGGCGAAGACGCTGGCGCTCTACCTCATGCTCGCCATCGGCTTCAAAGGCGGCGCGGAGGTGGCGGCAGGCGGCGTCACCCTTCAGATGATCGGCGTGATGGGCGTCGGGATCGTCCTGTCCTTTCTCATTCCGGTCATCGGCTTTGCACTTCTGCGCGCGTTCTCGCGCCTCTCCACCGTCGATGCCGCGGCGGTGGCGGCGCATTACGGATCGATCTCCATCGTCACCTTCATCGCGGCGACGGAGATCGTGCGGGGGCAGGGACTGCCGTTCGAGGGATACATCGTCGCCGTCGCGGCGGTGATGGAGACGCCCGCGATCCTGTCCGCTCTGCTCCTCGCCCGCAGCGGCCAGAAGGCCAAGCCCGGACGCGAGGGCCTGGGACCGCTGCTGCATGAGGTCGGCCTCAACGGCTCGGTGGTCATGCTCGTGGGATCCTTCCTCATCGGCTGGGCGACGGGCGCGAAGGGGCTCGCGACGATCGCACCCTTCATCGTCGACCCGTTCCGCGGCGTGCTCTGCCTGTTCCTGCTCGACATGGGACTCGTCGCCGGGCGCGGCATGCGGGAGGGCGCGCGCCACCTCTCCCCGCCCGTGCTGGGCTTCGGCATCGTCATGCCGCTCATCAGCGCGGCGCTCGCGACGCTCGCCATCTGGCCGCTCGGCCTCTCGCCGGGCGGAGCGGCTTTGTTCATCACGCTTGCGGCCTCCGCCTCCTACATCGCCGTGCCGGCGGCCATGCGCCTTGCCCTTCCGGAGGCGAGGCCAGCGATCTATCTCACCCTGTCGCTCGGGGTGACGTTCCCCTTCAACCTGTCCCTGGGCATCCCGCTCTATCTAGCGCTCGCCGGGCTGGCGGCGGGCTAGAGCATCGTGCGGAAAAGTGGATCCGGTTTTCCGCACTCAACGATGCTCTCATCATAAGAGAAAGCAACGGGAGGAGCCGCTCGCCATGCAGACCCATCTGAAGAAACGCGTCGAGATCGTCGTCGAATATCCCGCTCTCAAGCGCCTGCTGGACCGCCTCGACCGGGCTCAGGTGACGGGATACACGGTCATCCCAGCCCTGGCCGGGCGCGGCCATGACGGCGCCTGGTCGAGCGAGGGCCTCGCGGGGGATGCGGGCCGCATGGTGATGGTGATCTGCATCACGGACCCGGCGCGCCTCGACCCGGTTCTCGATGAGGTCTATGCGGTCGTCGCACGCCAGATCGGCATCGTCGCCGTCTCCGACGTGCAGGTGATCCGCTCGGAGCATTTCTAGAGCCGAACACTGAGAGCCGGCTTTCCGTCGGAATTGGCGATAAGCCGTCTGCGATCCCGTCCCGATGCCGACCGCTCTATCCCGCGCGGCCGGCCATTGAGGCCCTCGCCCCGGCGGCTTATAAGCCCTCCCCGATCCAGCAGCCCGCAGGGGCTGCCCCATGCACCGGCAAGGAGCGACCGCATGTTTCCACAACGCCTGACCGAGGGCTATCGCGCCTTTCTCGACGAGCGGTTTCCGCGTGAGAAGACCCGCTTCGAGGCCCTGGCCGAGAAGGGCCAGTCGCCCGAGATCATGGTGATCGGCTGTTGCGACAGCCGCGTCTCGCCGGAGGTGATCTTCGATGCGAGCCCGGGCGAGTTATTCGTGGTCCGCAACGTGGCGAACCTGGTGCCGCCCTACGAGACGGGCGGCGATTACCATGGCACCTCGGCGGCGCTCGAATTCGCCGTGCAGGCGCTGAAGGTAAAGCACATCGTGGTGCTGGGCCATGCCCGCTGCGGCGGCGTGCGCGCCTTCGCCGACGAGACCGCCCCTCTCTCGCCGGGCGACTTCATCGGCCGCTGGATGAACCTGATCAAGCCCGCGGGCGAGCGGCTCGGGCCTCATGACGGCAATCTCGACGAGTACCTGCCGCGGCTCGAACTCGCCGCCATCGAGAACAGCCTGAAGAACCTGATGACCTTCCCCTGCGTGCGCCTCCTGGTGGAGCGCGGCAAGCTCCAGCTCCACGGCGCTTACTTTGGCGTCCTGACCGGCGTGCTGCTGGTGCGCGACCCGGAAACCGGAGACTTCAAGCCGGCCGTAGATGACGTGCCCGCACGGGTCTCGATGTTCTCCGCACGGGATGCGGGACCGCTTTAAACGCAAAGGCCGCCCGGAGGCGGCCTTTCAGTTATTAGCGGACGATTAAGCCGCCTGCTTCTTCGACTTGAGCAGGCCGCGATTGATCATGGATTCCGCGATCTGGACCGCGTTGAGCGCCGCGCCCTTGCGCAGGTTGTCGGAGACGCACCAGAAGGAGAGGCCGTTCTCGACCGTGATGTCCTCGCGGATGCGGGAGATGTAGGTCGCGTCCTCGCCGGCCGCCTCGTGCGGGGTGATGTAGCCGCCGGGCTCGCGCTTATCGACCACCATCAGGCCGGGTGCGGAGCGCAGGATGTCGCGCGCCTCGTCCGCCGTGATCGGCTTCTCGAATTCCACGTTCACGGCTTCCGAGTGGCTGATGAAGACCGGCACGCGCACGCAGGTGGCGGTGAGCTTGATCTTGGGGTCGAGAATCTTCTTCGTCTCGGCCATCATCTTCCACTCTTCCTTCGTGTACCCGTCCTCCATGAACACGTCGATGTGGGGGATCAGGTTGAAGGCGATGCGCTTGGGGAACTTCTTCTCCTGCACGTCCTGAAGCGAGTAGAGCGCCTTGGTCTGGCGGTCGAGCTCGTCCATGCCGTCCTTGCCCGCGCCGGAAACCGACTGGTAGGTGGCGACGACGACGCGCTTGATCGTGGCGCGGTCGTGGAGCGGCTTCAGCGCCACGACGAGCTGGGCCGTCGAGCAGTTCGGGTTCGCGATGATGCCCTTCTTGACGTTGCGGAGCGCTTCGGCATTGACCTCCGGCACGACCAGCGGCACGTCCGCGTCGTAGCGCCAGGCGGAGGAATTATCGATCACCACCGCGCCTTGGGCCGCGATCTTCGGCGACCATTCCTTCGAGACCTCGCCGCCCGCGGACATGAGGCACAGGTCGACGTCGGAGAAATCGTAGGTGTCGAGCGCTTTCGTCTTCAGGGTCTTGTCGCCGTAGGACACTTCCGTGCCCTGGCTGCGGCGCGAGGCCAGCGCCACCACCTCATCGGCCGGAAAGGCCCGCTCTGCGAGGATGCCCAGCATCTCGCGGCCCACATTGCCCGTCGCGCCGACCACGGCGACCTTGTAACCCATCGGACTTCTCCTGTTGTCGCTCTCCCCGGATAACTCCTGAAAACCCTTTTGGGGTGTCGCCTCTCGCCCCGACGGGAGAGAGGACCGGGGACGACGAGGCTTAAGCGGCCGTCGTTTTCACGGCCGTCGTGGCAGTTTTCGTTTTGCTCGTCGTGAAGGTGAGCAGCGCCATCGCCATCGTCCACCGGGCCCGGAGCGGGCCCGTCGCGCTCAGCAACACACCAAAGCGCCGCTTTCGTCAAGCGCTGTCTTGATCGTCATAAGTCTTAAACGCTCCTCCGGCGCATTAAGCTTCGATTTACTTTGCTCAACGAAAGCTTTCGAACGGCATCCAATGCTACGCTAGAACAATCCCGTGGATTGACTGCGGGCGGAGAGAATGCCGAAGGCCGGTTTTGCCGATTGGGACGAGGACGACGCGTTCGACGACTTGGACGAGCGTTCCCTGCGCCGCGGGCGCAGGCGCCTGCCCTGGCTGCGCATTCTCGTGCTGTCGTCTCTGAGCATCGCAGGCCTCGTCTATATCGCGCAGCAGCGGCAGCAGCAGGAACAGGCGGCGGATTCGCGCCCCGTCCCGCCCTCCGTCCTGATCGCCCCCGACCCGGCATGGAAGCCGGTCTCCCCCTCCCCGGGCACCTATGCCCTGGAGCGGAGCGCAAGCCCCGTGACGGCCGAAGCGCGCCAGCATACGAGCGGCGCGCGGGAGGACACCCTCATCCTCGGCGCCTTCGGGGAGGGGCGGCACGCCCGCATCATCCTCGCCCAGGGCTCCGTCGAGCCGGAGCGCAGCTTTTTCGTCGATCTCGTGCGCCGGGCCGCGTCGGCGGGCCTGTCGGTCACCCGCAACGCTCAGAGCCGGATGGTCCCGACGAAGTTCGGCCCCGTGGAGGCGGCGGCCGTGACCCTTGCCGGAACGGTCGAGCAGGAATGCCAGGCCTTCCGCTTCTCACAAGGTGAGACGGGCTTCGGCTTCCAGGGCTGGCTGTGCAGTTCCGGAGCCGGCTCCGGGGCCATGTCCGAGGATATGGGGCTCGCCTGTTTCATCGACGGGATCGCCCTCGCCGGCGGCTCCACCCCGTCCCTCAAGGCCGTCTTAGCCCGCGCCGAGCGCAGCCGGATCGAGGCCTGCAGCCCCGTCGCGCGCACCTCCTCGGTAGGCCCCAGAGCGCCGCGGCGCCCTTGAGGCATCGGACCCAAAAGTGGACTTGCACTTTCGGGATCCCATCCGATGCATTCTCTTATGACAAGAGCATCGTTGAGTGCGAAAACCGGATCCACTTTTCGCTGATGCGGACCTCCGGTTCCGCACGATGCTCTAGGATCCGGCTCACTGTTCCGTGCCCTCCGGCGGCTTTCTGCATGGGGAACCTTTTGCGGAAGAGGCGTCTTGACCTGACAGGTTCTCGCGTGTGGAGGCCGCAGCCATTCCCGGCCGCGCGCCCATGATGGAGATGTGTCAGATGCGCCGCTTCGCTCTTATCGGCTTGGGCGTCCTGACTGCGGGCATGGCCTTTTCGCCCGTAGCGGATGCTCAGGCCCAGGAACGCCCCCTCACCTTCCGGGTCACGCCCCGCAGCTTCCTCGATCCCGGCAACGTGGTGCCGCCCGGATCGATCGGCGGCAGCACGGTCACCATGTCCTACCGCCAGACCTTCGTCGACCGGCCGACGGCCTGGTGGAGCGCGCGCGACCTCTATGGCGAGGGCTTGCTGCCCGATCCTGCCGGCGGCCCGGGTCCGTGGGTGGGCGCGGCCAATCCCTTCGGCCCGATCGGCCCGAACCTGCCGACAGGCGTGCCCCAGTAAGGCGATCAGGCGAGCTTTTCCAGCTCCTTGACGATGGCGTCGCCCACATCCTGCGTGCCGACGGCGTTCGCGCCGGGAGCCGCAATGTCCTTCGTGCGCGTGCCGGAGGCGAGCACGTTGGCGATGGCCTTGTCGAGCCGGTCCGCTTCGTCGAGCAGGCCGAAGGAATAGCGCAGGGACATGCCGAAGGAGCCGATCATGGCGATAGGGTTGGCAAGCCCCTTGCCGGCGATGTCCGGCGCGGAGCCGTGGACGGGCTCGTAGAGCGCCTTGCGCTTGCCGGTCTTCGGGTCCTCCGCCCCGAGCGAGGCGGACGGCAGCATGCCGAGCGAGCCGGTGAGCATGGCCGCGATGTCGGAGAGAATGTCGCCGAAGAGATTGTCGGTGACGATCACGTCGAACTGCTTCGGCCAGCGCACAAGCTGCATGGCGCAGTTGTCGGCGAGCACGTGCTCGAGCTCCACGTCGGAGAACTCCGCCTTGTGGATGCGCGTGACGACCTGGCGCCAGAACACGCCGGTCTTCATCACGTTGAACTTTTCGGCCGAGGAGACCTTGTTGCGGCGCTTCTTCGCGAGGTCGAAGGCGACGCGGGCGATCCGCTCCACCTCATGCGTGTGATAGAGCTGCGTGTCGACCGCGCGCTGGGAGCCGTCCTCCAGGGTCACGATCTCCTTGGGCTCGCCGAAATAGACGCCGCCGGTGAGCTCGCGCACGATCATGATGTCGAGGCCCTCCACCACGTCGCGCTTGAGCGAGGAGGCGTCGGCCAGGGCCGGGTAGCAGATCGCGGGACGAAGATTGGCGAAGAGGCCGAGATCCTTGCGCAGGCGCAGCAGGCCCGCTTCGGGGCGCACGGCGTAAGGGACGCTCTCCCACTTGGGGCCGCCGACCGCGCCGAAGAGCACCGCATCGGCCTCCTGAGCGCGATCCATGGCGGCTTCCGAGATCGCCGCGCCGTGGGCGTCATAGGCGGAGCCGCCGACGAGGTCCGTCTCGGTCTCGAAGCCGACGCCGCGCTTGCGGAACCAGCCGACGATCTTCTCCACCTCACGCATGACCTCCGGGCCGATTCCGTCGCCGGGGAGAAGGAGAAGCTTATGCGTTGCCATGGGAAGATCCTTCGTGGTGGTTCTTGCAGGGGAAGCGCCGGAACGAGCCGCGCCTTGAGGAGGGTTTAGGCGCGGGACGATGCCTTTTGCAAGCGCCAGCAGCCTTCTCCGTTAGGCGAACGGGCTCACGCGCCCGCCGCGCGGCGGTCCTTGAGGGACCTGACCACCGTGACCGAGCAGGGCGCCTCGGCCACGATCCGGGACGAGACGCTGCCGAGATAGCGCCGGAAGGCCGACGAGGCCCGCGCGCCGACGACGATGTGGTCCACGTTGTTGTGGCGGGCATAATCGATGAGGGCGGCGGCGGGATCGGGCGCTTCCAGCACGCTGTAGGTCATGCGCTCCTTGGGAATATCGAGGGATGCGCCCCAGTGCCGGAGCTGGACGAGGCGCTGCACATGGAGGCTCTGGCCGTTCTCGTCCTCCAGGATGTCGATGGCGATGCGCGAGAGCTTGAGAACATTGACGCAGGCGATGCGCGCCTCGCTCTCAATGTTAAGGATGCGCCGGACCAGGACCCGCTGGGCCTCGCCGAGATCCTCGCTCCCGGGGGAGAGATCGATGGCGGCCAGGATGATCGGCGCGCGGGAGAGCTGGCCTGCGATGTTGGGGCTTTCCAGCGGCCTGGCGTTGCGCGCCTTCAGCCAGCGCCGGAACGTCTTCATCCCGCTGTCGCGCTCGAGCCGCTCGGCCCGCTCCGTGAGCTGGACCTGATCCGGATGCTCGAGATCGAGGGCGAGCTGCGCCGCGGTCGCGTAGCGCTCCTTCGGGTCGACCTCCAAGCAGCGCAGGATGATCTCCTGCAGCCAGGGCGGGCAGTCCGGGTTCTTCGCCCGCGGCGGGACGGGATCGCGCCAGAGGCGGCGGCGAATCTGGCCGCCTTTCGGCGTGCCGAAGGGGCGCACGCCCGCAACGAAGAAGTACAGCATCACGCCGAGCGCAAAAAGATCGCTGCGCGGATCGCAGCGGTCCTGCAGCACCTGCTCCGGGGCCATGTAGGGCGTGGTGCCGAAGGGCTCGCGGAACTCCTCGTCGAGAAGGTCGGGCAGAAGCTCGTGGCGGGAGAAGCCGAAATCGATGAGCACTGCCTCCCCGGTCTCCCGGAACATGACGTTGCTCGGCTTCACGTCGAGATGCACGACCCGCTGGCGGTGGAGGTCGTGCAGGGCACTGGCGACCTTGACGCCGATGGCGACCACCTCCTGCCAGGGGAGCGGCACATCGGGCAGGCGCGCCTTCAGCGACACGCCCGGGATTTTCTCCATGACGATGTAGGGCTGCGTCTCGATGTTGCCGGTCGCGATGAAGCGCGACACGTGCGGGCCGGACAGGCGCGGCATGATCATCTGCTCGGTCTCGAAGGAGACGATGGGCAGGGGATCGTCGCTGTCGTGGAGAAGCGGGATCTTCATCACGAGCGGCGTCGGATCGCCCTCGCGGCGCACGGTCCAGAGATCGGCGGTGCCGCCCAGGCCGAGAGGCTCCAGAAGCTCGAAACCGTCGATCACCGTCCCGGGTCGAAAGGAGGCGCGCATCTACCGCCCCTGTTCGAGCCGCTGGGCGAGCTTTTCGGGCAGCCCCGCCTCCCGCACCTTCCGCGCCGCCGCCGCCGCATCGTAGGGCACGCGCAGGTAGCGCAGGTTCTGCTGCGCGGAATCGAAGATCGCGTAGTTCGCGGCCGGAACGCCGTCGCGCGGCTGTCCCACGGCGCCGACCACCGCTAGCCAGCGGCGGCTGGGAAGAAGCGGAATGTCGTTGTCGGCGAGCGGCGCGAAGGAGACTATTTTTGCGGTCGGGCTCATGTTGTAGAGCATGGGCACATGGACATGGCCGCAGAAGGTGATCTGCGCGTCCACGCGCGAAAAGTGCCGCAGGGCCTCGTTCGGCCCGAACATATAGTCCCAGTTGGCCGGAGCGTAGCCGTTGGCGTGGACATAGAGAACGCTCCCCTCCTCGTGGACGAGGGGAAGCCCGGCGAGAAAGGCGCGGTGGTCGGGCCCGAGCTGCGCGCGCGTCCAGCGGATCGCCTCGCGGGCGACGCTGTTCATGTCCTCGTCGGAATCCTCGATGGCGGCGTCATGGTTGCCGAGGAGGGCGACGGCCCCCTCCTCCACGAGTTCCGCAACCGTCTCCACCACGCAGGCCGGATCGGCCCCGTAGCCAACATAGTCGCCGAGGAAAACGAAGCGGTCGACCCCGTGCGTGCGGGCATGGGCGAGGCAGGCTGACAAAGCCTCGCGGTTGCCGTGGATATCGGTGAGGATGGCGATGAGCATGGGCCGCATGAGAGACCCAAACCCGTCCGCGCCGCAAGCTAGCCAATGGGAGGCAGCGTGCGGTGCGCGATGTTCCTAGAGCCGATTCCATTCGCATGGAATCGGCTCTCTTCTTTTGTTTGCCGCATTTTTTGACGGCGAACCGGATCCACTTCGCCGAAAAATGCTCTAGCCCCGCAGCGCTTGCAGCACCTTGCCGCCCGGACGGCCTCGCGGTTCGAGGCCGATGCGGCGCTCCACGTCCTTGATCGCCTCGCGGGTCTTGGAGCCGATCTTGCCGTCGACCTCGCCGATGTCGTAGCCGCGGGCGAGGAGAAGGCTCTGGAGCTCACGCCTTTGGGCGCGCGAGAGCGGCGGATCGTCGGTGGGCCAGGCGGCGCGGATGCCGGGCTGGCCCTTCAGCCGGTCGCCGAGAATGGCGATGGCGAGGCCGTAGGACTCGGCGGCGTTGTAGGAATAGAGCGCGTCGAAGTTCTTCGTGACCACGAAGGCCGGGCCGTTTACGCCCGCCGGAATCAGAATGCCGGCCGGGTAGTTGCCCGAGAGCGGCCGCCCGTCGATCCGCGTCACGCCCATGGCGGCCCAGGTGGAGAGCGGCTTCTTGTTCTTGCGGCCGGCGAGCTTCGTGTTGAAGTTTTCCGGCAGGCGCACCTCGTAGCCCCAGGGCAGGTTGTTCTGCCAGCCGGCTTTTTTGAGGAAGTTGGCGGTGGAATGGACCGCATCCGGCACGGAGGCCATGATGTCCCGGCGCTTGTCGCCGTCGCCGTCGACGGCGAGCCGCTGGAAGGTGGAGGGCATGAACTGGGTATGGCCGAAGGCCCCGGCCCATGAGCCGCGTAAGGCGGCCGGGTCGATGTCGCCGTCCTGGACGATCTTGAGGGTCGCCATCAGCTCGCCGGTGAAATAGTCGCGGCGGCGCGGCCCGTAGCAGGCGAGCGTCGAGAGCGACTGGATCAGCGGCCGCCCGCCGATATCCTTGCCGAAATTCGATTCCACGCCCCAGACGCCGGCGATCATGTGCCGGTCGACGCCGAAGCGCGCCTCGGCCGCGGCGAGCGCCCGGCCCCATTGCTGCATGGCGGTCCGGCCGTCCTGCACCCGCTCGTCGTCAACGAGGGCGGCGAGATAGTCCCAGATCGGCGTCTTGAACTCCGGCTGGTTGTTCATGAGGTCGAGGATCGACAGATCCGGCTCGACGCCGCGGGTCGCGACGTCGAAAGCCTGTCCCGAGATGCCTTTGGCGGCGGCCTTGCTGCGAAGGCCGGACAGGCAGGAGCGGAAATCCTGGGCCTGAGCCGGCATGGACAGGCTGAGGCCGAGGAGAGCGAGAAGGGTGGGGGCAAGTATCCTGGTCATGCCCCCCAGTGTGCGGGGAATTTGGTTAATATATGGAAACCAAGCCTACATTGCCGTGAGCGTGAGAGCCCATGCCGCTCCGGGCGCGCTGCCGACGGTTCCAGCCGCACTTTGCTTTACCCGGAGCCGGCTTCCGGGTCCGGGAGGTCCGTCTGGATCCAGCGGTCACTGACGTGGATATCGGTGGTCTCGAGCCGACCCGGGCCGAGATTCGTGAATTTGTGGGGGATCCCGGCCGGACCGAAGACGATCTGCCCCGCCTCGCACGCGAAGCGCTCGTCGCCGACGGTGAAGAGCGCCCGCCCCTGGCGAATGATGAACAGCTCGTCATAGGGATGGACATGCCACCGCGGCCCGACGCCGACCTCGTCGGTCGCATAGAAGAGTACGGTGACCCCGGTGCCGAGGGTGTGCCCCTCGATCAGGCCCTTCCAGAGTTCGGCGTGGACGGCCCAATCGGCGCGGTCGAGAACCTGAGGCTTGCCTTGTGTCATGGCTCCTCCGAGCTGGAATGCACGCGAGAACGGACGATGCACCCGATGGCACTGGTCGGAGAAGTGATCTTAGGGAGCAGCCCACGCCATTGTCATCCCCGACGGCTCGAAGAACCGGGAAGGGGGTCCATGGCTGCTACGCAGCCTCATCCTGAGGAGCGCAGCGTCTCGAAGGACGAGGCGTCTCCAGCGCGCTCTGGATCATCCTTCGAGGCGCAGCCTGCGGCTGCTCCTCAGGATGAGGTCCAGTAGAACAAGCCTTAGCCTTTAAGCCCAGGCGCGCTCGGAAAGCTTCTTCTCGAAGCTGTCGATGGTGGCCGCCTTTTCCATGGTCAGGCCGATACCGTCGAGGCCGTTGAGCATGCAGTGCTTCTTGAACGGGTCGATGTCGAATTTGATCGAGCCGCCGTCGGGGCCGCGGATCTCCTGGTTCTCCAGGTCGATGGTCAGCGTCGCGTTCGCGCCGCGGCTGGCGTCGTCGAAGAGCTTTTCCAGGTCCTCGGGGGAGACCTTGATCGGCAGGATGCCGTTCTGGAAGCAGTTGTTATAAAAAATGTCGGCGAAGCTGGTGGAGATCACGCAGCGGATGCCGAAATCGAGCAGCGCCCAGGGAGCGTGCTCGCGGGACGAGCCGCAACCGAAATTGTCGCCCGCGACGAGGATCTGGGCGTTGCGGTAGGCCGGCTGGTTGAGGACGAAATCCGGGTTTTCCGAGCCGTCCTCGCGGTAGCGCATCTCCGCGAAGAGACCCGTTCCAAGTCCGGTGCGCTTGATCGTCTTCAGGTACTGCTTGGGGATGATCATGTCGGTATCGACATTGATGATCCGCAGCGGCGCCGCGACGCTTTCCAGCACGGTGAACTTTTCCAT
Source organism: Microvirga roseola (assembly GCF_020866965.1). Lineage (GTDB taxonomy): Bacteria > Pseudomonadota > Alphaproteobacteria > Rhizobiales > Beijerinckiaceae > Microvirga > Microvirga roseola. The sequence goes on from NZ_JAJATX010000003.1 coordinate 248,337, forward strand.
GGCCTCGATCCATCCTCGCGCGGCGTAAACCATGTCGCCGCAAGGTGCTCATATCAAAGCACGGGCGTCAGGACCAGCATATCGTGCGCAAAAGTGGGCCCGGTCTGCCGCTCCAACGATGCGCAGGCAAGGAGAACGAGCACCGCATTAGGCCCCAGTGGCCTCCGCTTCGGGTCCGATGCTCCGGGCCGGCGATAATCGCGCCGAGACCGAAGAAGCGCCTCAGGCCTTGGGCTGCCGGGGCGGGGCGCTTTCGATGACGGTCTCGGAGGTCACGACGACCCAGCCTGCGCCTGCGCGCGCGATGGTCACGACGCGGCCTGCGCCCGGCAGGATGTCTCCGGGCTTCACCTGCTGCAGGCCTTCCGGCCCTTCCACGAGGGCCGCCATGCGGGTCACGTCGCGGACCACATAGCCCCGGCCGGGGGCCTTCAGGTCGCGGGCCCTGTCGCCCTGGTAGACGGGCTCGCCCCGGCCCGCGCCGATTCTGACGGAGCCCGTCGTTTCGGGGTCGAGGTCGATGGTGGAGCGCGCGGCCGCGGCAATGGCCGCGTTCACCGGAACGCCGTTCTCGAGGGAAGGCAGGATGTTCGTCAGGGAGGGCCGGAAGGTCTTCCCGAACCGGGCCTCGATGGCGTGGGCGGCAAAGCCGAGGGAAGCGACGCCCAGGGTCAGGCAGAAGGCTAGCGCGAGCCGCTCGGCCTTGATGAAGCGGGCCCGGACAAGCCGTTCGTGACGCTGCGTCATCGGACCGGTGACAGCCGCGGCCTGAGCCTTCGCATGGGCCTTCGCCACCTGCTCAAGAACCTTTTCGAATCGCTTGCGTATCACCGGCCGGTTCCCCCCTAGGACTCTGGTCCTCCGATCATGCACGAGGGGATTTAACGTTACGTAAACAGCGCCGGGCGGCGTGGCTCCGACCTCAGCCGGCCGCGGCCTCGATGGCCTCCATGTCCTCGTCGGAGAGACCGAAATGGTGGCCGATCTCGTGCACCAGCACGTGGGTGATCAGGGAGCCGAGGCTCTCCTCGTGCTCGGCCCAGTAATCGAGCATCGGGCGGCGGTAAAGCCAGACCATGTTGGGGAACTGGCCCGTCTGCATCATGGCCCCGCCCTGGGCGAGGCCGATGCCGCGGAAGAGACCGAGGAGGTCGAAGGGCGTCTCGCAACCCATCTCCCGCATGGTTTCCTCGTCGGGAAAATCCTCGACCCGGATCACGACCCCTTCGCAGAGCTGCCGGAAGGCTTCCGGCAGGCGCGCATAGGCCGCCTCGGCGATGGCTTCGAAATCGGCGAGGGACGGCGCGTGGAGTTTGGCCCAGTCGGTCATGGATCAGAGGATACGAAGCTGAACCAGAAGCCACAAGGCGAGCACGATCACGCCGACGACAGACAGGGCGCGGCCGATGCGGCGGCCCCAGAGCTCGACGGGATCGGTACCGCCGCCCTCCGCCGAACCGACGGCGTCGCGCCCGCCGAAATGGTCCTGCGCGCGCCGGCTCATGCGCGCCAGCGCCGAGGAGCCCACCGCATCCGTGTCGCGGTTGACGCGCTTCAGCGCCTCGTGGGCCTCCCGTTCGCGGTCCTGATCGTTCATGGGTGTCTCTCCCGGCGACATTCTCACGACCTATCATAGCGTCGCGACACAGTGTGGCGCGCACTCTTCCCTCCCCCTTGCGGGGAGGGATTAAGGGTGGGGGTCGGAATGTCAGAGTGCTGCGCCTCGCGGCGAATGCCCGAAGTCTCTACAACCTTTGCTTGCCTGACCTCTCACCCGGCCGAACCACCCCCACCTCCACCTCCTCCCCGCAAGGGGGAGGAGAGCAGGTTGCGTCAGGCCCAGGCGCCGCGTTCAGCCGAAGGTGCGGATGTCCACGAACCGTCCCGCGATCGCCGCCACCGCCGCCATGGCGGGGGAGACGAGGTGGGTGCGGCCCTTGAAGCCCTGGCGGCCCTCGAAATTGCGGTTCGAGGTGGAGGCGCAGCGCTCGCCGGGCGCGAGGCGGTCGGCGTTCATGGCGAGGCACATGGAGCAGCCCGGCTCGCGCCAGTCGAATCCCGCGGCCCTGAAGATCTTGTCCAGGCCCTCGGCCTCGGCCTGCATCTTCACGATGCCGGAGCCGGGCACGATCATGGCGTTGACCGCCTCGTGCACGCGCTTGCCCTCGACGACCTTCGCCACCGCCCGCAGGTCCTCGATGCGGCCGTTGGTGCAGGAGCCGATGAAGACGCGGTCCAGGGTGATGTCGGTGATCTTCTGGCCGGGCTTGAGGCCCATGTATTCCAGCGCGCGCCACTTGGAGCGGCGCTTGTTCTCGTCCTGGATGTCGTCCGGGTTGGGCACCGCGCCCGCCACCGAGATCACGTCCTCAGGGCTCGTGCCCCAGGTGACGATGGGCGGCAGGTTGGCGGCATCGAGCTTGATCTCGGTGTCGAAGAATGCGCCCTCGTCGGTGCGAAGGCTGTCCCAGTAGCGCACGGCGGCGTCCCAGGCGTCGCCCTTCGGAGCCTTGGGCCGGTCCTTGAGATAGGCGTAGGTCTTCTCGTCGGGCGCGACCATGCCGGCGCGGGCGCCGCCCTCGATGGCCATGTTGCAGACCGTCATACGCCCTTCCATGGACAGGGCGCGGATCGCGTCGCCTGCATATTCCATCACATGGCCGGTGCCGCCCGCCGTCCCGGTCTCGCCGATGATCGACAGGATGATGTCCTTGGCGGTGACGCCGGCGGGCAGCTGCCCGTCCACGGTGACGCGGAAGTTCTTGGCCTTCTTCTGGATCAGCGTCTGGGTGGCGAGCACGTGCTCGACCTCAGAGGTGCCGATGCCATGGGCCAGCGCCCCGAAGGCGCCGTGGGTCGAGGTGTGGCTGTCGCCGCAGACGATGGTCATGCCCGGCAGCGTGAAGCCCTGCTCGGGGCCGACCACGTGCACGATGCCCTGACGGCGGTCGAGCTCGTTGTAGTACTCGATGCCGAAGTCGCGGGCATTCTGGGCCAGCGTCTCCACCTGGGTGGCGGATTCCGGATCCTCGATGCCGTGCGAGCGGTCGGTGGTCGGCACGTTGTGGTCGACGACGGCAAGCGTCTTGTTCGGCTGGCGCACCTTGCGGCCCGCCACGCGCAGGCCCTCGAAGGCCTGCGGGCTCGTCACCTCATGGACGAGGTGGCGGTCGATATAGAGAAGGCACGTCCCGTCATCCTGCCGGTCGACGACGTGGTCGTCCCAGATCTTGTCGTAGAGGGTACGGGGATTGGCCATGGTTCTCTTTCCAGCGGTGAAAGGGTTCTTTTCTTCGTGTTTAGCGGGACTTTCCGTCCAGGAAAAGGTGTCGTGGGCGCACAGCGCCTTGAAACTTTTGCATAGCAGATAAGGCAGGCTGCGCAATAAAACTTCCGTGACCACGCCATCTGCAACGCTTGGCCCCAAAAGCAAAAAGCGCGGCTCACGCCGCGCTTTGAAAACTCGTCCCGTCGGGAAAAGACTTACTCGGCAGCGGCCGGAGCGACGGTCTTCTTCTCGGCGCGCTCGGCGATACGGGCGGCCTTGCCGCGGCGGTCGCGCAGGTAATAGAGCTTGGCGCGGCGGACGGCGCCACGGCGCACGACCTTGATGGAATCCACGTTCGGCGAATAGACCGGGAACACGCGCTCGACGCCTTCGCCGTAGGAGATCTTGCGGACCGTGAAGCTCTCCTGGAGGCCGCCGCCGGAACGGGCGATGCAGACGCCCTCATAGGCCTGCACGCGGCTGCGCTCGCCTTCCTTCACCTTCACGTTCACGATGACGGTGTCGCCGGGCTGGAAATCGGGAATGGTCTTGCCGAGCTTGGCGATCTGCTCCTGCTCGAGCTGCTGAATGATGTTCATGGTCTAGCTCCTGCCGTTGCGTGGCCTTGGGGCAAGCCCCAGACCCGCGGGATTTCGGCGTCCTGTTTTAAGTTGAGGCCGCGCGTATACAGGAGTTTCAGGAGGTTGTCGAGCCATGTCGCAGGGGCCGAGGCTCCCGCTCATTCTGCGGCGGCCGGGCTCACGTGAGCGAACAGGTAGCGCTCGAACCAGCCCGGGAAGGCCCGCGCGAGCTCCTTCGACCCTTCCAGGTTCAGCCCCATGCGCCGCGCTTCGAAAAAGCCGACGTCGCCCCGCCACCAGGCGGCCAGGGCGGACAGGGGAGTCCGGATGACGAGCGGCTCGGGAAAGCCCGGGTTCTGGGTGCAGAGCGAGACCTCCGCCGCCTTGAGCAGCATGAAGCGCGGCGGCCTGTGACCCTCGATCTCGAAGCGGATCACGATGGGCTCGGCGGGCAGCGCCTCGGCCCTGACCCGCCGCTGCATGTCCACGAGCAGGGGCTCGAGGTCCAGGTCCTCGGCCGCCGCCTGCCGCGGCAACCATTTCTGGCCCCAGGCTCCGAGCGCGCCCACGATTCCCATCAGTTCCCGGCCGGCCTCGGTGAGAACGTATTCGGGACCCTGCCCGCCCTCGACGCGCTCGACCGCCCCCGCATGGATGAGCTCCTGCAGGCGCTCGGAGAGCATGGTGCGGGAGATGCGCGGGATGCCGCGGCGGATATCGTTGAAGCGCCGGCTGCCGCACAGGAGTTCGCGCACGATAAGAAGCGTCCAGCGCCCGCCGATGACCTCGTGCGCCCGCGCCACGGAACAGAACTGACCGTAACCTGCCATGCATCGAGCGCTACCACGGCGAGCTTTCAGGGAGAAGTCCGGATTCCGGACCTGACAACCCGGCCCCTCCGGCGTAACGGAGGCGGGAAACAGCCTGGGGAGCCCGCGCCATGACTGAGAAGCAACGCACCATCCTGGACACGATCGGCAACACCGGGCTTCTGCCCCTGCACAGGATCGCGCCGAAGAACGGCGCGCGCATCCTGCTGAAGCTGGAGAACGAGAACCCGACGGGGAGCATGAAGGACCGGATGGCGCTCGCCATGATCGAGGCGGCGGAAGCCGACGGACGGCTCAGGCCCGGCGGCCCGGTGGTCGAATATACCGGCGGCAGCACCGGCGTCTCGCTCTCCCTCGTCTGCGCGGTGAAGAGATACCCGCTCGACATCGTCACCTCGGACGCCTTCACGAAGGAGAAGCTCGACCACATGAAGCTTCTCGGCGCGACGCTGCACATCGTGACGAGCGACAGCGGGCGCATGACGGAAAAGCTGACGAAGGACATGATCGAGGAGGCCCGCATCATCGCCGAGGCGAAGGGCTCCTTCTGGACCGACCAGATGAGGAACCGGGACCAGATCGCCGCCTATCACCGGATGGCGGACGAGATCTGGAGCCAGACCTCCGGCCGGATCGACGGCTTCGTGCAGGGCGTGGGAACGGCAGCTTCCCTGCGCGGCGTGGCCGAGGGCCTGCGGCGCTATCGCGACGATGTCAGAATCGTCGCCGTGGAGCCCGCCGAGTCGGCGGTCTTGTCCGGCGGCCCGACGGGCGCGCACAAGATCGACGGCGTCGGCGCGGGCTACATCGTGCCGCTCTGGCACGGGAGCATCGCCGACGGGATCGAAAAGGTCTCGACGGAAGACGCGATGGCCATGGCCTTCCGGCTCGCCCGCGAGGAGGGCCTGTTTGCGGGAACCTCCACCGGCGCGAACGTGATCGCGGCCCTGCGGCTCGCCGAGCGGCTGGGGCCGGACGCCACCGTCGTCACCGTCATGTGCGATACGGGGATGAAGTACCTGAAGACCTTCGGGGCACGGCTGGAGGCGGGCGCCTGATCAGCGCTCCAGAAGATCCGGCCGCCGCTCCCGCGTGATCCTGTCCGACTGCTCCCGCCGCCAGCGCTCGATGGCGGCGTGGTTGCCGGAGAGCAGGACGTCGGGAATGGCGCGTCCCTCCCATTCCCGCGGCCTCGTGTAATGCGGATATTCGAGACGGTTCGTCTCGAAGCTCTCCTCAAGGCCGGAGGCTTCCTTGCCCATGACGCCGGGCAGCAGGCGCACGCAGGCGTCGAGCACGATCATCGCCGCCATCTCGCCGCCGGAGAGAACGTAGTCGCCGATGGAGACTTCCCTCAGGCCCCGCGCCTCGATCACGCGCTCGTCCACGCCCTCGAAGCGGCCGCAGACGATCACGACTCCCGGCCCCGCCGCGAGCTCGCGCACGTATCCTTGAGTGAGCGGCCTGCCGCGCGGGCTCATGAGGAGCTTCGGGCGCGGATCGTCCGCGGGCACGGCGGCGTCGATGGCCTGAGCCAGCACGTCGCAGCGGATCACCATGCCGGGCCCGCCGCCCGCGGGCGTGTCGTCCACTGCGCGGTGGCGGCCGAGCCCATGGTCGCGGATGTTCTTTGCGGCAAGCGACCAGAGCCCGCGCGAGAGCGCATCGCCCGAGAGCGAGACGCCGAGGGGGCCCGGGAACATGTCGGGATAAAGGGTGAGGATGGTGGCGTCGAAGGTCACGCCCGGTCCTCGCCGGGTTCCGGCTTCGCCGGCTCGAAGAAATCCTCCGGCAGCGCGGCGACGACGCGCTTCCCGGCAATGTCCACCAAAGGCACGAAGGCCTTGGTGAAGGGCAGGAGCGCGGTCGGGCCCTTTTGCACGGGCGCAATTTCCAGAAGATCGCCGCCGCCATAGTTCGGCACGGCGACGATGGCGCCGAGCTCGTCGCCCGCCTCGTTCTGGACGGCGAGGCCGATGAGATCGGCGAGCAGGAACTCGTCCTCCTCGGGGGGAGGAAGCCTGTCGCGCTCCACATGAAGCTGCACGCGGTTGAGGGCTTCCGCCGCCTCGCGCGTGGTGACGCCGTCCACGACGGCGATGAGAAGATCGGGCGCGCCGCCGGGGGCCTGGCGCACGGATTTCAGGGAATAGGTCCGGCCGTCGGAGGCCTGGAGCGGCTTGTAATCCGCGATGGCCTGCGGATCGCCGGTATGGGACTTCAGCCGCACCTCGCCCTTGAGGCCATGGGCGCGGCCGAACTCGCCCACGAGGACGAGGTCGTCTCCGGCAGGGGCCGTGCGGCCCTCATCCCCCTTAAGGGAGGACGGTGGGGGTGCAGGCGCATTCTTCGGTCGGTTTGCGCTGGCCTCCCCACCCCTGCCCTTCTCCGGTCGGGAGAAGGAGGAAGTGGAGCGCTGGTTGAAGCGCTCCTTCTTCGCCATGATGCTTACGCAGCCTCGCCTTCGCCGGCGGGAGCAGCGGCCGCAGCGGCGCGGGCGTCGGCGCGCTCCTGGGCCTTCTTGCCCGGAACGGCCTTCTGCGGGTTGTTGCGGGCCGGACGCTTCAGGAGGCCGGCGGCGTCGAGGAAGCGCAGGACGCGGTCGGTCGGCTGGGCGCCCTTGGCGAGCCAGGCCTGGATCTTCTCGGTCTCGAGAACGACGCGGCCGGCATCGTCACGGGGCTTCATCGGGTCGTAGGTGCCGACCTTCTCGATGAAGCGGCCGTCGCGCGGGGAGCGCGAGTCGGCAACGACGATGCGGTAATAGGGACGCTTCTTGGCGCCACCACGGGTGAGACGGATCTTCAGGGACATGGGTTTCTCCTTTTGGTGTCCTTGTGATCAAACCTTGCGTCATCCCCGGCGCGCGGAGCGCGGGAAGGGGATCCAGGTTCCAGAGCAATCCGGTTCTGGATTCCCTTCCCTCGCCTACGGCTCGCCGGGAATGACAAAACTCATTTCTTCTTCCCGAACGGGAAGCCACCGATGCCCGGAAGGCCCTTCGGCCCGCCGAGACCCGGAACACCCGGCACGCCCTTCGGCATGGGCGGAAGGCCGCCCGCCCCGCCGGGGAAGTCGGGGAGCTTGCCGCCCATCTGCTTCTGCAGGGCCTCGATCTGCTCAGGCGTCGGCTGGGGCATGCCGCCCATTCCGCCGCCGCCCATGCCGAACATCTTGCCGAGCGCGCCGGCCATGCCCTTGCCCTTGCCGCCGCCCATCATCTTCATCATGTCGGCCATCTGGCGGTGCATCTTGAGGAGCTTGTTGATGTCCTCGACCTTCACGCCGGAGCCCGCCGCTATGCGCTTCTTGCGCGAGGCTTTCAGAACATCCGGGTTGCGGCGCTCGGCCGGGGTCATGGAATCGATGATGGCGCGCTGGCGCTTGATGACCTTGTCGTCGAGATTGGCGTTCTCGAGCTGCGACTTCATCTTCGCGATGCCGGGCAGCATGCCGAGCATGCCGCCGATGCCCCCGATCTTCTCCATCTGCGTCAGCTGATCGCGCAGGTCCTCCAGGTCGAACTTGCCCTTGCGCATCTTCTCGGCCATGCGCTGGGCTTTTTCGGCGTCGAAGTTCTCGGCGGCCTTTTCGACCAGCGAGACGATGTCGCCCATGCCGAGGATGCGGTTGGCGACGCGGGAGGGATGGAACTCCTCCAGCGCATCGACCTTCTCGCCCGTGCCGATGAGCTTGATCGGCTTGCCGGTGACGGCGCGCATGGACAGCGCCGCGCCGCCGCGGGCGTCGCCGTCCATTCTCGTCAGCACGATGCCGGTGACGCCGAGGCGCTCGTCGAAGGCGCGCGCGGTGTTGACCGCGTCCTGGCCGGTCAGCGCATCGGCGACGAGCAGGACCTCGTGCGGGTTCGTGGCGGTGCGTACTTCCGCCGCCTCGAGCATCAGGCCCTCGTCCACGGTGACGCGGCCTGCGGTGTCGAGCATCACCACGTCGTAGCCGCCGAGGCGCGCGGCCTCCATGGCGCGCCGGGCGATCTGCACGGCCGACTGGCCCGCCACGATGGGAAGCGTGTCGACGCCCACCTGCTTGCCGAGCACGGCGAGCTGCTCCATCGCCGCCGGGCGGCGGGTGTCGAGGGAGGCCATGAGCACGCGCCGGCGGTCGCGGTCGGTGAGGCGCTTGGCGATCTTGGCGGTGGTGGTCGTCTTACCGGAGCCCTGAAGGCCGACCATGAGGATGCCGACGGGCGGCGTGGCGTTGAGGCTGATGACCTCCGCATCCGCGCCCAGCATCTCCACGAGCTGGTCGTGGACGATCTTGACCACCTGCTGGCCGGGAGAAACCGACTTGACGACCTCCGCGCCGACCGCGCGGGCGCGCACCTTGTCCGTGAAGGAGCGCACGACCTCGAGCGCCACGTCGGCCTCGAGCAGGGCGCGGCGGACCTCACGCAGGGCCGCGTTCACATCCTCTTCCGTCAGCGCGCCGCGGCGCGTGAGGGAATTCAGGATATTGGAAAGACGGTCGGAAAGGCCTTCGAACATGATCAATCAATTCCTTTTGCGATGAGCGGTACATCGCGATCCGAAAGGGCCTTTTCAAAGTGGTCGATTGCCGCCTTGAACTTGTCGCGGCAGCCAGGATTGCAGAAGCCGACGACCTCGCCCCGATAGAGGGTGAGCGAATCCGCCGAGATCGGCTTTCCCGACCACGGGCAGGTCTCGTTGATCGCGTCCTCGATGCGCAGGCTCTCGTCCGACATCCGTTCATCCTTTCTCGCCGGGCCGGAACAGTCCGGCCGCAGCGGCATAGAGAAGCTCCAAAGAGAAACGCGCCCGAGGGCGCATCGCGCTGTCGGACGTTGACCTCCAGCCTCTCGGGCTGGTCGGCGGCTCAAAAGGGCTCGCTCTACAGATTTGCGGGCAGGAATTAAGGGGAAAAGGCCGAAGAGTCAAGAAAAGCCGCCCTGGACGTGCGGGGGCGGCGGAGGCGCGCTCTCCTGTCCTACAGGCCTCGGGCTTGCCGGAGGAGTGGGAGGTGGGGGTGTGAGCGCCAGCCTTTTAGAATGTGGAGCTGGCGCCCCCACCCTTGGCCCCTCCCCACAAGGGGGAGGGGTATTCGCGTGTCATCCCCGGCGAGCGCAGCGAGGGAAGGGGATCCACGCACAGACGCGGCGCTATGGATTCCCTTCCCCTGCGATGGCTGCGCCATCTCCGGCCGGGAATGACACTCTCCAGAGCCGACACCCTCCTCATCACCGGCCCTGTTCCGGTGATCCCGAAGGAATGTTCTCATTTTGTTCTAGACTGTGGGGACAAGCTTTGCTATAACCTGCATCAGATCTGCTCCACGAG
>NZ_JAJATX010000030.1 GCF_020866965.1 Microvirga roseola
CTATCGTGCAGGGCGGGAGGGAGAGCCGTCCATCCCATTAGGTGGATGTTCTTTGCGGCAGGCCCTGTCGAGGCCTCCGTGAGCAACAAGTCCCTCGGTTTCGAGATTCCCACCGAGCGCAAGGGAATGGTCGGGTACGGCAGCGTCGAAGACGTGCTGAACGCCCTGGAATACGCCGTATCCCAATCCGACTACATCGCAGGCGACCGGTTCACGGCGGCAGACGTCTACGTGGGATCGCAGATCGGTTGGGGCATGATGTTCGGAACGCTCGAAAAGCGCCCCGCCTTTGAGGCTTATTGGCAGCGCATCGCCAGCCGACCGGCCGCCATCCGGCACGGGAGATCGACGATGCCCTGATGCCGCCCCGGGAAGCGAAATAGCTCCGAGGTTCACCGGCGATCCGGGATCGAGTACGTCCCCGTCGCATGGCAGACCATGTCCGGACTGCCTTCCGAGAAGATGGACACCTCGCCCACGGCGAGCCTCTTGCCGAGCTTCAGGAGGCGGCAATCGGAGATGAGTGCGCGGTGCTCCGGCTTCCTCAGGAAGTTGAAGTTCAGGCTCGTCGTCACCGCCAGGGCGACCGGGCCGATATGGGCCAGAAGCGTGACGTAGAGGGCGAGATCCGCCAAGGCCATCATGGCGGGCCCCGAAATGGTCCCGCCGGGACGGATGTGGCGCTCATGGTAGTCCATCCGCATCCGCGCTGTACGCGGACCGACCTCCTCCACGAAGTAGGTGCGCCCGCCCATGTGGATCTGCGGGAATTCCCGGTCGAGGAACTCGCTCAGTTCCTCCCGGGTCATGATCGGGTGATGGGATGCCATGAATGCCTAAAGCCGATTGAACTGCCCTTCCCTATCCCATACGTTCGTTCCATGAACCACGACAACTACCCGAACGACTATATCCGCGGCATCCTCAACAGCGTGAAGACCATTGCGCTGGTCGGCGCCTCGCAGAACCCCGCCCGCCCGAGCTGGATTGTCACCAAATATCTGCTGGAACGCGGCTACGACGTCGTCCCGGTCAATCCGGGCCTGGCCGGGGGCGAGCTTCTCGGCAAGAAGGTCTATGGTTCGCTGAGTGAGGTGCCGGGCCCTATCGACATGGTCGAGATCTTCCGCAATTCGGAAGGGGCAGGCCCCATTACCGACGAGGCATTGGCCCTTGATCCGCTGCCCAAGGTCATCTGGATGCAGCTCTCCGTCCGCAACGACGAGGCCGCGGCAAGAGCCGAAACGAAGGGTGTCCAGGTCGTGATGGACCGCTGCCCCAAGATCGAATTCGGTCGCCTCTCCGGCGAGATCTCCTGGCAGGGCGTGAACTCCCGGATGCTAAGCGCCAAGAAACCGGTCCTCTCCGGAAAGGGCTTCCAGAAGCTGGGGCTCAACAGACCCTAGAGGAGCAAGGCAGCAGCCGGATCGTTACCGCAGCGGGCTCCTTGACGTAACGAACGTTTCGTTCTTTAAATAGAACGATATTTGTCTTACGAGGAACGGGCCCAACATGACCGACCGTCTGCCAGGTTTCAGCACGCTTGCCATTCACGCGGGAGCCGCTCCCGATGCCGCGACCGGCGCCCGGGCGACGCCGATCTACCAGACCACATCCTTCGTCTTCGACGACGTGGACCATGCGGCCTCGCTCTTCGGCCTGCAGGCCTTCGGCAACATCTATTCCCGAATCGGCAACCCGACCTGCGCAGTCCTCGAGGAGCGCGTTGCGGCACTGGAGGGCGGCACCGCCGCGCTGGCCGTGGCCTCGGGCCACGCGGCGGAGTTCCTGACCTTCCACACTCTGCTCCAGCCCGGCGACGAGTTCATCGCAGCCCGGAAACTCTACGGCGGTTCGATCAACCAGTTCAATCACGCCTACAAGAACTTCGGATGGAACGTGGTCTGGGCCGATTCGGACGATCCGTCCTCCTTCGAGGCCGCCATCACGCCAAGAACTAAGGCGATCTTCGTCGAATCCATCGCCAATCCGGGCGGCGTGATCGTCGATCTTCAGGCGATCTCCGCCGTCGCCAAGAAGCATCGCATCCCGCTCATCGTCGACAATACGATGGCCTCTCCCTACCTGATCCGCCCCTTCGAGCATGGCGCGGATATCGTCGTGCACTCGGCGACCAAGTTCCTGGGCGGTCACGGCAACTCGGTCGGCGGCGTCATCGTGGATGGTGGTTCGTTCAACTTCGCGGGCGATGACCGATACCCGATGCTCTCGAAGCCCCGCCCGGAATACGGCGGGATGGTGCTCGGCGAGACCTTCGGCAATTTCGGCTTCGCCATCGCCTGCCGCGTGCTCGGCCTGCGCGATCTCGGCCCTGCCCTCTCTCCGTTCAACGCCTTCCTGATCCTCAACGGCATCGAGACCCTGCCGCTGCGCATGCAGCGCCACTCGGACAATGCGCTGGCTGTGGCGGAGCACCTGGCGGGCCACAGCAAGATCTCCTGGGTCAGCTATCCGGGGCTTCGCTCCGACCGCTACCACAACCTCGCCCAGCAATACTGCCCCAAGGGCGCGGGCGCCGTGTTCACCTTCGGCCTCAAGGGCGGCTACGAGGCGGGCGTGAAGCTGGTCTCGAATCTGAAGCTCTTCTCGCACCTCGCCAATATCGGCGACACCCGCTCCCTGGTGATCCATCCGGCCTCCACCACGCACCGCCAGCTCACAGACGAGCAGAAGACGCAGGCCGGCGCCGGCCCCGAGGTCGTGCGTCTCTCCATCGGTCTCGAGGACACGCAAGACCTGATTGACGATCTGAACCAGGCCCTGGACGCGGCATAGCCGCGATCCAGGCCGAAACAGAAAAGGGCGGCCTTGAGCCGCCCTTTTTTGATGAATGGAGAAGCCGGGGGCTTTAAGCAGCGCGGGAGCCGGCCTTCTTGTAGGAATTGTGGATCGCGTTGAGGGAGCGCTCGAGCGCCGTCCAGAGACGTCCGATTTCCTCAGCGCCCTGCGAGGACGGCTCATACTCCCTGGCGCCCTCGCCCGTCGCGAGCGACAGGGTGAGCTCGGGACGGTGGGTGATCTGGCCGGACCAGACCGGCACCTTGAGAGCGTTCAGGGCGCCGCGGGCATCGGCCACGACGGGAGCCTCGGCTTCACCGCGCTTGGGCGGCGCAGCGTTGATGACTGCCGCGTAAGGCTTGCGCAGGTCGCGCGCGATGGCGACGGTGTCCTGGAGCGCTGCGATATCGAACAGGCTGGCGCGGGTCGGGATGATCACGAGCGTCGCCTGCTTGATCGCCTCGGCGACGATGGCGGATTTGTTCGGGGGCGTGTCGATGAGCACCCATTCATAACCTTCGCGCTTGGCTTCCTTCACGGCGTCGGCGATGTTGCGCACGTTGTGCTTGAGGCCGAGATGCTCCTGATCGCGGATCTTGTGCCACAGGGAGAGCGAACCCTGCGGATCGTTGTCGATCAGCAGCGTCGGACGCCCGGGCTGTGCGATATAGCTCGCAAGGTGAGCGGCGAGCGTGCTCTTCCCTGAGCCACCCTTGCGCGAAGCAAACACCAGCACATTCATGCCTGACTCCTCAATAAGCCTGTTCCTACAGCCCGGCGAAAGAGAGCGATTTCGCTCCCGAACCTGTCTCTCTGTAGCAGAACAGGACCTGATTTCCTATTTCCACTGCTCATCACTCTGTGCATATCCCGGGCGGATAGCAATAAGCACGTAGAAGAATTCCCGTTCCTTTGTAATCGACCGCCGGTTATCCGACCGTCATCCATGCCGTCGGGTATTTGCCCGGTTGAGAAACTGAAGCGCCCCGGAAGACGGCTGGGAGCGAAGCAAAACCAAAGACACGGCTTCAACCAAAGCAGAGCTTCAGCAGCCAGTATAAACGTTTACAGGACGAGGCCGGATCATTCCGATCCCTTGCATGAAGACGCCATGGACATCTCGCTTCTCGCCTCCGCCGTCCTTGCCGGTTTCGTCTACGGAATCACCCCCGGCCCTGGCGTGCTCGCCGTTCTCGGCATCGGCGCCGACAGGGGGCGAACGGCGGGAGCCGCCTTCCTCTTCGGGCATCTGGCCGGAGACGTGCTGTGGTCGACCCTGGCGCTGATCGCCATCATCGGGGTGACCACGATCGGCACCTTCGTCTTCGACCTCCTCGGCCTCGTCAGCGGCCTTTATCTCTTCTGGCTCGGCTGGCGGGCCGTTCGGGTGCGGCGGGGCAGCGACGGTCGGATCGATGCTCCCGTTCGCCGTCCCCTCCTCCACGGCCTGACCTTCGGCATGACAAACCCAAAAGCCTATCCTGTGGCCATCGCCACCCTGACGGCCCTGCTCTCGGCCCAGGCCAACGCCCTTACCTGGATCCATCTGCCGGTCCTCGTTCTGGCTTGCACCCTGGGCGGGATGCTGGCCTACGCCATTCTCGTCATTATCGTCGGCGCCGGGGCCGTTCGTAAGACCTACCGCCGGTACGAGGTGGCGATCACGCGAGCTTCCGGTCTCCTGTTCATTGGATTTGCCTTGAATGCGTTGTTCCATGCGGTTCCAGGGTTATTCACAGTAAAACGCATCTAGTTTTCTCGCCAAAACCACTCGGAACCTCCTCCGCTCCTCGCCGTTAAGTCCGCGAATTCACGATCAAGGAGCGAATTCAATGCTGAAGAAGATGATCCTTACCAGCGCCGTTCTTGCCGTTATGGCTCCGGTCGGCGCATTTGCTCAGTCCGGTGGCGGCGGCGCTGCGGCCGGCGCGGCGACGGGTGCAGCCGGCGGCGCGATTATCGGCGGTCCGGTCGGCGCAGCCGTGGGCGGCGTGACGGGCGCTATCGTCGGCGGCATCCTCGGCGAGTCCCAGGAGCCCCGCTTCCGCCAGTACGTGGTTCAGCAGGACGTGCCGTCCTACCGCATCGAGCGGGAAGTTCGCGTCGGCACGACTCTCCCTGAGCAGGAAGTGACCCTCTACGAGGTTCCGGCCGAGTATGGAGCGACCGGCTATCGCTACACGGTCGTCAATGAAGTTCCGGTTCTCGTCGAGCCCGGCACCCGCCGCATCGTGCAGGTGATCCGCTAAAAGCCAAGGTTTCAGGCTTTGTGGAGGGCGGCCCTTGAGGCCGCCCTTTTCTTATCGGGTGCTCAGGCGCGCATGGGCGACCGTCATGCCGAGGACCGCCATGGCGAAGACCTGATGCGCGAGACCGGCCCAGAGGGGCACCACGAGCAGCAGCGTCACGATCCCGAGAACCATTTGCGCAAGGGTGAGTCCGGCCACGGCCGTGGCGCGACAGGCGATCTTGGCCCCAGGCACCCTCCGGCGCATGTCCCAGGCGTGCCAGATCGCGAAGGCGACGATCGCATAGGCTGCCATGCGGTGGTTGAACTGAACGAGCGCGACATTGTCGACGAAGTTCTCGATCCACGGCTGGACCACGAAGAGCGCAGAGACCGGCGGGATGAATGCCCCATCCATCAGCGGCCAAGTATTGTAGGTCAGTCCCGCCTTCGAGCCCGCGACAAGGCCGCCGAGCGCGATCTGGAACAGGATCAGGCCGACCAGAATACGAGGAGCATGTCCGGCAATCTCCGCCGTCTTCTCGGAGGCGCTTCTCTCTTTCAGTCCTGCAGCCACCCAGACGAGGCAGGCGAGAATGACGCTGGCGACGGTGAGGTGCAGGGCGAGCTTGATGGGAGCGACGGCCACCATGCCGGGCTCCAGCCCGGAGGCCACCATGATCCAACCGATGGCGCCCTGAAGCCCGCCCAGGGCCCCGATCCCGAGCAGGGTCAGCGCGAACCGACCCTTGATGACTCCCCTCGCCCAGAACCAGACCAGCGGCAGGAAGAAGACGAGACCCAGCAACCGGCCGAGCTGCCGGTGCCCCCATTCCCAGGCATAGATGAACTTGAACTCGGAGAGGGTCATGCCCTTGTTGACGAGTTCGTACTGGGAGATCTGCCGGTACTTCTCGAACTCGGCCAACCACGCCTGCTCGGACAGCGGCGGAATGGCTCCGGTGACGGGCCTCCACTCGGTGATCGAGAGGCCGGACCCGGTCAGGCGCGTGGCTCCGCCCACCGCCACCATCAGGACGACCAGGGCGGCAAGAAGATAAAGCCAGGACCGGACCGCGGTCAGGGATTGCGTCTGAGGAAGGCGCGCCAGCGGCATGCCCTCCGTGGAGGCTGCGACAGCCATGCTCACTCTCACAGTCGATTAGGGCTTGAACCCAGGAGATGGCCTGTCACATAGAGGCTGCGCCCGCCGGACGCAATCAATGCCAGTGACGCAGCGGCACGGCGACAGGCTTCAGGAGAGGTGGAGATTATGGGCATTCGCACGCGCAAGCTGATCGGCACGGTGGTGATGATCGCCTTCATCTGCTTCTACGCGCTCTTCGCGATGGCCGTTGCCGAGGGCCGGATCACGGCGGCACCCAAGCTTGTCCAGACGTTCGCCTACATGGTTCTCGGGCTGATCTGGGTCGTACCGCTGATGCCGTTGATCCGCTGGATGGCCAAGCCGGACAAGTCCTGAGCGCGCCAGAGGCGCTGCTGGTCAGGCCCCGCCGATCCCTTCGACGACTTTGCCGGTTCCGCTGCAGATCGGGCATGCGGTTGCGCCGATACGCCCGCTGCCCTTGCATTCCGGACAGATATTCTCGCCAGCGCCGGGCGTTCCCGGCTCAGCCTGATCGCCGGGGTTGAGCTTCGGTTGGTCGGAGGCGGCGTGATCGCTCGGATTCTTCGTCATGACGGGACTCGCTGAAGACCTTTCCTCGTCAACGCCTCAGCGGAGTCCCGGTTCTGGGGGCAGCCAAAAGAAAAGGGCCCGCTCGAGGCGGGCCTTTTCGGCACTATCCGCAGACCCGGCGGGTGCGGCGTTCCCATCCCCATCCGGGGACCCACTCGCTGTAATGCTCCCTCACGCAGCGCTCCACATAGACGGGGCGCGGACGCGGCGGCACGTAGTAGACCGGCGCAGGCTGAACATAGACCGGCGGAGGCGGCGGCGGAGCCACGTAAACCGGGGCCGGAGCCGCATAGACGGGGGCCTGCGAGGCGGCGATGGCGCCACCGACCGCAAGGCCGCCCAACACGCCGAGGGCCGCAGCCGCACCGGGAGAAAGACGATCGGCAGCCGCGGCGGGTTGGGCGGCAGCCAGACCGGCCGCCAGCGCCATGGCGGCAGCCGTACCGGAGACGAAACGGAAGACCTTCATGATCAATCACCCGAGCTCATGAGGGAGTGTCCACCTCCCCCTTCTTGCAAAGCTTATATCCGGGCGAACCTCTCCGGAAGTTGAACGGAATGTGGCAAGGGCCGGATCACCGCTCCGTTCTCGAAGAATGGTGACCGACAGGTTAACGTCCGCCGCTTCCTTTCATGGGCGCCATATCGTCTCCGCTCGTCCGCAGGGGGACCGACAGCAGGACACGGATCAGATCCGCCTGCCGGTTGGTGCCGGTCTTGCGGAAGAGGTTCGAGAGACGGAAAGCAGGATACTCTAAGCGGGAACCCCTTCGAACCGTAACCGTTATCCCGAGCTTTGCTTTTTTGGCCGGTTCGGGAGCACGCATGAGTGAAAAACCACGATGCCGCGTTCTCGTTGTTGAGGATGAAGCCATGATTGCCATGCTTGTCGAGGACATGGTTCATGACTTCGGCAGTGAGGTTGTCGGGCCAGCCGCTAAGATGGCCGAGGCAATCAAACTTGCACAAACCGCCGAGCTTGATGCGGCAATCCTCGACATCAACGTGGATGGCTCAGTGATCTACCCTGTTGCAGATATCCTGAGCACCCGTGGCATCCCTGTCATTTTCGCAACCGGATATGGATCGAAAGTTCTTCCAGGCCGGTTCTGTAACGCTCCTACACTTCCGAAGCCCTTCAGCTATCAATCCCTTTCAGACGCTCTTCGTGCAGTCCTTGCCAATCAGCCATGTCATACTGAAGCTCACACTGAAGCGGCATAAACAGCCGGTAAGCACCTTGACATAGTGAGAAAACTTGAAAAATCGGCTGTGAGAAGCACTTTAGCGCATGCTGGTGCGAAGGGGCTGCAAATGATTTGGGACGGTTCAGAGGGATTTGCCGCATTGCGTCATGGCTACGCCAGCGCATCGGTGCGTGTTCCAACTCCATGACTAACAATTCAGTGGTAACTATGTTGTCCCTCAAGGCACCGGAGGTAGCGGATTTCGCTGCGTTTGCGGATCACTTGCCGCAACTTGCTTGGATGGCAACACCGGATGGGCACGCCTACTGGTATAACCAGCAATGGTATCGTTACACCGGGATGACACCTGAAGAGATGCTTGGGCAGGGCTGGAGGTCCGCCCTTGATCCCGCTGTGCTTCCGATTGTTGTGGAACTGTGGTTTGCAGCAGTCGCTTCGGGTGAACCCGCTGAATGGGCATTCCCAATCAAAGGCGCGGACGGTGTTTTCCGGCCATTTCTCACGCGCGTTCAGCCCCAGAAGGATGAGCAGGGCCGCGTGATCCGGTGGTGTGGAACCAACACGGAAATATCCGAGCAGCAGCGGATTGCTGAGGTTCTTACGCAAGAAAAGCTGCATCTTGAGACTTTGAATCAAACCATGGCGCTGGTCTCTGCGGAGCTTAGCCTTGAAAGGCTGGTGCAGATCGTCACCGATGCGGGCGTGCGCCTCACGGGAGCCCAGTTTGGCGCATTCTTCTATAACACCACCGACAATCGCGGTGACACGCTTACGCTCTATACGATCTCGGGTGTGCCAAAGGAGAACTTTTCCAAGTTCCCAAACCCTCGAGCGACCCATGTGTTTTCACCGACATTCAACGGCGAAGGTCCGGTTCGATCTGACGATATTCTCGTAGACCCGAGGTATGGGCGCAATGCGCCTTACAATGGAATGCCTAAGGGCCACCTCCCGGTAAGGAGCTACTTGGCCGTTCCGGTGAAGTCCCGCTCGGGAGAGGTGATGGGCGGGCTGTTCTTCGGCCATCCCGAGCCCAGCAGATTCACTGCACGTCACGAGGAGTTGCTGGTTGGTGTCGCAGCGCAAGCTGCCATTGGAATTGATAACGCTCGCCTTTATGATGCAGCCCAACGGGAGATCAGGGAGCGGCGAGAAGCAGAGAAGCACCGCGAACTGCTCATCAATGAATTGAACCACAGGGTGAAAAACACCCTTGCGACGGTTCAATCCATCGCAGCACAGACTCTCCGAACGAGCGCACTTGAAGCAGACGTTCGCCAAAGAATTGATGCGCGGCTGATTGCTCTATCGAACGCTCACAATCTTCTCACGGAGCACAACTGGCAAGGAACCACCCTCGATCTGGTGGTGGAGATGGCGCTGCGCGCGCACCGCTGTGACCGGGAGGAACGGTTTGAGGTCAGCGGCCCAGAGGTTCACCTGTCCCCTAAGACCGCTTTGGCCATTGCGATGGCGCTTCATGAACTCGCCACCAATGCGATCAAGTACGGTGCCCTGTTGAATGAGCGCGGAAAGGTGAGCCTTCATTGGCAGGTCGAACAAGGAGATGGGGAGCAAAAACTTCATATGGTCTGGTCTGAGCAAGGAGGGCCAAAAGTCACGCCGCCCAGCCGCAAGGGCTTTGGCACCCGGCTCATTGAGCGAGGATTGGCAGCAGAACTCGGCGGCTCTGTCCAGATATCCTACCCAGAAAGCGGTGTGGTGTGCATCATTGATACGCCATTCCCGACAACCGCTTCCCGAGAGTTTTGAGAAGATGGGTCAGAGTACAAGGCCCAGACGGGCGCTCATCGTGGAAGATGAAGTTATGGTCGCGATGTACGTCGAAGACCTCTTGGTTGAACTTGGCTTCGACGTTGCTGGGATGGCGACAAGCTTGGATCAGGCGCTACCGCTGGCACTGGAAGGTGATTTCGACTTCGCCGTTCTCGATGTGAATCTGGATGGGCGACTAAGCTTTCCTGTTGCTGACGTGCTGCGGCAGCGTGGAATCCCATTTTTGTTCGCGAGTGGCTACGGTTCAAAAGTGTTCATCGAAGGCTATCACGATGCTGTTCGTATCCAGAAGCCGTTCTTGGGTCAGGACTTGGCCCAAGCCATTTCGAAGATCGTTCACTAACACGAGAACGTACAGGGCGCTTTCTGGATCGGCTGCATGCTTTGAAAGGGTCAGGCGACCGGAAATGTAGTGCCTGCCAACGCTTGAGGTCCAAAACACGAAACTGGCGTCCTGCTGCCTTTTTTGGTGTTTTGCATACAGTTGAGGTTCTTCAGGTGGAAGACGACCGTGGTCTGGGCGACTTCGAGCTCCTCCGCAATCTGGTCGAGGCGCGTGCCGTCGATCAGCAAGAGCGCCACCCGGGTCTCGGACGGGGTCAGATTGTAGAGCCGGACGAGCGCATCGCCGGACACGCGGGTCCGCTGCTGCGTATCGTTGATAAGGAGCACGACGGCTTCCGGCCGCTCATCCGCCGAGAAGCGCTGGCCCGGGATGAGCACGAGGTAGGGACGCCCGCCCGAGATGCGGGGGAAGGAGACGATCTCGTCCAGCGTCTCCTCCTCGAAAGCCCGCTCGATGGCTTCATAGAGCTTGGCGTTCTGCTTCGGCACGGAGCCCTTGAGCACTCCCTGCGAAACGACGAGGCCGTCGTTCTCGCCCAGGATGCGCTCCGCCTCCTTGTTCATCAGACGGACATTGCCATCCTCGCCGACGATAACGACACCGACCATGAAGCGGTCGAAGGTGAAAGTGGCCTTGTAGAGCGCGTCGACAGCACGCCCGTGGGAGGATTTCAACACATCCTGCCATGCCTCCTCACATCCTGCCATGCCTCCTCGGCGCGGTGGATGGCGCCGGTCTGGACGCGGGCGACCTGATCGAGACGGCCTGCGATGGTGGCCAGCAGGATCTCGTAGTCGATGGGCTTCACCAGGTAGTCGTCCGCGCCGGCCTGCTCGTCGACGAGCACGTCGTTCCGGTCGGCCAGGGCGGTCAGGAAGATCAGCGGGACATCCGCCATGTTCTCTTTCTGCCGCATGGCCTTGACCACGTCGTAGCCCCCGAGGCCCGGCATGGTGATGTCGCACAGGACCAGATCGGGCCGCTGCCGCTCCAGGAGCGCAATGGCCTCGCCCCCGTTGGAGCCTGAAGGACGTTGTACCCCGAGGCAGTCAGCTCCTCTGCGAGGTCGCTCCTCAGGTCTTCCTCGTCCTCGACGCACAGGATTGTCTTAAGATTGTTCATTGTCCTGGATCACTCATGCAGCTTGAATTTTCGACACCTCGTCCGCCGGGATTCCGATGCCCCAGTCGCGGATCGAGCAGAAGACTCGGGCGCCCTCCATCCATATCTTGATCTCGGCCACCGGAGTGTCGCCCGAGTACTTGATGGCATTCGACAGCAGGTTGATGACGACCTGCTCGATCAGCATGCTGTCGCAATACACCTGCACGGGAGTGTCCGGAACATCGAAGCGGATATCGGCATGAGGGCTGATTTCCCGCTGCCTGTCGCAGATATCGAGGACGAGCCCGGCAAGGTTGTTGGATGCGGGATTGAGCTCGATCCTGCCCGCATCGAGCTTGGCGGCGTTCAGCACGCTCTCCACCAGGCGGGTCAAGCGGTTGGTGGCGCTTCTGATCTTCTGGACCCTTGAGACGAGTTCGTCCTGCGTGAGTTCGGCGCCCCTTCGCAGAATTCGCTGGGCGCTCGAGTCGAGGATCGCCAGCGGCGTGCGGAACTGGTGGGACACCATGGAGACGAAGCTGCGTTAGGCGCTGGTCGTCTCGCGCTCGCGGTCCAGGGCAGACTGGAGCGCTTGCGCAGCATGCTTGTAGACGGAAATGTCGGTCAGCCGCACGAAGATCGTCGCCCCGTCGGCCTTGGTCACCGAGAGCCTAGCCCAGACGTTCCTTTTGAGCATGAGATCGATCTCGATCTCCTCGAAGGGCGGCCCGGCATCCAGGAACCGACGGTCGGCTCCCTCGCACATGGCGAAGCAGCGCAGGAAGGTGGACAGCGTCAGCTCCTCCTTGCACCAGAAGGTCACGGGCTCCGCCGCCCAGATCTGCTCGTTCGCGAGAAGGAGCTTTCCCGTCCAGTCGAAGGCGGCAAATCCGTCCGGCGCGGTCTCGATGGCGGCGATCAGCCGGCGTTCCGCTTGCCTCAGGGCTGCCGTGCGCTGAAGGACCTTGATTTCCAGGTCCGAGTTCTGCCGCTCGGCCTGCTTGCGGGCGAGCCACTGCTCCGTGACGTCGCGCAGGAACGCGATTCCAAGCTTGCGCTCCGCCATGCTGAGCGGCAGGCAGTTGACTTCCAGGCAGCGCTCATGGCCCGACGGCAGAATGGCCTCATGCTCGAAGACCGAGTTGGTCCCCTGAATGGCCTGCCGCAGGGACTGCATGATCTCCGGTCTGCTGAAGAGATTGTCGAGAATTGGCATGGGCTGCCCGACCGCCTGCTGCGGCCGGATCCCGAGGATTCCCTCCATGCCGGGATTCCAGAGCAGGCAGCAGAGATTGCCGTCGAAGATGACGATGCCCTAATTGCTGATGTTGTTGATGACGGGGTCGGAAAGCTCCTGCTCCTGGCGCAGCAGGCGCTTCGCCTGCGTGGCTTCCTGCAAGCCCCTGAAGAGGCGGAGCAGGACGAAGCCCGCGCTGATCACGATGCCCGTCGTGAATGCTAGGCCCTCGAACACGACGCGCAGATAGCGGGAGCGCCGCGTAGCCGCATCCTCGCGGCTGAACACGAGCATCCTGTTGGCCGCGCCCCTGAGTTGGAACGCAAGATCCCGCATCTGCCCCTGCAGCAGCTTCGCGCTCAAAGGCTCCACATGGCCGTTGAAAAGGGGCTCGGCCAGGGAGAGCTGCAGATAAGCCTGCTTCGAAGGCCCCGAAAGCCCGAGTTTATCCACGACCTCTCCCTGAGGGCCCTGCAGCAGAACATTCAACCGGCTGATGAGAATGGTCATCCGGAAGCTTGGTGCCTGCTCCGGAACCGCAATGACTTCTCCCGCCGCGTGGCGGGCCAGGCTTTCGGCCAGAAGAGCGGCTTCGTACTGAGCCTGGGTAATCTGCCAGATGTCCGCGGAGGGATGCTGAATGCGAAGCTCACGGTCCACCTCGAACAGCCGCATCACCGTAAAGCCCAGGCACGCGACCAGGGCCGCCACCCAGAGGAGCGTGATCAGGATCGTCCGGTCATTTTGTCAACCGAGCTTCGTCTTCATTCGATCGTCAGCCGCCGCAATCGCCATACCCAGCGGGCATCATACTTCAGGTCCTGCAGGATGCTGTGAGCGTCACGCGGGTAGGCGATCCAAAGGGGCCCCTTGTCGCGCGGCGTCAGCAATTGCCCGTCGATACGCATGGCCAGGATGGGCTCGTAGCGCAGGTCATCGAGAGGAATGGAAATTTCGTAGTCGTTCAGCGCAACGGCCTTCATGACTCGCCCACGCGCGCCCACGCGCTCCAGGACGACCCGCAGCGGCACCCCTTCGAACGTCTGTGGTGTCTCCGAAACTTGAGATCTCGTCACAATGGAAGCCGTCCCCAAAGCCTCGAGCATCTCCCGGTCGAAGCGGGCCTCCCCCGGCGCGTTCGTCTGCTCGATATTGCCTGCAATCGTCAGGATGACGGGGCCGCCCGGAGGAGGAAGCGGTTCGGCCGCGCTCGCCCCGCCTCCCAGCATCGGGAGGCATCATCGACAGGAGCAGCACAATGCGGCGCATGAACGGTCACTTTGATGTTAGATTATAATAGATCAAACATGTTCTGAATGAAATTATGTCGAAAATCCAGCCGGAACTCCTCAATCCCTTGCACATCCCCTTAGCCGGCGCAGGAGAGCTGCCCGAAGCAGAGCATCCCTTTAGGGACGCGTCCAGCATCTCCCTGGGATGGAGCGCAGTATTCGGACATCGGGCAGCGGACGAACTCCGGGTTTTCCACTCGGCGGCGGCATCCCTGACGCTGCAGAAGCAACGGATTTCGATGCACTTTTTCTTTCATAAGCTTTCTTCATGTGCGGTTCAGCACTGCAGTGGAAAGGATAGCCACTAAGAAGTTTTACAAGCTTAGCCTTGAAGCCTATATTCCGCTCCGAAGCGGAGCCATGGTCCACCTGCAAAATTGCACATGAGGAGCTTGAGATGCGCAAATTCATTGGAGCCCTGCTCTCTGCGGCCACTTTGACTGCAGCCATGCCGGCAGGCGCGGAGCCCTTCCAGGGCCGCCCTCTGCCAGACGTTCAGAAGGTTTATCCCAACGAGAGCTACTCTCAGTACTACTATCGCCGGGGCTATCGGCCCTACCGTTATCACCCGCGCCCCTATTACTACCGCCGGGACAGCGGTGCGGCCGTGGCCGCCGGGGTCGCCGGACTTGCGGCCGGTGCGCTGATCGCGGGCGCCATCGCCAACCAGGCGCAGGCGGCACCTCCGCCGCCTCCTGGAACGGTGAGCCCGTCCGTCGCCGCCTACTGCGCGCGCAAGTACCGCTCCTACGATCCGGTGACGGGCACCTATCTCGCCTATAACGGCGTGCGCTACGTCTGCACCCCTTGAGCCTGACGCTGCTCTCAGCAGACCAGGGAACCCGCCGCAGCACCTGCGGCGGGTTTTTCATTGGCGAGAAAACCTCGCGAGAGACTTTACGGGCCGTCCTGTTGCCTTAGCTAGCAGAATAGGTTCAATCCTCGCATCCGAACTCACAGGGGTGAAATCCCCAGACGCGCAGGCCTGAAGGCCGAAATTCGTTCGGTGCCCGCCAACCAAAGGGAATCCCATGTCTCAGTCCCCCGACAGCGCCGGAATGGTCGTTCCCCCGAACGAGGCAGCCCTCGTCACGAGCGGCGGCATGAGCGACCTGGAACTGGTCCTGCCCGATCTGGGCGACCGCGACCTGCCTGAGATCGCGATCTTCCTTGTTGCCTGCGCCATGCGCTTTCACAGCGATCCGGACTTCGTTCAGGAGCAGCTGGAATGGCTCGTCAGGATGCATGACGCGGAGGTCGACGAAGGCATGCGCCCGGATCAGCTGAACTCGGCCAACGACGACTAGACCCGGGCCGCCCTCCTATTCGAGGAACGCAACCGGCGTTCCCTGCTCGACCATTTTCGCGAGTTCCACCGCGTCCCAGTTCGTCAGCCGGACGCAGCCGTGGGAATAGGTCTTGCCGATTTTCGCAGGCTCCGGCGTGCCATGGATGCCGTAGGTCTCAGCAGAAAGATCGATCCAGACGGTGCCCACGGGATTGTTCGGCCCCGGCGCGATCTGGAAGGGCTCGTCGGTCTTCACGTCCTCGAATCTGTACTCGTTCGGATTGTAGGTGTAGTTCGGGTCCATGGCGATGGCCTTGACCTCGTACGACCCGTCGGGGGCGGGCTTGGCGTCGCTGCCGATGGTGGCCGGATAGACGGCAATGAGCGAGCCGTCCTCGGCGAGCGCCCGTACGGCCTTCTCCCCCTTCAAGACTTCCACCTTGGCGACCTTGGGCTCGTCGCTGGTCTGTCCCTGGCCGACATCCACATTGGCGACCACGATGGTCTCTCCGGCCCTGGTGAAGTCCTTGTTCGGGTTCAGCCTCTCGAGGAGGTCCTGATCCATGTGGAATTTCTCGGCCAAAAGCTCCTTGGCGTTGGTATAGGCCAGGCGCTCGAGATCGGCCTGCTCCTCCATCTCGTCAGGGATCTCGGTGAAGGGACCGCTCACGTCGTCCTCGGTGATCTCGTATTCGACGAGAACCGGCTCGTCCGCGCCTTCGGTCAGTTTGGACCAGAATGCCTCGTCGAGTCTTCCATCGACCTCCATGTCATGAGCTTTCTCGAAGGCCCGGATGGCGAACCGGGTGTTGTCGCCATTGCGGCCGTCGATAACGCCGGGCGAGAAGCGCGCCCGGTCGAGCAGCACCTGAGTCTTGAGGAAGATAGGGCTGACGCCGTCGCTATCCTGGACCGGAAGCTGGGCCCCGTTCACGGCCTCACGGCTCAGGTCATTACCTGCGGATGCCGCAAGCGCCGGGCTGACCAGCCCCCAGACACCAAGAAGAACATACGCCAACGCCTTCATCCGAAACTCCCATCAAGCTGCTTTGTCTTTGGATAAGGGCGAAGGAGCCGGCCTGTTCCCAAGGTTCACTGGCAGATGCGGTAGTCGCCCTTGCGCTCCCGGGAGTCGAGATGAAGATGGTCGCTGTGGGCATAGTCGGAGCCCGGGCCGAGCACCGTCGTGAAAATCGGGCACGCCCCAGTGCGGATGGCGGATTGGAAAGCTGCTTCCGGGGAGCCTTCATCGTGGGAGCGGATCACCATCGGATCGCGCTTGTCGAAGTTGAACCCCATGACATCGATGCCATTGCCGAAGGCATGTTCGCTCAGTTTGCCGCCCGAACGCTGCGCGCGGCACTGGTAGGACGTTCCGATGAGCAGCCGGGTCGGGGCGCTCTGGAGGTGCCGCTCCGCCTCGGGTGTCACCACCTCGCCCATCCACTGCGCCACGTCTTCGGCCAGCGAGCATTCCATCAAGGATTCCGGCGTTACGTCGATATTGTTGGGAAGAGCTGAAACCGACACCGGATTCTCAATTCTGCAGGCGTCCTCCTCCACGGGTGGCTGGCTCTCGAAGCGAAGGCCGAGGCTGCGAAGACGCTCGAGGCAGGCTTCGCCCGTGGAATCGGCCTGCTGTGTCGTCTGCTCACCGGGTTCAGGCTCTGCCGGCGTGTTCTTCTGTGTGGAAGCCTCGGTCGCATCGGGTCGGGCCGGAGGCAGAGGCGCCGACGGATCCTGCGCCGCTCCGGGGGTGACGAACACCAAGGTTGCCAGGAGTGCAAGACCGATGGTCTGCCCGGCCATGTGGCTATGGAAAAGGCGAAACGGCATTCTGCCTCCAATTCCTCCGGCGAGAGCCCCGCCCCTCTTGATTAACTTCGCCGTTCGGCCAGCCGTTCCCTCCCGTCCTCTCTCCTGGACGCCGAATGGTGGACCCATCGCCTGGAGTACCTCGTGATGGGAGCTTTTTCTCACGACCGACAACGTGTCTTCTGGACAGGATCGTGAATCCTAATGTGGGCCGAGGAGAAGAGCCGTGCTGAGCCATTCCCTCCTGCGAGAAGTTCTGCCTCTGATGGAGGAGTTCGACAGGCAGGATCTCGCACGCGCCAGGGAGGTCCTTGATGACCCCTTCGGCCTCACCTGTTCCCTCGCATTCGGCGACCGCGCCCGGGCAGAAAAGGATCTGGCGCGCCTCCTTTCCCAGTACCGCCGTGAGGATGCCGGAGAATGGCGTCCCCTCACGGAGGCTCCGGATGATCTGGCCGAGGGCCTCTTCGCCTTTCCGGGTGGAAAGGGAGGCTATCAGCAGATGGTCATCCAGGCAGATGCGGCGATTTCGGACGGCTCACCTTTTACAGGCACGATGAGCGCGAAGCAGATTGCAGCCGAATGCGGAGCCGCTCTTTGGCGTCCTCTCCCCCCGGTTCCGGCTTGTCCGCAGGAACCAGCGCCCCAACTCCTGTTTGATATGTCGGAGGAACCTGTCCTCTCCATCGAGGCGATCCCTGCCCCGCCGGTCGAGAAAGGACCTGAGATGCGCCCGGTTTTTGAGAGCGCCACAGAGGATGAGGAGAAATTGTCTCTGGCCCCCAAGCTGGAACAACTGCACGGGCATTGCCGGACCAAACGCGTCGAAGAGCTCGAGGCGATCGTCGCAAGCCTCCGGGAGGCGCTCCAGGATGCGGAGGCGGAACTTGAGCGCGAGCGGGTGCGCTGGCCTGAGATCGGTGATTTCGTCCGCTGTCCCCTGACGAACTTCTTCGGGCAGGTGACGAAGGTGACGCCACGGCCGCATGGCCGTCCCTGGGTTGAGATCATTCCCTACCTCTCGAAGGATTTGCCCGGGCACCAGTCCATTGACCTTTTCGACAGCTGGGAGCTGATCGATCCGCCAAGCGAGGATGATGAGGATTGGCCCCACCTTAGGGGTATCAGCCTGGCTCCTTTGGCCCCCATGCAGTCGCAGCTTCCTTCCAACGAGGTGGAATTGCTGCTGAGCAAGCTCTGGGCTGCGCCCCGCTAGAGTCCCAGGTCTGGCCTGGCTGCACCATAAGGAGTACCTCTGCCGAGGATCTAAGCAATCTTCGATGAGGATTCGGTGGTAAAACTGTTCGATACAAGAAGGAGTGCAGTGAGATAAATTTGCTTTCGGCAGAGCAGGCAAGGTACGACTGTAACCCTTTATAAATATCGCAAAGGCTTCTAT
The DNA here is from genome assembly GCF_020866965.1 of Microvirga roseola. Taxonomy (GTDB): domain Bacteria; phylum Pseudomonadota; class Alphaproteobacteria; order Rhizobiales; family Beijerinckiaceae; genus Microvirga; species Microvirga roseola. Next base: position 18,212 of record NZ_JAJATX010000030.1, read on the forward strand.
TATCGGCTAAAGCTTATCTGCATGCTGTTGTCGTAATATTGATGGGTCATAAGGCCGCGTCTGCCGTGACAACCACTTGAAGTATTATACGGCGAAACAGCCCTTCCTCAAACATGTAGGGAGAGAAGGTATGCATTACCGATCTGTTGCTGATCTCAACGACACAATCATGAGGAACTTTCATCGCATTCCGAGGGATGTCGATCTAGTCGTTGGGATTCCTCGGAGCGGCATGCTCGCTGCGAACCTTATTAGCCTCTTGGCCAATATTCCGATGACCGATCTTGACCGTTTTCTAGAGGGCAAGACGCTTACGTCCGGTGTGACTAAGCACTGGAACGGACTGGAAACAGCGCCCGAGCACAGACGCCGCATACTCGTGGTCGATGACAGTATCGATAGTGGGGGAGCTATGCGCGATGCACGCGCCCGGATCGCGGCCAGTCCCGAGGCGAACAGAGATATCGTCTACGGTGCAATCTATGGTTCGCGAGCTTACCATGAACATGTGGATTTCGTTCTCGAAACTATTCCTCACCCACGGGTATTTCAGTGGAACTTCCTCCATCACGGCTATCTCGAGAGGAGTTGCGTCGACATAGACGGCGTACTTTGTCTCGATCCGACTCCCAAGGAGAACGATGACGGGATAGCCTATGAGCGCTTTGTCGCCGATGCTACGCCGCTTTTTAAGATCACGCGAAAAATCGGCTTCCTGGTTACAAGTCGCCTTGAGAAATACAGGGGCCAAACGGAGGAATGGCTGAGGAAGAACGGGATCGACTACGGCCAGCTTATAATGCTCGATCTACCCTCTGCGGAAGAGCGTCGTCGCAGGGCCATCCATGGAAGCTTCAAGGCGGAATTCTACAAAAGAAGCGACTGCATCCTTTTTGTGGAGAGCGAGCAGCAGCAGGCACAGACCATAGCAAAGCTTTCAGGCAAGCCCGTCCTGTGCATCGAGACCCAGCAGATGGCTTCTCCGGACAGGGTTTCGCTTCCCTATGCGAGCCAGAACATGCGCACGATCATGCGGCGTGCGAAAATGGTAAGAGAGATCGGCGTGCAAGCGTCACTTCGAAAGCTGATCGAACGGCATCCGTTCGGGGACAAAATGTTGCGCTCCTTCAAGACCAGCACCGAAGGGTAGTCCCGCTCGATCATGCCCCATCACGGGGGTACCAGCCTGGCGCCCTCCCCCGATGCAGTTGCGGCTTCCGTCCGACGAGATGGATTGCTGCTTTGCCAGCTCCCGTGCTCCGCCCCGATGGATGTCCGGCCTCAAACGGAAAGCGAATAGCGCAGGTCAGGACCCCAGGAATGCAACCCGTGTCGCCACAAAATTCAGCTCATCCGGGCCAAGGACACTCACAATGTCCTATCCAGCGTCACATGACCTGTTGAAATCGCACGGCTTCGTGACGGGAACCATTCCGCCTTTCCCAAACTAACATACGTTAGTCACCCGGCAGGGAATCGCGGGGCGGGGAATGTCGGACTTCTTGTTTGCATTGGGTGTCACAGCGCTTGGGCTCGTCCTCCCCTTCGCGCTCCTGCTCGCACCGACGCTTTAGCTGCGCCTCGAAACTGACGCTTCCTCGTGTCTGCAGGTTGGACGCTTCTTCAGCAGAGCACCATTCAAGCCTGTGCCGCCCACCCACTTCTTCGCTGCGCTAGCGGCTGCCGAGCCAGATACGACAAAGCCCCCCGTGGACGGCGGCTCAGTACAAATTCTTGAACTCTCAAGAGAAAGAATGGTCGGAGCGGCGGGATTTGAACCCACGACCCCTAGTCCCCCAGACTAGTGCGCTAACCGGGCTGCGCTACGCTCCGACGCCTTAACGGCTTGTGTCACTTAGCTTTGACGGAGGCCGTTCGCAACCCCTGAAATTCATTTTCGATACGAAATGGCCACAAGGGTGATGCCAGGCTTCCTGTACGAGCAGGAGCCGGTGAAAAACATGCTCGCGGCCAGGCGGAGTCCTGACTTCAAGCCGCTCTTTTGGCGGGAAACCCGCCTTTCTCACGAATGGCCATGATACGGAAGGTCGGCGGCAGCACGAGGCCTGCGAAGGCGCAGATGACAGATCCGACGAGAAGAGTAACCATAAAGCCCTCCCTGCGAAGGCGGGCTCTTGCTGCCGAGATCCCCAGGCCGCCCGCACCTGCCTTGAGGGCTCTAGGATCGCTCACGAAGCTTGCGCGAGGCTTGCCGCCGAACTGCGGCAGCGCAGCAGCGCTGGATCCCGGCCGTCGGTGCGAGGGAAGATGGTGGGCGGTGAGGGGATCGAACCCCCGACCTGCGGTGTGTAAAACCGATGCTCTACCAGCTGAGCTAACCGCCCGTTCCGCCTGACATAAAAAGAGAAGGCCGACAACGCAAGCGCGGTCGGCCCTCTTTGAATGCGAACGTCGCTGAAAAAGCGTTACTTCCCGTTCACGGCTTCCTTCAGGCCAGCGCCAGCGCGGAACTTCGGGGTCCTCGAGGCCGGAACCTTGACCTTCTCGCCGGTGCGCGGATTTCGCGCCTCGCCGGCGGCGCGGTTGGTCACCACGAAGGTGCCGAAACCGACGATCTTCACCTCATCGCCCTTCTTCAGAGCGCCCGTGATAGCCTCGATGGCGGCGTCGATCGCCTCACCAGCCTGGCCCCGGGAAAGACCCACCTTATCGGCGACGGCCGCAACGAGCTCGCCTTTGTTCATTTCTGTCCTCCAATGATCACGGCGGCTTCAAGACACTATGTACCACCGTTTCAGGCCACATCCCTGTGGCCCAAAGCTGGTCCATAGGCAAGTGCCGGATTGGCTGAAACAAGCCGTTTTTTGGCCTTCCCCAACAAAAAGAGGTCCCCGGATTTCCATCCGGGGACCTCTCGTAACGTCAACTTTGACGAGATCAGTGGGCGACGAACCCGACCGAATCGTCCTCAACGCCCTTGCGCTTAGCGGCGTCGAGCATCGCGGCCTCGTCCCATTCTATGGGCTCCGGCGTCCGCACGAGCGCATGCTGGAGAACCTGATCCATGGTGGAGACAGGGACGATCTCGAGCCCGTTCTTCACGCTCGCCGGGATGTCCACCAGATCCTTGGCGTTCTCCTCGGGGATCAGCACCTTCTTGATGCCGCCGCGGAGCGCCGCCAGGAGCTTCTCCTTCAGGCCGCCGATGGGCAGCACCCTACCCCGCAGCGTCACCTCGCCCGTCATGGCGATATCGCGGCGAACCGGGATGCTCGTGATGACGGAGACGATAGCGGTCGCCATGGCAATGCCGGCAGAAGGACCATCCTTGGGCGTCGCGCCTTCCGGCACGTGCACGTGGATGTCACGACGGTCGAACAGGGGCGGCTCGACGCCGAAACCGACGGCCCGGGAGCGGACATAGGACGCCGCGGCCGAGATCGATTCCTTCATGACGTCCCGGAGGTTGCCCGTGACGGTCATCTTGCCCTTGCCCGGCATCATAATGCCTTCGATGGTCAGCAACTCGCCGCCGACCTCGGTCCAGGCGAGACCTGTGACTGCGCCGACCATGTCCTCCGTCTCGGCCTCGCCGTAGCGGTAGCGCGGCGGCCCGAGGAAGTCAGGCAGGTTGGCGGTCGTGACCTCGACCGACGGCACCTTGGAGATGAGGATCTCCTTCACCGCCTTGCGGACGAGATTGTTGATCTCGCGCTCGAGGTTACGCACGCCCGCCTCGCGGGTGTAGCGGCGGATCAGCATGAGCAGAGCGTCATCGCCGATCTTCCACTCCTTATCCGCCAAGCCATGCTTCTGCGTGGACGACGGGATCAGGTGCGTGCGGGCAATCTCGGCCTTCTCTTCCTCGGTGTAACCCGCGATGCGGATCACCTCCATACGGTCGAGAAGCGGACCGGGGATGTTGAGCGTGTTGGCCGTCGTCACGAACATCACGTTGGACAGGTCGTAGTCGACCTCTAGGTAATGGTCGTTGAAGGTCGCGTTCTGCTCAGGGTCGAGAACCTCGAGCAGGGCCGCCGACGGATCGCCGCGGAAGTCCATGCCCATCTTGTCGATCTCGTCGAGCAGGATGAGCGGGTTGGACGTCTTGGCCTTGCGCATCGACTGGATGATCTTGCCGGGCATCGAGCCGATATAGGTCCGGCGGTGGCCGCGGATCTCCGACTCGTCACGGACGCCGCCGAGCGACATGCGCACGAACTCACGGCCCGTGGCCTTGGCGATCGACTTGCCGAGCGACGTCTTACCCACGCCGGGAGGGCCGACGAGGCAGAGGATCGGACCCGTGAGCTTGTTGGCGCGCTGCTGCACGGCCAGGTACTCGACGATGCGCTCCTTGACCTTCTCGAGACCGTAGTGATCGGAATCGAGGACGTCCTGGGCGGCCTTCAGGTCCTTCTTCATCTTCGAGCGGCGGTTCCACGGGATCCCGAGCAGCCAGTCGAGATAGTTGCGCACGACGGTCGCTTCCGCGGACATGGGCGACATCTGGCGGAGCTTCTTGAGCTCGCCCAGTGCCTTCTCGCGGGCTTCCTTCGTGAACTTGGTCTTCTCGATCTTCTCCTCGAGCTCGGCCAGCTCGTCGCGACCCTCGTCGTCGCCGAGCTCCTTCTGGATCGCCTTCATCTGCTCGTTGAGGTAGTACTCGCGCTGCGTCTTCTCCATCTGACGCTTCACACGGGTGCGGATCCGCTTCTCCACCTGGAGAACCGAAATCTCGCTCTCCATCATGCCGAGGACCTTCTCGAGCCGCTGAGCGACTGTCGGGGTCTCAAGGATCGCCTGCTTGTCGGCGATCTTGACGGCGAGGTGCGAAGCGATGGTGTCGGCAAGCTTCGCAGGCTCGTCGATCTGGGTCACCGCGGAGACGACCTCCGGCGAGACCTTCTTGTTGAGCTTCACGTAATTCTCGAACTCGGCCACGACGGAGCGGGCGAGCGCCTCGGCCTCGATCTGGTCGCCGAGGGAGTCCGGAAGCACCTCAGCTTCGGCCTCGTAGTATTCGTCGGTACGGGTATAGCTCTTCACCTGGGCGCGGCTCGCGCCCTCGACCAGCACCTTCACGGTGCCGTCGGGCAGCTTCAGCAGCTGCAGAACGTTCGCTAGGGTACCGACTTTGTAGATCGCATCGGTAGCCGGATCGTCATCCGTCGCATCGATCTGGGTTGCCAGGAGAATGTGACGGTCCCCCTTGACCACCTCCTCGAGCGCGCGGATCGACTTTTCGCGGCCGACGAAGAGCGGCACGATCATATGCGGAAAGACGACAATGTCGCGCAGAGGCAGAACCGCGTAGGTTCCGGTCGAGCCTGGGACGACAGGCTGACGTGGCTTCGACTGTGTCATGAGACGACATCCTTTCGGCTGCGTCCGGAGTACCCCTTGGATAAGCTGGTCTTCGGACGGGAAACCGGAGTGCTCAGGCTTTTGTTATGGCTGCATCCGGTACGTGGCGCCCTCCCTCGGGAGATGAGCGAACGGCGTCCACGCAAGAGATAATGTGGCGTTGCGGGCAGGCCCTTTCAAGAACTTTGCCCGCAACGGAATGCTTCATAAGCAGGCTCCAGGCACCCTTTTTAGGCGCTGGCGCTTGCCGTCTGATCGTTGCGGTCGCCGTGGATGAAGAGCGGCTTGGCCTTGCCCTCCACCACCTCGGGGCCGATGACCACCTGCTCGACGGAATCGAGGCCGGGCAGGTCGTACATAGTCTCCAGCAGAATGCCTTCCATGATGGAGCGCAGGCCGCGGGCGCCGGTTTTCCGCTCGATCGCCTTGCGGGCGATCATGGACAGGGCCTCCTCCTGGAAGGTCAGGGCCACGTTCTCCATCTCGAAGAGGCGCTGGTACTGCTTGACCAGGGCGTTCTTCGGCTCCTGGAGGATCTTCTTCAGGGCATCCTCGTCCAGATCCTCGAGCGTCGCCAAAACAGGCAGACGGCCCACGAATTCGGGGATAAGGCCGAACTTCAGCAGATCCTCGGGCTCGACCTCACGGAAGATCTCGCCCGTCCGGCGGTCGTCAGGGGAGCTGACGGAGGCGCCGAAGCCGATGGAAGTGCCCTTGCCGCGCCCGGCGATGATCCGCTCGAGGCCCGCAAAGGCGCCGCCGCAGATGAAGAGGATGTTCGTGGTGTCCACCTGCAGGAACTCCTGCTGGGGATGCTTCCGGCCGCCCTGGGGCGGGACGGAGGCCACGGTGCCCTCCATAATCTTCAGAAGCGCCTGCTGGACGCCCTCGCCCGACACGTCGCGGGTGATCGACGGATTGTCCGACTTGCGGGAGATCTTATCGATCTCGTCGATATAGACGATGCCGCGCTGCGCCCGCTCGACATTGTAGTCGGAGGCCTGGAGCAGCTTGAGGATGATGTTCTCCACGTCCTCGCCCACATAGCCCGCCTCGGTGAGGGTCGTGGCGTCGGCCATGGTGAAGGGCACGTCCAGGATCCGGGCCAGCGTCTGCGCAAGCAGGGTCTTGCCCGAGCCGGTGGGCCCGATCAGCAGGATGTTGGACTTGGCCAGCTCGACGTCGTTATGCTTCGTCGCATGGGCCAGGCGCTTGTAATGGTTGTGGACCGCCACCGAGAGCACCTTCTTGGCGTGCTCCTGGCCGATCACGTAGTCGTCAAGTACGCGGCTGATTTCCTTGGGGGTCGGGACCCCGTCGCGGGACTTCACGAGAGACGATTTCGACTCCTCGCGGATGATGTCCATGCAGAGCTCGACGCATTCATCGCAGATGAAAACCGTCGGGCCAGCGATCAGCTTACGAACCTCATGCTGGCTCTTGCCGCAGAAGGAGCAGTACAGCGTGCTCTTGGAGTCGTTGCCGCCAGCCTTGGTCATTATCACATCTCCAATCCGTGCCTGGGCCGACCCCTGCCGGCCCCGCACTCCTTAAGTTATGAGCGCCGGAGCTAATGAAAGGTTCCGACGCCAAGAATTTGAACGCAAATTGCCTCGCCTCCCGAATCCATATGCAATCACGCCGAAGGCGCGTGATCAACAGAAACGGGATAACACGCCAATTGGACGCACCCGGGAGGAATTTGTCCCCAGCTTTTCCGGGTTAGGTCGGGGTCGCAGCCGGCTCGGGGCGCTTCTCAATGACCTGGTCGATGAGACCGAACTCCAGAGCGGCCTGGGCCGTCATGAAGTTATCGCGCTCGAGCGCCCGCTCGATCTCCTCGTAGTTCCGGCCGGTATGGCCGACATAGATCTCGTTGAGCCGGCGCTTGAGGGCTTCGCTCTCGCGGGCGTGGATCATGATATCGGTCACCTGGCCCTGATAGCCGCCCGAGGGCTGGTGAACCATGATGCGGGCGTTGGGGAGGGCGAAGCGCATCCCCTTCTCGCCGGCCGTCAGAAGCAGGGAGCCCATCGAGGCCGCCTGTCCGACGCAGAGGGTCGAAACCGGGCAGCGGATGAACTGCATCGTGTCGTAGATCGACAGGCCGGAGGTCACCACGCCGCCCGGCGAGTTGATGTAGAAGGAGATTTCCTTCTTCGGGTTCTCGGCTTCGAGGAACAGGAGCTGTGCCACGATCAGCGAGGCCGAATAATCCTCTACCGGACCGGTGAGGAAGATAATCCGTTCGCGCAGGAGGCGCGAATAGATGTCGAAGGCACGCTCACCGCGATTTGATTGCTCGACCACCATCGGGACGAGCGTGCTGTTATAGAGCTCTACCGGATCTCTCATCGTCTCACTGCTCCAAAGTCGGGCGCGCCCCCGCGCGGCCGTCCAAATGATGCAAGCAGCGAGGCGCCTGAACCGGCGTTACTCGCCCTTGCTGGCTTTCTTTCCGCCCTTGGCCTTCGCGGCCTTCGGCTCGGAATCGGTCTCCTCGGCCTCATCGTCGCTGAAGAGGGCTTCCTTGGAAACCGACTCTTCGACGACCTTCACCTGAGACAGGATCTGGTCGACGACCTTTTCCTCGAACAGGGGAGCCCGGATTTCAGCGAGAGCCTGCGGGTTCTTCTGGTAGAACTCCCAGACCTGCCGTTCCTGGCCGGGATACTGACGGACCCGCTCGATGAGAGCCTGGGTGACTTCATCGTCGGAAATCTTGATATCGGACTTCTCACCGATCTGCGCAAGGACCAAACCGAGACGCACGCGACGCTCGGCGATCCTGCGGTATTCGGCCTTGGCCTCTTCCTCGGTCGTGCCCTCGTCCTCGAAGGTGCGGTTGTTCGAGCGCATGTCGCCCTCAACCTGCGCCCACACGGCCGAGAATTCCTGCTCGACGAGGCTCGGAGGCAGCTCGAAGCTGTACTTGGCGTCCAGCGAATCGAGAAGATCCTTCTTCACCTTGCGGCGGGACTGCGCGTCGAAGTCGCGCTTGATGGCGTCGCGGATGGCGTCCTTGAGCTTGTCCAGGGACTCCATGCCGAAGTTCTTGGCCATCTCGTCGTCGATCTTCAGCTCACCGGGAGCCTCGACCTCCTTCACGGTCACATCGAACTCGGCGTCCTTGCCGGCGAGGTGATCCGCCAGGTAGTTCTCCGGGAACTTGACCTTCACGAGCTTGGTGTCGCCGGCCTTCAGGCCGACGAGCTGGTCCTCGAAGCCCGGAATGAAGGTGTTGGAGCCGAGCTCCACACGGATGTCCGTGCCCTTGCCGCCCTCGAACTCGGTGCCGTCGATGCGGCCCACGAAGTCCACGACCACCCGGTCGCCCTCGGCCGCCGCGCCGTCCTTCGGCTCGAAGGAGCGGTTCTGCTTGGCCATGCGCTCGAGCGACTCATTAACCTCGGCGTCGGAGACCTCGGCGACGGGCTTCTTGACCGTCACGTCGGAGATGTCGGCGAGCTCGAAATTCGGCAGGACCTCGAGGGCCACGGTGAAGGCCAGATCGCCCTTGGCGTCCATAGCCTTCTCGACCTCGTCCTTGCTCTCCGGAAACTGGATCTGCGGCTCGTTGGCGAGCTTCAGGTCGTTGTCCTCGACGATCTTGCGGTTTGCCTCGTTGACGGCGTTCTGGACCACATCGGCCATCACCGAACGGCCATAGACCCGGCGCAGGTGACCGACCGGCACCTTGCCCGGGCGAAAGCCGTTGAGCCGCACGCGGTCCTTCAGGGTCGCCAGTTCGTCGTTCAGGCGCTGCTCCAACTCGGTGGCCGGGAGCACGACCTTGAACTCTCGCTTCAAGCCTTGGGACAGTGTTTCCGTCACCTGCATAGTATTCTTCGCCTTCATTCACTCGAGAAATCTGATGTCCGGCTCCGGCCGATGCGGCATGATTGCCGTCAACCAGGCCGCAAGGAGCCTCCGGATAGCCAACCCTGACGGATTGGTGCGGGCGGAGGGACTCGAACCCCCACAACTTTCGTCGCTGGAACCTAAATCCAGTGCGTCTACCAATTCCGCCACGCCCGCGCAGAAGTAGCGCGCGCAAGCGCGCCCCCGTCCAGGACGCGGCTCTATAGCACGGCTGGCGCAAGGTGCATCAAAAAAGTTCGCGTGCGCCAATATGGCAACCAAACTTGGCGGTTCGCGTTCAAGGCTGTACCCGAACGACCATCTTTCCGCGCCAGCACGAGCCCGTTCCATGATCACCCGCCGCGCCGCCGTCGCCGGCCTCGCTACGACCCTCACCGGTCTCCCGCGTGCAGGGTGGGCTCAGCCCTCACCGGCAGCTGCGGAACCCAGAACCCTGACCGCCAGGCCAAGTCCGATGAGACTGCGGCCCGATGCGACCGCCGAGGCGGAGGTCTGGACCTTCGACGGGGTATTGGGTCCCGTCCTGCGCATCAGGCATGGGGAGGAGCTGCGCCTCGCCCTCGCTAATGAGACCGCCCTGCCCCTTTCCCTGCACTTTCAGGGAGTTCATGGACCAAACGCCATGGATGGCGTCGGCGGCTTCACCCAAAAACCCGTCCTCCCCGGCGAACGCTTCGGATACCGCTTCACACCGCCGGATTCCGGGACATTCCTGGTCCGACCCTGCGTTCTGGGCGGCAGCGCAGAGCCGATGGAGCGCGGCCTCTCGGCCCTCCTCATCGTCGAGGAGACGGAGCCGCCGCCGGCGGACCAGGACGTAGCCGTGCTGGTGGATGACTGGCTGCTCAAGGAGGACGGCTCCCTTGCGTCCTTTGAGCCCTCCTCGGAGGCGGCTCCTGCGGGCAGGCTCGGAAGCTGGCTCAGCGTCAACGGCCAATCCGCACCGCAGCGGGTGGAGGCTCGCCCCGGCGGCCGCGTACGATTACGGCTCGCGAATGCCTGCAATGCCCGGTCCATGCGCCTGCGCCTCGACGGACTCAAGGCCTCCGTCATCGCCGTCGACGGGCAGCCGGCCGGAAGCTTCGAACCGTTTCAGGCCTCCCTGCCCTTTGCGCCCGGCAGCCGCTACGACGTCCTCCTCGACCTGCCCTCCGAGGCTGGCGCGAAAGGCGCGGTCATGGCCCTGATCGGCGAGGGCTTGCCCCTGGTCGAGATCGTCGCTTCGGGCGACAGACACCCCGCCCTGCCCGCTGTCGCCCGGCTCTCACCGAACCCGAGATTGCCCGAGGTCATCCGCCTCCAGGACGCGACCCGAAAGGACGTCGTCATCACGGGCGATCCACGAGAGCCGAATGTCCCATGGGCGATCAATGGAGCGCCTGGAAGCCCCTCGGCTTCGCCCCTGATCCGCGTGAAGCGCGGGTGCCCCATCGTGCTGGCGCTCACGAATCGGACGCCGCTCACACAGGTGATGCACCTTCACGGTCACGCCTTCCGGCTTCTGCATCCCCTCGACGACGGCTGGGAACCCTACTTCCTCGACACCGTGCAGGTAGGAGAGAACAGGACCGTTCGGATCGCCTTCGTCGCGGACAATCCCGGCCGATGGCTCCTCGCCTCAACCATCATGGAACGGTTCGACACGGGTCTTTGGACCTGGATCGAGGTCAGCTGAGCAGCCTCCGCAGGATGCCCGGTAGGAGATCGGCCAAGTCTTCGGCGATGAGGCCGGGCCCGAAGCTCGCCCCCGACTCCGCATGGATCCAGACGCCCGCACAGGCGGCCTCGAAAGCAGGCAGATTCTGGGCCATGAGGCCTGCGATGATCCCGCAGAGGGTGTCGCCCGAACCGGCTGTTGCGAGATAGGGCGTCCCGTTTTCGTTGATGGCCGCCCGGCCGTCGGGAGCCGCGATTACAGTGTCCGAGCCTTTGAGCACGATCACCGCTCCTGTGTAGAATGCGGCGCGGCGCGCCCTGTCGATTTTCGAAGGCGGATCAAGGATGTCCGGATGGTCCTTGAACAGGCGGGCGAACTCTCCGCCATGGGGCGTGAGAACCGTGGGCGCGTTCTGGAAGGCCTGATGCAGTTCGGTCGCCATTCCCTCGAAGGACGTGAGCGCATCCGCATCGAGCACGAGGCTGCGCCGGGCCTGCGCGGCCACGGCCACCATGGCGCGGGTCTCCGAATGAACTCCGAGCGCGGGGCCGAGCACCAGGGAGTTGAAGCGCTCGTCCTTGAGTATGTGGTGCAGCCCCTCGGGCCCGTCGCATCCGCGCAGCATGATTGCGGTGAGGTGGGCCGCATTGACGCCCAGCGCCTCCGGAGGCGAGGCGACCGTCACGAGGCCGGAGCCGATCCTGAGGGCAGCCCGGGCTGCGAGCCGCGCCGCACCCGTCCGCGTCGCTCCACCCGACGCGACCAGGGTGTGCCCACGGTCATATTTGTGGGAGGCGAGATTGGGCCGAGGGAGGTCATGTTGCCAAAGGGCCGGCGCATTCGCGAAGAGCCTCCCGCCGCAGGCCTCCAGAATGTCCCGGCTGATCCCGATACCCGCGACGTCGACCGCTCCGCTCATGGCCCGCCCAGGCATCAGGAGGTGGCAGGGCTTGCGCGCGGCGAAGGTGACCGTGCGGGTGGTCTTGACGGCAAGCCCCCTCACCTCGCCCGTGCCGCCGTCGATGCCCGACGGGAGGTCGACCGCGAGAACCGGCCTGCCCGACGCATTCATGCGCTCCACTGTCAGCCGCGCCGCGCCATCGAGATCGCGGGCGAGTCCCGTGCCGAACAGGGCATCGATGATGAGATCGGCCTCTTGAAAGGGAGCATTCTCCACAGGACCGGTCTCGCCCGTCCAGTCCTCGGCGGCGGTGGCCGCATCCCCGGTCAGACGGTCCAGGGCGCCCAATAGCCCGAGCCTGACATGATAGCCCCGCTCGCTGAGAAGAGCGGCGGCGACGAACCCGTCCCCGCCGTTCTGTCCCGGTCCTGCCGCCACCAGGATCTGGCTGCCCGAAGCGACTAATTTTTCGGCACAATCCGCGACGGCGCGTCCTGCCCGCCGCATGAGTTCGATGCCCGGAACGCCGCCGGCGATGACTTCGGCATCGGCGCGCCTCATTTCGGCAGGGGTCAGGACCAGTTCAGGGGCTGTCATGGGGGCAGAATGGCCTCATTTTCGGGAATTGGCGACGATTTCCGCAACTGCACAAACTTTGATCATGTTATGCCCACGAACGGGGCAAAACCGCACGTTTTAAGGAGATGACTCCGTGGAAGGCATCCTGTGCTGGTGCTAAAAGCGGCAAGTCACGAACCGAAACGGTTGATCCGGATGAAGAAGATTGAAGCCATCATCAAGCCTTTCAAGCTCGATGAAGTCAAAGAAGCTCTCCAGGAGGTCGGCCTCCAGGGCATCACCGTCATCGAGGCCAAGGGTTTCGGTCGCCAGAAGGGCCACACCGAACTGTATCGTGGCGCCGAATATGTCGTCGACTTCCTGCCGAAGGTGAAGCTCGAGATCGTCCTCAACGACGATCTGGTCGAGAGCGCCATCGAGGCCATCCGCAAGGCGGCCCAGACGGGCCGCATCGGCGACGGCAAGATTTTCGTGTCGACGGTCGAAGAGGCCGTCCGCATCCGCACGGGCGAGACCGGATCCGACGCGATCTAAGCTCGCCTTCTCCGACCAAGGCCTGAAGCCAAGGCAATCTCTCAAGGGCAGAAGAGGACTAGACCATGCAGACCGCCAAGGATGTTCTCAAGGCGATCAAGGATACCGACGTTCAGTACGTCGACTTCCGTTTCACGGATCCGCGCGGCAAGTGGCAGCACGTCACCTTCGACGTGTCCATGGTCGACGAGGACCTGTTCGCCGACGGCATCATGTTCGACGGTTCGTCCATCGCCGGCTGGAAGGCGATCAACGAATCCGACATGACCCTCATGCCCGACCCGACGACGGCCCAGATGGACCCGTTCTTCTCGGCATCGACCATGTCGATCAACTGCGACATTCTGGAGCCGGCCACCGGCGAGCCCTACAACCGCGACCCGCGCGGCATTGCCAAGAAGGCCGAAGCCTTCCTCAAGTCCACCGGCATCGCCGACACCGTCTATGTAGGCCCCGAGGCCGAGTTCTTCGTGTTCGACGACGTCCGGTTCTCGGCCGATCCCTACAACACCGGCTTCAAGCTCGACGCCTCGGAACTACCGATCAATGGCGACACGGCTTACGAGGGCGGCAACCTCGGCCACCGCATCCAGACGAAGGGCGGCTATTTCCCGGTTCCTCCGCTGGATTCCGCGCAGGACATGCGCAGCGAAATGCTTGCCGCCATGAAGGCCATGGGCGTGACGGTCGAGAAGCACCACCACGAGGTGGCTTCCGCCCAGCACGAGCTCGGAACGAAGTTCAACACCCTCGTGCGCACCGCCGACGAGATGCAGATCTACAAGTATTGCATCCACAACGTCGCCCAGTCCTACGGCAAGACGGCCACCTTCATGCCGAAGCCGGTCTATGGCGACAACGGCTCGGGCATGCACGTGCACCAGTCCCTGTGGAAGGGCGGCAAGCCCCTCTTCGCCGGCAACAAGTATGCCGACCTCTCCCAGGAGTGCCTGTGGTACATCGGCGGCATCATCAAGCACGCAAAGGCGCTGAACGCCTTCACCAACCCGTCGACGAACTCCTACAAGCGTCTCGTCCCGGGCTACGAGGCTCCGGTTCTGCTGGCCTATTCGGCCCGTAACCGCTCCGCCTCCTGCCGCATTCCGTGGACGACCTCGCCGAAGGCCAAGCGCGTCGAGGTCCGCTTCCCGGATCCGACCGCCAATCCGTACCTCGCCTTCGCCGCGATGCTGATGGCCGGTCTCGACGGCATCCTGAACAAGATCGATCCCGGCCAGGCGATGGACAAGGATCTCTATGATCTGCCGCCGCGCGAGCTGAAGAAGATCCCGACCGTCTGCGGCTCGCTCCGCGAAGCTCTCGCCAGTCTCGACAAGGACCGGGCGTTCCTCAAGGCTGGCGGCGTGTTCAACGACGACTTCATCGACAGCTACATCGAGCTGAAGATGACCGAGGTCGCCCGCTTCGAGATGACTCCGCATCCGGTCGAGTTCCAGATGTACTATTCCTGCTAAGAGCCCGTTTGAGAATTGCCCGATGGCACAACATTTAGCGCACCGGATCGGCCGCTCTCCCTGCATGTTGGGGTAGGCGCCTATTTTCAAACGGGCACTAAGCGGGAACGAAGACTTTCCTCCCGGTTGCAGAATTTGCAGCCCACTTCCGCCGGAGCTTTCGGGCTCCGGCTTTTTTATTTTAATTCAAGAGTTTAGGCATATTTGAGGACAATAAGCCGGCCAAGCTGGAACGCCTTTCGAACCTCCCGCGTTGCCGCCCCGACGTGAAAGGGCTGGATACGAGACCCCCTTGAGGAGGTAAGTCATGAAGAAGCTGATGATTGCGACCGCAACCCTCGGTCTGCTGGCCGCTGCTCCCGTGAGTGCCCAGACCTCGACAACGACCACCACGACGACGACCCAGGCCGAGACCACCGGCTCGATCACCATTGCTCCTGAGAAGCGCACGGTCATCCGCCAGCAGCTGGGCAGCACGGCGCCTGTTACCGTTCAGGAGGATGTCACCGTGGGCTGGACGGTTCCGCAGAACATGGAGCTGCAGACAGTTCCGGAGACGGTCGTGTCCGAGGTCCCGAACGTGAAGGGCCACCGCTATTTCGTGCATGATGGAAACGTGGTGCTGGTCGACCCGCAGTCGCGCAAGGTCGTGACGATCATCGAGTAAGCGACCAGTTCCTCTTTACGGGAAGCCGCCCCGGTCTCCGGGGCGGCTTTTCGTTTCAGAACCGGCAAAACAAAAAGGCCCGGGTTTCCCCGGGCCTTCCCTGTCGCAGATGCGACGGATCTTAGTAGGTGCCGAACTTGAAGTTCAGGCCGGCGCGGACGAGGCCGAACTCGAGGTCGTTGTCGTAGCCGACAACGCCGAAACGGTCGTTGTCGCCGTCGAGGNGGTTTCCCCGGGCCTTCCCTGTCGCAGATGCGACGGATCTTAGTAGGTGCCGAACTTGAAGTTCAGGCCGGCGCGGACGAGGCCGAACTCGAGGTCGTTGTCGTAGCCGACAACGCCGAAACGGTCGTTGTCGCCGTCGAGGTTGACGTAGAGGCCTTCGACCTTGGCCGTCAGGTTGTTGGTGAAGGCGTACTCGATACCGCCGCCGAGGGTCCAGCCGCTGTTGCCGTCCGTGAAGGCAAAGCCGCCGGTGGCGTAGATGAGAGCGCGGTCGAAGGCCACACCGGCGCGGGCACGAACCGTGCTGAACCAGTCGTCCGAGCCGCGGTCGTAGTAGCCGAGCACGGTGTTGTAGCGATCATCGTCACCGAGGTCGACCCACTGGATGTCGCCCTCGAGACCGACGACGAACGAGCCCATCTGGTAGTTGAAGCCGGCCTGAGCGCCGCCCAGGAAGCCGCCATCGCTGTCGAGGTCGTAGACCACGCCGTTGATGACGATGTTGTCGTTGGCGTTCCAGCCGTAGCCGGCGTTCACACCGACGTAGAAGCCGGTCCAGGTGAAGATCGGAGCGGCAGCGACGACCGGAACCGGAGCGACGCGGGACGGAAGGTCGGCGGCCATGGCGCCAGCCGTGAAGCCCAGGAGAGCAACCGAGGAGAGAAGAATCTTTTTCATTGTGTCATTCCAAGTTGAGGAGTGCGGCCAAGCTTATAAGCGAGCCCTTCCCCAACGTCTGTAGCTTTCCTGCAACAGCCTTACGGCACCGTGTTCTGGCGCACCCTATGTACCCGGCTCAGCGCCGCTGCAGCCACAGGCGCAACGCCTGTGTGACCCGCTCAGGCTGCTCAAGACTCGACATGTGCCCTGCCCCCGGCACGACGACGAGAGAGGCCCATTCGATCATTTCCGCCATTTCCCGGGCGATCTCGGGCGGCGTGATCGCATCCGCCTCCCCCACCAGTACAAGCGTCGGGATCTCGATGCCGGGCAGCATGGGGCGGGAATCGGTGCGGGCCATGATGGCGCGCTGCTGTCGGATATAAGCCTCCACGCCCGTTTCCCGCATCATTTCGGTCATGATGCCTTTCAGGGCCCCGTTGGACTGATTCTCGGAATGAACGAGACGCGGCCAGAGCCTTGAGACGATATCCTCGGACCGACCGGCTTCCGCCAGCGCGATCAGCCGTTCGCGGTCCTGACTCGCCTCCACGGAATCCGGCCGGGCGCTGGTATCGAGAAGGGCAAGGCGCTCCACCCGCTCCGGGGCTTGGCGCACGACCTCCAGAGCCACGTAGCCGCCCATGGAGAGACCCGCCAGGGAGAACCGCTCGGGCGCCTCGCTCAGGAGCCTGGCGGCGATTCCCCGAATCGAATCGTCCCGACGGTTTTCCGCCACGAGAATCGTGCGGCCATCCGAAAGGGCCGCGATTTGCGGCTTGAAGAGGCGGGATGTGCAGGCCAGTCCGGGTACAAAAACGAGCGTCTCGGCCATTGCGGCTTTTTCCTTTGGATTGACAAGCGCATAGCATGTCCTATGGTCCCGCCGCACCTTGGCTTGAGCCAAATCTCGGGTGAAACCAGTTCCGCGCCTGTTTGTTGCCGTTGAGAGCGGCCGGCACTTAAGAGCGCGCCCAGCCCACAACGGTACTTGTATTCATGTCGTTCGCTGAACTCGGACTTAGCGATAAAGTTCAACAGGCCGTCGCCGCCGCAGGCTACACGGAGCCGACGCCGATCCAGGCGCAGGCGATCCCCCACGTGCTTGCGCGCCGCGACGTGCTGGGCATCGCCCAGACCGGAACGGGCAAGACGGCCGCCTTTACGCTGCCCATGCTGACCCTGCTGGAGACCGGCCGGGCCAGGGCGCGGATGCCGCGCACCCTGATTCTCGAGCCGACGCGCGAACTCGCCGCCCAGGTCGAGGACAACTTCGACAAGTACGGCATCAATCACCGGCTCTCGGTGGCGCTCCTCATCGGCGGCGTCTCCTTCGGCGACCAGGATGCCAAGATCACCCGGGGCGTCGATGTCCTGATCGCGACCCCGGGCCGCCTGCTCGACCATTTCGAGCGCGGCAAGCTCCTGCTCACCGGCGTCGAGCTTCTCGTCATCGACGAGGCCGACCGGATGCTCGACATGGGCTTCATCCCGGATATCGAGCGCATCGTGAAGCTCGTGCCGTTCACCCGCCAGACCCTCTTCTTCTCCGCGACCATGCCGCCGGAGATCCAGCGCCTGGCGGACGCCTTCCTGCATAATCCGGTCAAGGTCGAGGTCGCCCGCGCAGCATCGACCGCGACGACGATCACGCAGCGCCTGGTTGCAACAGGCTCCCAGGATTTCGAGAAGCGCGCAACTCTTCGCGAGTTGATCCGCAGCGCCACGGACCTCCAGAACGCCATCGTGTTCTGCAACCGCAAGCGCGACGTGGCCGTTCTTCACCGCTCCCTGCAGAAGCACGGATTCGCGGCCGTTGCCCTCCATGGCGACATGGACCAGCACGCCCGTATGGCGGCGCTCGATAGCTTCCGCTCAGGCGAGATGCCCCTTCTCGTGGCCAGCGACGTTGCGGCTCGCGGCCTCGACATCCCTGCGGTGAGCCATGTGTTCAATTACGACGTGCCTCACCATGCGGAGGATTACGTTCACCGGATCGGCCGTACGGGCCGCGCCGGGCGGAGCGGCGCTGCGTTCACGCTCGTCGGACCGGGCGACGAGAAGTCCCTGGCCGCCATCGAGAAGCTGATCGGGCAGCCCATTCCGTGGGAAGGCCCGAGCCTAGCCGAGCGGCCGGCGTCCGAGGGGGCCTCGCGCCGCCGTGGCGGACGCGGTGAAGGACGTGGCGAAGGCAGGGAGGAGCGCTCTCGCGGCCGCAAGGTCAAGGTTCGCCGGAGCGGTTCGGACGAGCCTAAGGCAGAAGCACCTGCCCTGCGTGAGCGTGATGAGCAGCCTTCTCGGAAGCCGCGCCCCGAGCGGGAGAGGCAACCGGAGAGGGATAGGCAGGACAGGCAGCCGGAACGGGACAACCGACGCCGCTCCCGCCACGACAACGATTCCGATGCGCCTGTCGTCGGCCTAGGCGATCACGTCCCGGCCTTCCTGCTGAGGCCGGTCCCGGTCAAGAAGGTCAAGTAAGGGATTCGGGCTCCCGCGCCTTCCGGCGCGGCGTAGTTTTCCCTGTTCTCCGCGCCTTGGGAGCCTTCGCCCGGCGTGCTGCGGCCAGAGCCAGTCCGGCCAGTTCCGCAGCTTCGTCCGGGTCGTCCAGGGCTGACTCGGGAATAAGCCAGTAGCTTATGGTCGTGGTGCGGCCATCACGGCTCTCATAGACGAACGGGCGCGAGCCGCGCTCGCGAAAGAGCCCGATGCTTTCGTCGTCCACCTTCAGATAGAGCTCGCCATAGGCTTCGAGGGCGAACATCAGCTCGCCCTGGTAGACGCCCTGCCCGCCGAACATTCTGCGGATGTGAACCGGGCCGAGGTTGCGCAAGACGTCGCGAATGGCCTCGGCATCCATGGCTTACTGCGCCGACTGGAGGGTGCCCGGCGTGGCGGGCGTGATGGCGACCGACTCGCCGCAGCCGCAGGCCGAGGTCTGGTTCGGATTGTTGAAGACGAACTGGGACGACATCCTGGTCGTCTGGAAGTCCATCTCCGTGCCGAGCAGGAACAGCACCGCCTTTGGGTCGATGAGCAAGGTCACGCCCTTGTCCTCGACCACCTCGTCCAGGGGATTGACGCTTTCGGCATATTCCATGGTGTAGGACATGCCGGCGCAGCCGCCGTTCTTCACGCCGACGCGGACGCCCACGATGGGGCGGTCGGCCTTGGAAATGATGTCTTTGACGCGGTTTGCCGCCGCATCGGTCAAGGTCACGACCTTGAAGCCGGGTAGAGCCATAAGCCTTCTCTCCTGACAGCCGGGTTCAAGGCCCGGGCAGAACGAGTTCATTTCCTCATAGATAAGAGGTGAAAGGGAAAACGTCGAGACCGTGCGAGGGTTGCTCGCAGGGGGGATGGCCGGACCGTCTTCAGCGCAGATGCTCCGGCCGGAAGCCGATGCCGATCAGGCGGGCGGGAATCCGCCGGAACTGGGGCCATCGGGCCAGCATACGGATGGGCCAGGGCGCTGAGACCGGCCCTCGGCTGTTCAGCACGGGATCGATCATCCGATTCTGAAGCAGTACCTGCAGCCTTTGGGTCATACGGGTGGGCCACTCCCGCCTTCTCTGCACGCGCGCCAGCTCCTCCGGACCCACAGGGCCAAGCTTCAGCGGCATCCCGAGAATGTTGGCGGTGGCTACTGCGTCCTGGATCGCGAGATTAATCCCCACTCCGCCGACCGGCGACATGGCATGGGCCGCATCGCCAATGCACAGAAGGCCTGGCTTGAACCATTGCTTCAGCCGATCGACCGCGACGGTGAGGAGCCTGATGTCGTCCCAGGACTGAAGCTCCTCGACACGTTCACCGAGGAAGGGAGCGAGGCCCGCAAGCTTCGACCGGAACGCCGGCAGGCCTTCCTGCTTGAGCCGCTCCAGCGAGCCCTTCGGGATGAGATAGGCGCACTGCCAGTATTCGCCCCGGTCGATCATGACCAGCATCCGCCCGGCCTCGATCCGTCCGAGCAACTGGCTTGGATCGTCCGACCGCTTGGAGACCCGCATCCAGAGCACATCCATCGGTGCGCCGATATCCAGGATCTTGAGGCCCGCCTTCTCGCGAACCACGGACCGCCTGCCATCGGCCGCGACCACGAGATCGGCTCGCACTTCGAGGGGACCTTCGGCCGTGGAAACCCGAACGCCAGCCACCCTGCCCTGTTCCTCGATCACGTCCATCACCTCCGCCTGCATTCGGAGCCGGAATTCCGCGTACTCGCGGGCGTGATCGGCGAGGAAATCGAGAAAGTCCCATTGCGGCATGAAGGCGATGAATTTGCAGCGCGTGGGCAGGTGCGAGAAGTCGCCGAGGGTCAGGGTCTCGCCTCCGACGGCGAGGCTGACGGTCTTCGTCTCCTGATGCGGCCGGGAGAGAAAGTCGTCGAGCCATCCGAGCTCGTGCACGACCTCGAGGGTCGATGGGTGAATGGTGTCCCCGCGAAAATCCCGCAGGAAATCGGCGTGCTTTTCGAGAACCAGGACTTCGACGCCCTGACGAGCCAGCAGAAGCCCGAGCATCATCCCCGCAGGCCCGCCACCGACGATGCAGCAGCGGACATGGAGGGTTTCGGGGGCTTGAGGCGCATCCATGCTTGGCCTCCTTCGGACACCGGGCGCAAACGGCCGGGCTGGGGAAGCTTAGCACAGATCCGGCTGTGCTCGGCCTCTTCCGTCCATGAGGCGCCCGAACGACGATGGCCGGGACGAGCCCGGCCATGACGCATGAGAAAATGGATTAGCGAACCGTCGGTGAACTCACCACATGTCCAGCGCGACCCGCGCCTCATCGGACATGCGGCTCTGGTCCCACGGCGGGTCGAAGACCATGTTGACCTTCACGCTCTGCACCCCCTGAACCGTGGAGACGGCGTTCTCCACCCAGCCCGGCATTTCGCCGGCAACGGGGCAGCCCGGGGCGGTCAGAGTCATGTCGATGGTGACGTTACGGTCATCGTCGATATCCACCCGGTAGATCAGGCCGAGCTCGTAGATGTCGGACGGGATCTCGGGATCGTAGACCGTCTTCAAGGCCGCAATGATGTCATCCGTCATCCGGTCGAGCTCTTCCGGCGGAATGGCCGAGCCGGGGGAAGCCTGCGGCGCATTGGTTGGAGATAGGTCGTTCACAGGTCAATCCTCACGCAAACAGGGCTTCGGCCTTTTGCAAGGCGTCCGCCAGTTTATCGACTTCTTCCATGGTGTTGTAGAGGCCAAAGGAGGCCCGGCAGGTCGAGGTCGCACCGAAGCGCTCCAGCAGCGGCATGGCGCAATGGGTTCCCGCCCGAACCGCCACGCCCTGCCGGTCGATGACGGTGGCGATATCGTGGGCATGGGCGCCCTTCATCTCGAAGGCGATGATCGCACCCTTGCCCCTGGCCTGCCCGATGATACGCAGCGAGTTCATGCCCCGCAGGCGCTCATGGGCGTATTGCGACAGAGCCTCCTCATGGGCCCGGATGTTCTCCCGGCCGAGCTTCATCATGAATTCCAGCGCAGCTCCCAGGCCGATGGCCTCGATGATGGCAGGCGTGCCCGCCTCAAACCGGTGCGGCGGGTCGTTGTAGGTGATCGCGTCCTGGCGGACCTCGCGGATCATCTCGCCGCCGCCCTGGTAAGGCGGCATCTTCTCGAGCCACTGGCGCTTGCCGTAGAGCACGCCGATGCCTGTCGGCCCATAGACCTTATGGCCGGTGAACACATAGAAATCGGCATCGAGGTCGCGCACGTCCACGTCGAGATGCACGGCCCCCTGTGCCCCATCCACCAGCACCGGCACGCCGTGGGCGCGGGCGATGCGGATGATCTCCTTCATCGGCGTCACGGTGCCCAGCACGTTCGACATATGCGTGATGGCGACGATCTTGGTGCGCGGCGAGAAGAGCTTCTCGAACTCCTCCACGAGGAAATTGCCCTCATCGTCCACCGGCGCCCATTTGATGACCGCGCCCTTGCGCTCTCGCAGGAGGTGCCAAGGCACGATATTGGAGTGATGCTCCATGATGGAGAGAATGATCTCGTCCCCCTCCCCGATATTCATGCGGCCGAAGGAATCCGCCACGAGGTTGTAGGCTTCCGTCGCGGACTTGGTGAAGACGATCTCATCCACGGATTCCGCGTTCAGGAATGTCCGCACGGTCTCGCGCGCCCGCTCGAAGCCTTCGGTCGCCATGTTGGCCATGTAGTGCAGGCCGCGATGAACATTGGCGTACCCCGTCTCCATGGTGTTCACCATGGCCTCAATCACCGCGCGCGGCTTCTGGGCCGAAGCGGCATTGTCGAGATAGACGAGCGGCTTGCCGTAGACCTGCTGGGACAGGATCGGAAACTCGGCCCGGACGGCCTCGATGTCGTAAGGCTTCACTTGCATGTTCATCGCCTCTTGCTCCCCTCTCCCGCCTTTCGCCGGCCTTGTGCCGGCGATCCCGACGAACTGAAGCCCGGCTTTTCGGATTGAGATGGCCGGGACAGGCCCGGCCATGACGTATTGGAGTGTTCAGCCCCGAGCCTTCAGCCAGCCCTCGACCGTGGCAACCAGCGCCTCGCGGGCCGCCTCGTTCTCGACGAACTCGACAGCCTCGCCGAGGAACGCCTGGACCAGAAGGCTTTCGGCCTCCTTCTTCGGCAGGCCGCGCGCCATGAGGTAGAACAGGAGGTCCTCGTCGAGCTGACCGCAGGTCGCGCCGTGGGCGCACTGCACGTCGTCGGCGAAGATTTCGAGTTCCGGCTTGTTGTTCATGGCGCCGCCCTCACCGAGGAGGACCGCCGCCGACATCATACGGCCGTCGGTCTTCTGGGCGTGGTGGGGCACGATGATCTTGCCCTGGAACACGCCCGTCGCCTCGCCGTCGATGATGGTCTTGAACAGCTCGCGGCTCTCGCATTGCGGGGCGGCATGCTCGACGACGAGCGTGGAGTCGCCATGCTGCGAGCCCTTCAGCATCGTCGCGCCGTTGACCCGCAGGTTCGTGTTCTCGCCGTTCAGGACTGCAAATACCTGATGGCGGGACACGGCCGCGCCGGTCACCACGTTGATGCTGTTGAAGGCGGCATCCGCGCCGACCTTTATCGCCATGGTGGACAGGGCCAGAGCCTTGTCACCCTCGGCATTGACGCGCACGTGCTGAACCTTCGTGCCGTCGCCCGCGATCAGCTCCACCACGTCGTTCGGCTGATGGTTCGCGCCGTCGGTGCTCTCGTGGCTTTCAAGCAGCGTGACGGAAGCGCCGTCCTCGACCAGCACCAGCACGCGGGTCGCAGTGGCAACCGCCGACTCTGCCGCCGTGACGAAGCGCAGATGGAGCGGCGCCGTGACCTCGCCCACCACGCGGATCATGACGCCGTCGGCCATGAAGGAGGTGTTGAGCTGGTAGACCGGGTTGTCGCTCGCCCACGGAACGGGGCTGAGCCTGGCGAGCCAATCATGGTTGTCGGCCAGGGCTTCGCCGAGGGGGACGATCTCGATGCCTTCCGGCAGGCTTTTGAAATCCACCGCATCGCGCACGAAGTGGCCGTTCACGAACGGCACCTGCAGAGCCTCGACGCCTGCGAGCGCCTTGGCATTCTCCAAAGCCGCCGCGGCCTCCTTGGACGAGGGCGCGACGGCGAAGGGTGCGGCCTCGCGCAGGAAGGCGCGCAGGTCCGTGTACTTGAACTCCTCCACCCGGCGGTGCGGCAGCCCGCGCGCCGAGAAGAGCTCGAAGGCCTGAGCGCGCGATTCCACGTTGCCCGGCAACAGGGTCTTCGCGCTCTCGAAAGCCTGCGCCAGCGCGGTCTCGGCCGGCGTCTTCATGAGAGTGACGTCGGCCATGTTACGCGGCCTCGCCTGTGCGGTATTCGGCATAGCCGCTCGCTTCGAGCTCGAGCGCGAGCTCCTTGCCGCCCGACTTCACGATGCGGCCGCTGTGCATCACGTGCACGGTGTCGGGCACGATGTGGTTGAGCAGGCGCTGATAGTGCGTGATGACGAGGAAGGCGCGGTCGGGCGAGCGCAGAGCGTTCACGCCCTCGGACACGATGCGCAGCGCGTCGATGTCGAGGCCGGAATCGGTCTCGTCCAGGATGCAGAAGGATGGCTGCAGCAGCGCCATCTGTAGGATCTCCATGCGCTTCTTCTCGCCGCCGGAGAAGCCGACATTGAGGGCGCGCTTGAGCATGTCCTTCGGGATCTCGAGCTGCTGGGCGGCGGCGTTCACGCGCTTGATGAAGTCCGGGGTCGACAGTTCCTCCTCGCCGCGGGCCTTCCGCTGGGCGTTGAGGGTGGCCTTGAGGAACGTCATCGAGGCGACGCCGGGGATCTCCAGCGGATACTGGAAGGCCAGGAACACGCCCACAGCCGCACGCTCGTCCGGCTCCATCTCCAGCAGGTTTTCGCCATCGAGCAGGATCTCGCCGTCGAGGACTTCGTAGTCCTCCTTGCCGGCAAGCACGTAGGACAGGGTCGACTTGCCCGAGCCGTTGGGGCCCATGATGGCGGCGATCTCGCCCTTGTTCACGGTGAGGTTGAGACCGTTGAGAATGCGCTTGTCCTCGATCTGGACATGCAGGTTCTTGATTTCGAGCATGGTGATTTTCCTAAAACTGTCATCCTGAGGAGCACGCCTCTGCGCGCCGCCTCGAAGGATGATTGATGATTTCAGCGAGACGCCCCTCGTCCCTCGTGACGCCGCCTTTGGCGGCTCCTCAGGACGAGGGGCTAAGTTGCGATTAACCGACCGAGCCTTCCAGCGAGATCGAGATCAGCTTCTGCGCCTCGACGGCGAACTCCATGGGGAGCTGCTGCAGCACGTCCTTCACGAAGCCGTTCACGATCAGCGCCGTCGCCTCCTCTTCCGAGAGGCCGCGCTGCTGGCAGTAGAACATCTGATCTTCGGAGATCTTCGATGTCGTCGCCTCGTGCTCGAACACGGCGCTGGCGTTCTTCGACTCGATATACGGCACCGTATGCGCGCCACACTCGTTGCCGATGAGCAGCGAGTCGCAGTTCGTAAAATTGCGTGCGCCGGTCGCCTTGCGATGGGCGGAGACAAGGCCGCGATAGGTGTTGTCGGACTTGCCCGCCGCGATGCCCTTCGAAATGATCCGGCTCGTGGTGTTCTTGCCCAGATGGATCATCTTGGTGCCGGAATCGACCTGCTGCATACCGTTCGACACCGCGATCGAGTAGAACTCGCCGCGGGAATTGTCGCCGCGCAGGATGCAGGACGGATACTTCCAGGTGATGGCGGAGCCCGTCTCGACCTGTGTCCAGGTGATGACCGAGTTCTTGCCCCGGCAATCGCCGCGCTTTGTCACGAAGTTGTAGATGCCGCCCTTGCCCTGAGCGTCGCCCGGATACCAGTTCTGGACCGTCGAGTACTTGATCTCGGCATCGTCGAGCGCCACCAGCTCGACCACCGCGGCGTGCAGCTGGTTCTCGTCGCGCTTCGGGGCCGTGCAGCCCTCGAGATACGAGACGTACGAACCCTTGTCCGCGATGATGAGGGTGCGTTCGAACTGGCCCGTGTTCTTCTCGTTGATGCGGAAGTAGGTCGACAGCTCCATCGGGCAGCGTACGCCCGGCGGCACATAGACGAACGAGCCGTCCGTGAACACGGCCGAGTTCAGCGTCGCGAAGTAGTTGTCCGTCACCGGCACGACCGAGCCGAGATACTGCTTAACGAGCTCGGGATATTCCCGGATCGCCTCTGAGATCGGCATGAAGATCACGCCGGCCTTCTTCAGCTCCTCCTTGAAGGTCGTGGCGACCGACACGGAATCGAACACCGCGTCCACGGCGACCCGGTTGCGCGGCTCGACGCCGGCCAGGATCTCCTGCTCGCGGAGCGGAATGCCGAGCTTCTCGTAGGTCCTGACAATCTCCGGGTCCACCTCGTCGAGGGACTTCGGCGCCGGGTTCTTCTTCGGCGCGGCGTAGTAATAGATGTCGTTGTAGTCGATCTTGTCGTACGACACGCGCGCCCAGTTCGGCTCCTTCATGGTGAGCCAGCGCTTGTAGGCGTCGAGGCGCCACTGGAGCATCCACTCGGGCTCGCCCTTCTTGGCCGAGATGAAGCGGATCACATCCTCGGAGAGACCCTTCGGAGCCTTCTCCATTTCGACCTCGGTCTCGAAGCCGTACTTGTACTGATCGACGTCAATCGACCTGACCTGGTCGATCGTCTCCTGCACTGCAGGCATCTGTCTCTCCCACCTCTCACGGTTTCAAGGACCGCGGGTTGATGACAATGAAAAGCAAGCCTGGCCACTCAGTCAGGCCGCGCTCGCCTTCCGCTTATATAAGGTGCCGACCACCCTTTCGCACGCTTCCGCAAAGCGGATCACGTCCTCTTTCGTGGTCGTCCACCCCAAACTCACACGCAAAGTGCCCTCTGCGAGGGCGGGCTCCACGCCCATGGCGTCGAGCACATGCGACCGCCTGACCTTTCCGGACGAGCAGGCCGAACCCGAGGACAGGGCCACCCCCGCCAGATCGAAGGCGATCAATGCCGTCTCGGCCTTGAGGCCGGGTATGGCAAAGGCGAAGGTATTAGGCAACCGCTCAGCTTGCGCGCCCACAACAAGCGCCTCGGGCGCGACCCGGCGCAGATGCGCCTCGGCCTCGTCCCGCAGGGAACTCAGACGCCCGGCCTCGCGGGTCAGGTTGGCCTGCGCGATCTCGGCGGCCGTTCCGAAGCCCGCGATGGCGGCAACGTTCTCGGTGCCGGCCCGGTGGCCCTTCTCCTGGCCGCCGCCCCGGACGAGCCGGTCCGCGATCTCGAACTGGTCGGAAGCGAAGACAACCGCCCCTATTCCTTTCGGCCCGCCGAATTTGTGGGCCGACAGGGTCAGCACATCGACGCCGAGGGCGGCGATGTCCACCGGGACCTTGCCGGCCGCCTGGACGGCGTCCGTGTAGACGAGGCCGCCATGCTCATGAACCAGGGCGGCGATCTCGGCAACCGGCTGCAGGACGCCTGTCTCGTTGTTGGCAAGCTGAACGGAGACTAGGACCCGCTCCTCCCCGGCCCCTTTCAGGTGGGCTTCGAGCCAGTCCACATCAAGGACGCCGCGGGCGTCGACGGGAATCGCCGAAACCTTCTCCGACGGAAAACGGTGGCCATTGAGCACACAGGGATGCTCCGCTGCGCCGACGAGAAGCCGCACCGTCCCAGCCTGTCCGAGGCGGCGGAACGAGGGCGTCAGCACCAAGTTCGCAGCCTCCGTCCCGCCGCTCGTGAAAACGACGTTCTTGGCCCTGGCTCCGACGAGCCTCGCCACCTTTTCCCGTGCGCCCTCGAGCTCGGCGCGCGCGGCGCGGCCCTCGGCATGGACCGAGGAGGGGTTGCCGGGCAGTTGCAGGGCGCGCGCGACCGCCTCCGCCGCCTCGGGCCTGACCGGCGAGGTGGCGTTGTGGTCGAGGTAGATGCGCTGGCCCGATGCCATGGCTGCCGTCCCAAGCCTCACGAAATTCTTGCAATTGCCCCTGGTTGCCGTGCTAAAGCACCGCAACCACATCATGCCAGGTTTGCCCTGGGGCCGTTCCGGCGCAGAGCAAATGTAACAAAGGTGCAACTTAGAACTATTCTAAGGCCCCTTTTTTGAAGAATCCGGAGCCGGAAGTCAAGGCATTCGGGGTTTTCCCTCTCCCGACGGAGAGGTGAGCAAGAGGTTCGCGTTCATGCCTGAAGTCATTTTCACGGGTCCCGCCGGTCGCATCGAGGGGCGCTACCAGCCTGCGAAGCAGAAGGGTGCTCCCATCGCCATCATCCTGCACCCGCACCCGCAGTTCGGCGGCACGATGAACAACCAGATCGTGTACAACCTCTATTATGACTTCGTGAACCGCGGCTTCTCGGTCCTGCGCTTCAATTTCCGCGGCGTCGGCCGCAGCCAGGGCGCCTTCGACCACGGCCAGGGCGAATTGTCGGATGCGGCCGCCGCGCTCGACTGGGCCCAGGCCATGAACCCGGATGCCCGCGCCTGCTGGATCGCCGGCGTTTCCTTCGGCGCCTGGATCGGCATGCAGCTCCTCATGCGCCGCCCGGAGATCGAGGGCTTCATCTCGATCGCCGCCATGGCGAACCGCTACGACTTCTCGTTCCTCGCCCCCTGCCCGTCCTCCGGCCTCTTCGTGCACGGCTCGGAGGATCGCGTGGCTCCGGTCAAGGACGTGATCAGCGTCATCGAAAAGGTGAAGACCCAGAAGGGCGTGAAGCTCGAGCACGCGGTGGTCGAGGGCGCCAACCATTTCTTCGACGGCAGGGTCGACGAACTGATGGTGGCCGTGGACAAATACCTCGACAAGCGCCTGGGCGACAGCGAACAGGCGGCTTGAGGCCGGGCCGGTCCAACAGGCCCGGATCGGGGATTTCCTCTTCTTTGCAATCTGCCGGACGAGGCGAAAGCTTTTCGCCTGCCCTTATAATCCGGACCCCGAAAGCTGATGCCGGCGCCGCTCCCATCCATGGAAGCGGCAATTTCTTTTGCCCATGCGCCGCAAGCAACGACTGACCAAGTCGCCCGGTCTCGGAGTAGCTGTCATCGAAGCCTGAGGGATCGAAGCCTTCCAAAAAAGAAGAGCCGGTGGTCATCCACTGGCTCCTCCACCACCTGAGATTCTTACTGTCCTAGACGAGCAGGAAATGCGTCCAGTTGAGGGTCGATCCCGCCGTGACCGCAGCAAACTTTACCTGGGCCGCAGCAGCTCCGGATCCGTCCGCATCGTAGAACAGATCACCGGTTGCCTGATTGTAGACGATGCGGTGCGATGAGGAGGTCGCGGCCGAACCGACCGCAAACGACCAGCTGTCGATGTAGGTCCCGCCCGACGCGTTGGTGAAGACGCTACGGCTGAGCTGGAACTTATCCTCTCCGGTTGCGAAGTCCTCAATTGTGTCCACGTTGCCGGCACCTAGGGGAGCATCGACATCGAACCAGAATATATCTCTACCTGTGCCACCAATCAGCCAGTCAGAGCCCTGGCCGCCGACGATCGTA
>NZ_JAJATX010000032.1 GCF_020866965.1 Microvirga roseola
TGCTTCAGTGGCCTTCTACCTCAATTAACGAGTCCTGAGCCTAGCCCACCGGATCCGAGGCGCTTCTGAAAGAGGCTGTCGAGCGTGCGCGTTTCAACCTCGTAGTCGTCGTAAGCGATGTCCTCGCTGCGCAGGAGAAGGGATGTCTTGCCTTCATGCTGGTCGCGCGGTGCGTGGACCGCAATGCGCCCGTCACGGTCCGAGATGGCAAGCTGGTGATAGGCGATTCCACGCGACGCCAGCGCCTCGGCATGGCTTGCATGGGTCTTCGGATTGGCCTCGAAGGCATGGACCTCGCAGTTCGGAAACCTGTCGCGGACCGCAAACGACAAGGCTCCGTCCAGCGCGCCAACATCGCGGACGATCTGCGGCTGGAGAACTTCGATCAGATGCAGGAAAGCCTCCCGCAGGGCGACATGTCCCTCCGCGCCTTTTAGGGCCGAGGAAAGCACGTTCATGTCCCGCATGAGCATGTAGGACACGGCATGGTTCAGGCGCGAAATACCGAGCCAACCGGCCAGCCACAGTTTCAGGCGTTCCCGCACACGCATCCCGATCAATGATACGGGTCTGCTGCGTCGCGCAGCCCGTCGCCCATGAAGTTGAAGGCGAGCACCACGAGGATGACCGGGATGATGGGGAAGAGGAGCCACGGATAAAGCTGCACGGCGGCAAGGTTCTGCGCCTCGTTCAACAGCACGCCCCAGCTCGTCACCGGCGGCCGCAGGCCAAGCCCCAGGAAGGAGAGGGCGGTTTCGCCCAGGATCATGGAGGGGATCGACAGGGTCGCAGAGGCGATCAGGTGGCTCATGAAGTTGGGAATGAGGTGGCGTCCGATGATGCGCGACTTGGAAGCCCCCATCAGTTCCGCCGCCTTCACGAAGTCCTCCTCGCGCAGGGAGAGCAGCTTCGAGCGCACCGCGCGGGCGAGGCCCGGCCAGTCGAGCAGCCCTAGGATGATCGTGATGCCGAAGAAGATGAGGATCGGGCTCCAGTTGGCCGGCAGCGCCGCCGAGAGGGCAAGCCAAAGGGGCAGCTCCGGCAGCGAGCGCAGGATTTCGATCATGCGCTGGATCACGTGATCGACCCAGCCGCCGAGATAGCCGGCAAGTCCGCCGAAGAAGAGCCCGAGAGTGAACGAGACCGCAATGCCGACGATGCCGATGGTGAGTGAGATGCGAGCTCCGTAGATGATGCGCGAGAGCAGGTCGCGACCCAGCCTGTCGGTACCGAGAAGGTACATGGTGCCGTTCTCAGGGGGGCAGAACAGGTGCACGTTCGTGGGAAGGACGCCCCAGAACTCGTAAGCATCCCCCCGGCAGAAAAATCGGATCGGCTGCGGGTTCGATGTATCGACCGTGTAGAGCCGCTGGAACGTCTCGATGTCGAAGGTGTAGGCGTAAGGATAGACGAAGGGGCCGATGAAGCGCCCCTCGTGCATCAGATGCACCGATTGAGGCGGCGCATAGATGTAGTCGCTGTGGCGGGTGGTCTGGTTATAGGGCGCGATCACCTCGACCAGGGGAACGAGGAGATAGAATGCGAGCAGGATATAGGCGGCGGCGAGCGCCACCTTGTGGCGGCGGAACTTCCACCACATGAGCTGCCACGACGAGGCGCGGTAGAAGCTCTCGTTTTCCGTGCCGATCGGCTCCATCGCGCCGGGATCGAAGGGCGCGGGGTCGACATAGTGGCGCTTGGAAGGCAGGGCCGTATTCATCCTGCGCCTCCCATCCGGATGCGCGGATCGAGCCAGGCCAGCAGGAGGTCTGAAACGAGCATTCCGACGACGGTCAGCACGGCGACGAACATGAGGATGAAGCCGGCCAGGAACTGGTCCTGGCTTTTCAGCGCGCTGAGCAGTATGGGGCCCACAGTAGGAAGGCTCAGCACCAGCGACACCAGAACCGAGCCCGAGATGAGGTGCGGCAGGAGGTTCCCGATGTCGGCGATGAAGGGATTCAGCGACATGCGGAAGGGATATTTCAGCAGCGCCTTCCTGGGATTTAAGCCCTTCGCTTTCGCGGTCACGTAATACTGCTTGCCGAGCTCGTCGAGGAGGTTCGCGCGCATGCGCCGGATCATGGCTGCCGTGCCCGCAAGCCCGATCACAACGGTCGGGACGATCAGGTGCGAGAGCAGGGACCGAATCTTGGGCCAGGTCCAGGGCTCGCCCGCATACTGCGCATCGTAGAGGCCGCCGATGGAAACGCCGAACCAGCGGTTCAGGTAGTAGAGCAAGATCAAGGCCAGCAGGAAGCTCGGGGTCGCGAGGCCGATATAGCCGAAGAAGGTGGCGATGTAGTCTCCCACCGAATACTGACGCGTGGCGGAATAGATGGCGATGGGGATGGCGACCACGTGGATGAAGACCACCGCGCCGAGGTTGACGAGAATGGTGAGCCACAGGGCGTCGCCGACCACCTCGAAGACGGGCCTGTCGAACTCGAAGGACCAGCCCCAGTCTCCCTGAAGCAGCCCGGAGAAGCCGTTGGGTCCCGGCATCACGCCGAGCCAGACCAGGTATTGCTGCCAAGCCGGCTTGTCGAGGCCGTATTGCCGGATGAGGAATTCCGCCTTCGCGGCTGCGTCCGCGTCGCCCTGTTCGCGCAGAAGCGCGATCTGGTTGCTGAGGAAGTCGCCGGGCGGCAGCTTAATGATGAAGAAGACCAGGGCCGAGATGATCAGAAGGGTCACGGCCATGGTGAGGAGGCGACGCAACAGGAAGCGGATCATCGGCGGGCCTCTTTCACGGTGGCCTCGTCCCAATGAAGCTCGTCGATCCGGTAGATGCCGATGAGC
Organism: Microvirga roseola; assembly: GCF_020866965.1. GTDB lineage: Bacteria > Pseudomonadota > Alphaproteobacteria > Rhizobiales > Beijerinckiaceae > Microvirga > Microvirga roseola. Next base: position 2,803 of record NZ_JAJATX010000032.1, read on the forward strand.
GCCGTGGGCTCCCAGCTGTAGAGGGCTTTGGCGGGCAGACCCTTCAATCCGTTCCGAACCACGATGGGCTGCAGGGCGCCCGCCACCGTGCCGATGGTCCACTGGTTCTCGGCATGGTTGCGGAGCATCTCGGTCCAGACATCCCTCTGGACGTCTCTGTTGCCGGTGTTCATCCAGGTCTTGTAGAGATTGAGAAGGCGTTGCGCTTCCGGGATGTCCACGGGCTCGCCGTTCTGCCCCTTCGTCTCGATGTACTGTCCCCATTTGGGCCAGGCGTAGTTGTCCTGGCGCATGGGAGCGTACTCGGTCGGAGGCATGATGGCGGTGGGGATCGCGTTGTCGAAACCGGGCGCCGCCACCATGACCGTGTTACCGGCGAAAACCCGATTGCGCAGCACGGTGCGATCCTGCGGCTTGATGAAGGGCCTGACGCCGATCTCGCGCCAGAACTCGCCGATCAGGGTAAGTCCGTCGACCACCAGGGAACTCTCGCCGTCGGTCTCGACGATGATCTCCAGTTCGCGCCCGTCAGGCAGCAGGCGGATGCCGGCCGCGTTGCGCTCGGTCAGGCCGATCTCGTCCAGGAGCCGCGATGCTTCTGCCGGATCATAGGTGGCATTCATGGTCCGCAGGCCCGGGAAGGAGAGCGGGCTCTCTTCGATCACCGTGTTGTTGCCTTCGACGCCGAGCCCGAACAGCAGCACGTTGTCCAGGGTCTTGCGGTCGATGCCGAGCGAGAGGGCGCGCCGGAAGCGGGGATCCCGGTTCAGCTTGCGCCAGACGGGGTTGTTGACATTGAGGTTGGGATAGAGCGCCAGTTCCGAGCCGCGGGCATAGGGCCAGAGAAGGGTGGTGTAGCCGTGCGCCTTTTCGCCCTGCTTCAGGACCGGAATGTCGCCCATGGAGAGGCCGCGGAAGAGGAGATCCACCTCGCCCGCATTGGCTTTCGCGGCAAAGAGGCCGGGGGCGGAAACATCCATGAAGATGCGGTCGACATAGGGAAGCTGGTGGCCCTCGCCGTCGACGCGGTGATAGTAGGGATTGCGATCGAACACGAAACGGGTCGCAGGAGCCGCGTTGGTCACCCGCCAGGGCAGAAGCGTCGGCAGGTTCGGATTGGTCAGCTCCTTCGGATCGTCCATGCGGTTGTGGAGCGCAGCCCAGGATTTCAGCTTCTGTTTCTTCGCCTGCTCCTCGAGCGCCGCCTGGTCCGCATATTTGGCATGGAACTGCTTGAGGTAGTGTGCGGGGCGGAAGATGCCGGGATCGACCGCGCCGGCAAGACGTGGCAGGAAGCGCGGGTTCGGCTTGTCCCAGCTATAGCGGACCGTCCGCTCGTCGAGAACCTCGAAGCGCGGCAACTGGCCGTCGACCAGCATGTACTCGGGTGCGCCCGCCGGGGACAGGTTCTTGTTCAGAGCCACGTCTTCCCAGTAGTAGCGGAAATCCTCCGCCGTGAACGGATGCCCGTCCGACCAGCGATGGCCTTTGCGCAGGGTGAAGGTGAAGACCCGGTCGTCGATGTTCTCCACGCTTTCCAGCAGGTCGGGCTGGAGAACGAGGTTCCGGTCGTAGCCGACGAGCCGGGTATAGGCATAGGTCGAGAGATAGCGAATATCGCGGGCCTTCGGGACGAGCGTCACGATGTCCCCGCCATACTGCCCCTGTGCCTTCTCCGCGACGAGAGGCGTTTCGGGCACGCGCTGTTCGATGGGAGGCAGCTCGTTGCGGGCCACCGCATCCCTGAAGAACGGCTGCTCAACATAATCCGCAGCGAAGGCGGGCAGGGTGAGAAGGCCAAAGGCAAGGGCGAGCAGCCCGGCTTTCATGGGTGAGTGTTTCAGCATGGCCATCACGCAGCCTCCCGGGCTTGCTGTCCCCCAAGACGAACCCTGTGGCCGGGTTCGATCTCCTTCATGATTCCGGCCTCTCCGTGCCGGAGACGGAAGGGCTCGGGCCATGCGGCCGGGTCGGAGAAACGGCCGGTCCGCAACTTCGCGAAGTCGAGCGGCCGGTCGATATCCGGGTCCGGCACGGCGGCGAGCAGCGCCTGGGTGTAGGGGTGAACCGGATTGCGGAAAAGGGACGATTTCGGAGCTTCCTCGACGATATAGCCCCGGCACATCACCGCGATCGTGTCGGCGATGTAGTCCACGACTGCGAGGTTGTGCGACACGAACAGGTAGGACAGGCCGAGCGCCGATTGCAGGTCCTTGAGCAGGTTGAGTACCTGCGCCTGGACGGAAACGTCGAGGGCGGAGACAGGCTCGTCGCACAGCAGGACGCGCGGTTCGAGCGCGAGGGCACGGGCGATCCCGAGGCGCTGCCGCTGGCCGCCGGAGAAGGAATGCGGGTAGCGCCGCATGGAGCGCTGATCGAGACCCACCATGTCGAGGAGCTGCTTGGCCCGGTGATAACGCTCGTCCGAGGAGCCGATGTTGTGGATGCGCAGGGGCTCGGTCAGGATCTCATAGACGGTCATACGCGGGTTGAGAGACGAGAACGGATCCTGAAAGATGAACTGCACTGAGTGGCGATAGGCCGTCAGCGCGTTGCCCTGCAGATCATGAACATCTTTCGGCCCGGTACCGTCGTCGAAGAGGACGCGGCCGGTGTCGGGCCGTGTCGCCCGCATGATGATCTTGGACACGGTGGTTTTGCCGCAGCCGGATTCGCCGACGAGCCCCAGGGTCTTGCCGGTGGGCAGGGCAAGGCTGACCCCGTTCACGGCATGGATCGTGCGTGTCTTGCCCGAGAACCAGCCGGAGCGGAGCGTGAAGCATTTCGTCAGGTTCTCCGCCTTGAGGATCGGGCCCGCGGGCTGGACTCGCTCGGGGGAGTGGGCGCGGGCGAGAGTGGCGCTCTTGACTTCGCGGATTGGCGTCAGGCGCTCGTCTTCCTCCATCGCGAAGCGCGGCACGGCGCGCATGAGCGCCTTGAGATAGGGATGCTCCGCCTTGCGGAAGATCTCCTCCCGGGAGCCCGCCTCCATGACCCTGCCGCGATACATGACGATGACCTCGTCGGCCACATTCGCAACCACGCCGAGATCGTGCGTGATGAGGAGCACCGACATTCCGGTTTCGGCCTGCAGTTCCCTGATGAGGTCGAGGATCTGGGCCTGCGTCGTGACGTCGAGGGCGGTCGTCGGCTCGTCCGCAATGAGGAGGGCCGGGCGCGTGATGAGCGCCATGGCGATCATCGCGCGCTGGCGCAGGCCGCCGGAGAGCTCGAAGGGATAGGTCGTCAAGGCGCGCTTCGGATCGGGAAAGCCGACCCGCGCCAGCACCTCGACCGTCCGGGCCCGCGCCTCGGCGGGGCTGACGTCGGCGTGGATCAGGAGCGCCTCCGAGATCTGGTCGCCGATGGTGTGGAGCGGCGAGAGGGAGGTCATCGGCTCCTGGAAGATCATGGCGATGCGCCCGCCGCGCAGGGCGTGCATCGCGCTGCTCTCAGCACCGAGGCCGGCGATATCGACCGCAGGATTCTGCGCAGGGTCGTTGAAGTGGATCGAGCCGCCGGCGATGTGAGCTTTCTTCGGCAGAATCTGGAGGATGGCCTGCGCGGTCACGGACTTGCCCGAGCCGGATTCGCCGACGAGCGCCACCGTCTTGCCCTTCGGGATCTCGAAGGTCAGCCCGTCCACCGCCCGGAAATCTCCGGTGTCGGTATTGAAGTCGACCGTCAGCTGACGGATCGACAGGAGCGGCGCTTCCATAAGCTCCTCCAGTGGCTTCGATCATAACGCATCATGGCGCAACGGTGATCCGGTTTCCGTTATGAAACAACCCTTCAATGGACAGGATACGGATGTTTCTTGTCGCAAGATGCTCCATCAGCCTTTCACATAACGCCCATATGACTTCGTCGTGCACGAGATGGTGCGTCAGCAGACCGATCGGCTCATGGTCCCTGCCATCCTCAAGGCGATTCTCCACGGCCTCCGCGAGCTTGGCGACGATGAGGTCGGGTTCGACTACGCTTCGGGTCCCGCGCCAGTCGATCGGGTCGATATGGGTGTTGATCTGGGACAGTCCCTCGGCAGGAAAAGGATCCTTGCGATCATTGAAGGTCGAGAGGCCTGTGAAGCCGGCCTGCGGCAGGCGAGAGACAAGGCCCGGGGCGATCCGGTTCCAGGGCGGCACGAAGACCGGCAGGAGCCGTGGGCCGAGATGCTCCTGCGCGATCCGCAGCGCCTGTTCCGCTTCCGCTGCCATGGCGTCGACAGGGCGGTGAGCGCCGAACTCGGCCTTCTTTTCGCCCGCGGGGGCGTGATTGACGTGGCGCGCGCCATGAACGAGGGCGACGGCCCGGGGCTCTTCCGCAAGACGCGCCAGAAGGGATGCTTCGATCCGGTGCGGAATGACGGCGAGAGCAATTCCGGCCTCGTAGCGGCGTGCAAGTCCGAGAAGCCGGTCGAGCTGGGGCGTATCGGCTACCGCATCGTCGTCCCGCCACCAGAGGTCGATAGACCGGCCATTGGCGTGCTCCAGCGCCCGGTCCAGGGGCGACCAGTCGATGGATGGGTGGAGCGCGGGGCGGGCAAGGGCAAGGCCTTCCGCAGTGGCAACACTTTGCCGGGCGCCGTCGAGAGCGACCCTCACGGGCGGGCAGGGCGGCTGCGACAGGGACTGGCGGATGGCGTCGGCAAGGCGCTGCGGGGACAGCTCGCTCTCGGGCACGACCCCGGCGAGGCCCAGCCCCTTCAAGCGTTCGGCGCGCAGGCGCTGTTCGGTCTCGTGGCCTGCCTCGAAGGGAACGAGCACCGGCTTCACGTGTGATCGCAAAAGGTCCACCACCGTATTGTAGCCGGCTTGGCTCACCGACGCGTCCGCCTGGGCGAGGAGGGTGCGGAAATCGGACCTTGCCCGCTCGATGGAGGCATGGGCCGGAGCGCGGTCCCGCAGCGTCTGGAAGTCCTGTTCGTTGACGCCCCGCCCGACGAGGATGCGCCACGGCCTGTCCCCGATCTCCAGCGCCGCCGCGATGGCGGCGCGGTAGAGCGGCAGGCTCGCTGCGCTTGATCCGCCCGAAACCACGATGCCCTGCCGCGCTCCGTCGGGGACGGGGCCCGGATGCTCGTCCACATAGCCGGTATAGCGAAGGAAGGGACGAAGCTGCTCGTCAACGGGCCAGGAGGCATCGAGTGGGATCAGATCCGGGTCGCCATGGACAAGGACCGCATCGTAGTCGCGGAGGATGCGCACGTGCGCTTCCGCAATGCGCTCCGGCTTCGAGGGAGAGGCCAGGATATCGCGGATCGAACAGAGAATCAGCGGTCGTGGGCGCCGCGCACGGGCCGCATGGAGCAGGGACGTGAATTCCTGCGCGAGAACACGGCGTCCGAAGGGAAAGAGTTCGGTGATGAGGATGTCGGGTTCGACGGAGCTCAAAGTGCGCAGCAGCAAATCGCGGCGCTCCTCGAGATAGGCTGGATCGACGGGTGCGCCCGCTTGATCCAGCAGCGTCCTGAAGTCGGTGCCGACGGTCCTCACCGGCGGCAACTGGACGAAGGCGACGCCTTCCGGCTCCGCGATCCGGCCGGGGCTTCCTCCCGATGCCAGCGTCGTCGCATGGCCCTTCTCTGCGAAGGCGCGTGCGAGCGCCGCGGCCCGGGTGAGGTGGCCCGCTCCGAGAAGATGCGTGACGACGATGAGAACGCGCAAGCTCATGCTCCCTGATCGAGCATGAGCGGGGTGAGCGCATTGCGTAATCGCAAAGCGGCGGCGTCGAGGTGGCGCTCCTCGCGCACAAAACGGGCCGCAGCGGAGCCGAGGAGGCGCAGTCTGCCGCGATCCGACAGAAGCTCCTCGACGGCATCCGCGAAAGCTCCGGCATCGCCGGGCCGCGTCAGCAATCCGGTCCGGCCGTCCATCACCACGCTGGCGACGCCGCCGTAGGCTCCGGCGACCACCGGGCAGCCGTTGATCTGGGCTTCCAGCAGCACCATGCCATAGGCCTCGTTGACGGCGGGCCAGACGAGGAGGTCGGCCTGCTCATAGAGCGCCTTGAGGGCAGCCTTGCTCTCGATCCGGCCATGAAAGCGGATGCGCGAGCCGAACGGTGCGAAAAGATGCGCGATCTCGTCCTGCGCCTCGCCATCGCCCACGATATCGAGAGACCAGGGATGCCGGGCGATGCGTTCGAGCGCGGCGGCGAGAATGCGGTAGGAAGCAAGCTTGTCGCCCTCCCGCATCATGGCCACCGTGAGAAGACGGGGTTCGGCCTGCTCCGGCGGGCGCATTGCAGGCTCGGGCCACTCCCTCTCATCGAGGAAGGGCGGCAGGTCGACAAGCACCTGACGGGAAGGCTTCGCCGCTTCGAGGGCCGTGCGGTCCTTGGCGGTCATGACGAAGATCGCATCCGCCCGATCGAGCGCTTCTTCCGCACCTTGATGGCCGAGGGCCCAGGGACCCTCGGCGCGCTTCGAGGCCCGCGAGCCTTCCGCGATTGCATAGGGGATGTGCAGGGCGTCCGCGACGAGCGGGCCGATCCAGTCCGGCGCCTTGTAATAGACGTGATAGGTGAACCAAAGCCGCGGCCGCTGCTCCTCGGGCAAGGTGCGGTAACGGGCGACGAGGCGGGCAGCCTCGTCGAGAGCTCGATCCCGGATCGCCTCCTGGATACCGCGATCCCCGACCTTGTCGAGACTGCGCAGGTCGCTTGCGAGATGCGGATCAAAGCCTGCCCGTTCGAGCGCTGTCAGGAGCAGGCGCGCCATGGTGCGATCACCCGAAGGGGAGGGGTGGTCCGGGCTCTTCAGCGGGGCATAGAACGCAACGGGCCTGACGACGCTCACACCGGCTCCGGCTCTTTCTGGCTGATATTGGCCGTCGCCAGCAGGCAGCTCTCCAGAACGTCGATGCCGCCCTCCATGGAGAAGTCCCGCCGCAGGCGCTCGAAGGCGGCATCGCCGAAGGATCGCCGCTGCTCGGGATCTCGGGCGAGCAGGTTCAGCGCATTGGACAGCGCCTCCCAGTCGCCCGGCGGCACGAGCTGGCCCTCGGCCCCGTTGCGGATGAACTCGGGAATGCCGGCGAAGTCGGTTGCGACGATGGCGAGCTTCTGGCTCGCCGCCTCCATGAGCACGTTCGGCAGCCCGTCCCGGTCGCCGGACTTGGCCTCCTTGGACGGCAGCACGAAGAGATCGGCCTCGCGCAGCAATGCGATGATGTCGGGTTGGGCCTTTGGGCCGAGGAAGGCGACCTTGTCCGCGATGCCGGCCGCCTCCGCCTGCTTCTTGAGACTGTTCAGGAGATCCCCGCCGCCCACATGGGCGAGGCGCCAGTGCAGACCGGCAGGCAGGGCGGCAAGCGCTCTGATGAGATCGCCGAATCCCTTTTTCGCCACCGCCCGCCCGATGGAGACGATGCGCACCGGGTCCATGGGGTCGGTGCCGTCCCGCACGGGACGGCTGTCCGGCGGGGCGGGGAAGCGGGATAGATCGAGGCCGTGATAGACGAGCGACACGCGCTCGGGCGAGGAGAGGGACTGCAGGTGCCGTGCGCCTTGCGCGGTGCAGGTCACGCCCCAGCGGGCCTCCTTCATCTTCTCTCGCTTCTCCCAATCGGGCGTGGTCCAGATGTCCTTGGCATGGGCCGAGAAGGTCCAGCTGCGGCCGGTGATGAGGGCGGCATAGCGGACGACCGACGCAGGCGTATGGAGATAATGCACATGCAGGTGCCGCACCTCGGCGGGCAACTCGCGGGCCATGACGAAGGCCTGGCCCAGTCGGCGGACGCGGTTGGCCGTGAAATCCCGTTTGAGGTCCCGGCCGAAGGCTTTGAGCGTGGGCCAGAACCCCTTCCGTCCAAGACACCAGGCTGCGCCGCGCAGCACGCGCAGGGGCTCCTCGTAGAGATACTCCGGCAGATAGGTCACGCGCGCCCTGATGGCCTTGTTCATGGGATGCACCGCCTTCTCGGTCGGGTGCCGCAGGGACCAGATCTCGAGATCGAGGCCGCGCTGTTCGAGGGCAAGGATCTCCTGCGCGATGAAGGTCTCGGACAGGCGCGGATAGCCTTTCACGGTGATGGCGATCCGCCGGGCTGATGGGGAAGGAAGCATCCGTGAGGTTACTCGGCGGCCTGATGATAGGCGGGCTTGAACGGGGCAGATTCCAGGAGAGCCTTAAGCCGCTCCTGCACCCGGTCAAGTCCATCGAGCAGGCCGGGAATGACCACCTCGGACGGGCGCGGCTGCGAAGAGAGCCGGCGCAGGGCCTCCGCCATGCGCTCAGGCGTCCGCGGCTCCTTGTAGTCGCTCAACATGCTGGCGAGGCCCAGCCGCTCGGCCTCGACGGCGCGGATATACTGCTCCAGCCGCGGCCTGGTGCGCGGGACGATGAGTGAGCGCTTGTCGAAGGACAGGATCTCGCAGAAGGTGTTGTAGCCGCCCATCGCCACAACCGCCTCGGCCTTCTTCATCAGCCACTCGATCTTGTTGTCGAAGGAGAGCACGTCGAGCTTCGGCTGCCGCGCGATGCGCTCCACGAAGGAGCGGCGCATATCCCGGTCGATGAAGGGACCGAAGACGATCAGCGCCGGTATTTCCAGCCTGCCATCGGCCTCGTAGGCTGAGATCACCCAGTCGATCAGGTCGTCGCCGTCTCCGCCTCCGCCCGTGGTCACGAGGATGAAGGGCTGCTTCGTGATCTTGGGGTACTTGTTGAGGGAGGGCGTCGGCGGCACGTCCCGGCGCAAGTATCCCGTATAGGTGATCCGGCGCTCCACCTCGGGGGGAATGTCCAGAGCTTGGAGCGGCTGGTAGACGTCCTTCAGGCCATAGACCCAGATCTCGTCGTAGTAGCGGGCGAGTGCGGCCTTCGCACCTTTGCGCTCCCATTCGGGAACGAGGAGGGCGGGCTCGTCCATGACGTCGCGGATGCCGAGCACGAGGCGGCAGCCTGTCCCCTGCAGGTAGTCGAGGGCAGGCAGGATCTCGCCGCGAAAGCCCGTCGGCTCCTTGTCCACAATAAAGATGTCGGGCTGGAAAGCCCTCGCGGTCTGGAGGATCAGGGTCTGACGCAGGCCAACCGCCTCGTCCAGGCCGACATTGAGATTGAGCGAACGGTAGTCGCCGTCGGGCAACTTGGTGACGCCTGGAATGCGAATGTAGTCCACGCCGCTGCCGAACTCGAAATTGCCGATCACGGGCGAGCCGGAGATGATGACGACCGAGGTGCCGGGGCGCTCCGTCACGATCGCATTGGCAATGGCCCGGGAGCGCCGCAGATGCCCGAGCCCGAATGTGTCATGACTGTAGATGAGGACCCTCGCGTCGCGCGAACGACGAAGGACCGGAGCCGGTGGGGGGCTCGTGTCCTGTGAGGAGTCCTTGACCGGCTTTGCCATATGGCGGCCCTTGGTGAGAACGGGGTTCCGCCTTACTCAGCGGCAGTTGACGTTATGACGCCCGCCTCTAACCTTGCAATAGTCTTCGCTCCTCAAATTTTGGTGGCGATCGGGTTCGGAAAGAGGCGTCGCTCCGGCAAGTTGGGGTGTGGTATCGGTGAGTGATGGATAAGAGCCTCTTCCGATATATCTGGAAGCATTCCAGGCGCGACCAGCTGTTCGTCTGCGCTATCGTGCTGATTTCTCAGCCGTTTTATTTCATGTCTCTAGATTTGCCTCGCCAGATCGTGAACCAGGCGATCCAGGGCGAGGCGTTCATGCAGGGCAACCTGACGGCCCCTTTCCTGCGGATCGGCTTCGATCTGCCGGAATGGCTGGGTGGCGGCTCCGTGCGGATCTTCGAGGGATTTGAGCTCGGACGCGTCGGCCTGCTCCTGGGATTGTCCTGCCTTTTTCTCGCCTTCGTGGTTATCAACGGCCTTTTCAAATACTGGATCAACGTCTCGAAGGGCGTGCTTGGCGAACGGATGCTGAGGCGCATGCGCTTCGACCTCTTCGCGATGGTGCTGCGCTTCACGCCGGATGCGTTACGTAACGTCAAATCTTCGGAAACGGCAACGATCATCAAGGACGAGGTCGAGCCCATCGGGGGCTTCATCGGGGACGCCTTCATCACGCCGATTTTTCTCGGAATGCAGGCGACCACGGCCCTTTTCTTCATCATGGTGCAGAACATCTGGCTAGGCCTCATGGCGCTTGCCGTGATCGCGGTCCAGTTCACGATCATTCCCCGCCTGCGGCGCGAATTGCTGCGCCTCGGCAAGCAGCGTCAGCTCGCCTCGCGCCAATTCGCGGGCCGCATCGCCGAGGTCCTCGACGGGGTCGAGGTCGTGCATGTGCACAACGCTGCTGATTGGGAGAAGGCCGAGATCGGCCATCGGCTCTACAAGCTTTTCGATATCCGGCTGCGGATCTACAACCGGAAATTCATCGTCAAATTCATCAACAACTTCCTGGCGCAGCTCACCCCCTTCTTCTTCTACGCCATCGGCGGCTACTTCGCCTTGCGGGGCACCCTCAACATCGGCCAACTGGTGGCCGTCATCAACGCCTACCGGGAGCTGCCGCCGCCCCTGAAGGAGCTGATCGACTGGGACCAGCAGCGCCTCGACGTGCAGGTGAAATACGATCAGGTCACGCAGCACTTCGCAGAAGAGCGGCTCGCGCCCCTGGCGGCAGCCCGCGAGGCGGCGGAAGACAAGGACCGGCCCTTAACCGGCCCCCTTGTCGGCGACGACATCCGCGTCAGCGACTCCCATGGCGGCATGATTCTCGAAGGAGCCTCTTTCTCCATCGACCTGCCGGCCCGGGTCGCCGTGATCTCCAACGGGGGCGCGGCAGCCAGCACCCTGGCCCGGATCGTCGCCCGGCGACAGCAGGGCTTCGGGGGGCAGGTCCGCATCGGCGACAGGGACCTGATGAGGCTGCCGGCGTCGGTAGTGGGTCGCCGGATCGCCTATGCGGGCATCGACCCGATCCTTTTTCCGGGCAGCATCCGCGACAACCTGATCTACGGCCTGCGCTCCAAACCCCTCGGCAGAACCGAGGAAGACCAGCGGGAGGCCGAGCGCCGCATCCGGGAGGCTCTCAGGACCGGAAATCCCATCGAGAACATCGCCGACCAGTGGATCGATTACGAGCGCGTCGGTGCAAGGGACGAGCAGGACCTCGACCGAATCCTGGTCGATCTCCTCAACCGGATCGGCATGAGCGAGGAGATCTATCTCTTCGGCCTCGCTGCCCGGATCGATCCGGATCGCTACCCGGCCCTGGCCGAGCGGCTGGTCGAAGCGCGCCAGCGGCTGCACGAGACCTTCCAATCGAACGATATGGCGGATCTCGTCGAGCCCTTCGACGCGGAGCGCTACAACGATCAGGCCACCATCGCCGAGAATCTCCTGTTCGGCGTCCCCGTCGCCGAGGAGTTCATGGGCCGGAATCTGGCGCAGAACACCCAGTTCCGCAGCGCCATCGACCGCGCCAAGCTGACTGACGATCTGGTCCGCATGGGCCTGCAGATCGCCGAGACCATGACGGAAATCTTCGAGGGGCTGCCCCCCGGCCACTCGCTCTTCGAACAGTTCTCCTTCATCGGGGCGGACGAATTGACGGATTTCCAGGTCATTCTGCGCCGCCACGCCAAGGAGAACGGAGACCTCCGGCGCGAGGACCGGATCAGGCTCCTGTCCCTTCCGCTCGCCTATATCGAGGCCCGCCACCGTCTCGCCCTGCTCGACGACGAACTAAAGAGCCGCCTCGTGGAGGCGCGCCGTATCGTGCGCGCGACTCTCGACAAGACCGGGACCGCAGGGGTGGAGTTCTACGACCCGGACAGGATCTGCGCGGCGGCCCCGCTGCGGGACAACCTCCTGTTCGGGCGGGTGAGCTACCGGGTCGCCAATGCCAGGGCCAGGGTCGCCGAAGCCATGGCGGCGGTGATCCACGACCTCGGCCTCTTGGAGGACGTCAAGCGCCTCGGCCTCGACCACCAGGTTGGGACGGCGGGTCGGCTCCTGTCGGCCCGGGAGCGGGCGAGCGTCAACCTCGTCCGCTGCCTGGTGAAGAAGCCGGATTTTCTCGTCATCGACGGGGCGCTCGCGCCCTTCGACGAGGCGCGCAGTCAGCAGATGACCGAGCTGTTGCTCGAGCTTTTCAGGCAACAAAGCCTGTTCATGGTACTGCCGAATGATCGACAGGCAGGACCTTTCGATGTTCAGATGCGCTTCCGCGATGGACAAATAATCACAGACAAGGCGGCAAAGCCGGCGTCGCAGGCCAACAGGCCCGATACGCAAGCCGCCCGACCGATAGCAGGAGAGGTGGCATGACCCTTGAGGCCGAGGTTCAATCCTTGCGTCAGGTGCCGATGTTCAAGGAAATCGACCCCGCCCGCCTGAAGCTTCTCGCCTTCACGAGCGAGCGGGTTCAGTTCGCGGGCGGACAGCGCTTCTTCTCGCAGGGCGACCATTCCGATGCAGCCTATGTGATCCTCGAGGGGCGGGCGCACGTGCTCCTCAACACGCCGGGAGGAGAGATCCAGGTGGCCGAACTCGGCGGCAATGCTTTGGTCGGCGAAATGGGCATCCTCTCCGACACGCCCCGTTCGGCCACGATCATGGCGACCGAACCGACCACGGCGCTACGGATCGACAAGCGGGTCTTCCTCGAATTGCTGGCCCAGTTCCCTCAGATGTCGCTCGCCGTCATGCGCGAGCTGGCGCAGCGTCTGGAGCGCACGAACGCCCAGCTGGTGGCCCAATCCTCCTCCTGAGGAGTTAAAAAGGGGGGCTCTCTTTGGGGAAAACTGCCCCAAAGAGTCGAATTAACCCTTCATTTACCGTCAAGCTGACCGATTCTCGTCACATCTACCCGGCAACCCTTGTGCTCAGAACCAAGCAAGGGAAGATCCGGCCGCCCGGCCGGATTGTGCGGGAAACAAGTGATGCCAGTACCTGCGAGATCGCTGCTGTGCGCAGTGCCGCAACCTGTTGCGGACGGGCGCAAGAGTGGTGGACGACGCAACAGCCGTTCACTTCGTTTTATCCTCGGCCTTGGCCTCCTGATGGGATTTCAAGGCATGGTGGCGGGTCCCGCCGCCGTGGCGACTCTGCCCAGCGCCCTGACGGCGCGCCCCTATGCGGTCGCCCCGAAGCCGGTCATCGAGCCGAAGCTTCAGACCGCCTCGCTCCAGTTCACGCCCCGGCTCGCCAGTGATCCGGCCCTGTTCCGGGCGATCATCGAAGAGGCCTTTCCGTTCGTGAAGCGCCGTTCGGCCAAGCCCGTGCAGCAGCCGACACCTGAGGAGCTGGCGGGTGATCCGGACGAGCTCATCGCGTTCGGCGGGCGCAACGTGCCGCGCTGGCTGGTCCATTCCATACTCAAGGCGGCTCATGTGACGGGCGTCGATCCGGTCTACATGATGACCCTGGCCGATGTGGAATCGAGCCTGTCGCCCGAGGCGAAGGCCCGGACCTCTTCCGCCGAAGGCCTCTTCCAGTTCATCGACAGCACCTGGATCGAGACCGTCTACGCCCATGCGGCCGATTACGGCTTTCAGGGCGCTGCGGAGGCGATCCGCTATGTCAATGGAGAGCTGGCGGTCGATCCCAAGCACCGGGAATGGGTCATGAACCTGCGCACCGATCCCTACTTCTCGGCGCTCATGGCAGGCGAGCTGATCAAGGACGTGGAGCGGGCCCTCCAGGCGCAAGGGGAGCGCGAACTGGCCGAGGCCGAACTCTACCTCGCCCATTTCCTCGGCGCGTCCAGCGCAGTCCGCTTCCTCGAAGTGCTGGACCAGGATCCCAACATGCGGGCCTCCAAGCTCTTCCCGAAGGCGGCGAGGGCCAATGCGGGGCTGTTCATGGACGGCAAGGGCCGCCGCCGCCGGGCCGTCAGCGTTGCGGAACTCTACAACAAGATCGACACGAAGATCGTCCGCCGCCTGGACCGCTACGACGACATCGGCCCCTTCCTCGCCGAGGTCACGCGCGAGCCGACCGTGGAGACCACGGCCTCGGTGGAGTGATCAGAATGCCTTAAAGGTGATGATCGTGTGGGTGTCGGCGATTTCTGGGATGGATTGGACGTTCTCGGCGATGAAATGGCCGATATCGACCCCGTCATCCACGTGGAACTTGGCCAGGATGTCGTAGTTGCCGGCCGTGGAGTAGATCTCGGACGCAATCTCCCGGTCGGCGAGGGCGTTCGCGACCGCATAGGTCTTGCCGAGCTTGCATTTGATCTCGACGAAGAAGGTCTGCATGGGGGGCTCCAGGAGGATTCGGCTTTGCTGAACGATGCGCAGGTATGGCACGGGACGACGCCCGCGTGAACTGCCGCCTCCAAGAGCTTAGGATCGCCCGACGCTGACGTATGTGAAGCCGCGGCGGCGCATTTCCTCGGGACGGTAGATGTTGCGCAGGTCCACCACCACCGGTGCGGCCAGCGTCGCCTTCAGACGGCCCAGATCCAGCGCCCGGAAGATGTCCCACTCGGTGACGATCACCAGAGCGTCCGCGCCCCGCGCGCAGTCATAGGCGTCCTTGGCGTAATCCACATCCGTCAGCATGGAGGCGGCCGCCCCCATCCCCTCCGGATCGTAGGCCCGCACCTTCGCGCCTGCGTCCTGCAGCGCCGTGATCACGTCGATGGAGGGGGCCTCACGCATGTCGTCCGTGTTGGGCTTGAAGGTGAGCCCCAGCACCGCGATCGTCTTGCCCCGCACCGATCCGCCGCAGGCGGCGATCACCTTGCGCCCCATGGCGCGCTTGCGCTGGCTGTTGACCGCAGCCACCGTCTCGACGAGCCGCATCGGCGCCTCGTAATCCTGCGCCGTCTTGATCAGCGCCAGAGTATCCTTCGGGAAGCAGGAGCCGCCATAGCCTGGCCCCGCATGCAGGAACTTGGAGCCGATGCGGTTGTCGAGCCCGATGCCGCGAGCGACATCCTGCACGTTCGCGCCCACATGCTCGCACAGGTCCGCGATCTCGTTGATGAAGGTGATCTTGGTGGCGAGGAAGGCGTTGGCCGCATATTTCGTCAGCTCCGCCGTGCGCCGGGACATGGCGAGCAGGGGCGACTGGTTGAGGTAGAGCGGCCGGTAGATCTCGTTCATGACGCCGAGGGCGCGGGCGTCCTCGGTGCCGATGACGATGCGGTCCGGGCGCTTGAAGTCGGTGATGGCCGCGCCCTCGCGCAGGAATTCGGGATTGGAGACCACGGCGAAATCGGCGTCGGGCCGGGTCTCGTGGATAATGCGCTCGACCTCGTCGCCGGTGCCGACCGGAACGGTCGACTTGGTGACGATGACCGTATAGCCGTCGATGGCGGCGGCGATCTCGCGGGCGGCCTGGTAGACGTAGGAGAGGTCGGCATGGCCGTCCCCGCGCCGCGAGGGGGTGCCGACCGCAATGAACACGGCCTCCGCGCCCTTGACCGCCGTGGCCAGGTCGGTGGTGAAGGTCAGCCGTCCCTCGCGCACGTTCTTGGCGACGAGTTCGGAAAGCCCCGGCTCGAAGATCGGGATCTCGCCCCGGTTGAGCGCCTCGATCTTGGCCGGGTCCTTGTCGACGCAGCAGATCTCGTGCCCGAAATCGGCAAAGCAGGCCCCGGACACAAGCCCAACATAGCCCGAACCGATCATCGCTATACGCATCGCGAACTCCCAAAATCGCTGGAATCTGGGTTTAGGGTGGGGAAGGCTTGGCTGCAAGCGGGGAGCGCAAGATCGTTTTGCGGCCCTTTGCAACAATACCCCCTTTGACATTGTGCCCATCCGCGACCAAAAGAGCGCCGTTTTGATGACGGGGCCATTCATGGAAAACCCTTTTCTTGTCGACGTCGCTCGCGGGACGCTGATCGAATCGCGCCATCGGGGCAGCGTTGCGGTCGTCGATTCCGAGGGGGCGACGGTGCTGTCCTTGGGCGACGTGGAGCGGCGGGTCTTCCCCCGTTCGGCGGTCAAGGCGCTCCAGGCCATGCCCCTGGTCGAAAGCGGCATCGCCGACAAGTATGGCCTGACCGATGAGGAGATCGCGCTCGCCTGCGCCTCCCATTCGGGCGAGCCGGAACACGTGGCGGCCGCGAAATCCATGCTGAAGAAGGCAGGGCAGGACGCAGGCTGCCTCGAATGCGGCGTGCACTGGCCCATGGGAGAGGCTGCGAACCGGGCTCTCGCCGCGAAGGGACAGGGACCCAGCGCCCTCCACAATAACTGCTCGGGCAAGCACGCGGGCTTCGTCTGCCTCGCCTGCGGCCAGGGTAATGACCCGAAGGGCTACGTGAGGGCCGACCACCCGGTCCAGCAGGCCGTCCGCGAATCCCTGGAGGAACTGACCGGCGCCTGCCATACGCTGGACAAGAGCGGCATCGACGGTTGCTCGATCCCCACCTATGCCGTCCGTCTGCCCTCGCTCGCCTTCGGCTTCGCCCGGTTCGGCACCGGTGCCGGTCTTTCGGGAGAGGGCAGGGCGGCCGCCGAGCGGATCCGCAAGGCCGTCGCCAAGCATCCCTTCATGGTCGCCGGAACAGGCCGCTTCGACACGAAGCTGATGGAGCGCCTCGGCGAGCGCGCCTTCGTGAAGGTGGGGGCGGAGGGCGTCTATTGCGCCAGCCTGCCGGAACTCGGCTACGGCATCGCCCTCAAGGCGGAGGACGGGAATTCCCGCGCCGCGGAAGCCATGATGGCGGGTCTGATCCTGCGCTTCCTGCCCCTGAGCGACGAGGAGCGGTCGACTGTCGAGGCGCTGGCCCAGCCGGTGCTCAAGAACTGGAATGGCATCGAGGTCGGGCGAGTTCAGCTCGATCCGCTGCTTCTCGGGCAGAGCGCCTGAAACTCAAAGTCCCAGCAGCGTCACGATTTCGCTTGCGGCGGCGGTGGGCGACAACCCGCCCTCCGCAATGGCGCGCTCGATTTCCGGCACCCGGCGACGCAAGGCGGGGTCGTGGGTGAGGCGCTCATGCAGGCGCTCGTGGACCATGGCCCACATCCATTTCGTGTCCTGCGTCCGGCGCTTGGCGGCAAGCTCCCCTGTCGCCTCGAGGCGCTGGCGGTGGTCCAACACCTTGGCCCAGAGTTCGTCGAGACCTTGGCCGGTCAATCCGGAGATCGTCAGTACGGGTGGCGTCCATGCGGCGGAGGCGGGGGTGAGGATGTGCAGGGCTGCCTTGTACTCGGCGGCAGCGGCTTTCGCTTTCGCGCTCGCATCATCCGCCTTGTTGACCGCGATGAGGTCCGCCAGCTCCAGAATACCCTTCTTGATGCCCTGAAGCTCGTCGCCTGCGCCCGGCAGCATGAGGACGAGGAAGAAGTCGGTCAGGTCCGCCACCGCGGTCTCGGATTGGCCCACGCCTACCGTCTCCACGAGGATCACGTCGAATCCCGCCGCTTCGCAGAGCAGCATGGTCTCCCGCGTCTTGGCCGCGACGCCGCCGAGCGTCCCGGAGGAGGGAGAGGGGCGGATGAAGGCGTTCGGATCCGCAGAAAGTTTCGCCATGCGCGTCTTGTCGCCCAGGATCGCCCCGCCGGTGCGGGTGGAGGAGGGATCGACGGCAAGCACGGCGACCTTGTGGCCATTCTCTGTCAGCAGGCTGCCCAAGGTGTCGATGGTGGTGGACTTGCCCACCCCGGGCACCCCGGTGATGCCGACGCGCACGGCTTTCCCGGTGCGGGGCATCAGCTCCTGCAGGAGCGCGCGGGCGGCTTCCCGGTGATCAGGGCGGCGGGATTCCATGAGCGTAATGGCGCGCGCCAGCGCCGCGCGATCGCCGCGCGCGACGTCTTCTGCCGTGACGGATCTGGTTTGGGAGCCCCCGGTCATGGGGAAGGTGTAGCGCGTTTGGATGCGCTTTTCACCAGATGATCGGGTCCACGCCGATTCGTCCCCAGGCGGGGATTTTCAGGGCAGGGCGGCGGAAGTCGACGCCGGCGACGAGACCCATGAAGTCGATCTCCAGCCCCTCGACCCAGCCGAGGGCGAAACCCGCATAGCCACCGAGGGAGATCTGGATGCCGGTTTGGCTCGGCGTCAGGCTTACGAGGTCCCGCCAGGGCTGCCAGTCCTTGCCGAGCGCAGTCGGCGGCAGGGCCGCATCGAGTTCCGGGACCGAGCGCATGATATGCGCCACGAAGGTATTGGAGTTCGGTCCCGGCCACGCGTTGTAGGCGCCATAGCTCCGGTAGGGATAGCTCGCCACTGCCTGCCGGATCTGCGGGATCACCCGTTCCGCCGCCTCTCCCTGGAGCACGATGACCGGGTTGGGCGCATTGCCGAACCAGCGCCCGTCCGGCGCCCAGCCGTTGGTGCGCACGGGGCTGCCCCAGCCGACCTTGTCATAGCGGGTGTACTGGGAGGCTCCCGCCTCCTTCACCACCACCCAGGTGTGATGAGCGAAGATGCCGCGCCAGCGGCCGACGCGGGCTGCATAGATCGCGACGATGGCCTGGGGCGCTTCCGTCGGATCCGGCAGCAGCCTCGCACTCGACCAGTCGGCGGCATGCCGATTGGTGGCGATATCGTCGCGCAGGCTCCACCAGAGGGCGTGAGCCCCCAGGGGAAGGACGAAGAGACCGATGATGACGAGGAGGAGGCGGGCGAGGACGGCAAGCATGGCGGCAAGGTATGTCTCTCGATCCGGGCCATCAAGGCGCTGCTGCAGGTGACGCGGACACTATTCGTTTACCCATAGGCGCAAAGACTCGGACAACCCGTGGAAGCCTGCCTTGCGCCCGCCATGATCGGACGCAAAACAGCACCTCCCTTTCTTTCCTCCTGCATCTTCTCCTGAAGGCTTCATGCTCCCGATCACCCGACGCCTCGCTCTCGCCGGCCTTGCAAGCCTTGCCCTCTCCGGTTGCCTCGGGGACGATTCCGCTTTGACCAGCGCGGTGGCCTCGCCCGGCGCTGGCCTGTCCAAGGACCCAACGCTCCTCGTCGCGACGACGCGCCTGCCGGTTGCCGAGGCGCGGGAGGAGCCCTGGTTCGGCAGCGAGCGTTCGCCGGACCTCGTGTTTGCCGAGGCCAAGCTGCGACCGCCCTCAGACTCGCTGATCGGGCGCGTGACGTCCGGCGGCTGGAGCATCGCAGGTGTGGATTCGCTGACGACGAGCAATGGCGCGCAGGCTTTCGCGCAGGCTGCGCTCGGGCGTGACCTGCTGCTGTACATCCACGGCTATCGCGAGAGCTTCGAGACCGCTGCGACCTCGACCATCGAGCTGTCTCAGGGGATCGGATTCCGGGGAGCGACCGGCCTCTTCACCTGGCCTTCCGCCGCCTCGACCCTGAGCTACGTGGCCGACCGCGAGAGCGCCATGTGGTCGCGCGATGCGCTCGAGGATCTCCTGGCCGCCATTTCCAAGACGCCGAGCGGCGGGCGCACTCACATCGTGGCGCACAGCATGGGCACTCTGCTGACCCTCGAGACCTTGAGGATGCTGCGCGCCACCGGCGGCGACAGCGCCATGGAGCGCATCGGCGCGGTGGTGCTGGCGGCCCCCGACATCGACATCGATCTTTTCGCCCGCGGCTTGGAGCGGCTGGGGCCCGATGCGAAGAAGATTACGGTCATCAGCTCCACCAACGACCGGGCGCTTGCCGTGTCGAGCCGCCTTGCCGGCGGCATCATCCGCGCCGGCGCCGCCGACCGCGCCAGGCTGGAAGCTCTGGGAGTTCGCGTTGCCGACGCTTCCGAATTCGGCGGCGGCCTCATGACCATCAACCACGACCTGTTCCTCTCGAACAAGGAAGTGCAGCAGGTGGTGAAGCGGGCAATCGAGCGGGAGAAGGTGTAGCGTTTCAATCGCTTCCTTTGCGGCAGGCTGTGGTTTCGGCACTACAGACGCTGCCTTAGCTTGGCTTTACCGCAGGAGACATTCTGGATGTTATTCGTCCTATCGGCTGTCCCTGGAGTTCGCCTGTGCCTTTTGCGAGAAGACAAGCTGCCCTGTGCTGCGGAGGCGCCACTGCATGCCTGATCCTCATGGGAGGTATCGAGGCGCGAGCCGCGGACACCGTCAGCACCGCGCCGGCGGCTGCCTCGACAGCAAAGCCGGGAGGCATCTTCTCGGCCGAAGTTTTTGGCGGCTACTTCACGGGCACTGCCGGAGAGTATGTCTACAACGTGCCTGGCGACCGATCGAAGGTCAGCCAGCTCGACTGGCAGATTGACGGGGCGGCGATCATCGGTGTGCGGGTGATCTTCAAGCCCCTCGACTGGCTCGAAGTGAAAGGGGCCGGCTTCACCGTCCTCGACTCAGACAACGCCATGGACGATTTCGACTGGCTGGCCGGCTATGACGGCTTCGACAGTTGGACTCATTGGTCGCACAGCAAGGATACCCAACTCGCCAAATTCTACCAGGTCGATGCTTCCGCTGCGGCGCAACTCTTCGATGCCGGGCGCATCAGGGTCAGCGGGATTGCGGGCTACCGCTTCCAGACCTTCAAGATGAACGCCTATGGCGGTTCATACATCTACTCGAGCGAGATGGGCTTTCGCGACGTTGAGGGAAGCTTTCCGCCGGGCCTGCTCGGCATAGCCTACCAGCAATGGTGGCACACGCCCTATCTCGGCCTGGGGGTGCGCTACACCGGGGACAATCTGACGGTCAACGCAGAGGTCATCGGCAGCCCCTTCGTTATGGCGCATGACAAGGACCACCACAACTTGCGAGGGCTGGTTTTCGAGGAGGCCTTTGCCCCGGACCGGATGCTCGGCGCAGCGCTCGGCGTGGAATACGCCCTGACCGACAGCATCGCCCTGACGGGCCGGGTCGAGTACCAGAAGTTCCTCGAGGCGAGAGGCAGCACGCGGATAAAGACCGTCGATGGGCTCGCAGCCCACCTGCCAAAGCCCTCCGCCGGCGCCGACCTCACCACGCTGGCCCTGACCTTCGGATTGAAGGCCGGGTTCTAAGGCCTTATCGACGGGCCAATGCGCGGCAGGCGGCGTTACTCCGCGGCCTGCTTCGGACCGTAGCCGAGACGGCGGTTCAATTCCTCGATCAGGTTCACGGCTGCATCCGCGATCACGGTGCCTGGCGGGAAGATGGCGGATGCGCCAGCCTTGGTGAGCGCGTCGAAATCCTGCGGCGGAATCACGCCGCCGACCACGATCATGATGTCGTCGCGGCCATACTTGGCGAGCTCCGCCTTCAATTCCGGCACCAGGGTCAGGTGGCCGGCGGCGAGCGACGAGACGCCGATGATATGCACGTCGTTCTCGATGGCCTGCCGCGCAGCCTCCGCCGGGGTGGCGAAGAGGGGGCCGATATCCACGTCGAAGCCGAGATCGGCGAAGGCCGAGGCGATCACCTTCTGGCCGCGGTCGTGCCCGTCCTGTCCCATCTTGGCGACGAGAATGCGCGGGCGGCGGCCGTCGTCGTGCTCGAACTCCTCCACCAGACGGCGGACCCGCTCAACGGCTGGCGATCCCATGCCGACCTCCCGCTTGTAGACGCCCGAGATCGCCCTGATCTCCGCGCGATGACGGCCCCAGACCTTTTCGAGCGCATCCGAAATCTCACCCACCGTCGCCTTGGCGCGGGCGGCCTTCACCGCAAGGTCCAGCAGATTGTCATTGCCCGCAGCGCCCTTCGAGAGAGCCGCGAGCGCCGCATCCACATCGGCCTGGCTGCGTTCGGCTTTCAGGCGCTTGAGCTTCTCGATCTGGCTCGCGCGCACCGCTGCATTGTCCACCTTGAGGATGTCGATGGCGGCCTCCTCGCTGGCGCGGAAGGCGTTCACGCCGATGATTTTCTGGTGGCCTAAATCGATGCGCGCCTGGGTACGGGCGGCGGCCTCCTCGATCTTCAGCTTCGGGATGCCCGCCTCGATGGCCTTCGCCATGCCGCCGAGCGCCTCCACCTCCTGGATATGGCTCCAGGCCTTGTGGGCGAGTTCATAGGTGAGACGCTCCACGTAATAAGAGCCGCCCCAGGGATCGATGATGCGGGTCGTGCCGCTTTCCTGCTGCAGGAAGAGCTGCGTGTTGCGAGCGATGCGGGCGGAGAAGTCGGTCGGCAGCGCCAGCGCCTCGTCGAGGGCGTTGGTGTGAAGCGACTGCGTATGGCCCTGCGTCGCCGCCATGGCCTCCACGCAGGTGCGCACCACGTTGTTGAACACGTCCTGCGCGGTGAGCGACCAGCCGGAGGTCTGGGAGTGAGTGCGCAGGGGCAGCGACTTCTCGCTTTTCGGATCGAAGCCCTTCACGAGCTTGGCCCAGATGAGGCGCGCGGCGCGCATCTTGGCCACTTCCATGAAGAAGTTCATGCCCACCGCCCAGAAGAAGGACAGGCGCGGCGCGAACTGGTCGATGGTGAGCCCGGCTGCGATGCCGGCGCGGATGTATTCCACCCCGTCGGCGAGGGTATAGGCCAGCTCCAGATCCTGCGTCGCTCCGGCCTCCTGCATGTGGTAGCCGGAGATCGAGATCGAGTTGAATTTCGGCATGTTCGCCGAGGTGTAGGCGAAGATGTCGGAGATGATGCGCATCGACCCCTTGGGCGGGTAGATGTAGGTGTTGCGCACCATGAACTCTTTGAGAATGTCGTTCTGGATCGTGCCCGCGAGCTTGCTCGCCGGCACGCCCTGTTCTTCCGCCGCCACGATGTAGAGGGCGAGGATGGGGAGCACCGCGCCGTTCATGGTCATCGACACGCTCATCTGATCGAGCGGAATGCCGGCGAACAGCGTGCGCATGTCGTAGATGGAGTCGATGGCGACCCCCGCCATGCCCACATCGCCCGCCACGCGCGGATGATCGGAATCATAGCCCCTGTGCGTCGCGAGATCGAAGGCGACGGAGAGCCCCTTCTGCCCGGCTGCGAGGTTTCGCCGGTAGAAGGCGTTGGAATCCTCGGCCGTGGAGAACCCGGCATACTGGCGCACGGTCCAGGGCTGGTTCACGTACATGGTGGAGTAGGGACCGCGGAGATAAGGCGCGATCCCGGGATAGGTGTCGAGAAAGTCGAGGCCCTTCCGATCCCCGGGGCCGTAGGCTCCCTTTACCGAAATCCCTTCCGGCGTCAGCCAGGGCTCCGCGGCGCTAGCGGAGGAGGGCGCCAGGGGCGCGTCGGCGAAGGGGATGCTCGTGAAGTCCGGAATGCTGGTCATGGCCTTGAAATGGATGCCCTGCCGGTGAAACGGTTCGACCCATTCTAGGGCATCCCTCCACGCGATGCTACCGGAGCATCGTAGGGGCTAGCGGCTCCGCCGTTCCGCATCCCAGTAGCCCGAGCAGGTGCGCCCTCCCGAAGTGGCCCAGGTGCCGCGGCCGAAATTGCCCGAGAGGTTGCCCCGTACCACCGCCCGGTCCTGTCCGCGCGAGATCGTGGCGGCGACGGCGCCGTTGGGCCTGACCTGGCCGCTGACATTGAAGCTCTCGGCCCCGCCATAACGCAGACGACCGTTCTGGACGACGACGTTGTAGCGGTAGGCCCGGTCGCAGGCGCCCTGCTCGGTGACGACCTCGACGCTCCAGGAGCCGTCGAACCGAGCCGTCTGGCCTTGGGCCGGCGAGGCGATGGGAGCGGCAATGAATGCTGCGGCAAGGACGGCACAGGGCCAGGACGCCAATTGCATAAACAACTCCAATAAACCTTTGCTGAAAGTGTCGGAGACAACGTGAGGTCTTTCGGGCAGTTCCTGCGGAATTGTTCAGCTTTTCGAGAGCATGAAAAAGCCGCCCCATCCGAAGATGAGGCGGCCCGATGCCATGCGCCTGACGCCGATTAGAGCTTGGCCTCGACCGTGTTGGCGCTCTTCTGCGCGGTCCACCGGCCCGTGCAGCCATACTGGTCGACCTTCCAGGTGCCCGAGCCGGTCCGACCCTTCAGGCTGCCGAGGGCGTCCACCTTGGCGGAGCTGCGGCGGATGTCGAGATTGACGGCGCCGCTCGGGGCGATCCGCCCGTAAACATCTGCCGAAGCTTCGCCCGCGTTGGGGATATAGCGGACATTGCCCTTCTCGACGACGATGTCATAGCTGTAGCTGCTGCCGCAGATACCGGCATCCGTGACCATCTGCACCTTCCAGGTGCCGTCATGCTTATTCTTCGGGGCTGCGACGGCGCTGCCGACGATCATCAGGCCGAAGCCCAGGGCCATAGCTGACTGTTTTGCAAACTTCATTAACCGTGCTCCTCCCGGTCCTGAGGCCGGGAGGAAGTCTCAATGGTCAGGCGCAGGCCTCTTCGAGAGCCTCGCTCAGAACCTTGAGGGCATCGCACCCAGCAAAAATGAAAGTGGTGACCCCCGCCTCGATCAGCTCTTTTTCGTCTTCTCCGGGGCGGCCAGCCAGGAAGATAAGTTTTGACCCAGCGTCATTCAAGGTCCTTGCGGTCGCAGGGGCATGAAGTTTGTAAATTTCATCTGTCGAGCAGATGCAGGAAAGCTTGGCGTTGCTCGCACCATAGGTAGACTTAATGTTGTCCTGATCTGTTAATCCATCGTTCATGATGGTTTCTATTCCTCCTGCCTCGAAGAAGTTCTTGGCGAAGGTGGCGCGGGCGGTGAAATCTGCCGCCGTTCCGAGATTGGCCAGGAAGACCTTCGGGCGCGATCCCGTCCGGGCGCGGTAGGCATCCGCAATATCGCGCAGGCGCTCGAAAGGCTCGGCCGTACGGATGGAGGGCAGGGGAGCCACCGCCACGGGAGACGGGCCGGAAGCGGTGCCTGCCAGCTGCGGCAGGCCTGCACCCTCCGCCGCCATGCGGACGAGGGCGGAGAATGGGGTTTCCACCTTTGCCGCCGCGCCGACGGGCTCTCCTCCCTCTTGCGGGGAGGAGTTGGAGGTGGGGGTGTCGGCGTCATGGTCTGAAGCCTTGGCCCCACCCCACAAGGGGGAGGGGGACAAAACTGACACCTCGGCCTCTTTGATATTCGGGAACTCGCTCGTGCCGGTGATCGGCTCCTTGCGCGTGGCGACGGCCTTCTCCCGTTGGGCTCGCACGGCGGCGATGCGATCCTGGAGCTTGTCGCCGGTCAGGCTTTGCAGAATGCCGCCCTCGCGCTCGATCTCCTGGAACAGGGCCCAGGCCTTGTCGCACAGCGAGTCCGTCAGCGCCTCGAAGCCGCCCGCGCCTGCGGCCGGGTCCGCTACGCGGGCGAGGTTGGATTCGTCGAGCAGAATCAGTTGTGTGTTGCGCGCCACCCGTCGCGCGAAGGCATCCGGCAGGCCGAGCGCCGCCGTGAAGGGCAGCACCGTGGTCGCATCCGCTCCGCCGATGCCGGCGGAGAAGGCGGCGATTGTGGCGCGCAGCATGTTCACCCATGGATCGCGGCGGGTTGTCATCCGCCACGCGGTCTCCGCGTGAAGGCGGATCGGCTTCGGCTCCAATCCGCAGGCCTGCTCCACACGGGCCCAGAGGCGGCGCAGCGCCCGGAATTTGGCCACGGTGAAGAACTCGTCCGCATCGGCCACCAGCAGGAAAGAGAGAGCATTGCGGGCGGCATCGAGGGAATGGCCGTGCGCTTCCAGGGCGCGAAGATAGGCAAGGCCCGTCGCCAGAACGGCCGCCAGTTCCTGCGCCTCGCTTGCTCCCGCCTCGTGGTACACCCGCCCATCCGCAAGAAAAGCGCGGCCCGTGAAACCGCGCCGGGCGAGATCCGCCAGCGTATCACCCATGCGCTGGCCGACAGCACCCCAGGATGCGGACATCTTGCCCATCGCCGCCATGGCGCCCACGGGGTCGAGCCCGAGATCGAGCGAGAGATCGGAGAACTGGTGGCCGCGCCGCTCGGCAAGCGCCAGCATCAGCGCCGCCATCTGCCGTCCATGGCCGCCCGCGTCGAGGCGCAGGTGGATGAGGTCGAGCATCACGCCGGAGAGCGTCCGGTCGAGATCGTCGACGGAATCGATCCTGACGCCAAAGCCGCGCGAGGCGGGAGCTTTACGGGTGACGAGCGTGAGCGCGTCCGCGCCACCCTCGAGATCGAGAAGGGCGAGCTCGTTGGCCTTGGCCGGATCGGGATGGTCAACGCGCTGCGACACCCGCCAGCGGCCTGCCTCCGCACGCGCCACCTGCACGGCTTCATCCGCCTTCGGATAGAGCGGCTGGATGGCGATGCCGTCATGGCTGCGCCCGACGAGCTTCTTATTGAAGTCCGCCCCCTTCAGAACGCCCTCGACCAGCTTGAGCCATTGCTCGCGGGAGGCCTGAGGAAAATCTGCGGCGAGAGAAAGATCGTCCATGGGTATCCCCGTCCGAAGGAGGGCAGCGTCATTGGCGCGGGACAATACCGGGACGAGGGTGCGGTGGGAATGCCTCTAATTTCCAACAGCGCTTTGTCATTCCGGGGCGGCTCGCAAGAGCCGAGCCCGGAATCCATAAATGCCATGCTGGCCGGAAAATGCGCTGTCGGTACTTTAGCGCCTCGCCTCTAGCTGTCGTGCTTATGGATCCCCGCCTTCGCGGGGATGAGAATGTGCAGCGTTAGACGAACTGCGACAGCCCCGGGATCGAGCCGACGATGGGGCCCATGACGTCCTCGCCGGCCTTCTCGCGGCCATAGGCGAAGAGTTCCTTGCCCAGGGGCTGCATCTGGCCCATGGACACGCCTGTGCCCATGAGCTGGCCGCCCAGCGCCATCACGCCGCCGCCCATGGAGCCCATCATGCCCATGAGGCCGCCGCCAGCGCCGGTCTTCGACTGCTCGATGGCGTCCTCGGCGCCCGGCATGGCCGCGATGAGCTGGTTGACCTCGGCCTGGGGTCCTTCCTTCTGGAGATAGGCCAGGATGATGCCGATGGCCTTGCGGGCGGTGGCTGCGTCGAGGCCGGTCTTCTGCGTGACGCGCGCGATAAGCTCTTCCATGTGATTCTCCTGAAACTGCGGTGGGCCAGATGGTTCACATATGAACTATTAAATCAAGGAACCTGAGCGTGAAAACTCGCCACAAGGCGTCTAGGATCCCAGGACAGATTCTGGAGAGATAGACAATGCTCGAGGACGGCAAGATCTTCATCGGCAAAAGCACCAAGCCGGAATACCTCGATCTGAGGCTCGCCAACCGGCACGGGCTCATCACCGGCGCCACCGGCACGGGCAAGACCGTCTCGCTGCAGGTGCTCGCGGAAGGCTTTTCCAATGCGGGGATTCCCGTCTTCGCCACCGATATCAAAGGGGACCTCTCGGGCATCGGCGCTCCCGGCCAAGCCAAGGAGCCTTTCGTCCGCCGTGCGCAGGAGATCGGCATCGAGTATGTGCCTGACCGCTTTCCCGTCGTGTTCTGGGACCTTTTCGGCGAGCAGGGGCATCGGGTTCGCACCACGATCTCCGAGATGGGGCCGCTGCTGCTCTCGTGCCTGCTCGACCTCAACGACACGCAGGAGGGCGTGCTCAACATCGCCTTCCGCATCGCGGACGAGCAGGGGCTCCTGCTTCTCGATCTCAAGGATCTTCGCGCGCTGCTCCAGCTCGTCGCCGACAACGCCTCGGAACTCACGACCGCCTACGGGAACGTGTCGAAGGCCTCGATCGGCACGATCCAGCGCCAACTTCTCGTGCTGGAGAACCAGAAGGGCGAGGAGTTCCTCGGCGAGCCTGCGCTCGACATCAAGGACCTGATGCGCACGGACCGGGACGGGCGCGGCATCGTCAACATCCTGGCGGCGGACAAGCTGATGAACAATCCGCGCCTCTACGCCACCTTCCTGCTCTGGATGATGTCGGAGCTGTTCGAGGAGTTGCCGGAGGTGGGCGACCTGGACCAGCCCAAGCTCATCTTCTTCTTCGACGAGGCGCACCTTCTCTTCAATGATGCGCCCAAGCCCCTGATCGAAACCGTGGAGCGGGTGGTACGCCTCATCCGCTCCAAGGGAGTCGGCGTCTATTTCGTCACGCAGAACCCGGTCGACGTGCCGGAGACCGTGCTGGCGCAGCTCGGCAACCGGGTCCAGCACGCCCTTCGGGCCTATACCCCGCGCGAGCAGAAGGCGGTGCGTGTGGCGGCGCAGACCTTCCGCCAGAACCCGGCCTTCGACGCCGAGAAGGCGATCACCGAACTCGGCGTCGGCGAGGCCCTGGTCTCGATGCTGGAGGGCAAGGGCGCGCCTTCCATGGTGGAGCGCACCCTCGTCGCGCCGCCCATGGCGCAGGTCGGGCCCATCGACCAGGCCGAGCGCCAGCAGATCGTGGTCTCGAGCCCCATGAGAGGGAAATACGACCAGTCCGTCGATGTGGAATCGGCCTACGAAATGCTCGCCAAGCGCGCCGAGCAGGCGACGGCGGATGCCAAGGCGGCAGAGGGCGGAGGCGGCATTCTCGACATACTAAACAACATCTTCGGCACGAGCGGTCAGCGGAAGGGGAACCTCACGGTCGGCCAGCGGGTCACCCGGGAGGTTACCCGCACCGTCGTCAACCAGACGGTGGGCACCCTCGCCGCCGAAATCGGCAAGTCCATCGGCGGCCGTCGCGGCAGCTCCCTCGGCCGCGCCATCGTGCGGGGGACCTTGGGCGGGCTGTTGAGGCGGTAGGTTCCGGGAGGGGCGTTATGGAGATCCGCCTCGCAGATCTAGAGGACCTTGCACAGATCGAGGCGGTCGTTCACGCCGCTTATGTTCGCTACGTTCCGCTGATCGGGCGCGAACCGGGGCCGATGCTCGATGATTACGCCGCCCTGATCGCACGGCGGCAGGTCCATGTCCTTTGCGACAATGGCCAAGTTCAGGGAGTTCTCGTCCTGCTGCCGGAGGATCACACGATGCTTCTCGACAATGTTGCCGTGCGGCCGGAGGCGCAGGGGCGCGGCTACGGTCGCCAGCTGATCGCCTTCGCCGAGAAGGTTACTCGAGAGAGTGGCCTGCGTAGGCTGCGGCTCTACACCAACGAGGCGATGACCGAGAATGTCGCCTTATACGAGCGCCTGGGCTTCATCGAGACCCACCGTGGCGAGGAGAAGGGATTCAAGCGAGTCTACATGACAAAGCTTCTGGACGGCTCGCCCGGAACCTGAAACCCGTCTTGCAACAGCCGGGTTCAAAGGGATACCTCTTGAAGTAACCTCTCTCACCAGGCAGCTATCGCACCATGTCCAAGCTCGACCAAGTTCTCGCGAAAATCGATTCCGACCTCGACGCCTCCCTGGAGCGGCTGTTCCAGTGGTTGAAGGTTCCCTCGATCTCCACCGATCCCGCCTTTAAGGACCATTGCCGCATTGCGGGCCAGTGGCTGGTGGACGAACTCAAGGGCATCGGCGTCGAGGCGTCCCTGCGGGAGACCGGCGGGCATCCGGCGGTGGTAGGCCATGCCAAGGGCGGGGCGAAGCCGCATGTGCTTTTCTACGGTCACTACGACGTGCAGCCGGTCGATCCGCTGGAGCTGTGGGAGACACCGCCCTTCGAGCCGCGCATCGTCACCCTGCCGGACGGCCGCAAGGCGATCAGCGCCCGTGGCGCGTCCGACGACAAGGGTCAGGTCCTGACCTTCGTCGAGGCCTGCCGCGCCTGGAAGGCGGTGACAGGCTCGCTTCCCATCGACATCACCTTCCTCGTCGAGGGCGCGGAGGAGGACGGCTCCAAGTTCCTCCCAGAATTCATCCAGGCCAACAAGGATGAGCTGAAGACCGACGTGGCCCTCGTCTGCGACACCGGCATGTGGGACCGGGACACGCCCGCGATCACCTCGTCCCTGCGCGGGATGGTCTATGAGGAAGTGATCGTACGCTGCGCCGACCGCGACCTGCATTCGGGCACGTTCGGCGGCGCGGCGCGCAACCCGATCCACGTGCTCTCGAAGATCATCGCCGCCATCCACGACGACAATGGCCGGATCACGATCCCCGGCTTTTACGAGGGTGTCCCTGAGACGCCCACGCAGGTCCTCGATCAGTGGAAGGGCCTGAACCTGACGGAGGAGGAGTTCCTCGGCCAGGTTGGTCTCAAGCATTCCGCCGGCGAGAAGGGCCGCATGCTCATCGAGCAGATCCAGTCCCGCCCGACCTGCGACGTGAACGGCATCATCGGCGGCTATACGGGCGAGGGCACCAAGACGGTGATCGCCTCACAGGCGAGCTGCAAGGTCTCCTTCCGCCTCGTGGGCGATCAGGACCCGGCCAGGATCTCGGAGAATTTCCAGGCTTTCGTGCGTGAGCGGATTCCCGCTGACTGCTCGGTGGAGTTCATCAGGCACAAGGGCTCCCGCGCGCTCGCCCTGCCGCACGATTTTCCGGCCCTCACGGTTGCGAAGGCGGCGCTGCACGACGAGTGGAAGCAGGAGCCCATCGTTATCGGCATGGGCGGCTCGATCCCGGTCGGCGGCGATTTCAAGCGCACGCTCGGCCTCGACACCCTCTTTGTCGGCTTCGGCCTCGATGACGACCGCATCCACTCGCCGAACGAGAAGTACGACCTCCAGAGCTTCCACAAGGGCACCCGCTCCTGGGCCCGGATTCTGGCGGCTCTGGCGGAGTAGTGGACATAGCAAGCAGGGATGCAGCGTTTCATTCAGCGGGCGCAACAGCTTCGCCAGCGGCAGACAGGCGCCGAAGCTCTGTTGTGGCAGGCGCTGAGAAATCGCAAGCTGGCGCGTTGGAAGTTCCGGCGCCAGCATCCCATTGACCGTTATGTCGTCGATTTCGTGTGCCTCGATGCAAAGCTCGTCATCGAAGTGGATGGCGCAACCCATTCAACGGACCGGGAAATCCGGCAAGACGTCGAGCGAGTTCGCGTCCTGGAGGCTTGCGGCTACCTTGTCATACGCTTCGTCAATGCGGAGATTTATGACAACCTTGATGGCGCAGTGGAAACTATCCTCGCGGAATTGGAACGACGGGTTTGCTGTGAGCGATCAGTCCAGCGAAGCGCCGGATCACCTCTCCCTCAGGGAGAGGTGAGGCTACGCCTCACACCAGCCTGTCGAGCGACGTGACCACGGCTTGAGGCGCAAGCTCCGCATACTCGTCCGGCAGGCCCAGCCTGTTCACCCAGATCGTATGTAGGCCGAAGGCGGTCGCGCCTGCGATGTCCCAGCGGTTGGACGAGACGAAGGCGATCTCGTCCGCCTCGAGCGAAAGGGATGTCAGGGCAAGCTTGTAGGTGCGCGGGCTCGTCTTGAAGATGCCTGCCGCATCGACCGAGAGGACCGCATCGAGGCTGCCTGCAAGGCCTGCCGATTCCACGGCGGCGGTGAGCATGCCGGGATCGCCGTTCGAGAGGATGCCGGTTTTCAGGCCCCGCGACCGCAGTGCGTTCAGGGTCCCCAGAACCTCGGGGTAGGCGTCTAGTGTGCGGTAGGCCTCCAGAAGAAGCGGCCTGACGGAGCGGTCGACGTCCGGAAAGCGCGCGAAGGCATAGTCGAGGGCCTGCTCGGTCAAGGACCAGAAGGGCTCATAGCGCCCTGCGAGCGACAGGACCCAGGAATATTCGAGTTGCTTCGTGCGCCAGACCTCGGAGAACCTCGCAGCCTCCGGCCCGACCGCTCCCATATGGCGGGCGACGGCCGAATGGACATCGAACAGGGTTCCATAGGCGTCGAAGACGACGGCTTTGGCTTGGGCGGGGAGGGCGGCAGAAGACGACATGAAGGCAAGCTTCGCACCGGACTTCCCCAGAGGCAACCGATCAGCTCCTCTCATGCGACCCATCACAAGACTTTATGTCCCGGCTAGCGGCTGAACGATTGACGGGGCCGGTCGCAGGCGGTTCGATGGGACAGGCATTCTGACCGATAAGGACAACGAACGTGGCTTGGTATTCGCAGACCTGGAACTGGTTCAACGGCGCATGGCATGAGGGCAATCCGCCCCTGATCGGGCCCCGGTCGCACGTTTCCTGGCTCGGCTCCTCGGTCTTCGACGGGGCGCGGGTCTTCGAGGGCGTCATGCCCGATATGGACCGGCACTGCGAGCGTGTGAACCGCTCGGCCCTCACCATCGGCCTCAAGCCCACCATGGACCCGAAGGTCATCCATGAGCTCGTCCGCGAGGGCGTGAAGAAGTTTGCGCCAGGCACGGCGCTCTACGTGAAGCCCATGTACTGGGGCGAGGCCGAGGGCCTCGCCACTATTGCGCCGGACCCGGAATCGACCCAGTTCTGCCTTTCGCTCTTCGAAGCGCCGATGCCGGTGCCGGGCGGGCTCTCTGTTATGAAGTCGAGCTTCCGCCGCCCGACGCTCGAATCCATGCCGACCGACTCGAAGGCGGGTGCGCTCTATCCCAACAACGCCCGCGTGATCCGCGAGGCGAAGGAGAAGGGCTTCGACAACGCCCTCGTCTGCGACGCGCTGGGTAACGTGGCCGAGACCGGCACCTCCAACGTGTTCATGGCGAAGGATGGGGTGGTCTATACGCCCTACCCCAATGGCACGTTCCTCAACGGCATCACCCGCCAGCGCGTGATCCAGCTCCTGCGGGATGACGGCGTCCAGGTGGTCGAGGGCACCCTACGCTATGAGGATTTCGCCGCGGCCGACGAGATCTTCATCTCGGGCAACTATTCCAAGGTCATGCCGGTGCTGCGCATCGACAGTCGCGACCTCCAGCCCGGGCCGTTCTACAGCCGCGCCCGTGAGCTCTACTGGGCCTTCGCCCACGGCAAGGGCGTGAGCCAGGCTGCGTAAGGAGACAGCTGGGGAGATTTCCCCAGCGTCATCCGACTGTCGTCGAGACGTCAACGGACAGACATCGGGCTTCTTCTAGAGACACCTCGCTTGAAAAAGCCAACGAGGTGAAAGATGTCTGTCCGTACTTTCGCGGCCCTGCCGCTGACCCTGCTGCTCGGCACCAGCGCCCTGGCGCAGCAGCAATTCCCGGCGACGCTCGCCGGCCATGTCGTTATCCCGGCCCAGAGCTTCGTCGAGGCTCCGTCGGATGCTCCCGCCGATCTCAAGGTTTCGGGCAAGTTCACCACCGGCAAGCGCGTCGAGGCACTCGGCACCGTCGAAGGCCTGTCCGGCGGCCGGCCGACCGGCGTGAAGGTTCCGTTCAATGGCCAGCCTCTCCAGGGGCATTCGGGCATCAAGTCGGTCGGCGACGGGACATTCTGGGTCCTGACCGATAACGGCTTCGGCTCCAAGGCGAACTCGCCCGACTCGATGCTGTATCTCAACCACTACAGGATCGACTGGAATGACGGGTCGGCCAAGCGCCTCGCGACCGTCTTCCTGCACGATCCGGACAAGAAGGTCCCGTTCCGGATCGCGAATGAGGGCACCGAGAAGCGCTATCTCACCGGTTCCGACTTCGACATCGAAAGCTTCCAGCCCATCGGGGACAAGATCTGGATCGCTGACGAGTTCGGCCCCTTTCTGATCAAGGCCGACCGCTCGGGCAGGATCGAGGCCGTTTACGAGACGATGGTCGACGGCAAGCCGGCGCGCTCGCCCGACCACTACGCAATCACGACGCCTGCGACGCCCACGGCCAACGTCGACTTCACCGTGCGCCGGTCGAAGGGCTATGAGGGCATGGCGGCCTCTAAGGACGGCAAGTTCCTCTATGCGCTCCTCGAAGGCCCGGTCTGGGATGCCGGGAACAAGCAGTGGGAGAATATCGACGGCCGCGAGTATCTCCGTATCCTCGAGTTCGATGTGGCGAACGAGAAATGGACTGGCCGTCATTGGAAGTACGTCCTCGACCAGAACGGTCTCGCTATCGGCGACTTCAACATGATCGACGGCACGACGGGCCTGATCATCGAGCGCGATAACGGCGAGGGCACCGCCGACAAGGCCTGCCCGCAGGGTGAGAAGCGGCCCGACTGCTTCCATGACCTCGCGAAGTTCAAGCGCATCGTGAAGGTTGAGCTGTCGGACGCCAATGCGAACGGCCAGGCTCGGAAGATCGGCCATGTCGACCTCATGCAGATCGCCGACCCGAACAAGAAGGCGCGAAAGCCCCTCAACGGCAATGTGCTGACCTTCCCGTTCTTCACCATCGAGAACGTGGACATGGTCGACGACCGGCACATCATCGTCGGCAACGACAACAACCTGCCGTTCTCGTCCAGCCGCGAGCCCAACAAGGCTGACGACAACGAGTTCATCCTGCTCGACGTCGCGGAGCTTCTGAAGGCCCGCTGAGCCGGAACAACCTCAATCCCGACCGGCCGCCGCCCTGCTGCGGCCGGTCTCCTTTTCGAGAGACTGCAGGTCTCGATTGTGTGATTGCCGGCCGGGTGACCCGGTCCTTGCCTGCACTAGATGGCTTCCGCAATGCGTCCATTGCCGGACCTTCGCTGGAGCACCTCATGCGATCCTTCCTGAAAAGTCTCCTGATCCTCGGCCTCATGGCGGTGCCGGCCAAGGCGGAATCCGTCGATCTCGAACTCGTCTTCGCCTCCGACGGCTCGGGCTCCATCGACAATGAGGAACTGCGCCTCCAGCGTAAGGGCTGGGCCGACGCCCTGATGAGCGAAGAGGTGCTCTCCAGTATCCGGAACGGGCCTGTCGGGGCCATCGCGGTCGCCTTCATGGAATGGGGCGGGCCGAGTTCGCAGGTGCTCGTGGTCGATTGGCATGTGATCCGCGACGAGGCGAGCGCCAGGAACTTCGCCGACAAGCTCATGAGCGCGCCGCGCGGGGCTACCGGCTATAACTCGATTTCCAACGCCATCGATTTTTCCGTGCGCCTTGTCGAAACCAATGCCTATGAGGGTACGCGCAAGGTCATCGACGTCTCGGGTGACGGGCCCAACAGAGGGGGCAGGTCTCTGGAGGAGGCGCGGACCGATGCGTTGGGTAAGGGCTTCATCATCAATGCCCTCGCCATCCGCCGCCCCGGGAGCGGTCGGCCTGGCGGTCCGGGCGGTATGCCGCTGGAAGACTATTACGGCCAGAGCGTCATTGGTGGCCCGGGCTCCTTCGTTGAGACCGCCGACGAGACCCGGCCCTTCGCGATCGCTGCCCGACGAAAACTCCTGACGGAGATTGCAGGGACGGGCGGGGCTGCGCGTCACGCAAGCCGTTGAAGCACAATTCGTTCAATCTTGTGGCGTAGAGGCGTTCCGGTGGGAACGGCAGGACATCGCCATGGCAAACCTCGAAGAGTGGATTATCGAACAGGGCCTGCGCGGGTCCGAGATGGGAACGCTTCTCTCCGGCTTCGTCGAGGGGCTCATTGCGGAAGGCGTGCCTCTGGTACGGGCCTATATCGCCCTGCCGACCGTCAACCCGACGATCCGCGTCTATACCCATGTCTGGACCCGCTCGGCCGGCCTGACGGTCGAGGGCGTCTCCCATGAGCGCAATGCAAGCGCCTTCGAGCTGAGCCCCTTCGCCCATATGATGCGCACCGAGCAGACCAGCTGCTATTGGCGGGTCGACAGCCCCGATGCGGGCCGGTTCAGCGTGTTCGAGGACGTGAGGCGGGAAGGGGGAACGGATTACCTGGCGCGCCTTTTCAGCTTCGAAAATGCGAGCGCCCCGGACCTGCGTGGTATTGGCTTCTCCTTCTCCTCCAGCCGCCCTGAAGGATTCAGTCCCGAGGAAATCCGCCGGGTCGATGCGCTCCTGCCCCTTCTGGGGCTTGCCGCCTATCGGATGACCCTCTTCGATCTCACGGTCGCCATGCTCGACACCTATGTCGGCTTCTCGGCGGGACGCCGGGTGCTCAGCGGGGAGATCCGGCGCGGCTCCGGAACGATGCTCACCGCAGCCCTGCTCTTCGCCGACCTTCGCGGCTTCACGGAACTGGCGGACACTGCCGGCACTTCGCTCCTCGCCCGCCTCGATCGGCATCTCGAGGCCATGGCGGAGCCTGTGGCGGCGCATGGCGGCGAGGTGCTGAAATTCATGGGCGACGGCGTTCTCGCCGCCTTTCCGATCACGGAGGAACGGCCGCAGGACGCCGCCTGCGCGGCTGCGGTGCTGGCAGCCCAGGATGCCATTATCCGCAATCGAGCGGTCAATGGCCAATATGCTGGGGAGCCGCCTCTCAACCTCGACATCGCCCTCCATTGCGGCGACGTGTTCTACGGCAATATCGGGGCCGCAGGCCGGCTCGACTTCACGGTGATCGGCCCGGCGGTCAACGAGGCGAGCCGCATGGAGGCGCTCTGCCGGAACCTCGAATGCGAGGTCGTCATGTCGGATTACGTTGCGGCCGCGAGCCCGCTCCCGGTCCGCCCACTCGGCCGTCACCGGCTCCGCGGCATCGCCGCCGAACGGGACCTGTTCACGCTGGAGCCCATCAGCGCCGTGACAGCCTGACCCCGAGGGCTTTAAGCCCGGCGAGCAGCGCGCCGCCATAGATCAGTGCGCCGGTGGCCCCGAGGATCGCAAGGAGGCTTTCGCTGCGCCAGGCGGGGAGGAGATTGGTCCATTCCTCCAGCGGCACGGGCGCGAAAAGGGCGAAGGCCGAAAGTAGGAGACTGGCGCAGGCGACTGCCGTTGCGGTGCGACCGAGTGCGCCGCCGGGAGCCATCCAGTCCCGCCTCATGGCAAGGAGCACGAGGAGGCCCAGGTTCACCCAGATGCCGATGGCGGTCGCGAGCGCGAGGCCAACGACCCCGTAGGGCCCCATGAGCAGGATCTTCAGAGCGACGTTGACCGCAACCGCCGACAGGGAGGCTATCAGGGGCGTCGCCGTATCCGAGCGTGCATAGAAGCTCGCGACCGCCGAGCGGATCAGGACGGCGGCGGGAAGGCCGATGGCATAGGCTGCCAGAACCGCGCCCGAACGCGCGGCGGCTTCGGCATCGAAGGCTCCGCGCTGGAACAGGGCCGACATGATGAGGTCGGGCAAGGTGAGGAAGGCGACAACGAAGGGTGCAGCGAGCGCGAGCGTCAGGCCGACGGCCCGGTTCTGCGCCCCGTGCGCGCCAACGACGTCGCCAGCCGCAATCCGGCGGCTCATCTCGGGCAGCAACACCGTGCCCGCTGCGATGCCGATGACGCCGAGGGGCAACTGGTAAATGCGCTCGGCATAGTAGAGCGAGGCGACTGCGCCGGTCGGCAGCAGTGAGGCGATGATCGTGTCGGCAAAAAGCGCGAGCTGAACGCCCGCCGAGCCGACGACTGCCGGTCCCAGGACCTTGAAGAAGCGCTTCATCGCTCCGTCGAAATGCGGTGCTTTGAGCCCCGGCGCGACGCCGAGCCGTTTCGCTGAAATCCAGACCAGCAGGAGTTCGAGGACGCCCGCTGCCGCCACGCCCCAGGCAGCGGCGTATCCCGCATTGGGGAAGAGGAAGGTGAGCCCAAGAGCCGCCACGATGGAGATGTTGAGGAGGACCGGTGCCGCCGCCGCCGCTGCGAAGCGCTCATGGGCGTTGAGGATCCCGGAGAGGATCGTCACCAGGGTGATGAAGAGGAGATAGGGGAAGGTGATGCGCGTGAGCGTCACCGCAAGGTCGAACTTGGCGGGATCATCCGAAAAGCCGGGGGCGAGCAGGTTCACCACGACCGGCATGGCGACGAGCGCAATGGCGAGCAGGGCGACCTGCACGATCAGCATCAGGGTCGTGATACGGCTGGCGAACGAGCGCGCCGGCGCAGCGCCGTCTTTTTCCAGCACGCCCGCATAGGTGGGCAGGAAGGCGCTGTTGAAGGCTCCCTCGCTGAAGATGGCGCGGAAATGGTTGGGGATGCGGGAGGCGACGACGAAGGCGTCCGCCACGGGGCCGACGCCCATTACCGCCGCAATCACCACGTCGCGGATGAAGCCGGTCAGCCGTGAGACGAGGGTCCAGCCCCCGACGGAGAGGATCTTTTTGAACATGGCTCAGGCCCGGCGCAACTGGGGCGTCTCCGGCACAAGGCTGCTGCTCACTTCTGCTGCGCCTCCGATCCGCTCGGCCACCACGTAGAGCGGACGCCGCTTCACCTCGGCGAAGATTCGGCCCACATATTCGCCGACGATACCGAGCGACATGAGCTGGATGCCGGAGAAGAACATGACGGACACGATGAGGCTCGGGAAGCCCGGCAGGTCGGTCCCGAACAGCAGGGTTCGGATCATGAAGAATATGGCGGTCGCAATCGCCAGGAACGAGATGATGAAGCCGAGATAGGTCCAGATACGCAGCGGCGCAGTCGAGAAGGCGGCGATGCCGTCGAAGGCGAAGCGGAACAGCTTGCGGAAGCTCCATTTGGAGGCCCCGAACTTGCGCTCCTCCACCACGAAAGGCACGCCGGTACCCTTGAAGCCGATCCAGGCATAGAGGCCTTTCGAGAAACGGGCCCGCTCACCCAGCGTCCGCAGGGCCTCGACACCTTTCCGGTCGATGAGCCGGAAATCGCCCGCGCCTGCAGGCAGCTCGATTTCGCCGAACTGAGAGAACAGGCGGTAGAAGAGCTGGGCGAAGCCGCGCTTGATCCGGGTCTCGTCCGAGCGGTCGGTCCGCTGGCCGTAGACCATCATGTAGCCTTCCCGCCAGCGCTCCACGAAGGTCTCGATCATCTCGGGCGGATGCTGCAGGTCCGCATCCATGATGACCACCGCATCGCCCCGGGCATGGTCGATGCCTGCCGCAATCGCGATCTCCTTGCCGAAATTGCGGCTGAACGAGACCGCCCCGATCCGGGGCTCTTTCTGGCTGACTTCCTTGATCAGGGCCAGGGTGTCGTCACGGCTACCATCATCGACGAAGACCACCTCCCAGTTCGAGGTGATCCGGTTCAGGACCGGCAGCAGGCGCTCGCACAAGGGCGCGATGTTGGCGCTCTCATTGTGCACGGGGATGATAACGCTCAGTTTCGGAGACGCCACGGACGGACCCTTCGATGATTGGGTGCATCAAGAGCCGAGTTTGCCGCTTCGCTCAAGGGCCCTGCTGCTTTTTCATCTCAGATTGCTCCGGATGGGTTGCTATTCTATTGCCGTGTGATCTGCCGGAAACCGGCTTTCCCCTTCGTGGAATGGCCTTATGGTCGATGGAAAGCCGAGCTTGGAGATTGCGATGCGCCTGCCCCGACCCGTCGTTCTCTGCGCCGACGATTTCGGCCTCTGCGACGGCGTGAGCCGGGGGATCGTGGAACTGGCCGAAATGGGCCGCCTCTCTGCGACGGGAGCCATGACCAACATGCCCGGCTGGCGGCGGGCGGCTCCCGAGCTCCAGGCTTTGAAGGGACGTATCGGCATCGGGCTGCACCTCAATCTCACGACCGGCGCTCCTCTGAGGGCCATGCCGCATCTGGCCCCATCGGGGGTGTTTCCACCTCTCAAGCCGTTGCTGGCCAGGGCCCTGAGGGGCCGCTTGCCTGTCGATGAGATCCATGAAGAAATCGCCCGTCAGGTCGAGGCCTTTCTGGATGTCCATGGCGATCTTCCCGATTTCATCGACGGGCACCAGCACGTGCATGCGCTGCCGGGCATCCGGCGGGCGCTGATCCAGGTGCTGAAAGGAAAGGGCTATGCCGGGCGGGTCTGGCTGCGCGATCCCTTCGAGAGAGTGGGAGCCGTCCTGCGCCGCCCCATCGGGCGCAACAAGGCCGTAATCGTAATGTCCCTGACTCGGGGCTTCTCCCGGGATGCCCATGTCGCCGGGTTCAGGACGAATGACGGCTTCTCCGGCTTCGCGCCCCTCGATCTCTCCGTTCCCGCATCCCGCGTCTTCGAGGAGGCCTTCTCCGAGTTGGGGCCTAGCCCCGTCGTCATGTGCCATCCCGGCTACGTGGACGATGAATTGCGCGGGCTCGATCCGGCCGTGGAGAGCCGTCCGGCGGAACTGGCCTATCTGAAGTCCGATGCCTTCCGCGACCTGCTGGAGGAGAGGGGAATTGCGCTTTCCCCAAATCTTGCCAGATAGCTCTCTGGGCCGTGCTCTCCTGGTGCGGCCGGCAACCGCTCCGGTTCTCACGAGTTGTCAGAATGATGTGCATCTCCTGTTTCTCCGACCGAACATCCTCCGCGTCAGGCGGGTTCACGCGACGCAGGGCCCTGGGCCTGATGGTCTGCGCGGGCGTCGCGCCCGCTCTCGCCGGCTGCGAGCGGATCGCGCCTTTCCTCGTCTCGGACGAGACCGTGGAGCAGCTTGGGCTCGAAACCTGGTCCAGGCTGCGGCAGCAGATGCCCATATCCCGCAACGCCGAGGCGCAGCGGAGAGTGGCGGCCATCGCACAGCGGCTCCTCGTTGCGGCAGGTGAGAACCCGGCCGCTTGGGAGACGGTCGTCTTCGCTCAGCCCGAGGCCAATGCCTTCGTGCTGCCGGGCCGCAAGATCGGCGTGCTCGAAGGCATGATCCGAACCGCCCAGAGCGAGGGAGAACTTGCCGCCGTGATCGGCCACGAGATCGGGCATCTCCAGGCGGAGCACTCGCGGGAACGGGTTTCGGCCGAGACCTTGAGGCAATGGGGCCTGCGCCTCATCGGTTTCCTGCTGCAGATCAACGATGTGGCCTTCGCCCGCGAGATCGCGGCCCTGCTCGGGGTCGGCGTCGAGTTCGGTCTCGTGCGTCCCTACGGCC
This sequence comes from Microvirga roseola, assembly GCF_020866965.1. Taxonomy (GTDB): domain Bacteria; phylum Pseudomonadota; class Alphaproteobacteria; order Rhizobiales; family Beijerinckiaceae; genus Microvirga; species Microvirga roseola. The sequence continues at coordinate 43,055 of NZ_JAJATX010000032.1, forward strand.
GCTCCCAGGAACTCGAGGCCGACCGGCTCGGCCTCTTCACAATGGCCAAGGCCGGCTACGATCCCCGCGAGGCGGCGGAGCTCTGGCGGCGCATGGAACAGCGGGGAGGGGGCGCCCCGGCGCTTCTGTCGACCCATCCGGCTCCGCAGGAGCGCATCGAAGCCATCGAGGCGCTGATCCCGGAGGCTATCGAGGCGGCGCGGGCCTAAAACCCGCTCAGTCCGGGGCAATCTGCTTGTGGAAGACGGTCGTGTCGCACAAGCCTCCCTGGGGCCAGAGCGCATAGTTCGGGATCACGCCGACCCGGCTCCAGCCGACGCGCTCATAGAGGCGCTCCGCATCACCCCCTGTGACGGTGTCGAGGACGAGCACGGTCTTGCCTGCCGTTCGCGCCGCTTCTTCGGCCCCGCACATCAGGGCCGCTCCGACGCCGCGCTTCCTCGCCCGGCGATGAACCAGCATCTTGGAGATATCGGCCCGGTGAGGCTGGTTCTCCGGCTGCTTGAGCACGACCTGTACGGTGCCCACGATCCGCCCGTCGGACGGATCCTCGGCGACGAGCAGGATGCGGTCGCCTGCGATGACACCCTCAGCGACCCCTTGCCAGAAGGCGTCCGCCCGCTCCTGGGTCAGGGGCAGCATGAAGCTCACCGAGGCGCCGCCCTCGACGCAGTCGATCAGGACCGCGGAGAGGTCGCGGACCCGGTCCAGAGCCTCCTGCGGGGCGAGGGCGCGAATGATGACATCGTTCGTCATGGAGAGTTCCTCAAGGTGGCGAGCGCCACCAGGTAGCGGGCGGGTTTTTCGGCGGGATTGTGGAAGAGGACCGGCAGATCTATCCGCATGGAGAGACAGTCGCCTGTCGCCAGGCGATAGATGTCGTCGCCGACACCCAGCTCGATCTCGCCCTCGATCATCCAGACCTGCTGCCCGACATCCAGGAGGCGGGGGCCCGTGTCATAGGCCACCCGCGCCCCGGCCGGGAGGATCACCTCGACCAGCTCAATGGGGGAGGGGAAGCCGGGGGCGGACAGGTTGCGGCGCAGATAGCCGGTGTCGGGATCGCGCCAGATGCGCTGGTCGGCCCGCCGCGCGTGGGGCGAGGCGGCGGGGCTCTCCCGTTCGGCGAAGAGGGAGGCGAGGGTCACGCCGAGCCCTGCCGCGAGCTTGTCGAGAACGGCGGCCGTGGGGCTGCTCTCGCCGCGCTCGATCAGCGAGATCATCGAGCGGCTGACGCCTGTACGCTCGGCCAAGCCGTCGAGGGTCAGGCCGCGATCTCCGCGCAGGAAGCGGAGGCGCTCGGCGAGGTGGGCGTTAATGTCGGGTGACTCCATTAAACTAGATTGGTATTCTAATATAATGGAGTCAAGAGGTTCGCCGGCGGGCTCTGCCCACGCTAGGCTCAGGAGTCGTTGATTGAGGTAGAAGGCCACTGAAGCA